>CAZBQD010000001.1:0-122436 GCA_964493995.1 uncultured Francisella sp.
GTGCTTGCATAAAAAACTAGAACTAAATATGCGGCTATGGTTTTCATGGTACCTTCTTGGTGGCTAACTATAATTATACGGCAAAATTGCCATCTATTACTCAATAATGGTATGATAATAGCATAAAAAACTCATAACATCATAGACTTTTTATCAAAAAGCCGTATAACAAAAAATGACCACACCAAAGCCAAAACTACTCGATCAAGTTCGTAATGCTATGCGTGTGGCGCACTACAGCTACCGCACCGAGCAAAGTTATATTGGCTGGATAAAACGCTATATTTTCTTTTACAACAAAACACATCCGCAAGAACTTAACCATACACACATCGAAGCCTTCTTAACACACTTAGCCGTTGTTGGCAAAGTGTCTGCGTCCACACAAAACCAAGCCTTATCTGCTTTATTATTCTTGTACCAGAAAGTGCTGAATATCGACTTGCCTTTTTTAGACGATATTACCAGAGCCAAACGACCTAAGCATATCCCTACCGTACTCAATCACACCGAAATAAAGCAACTTTTTTCGCAAATCGACGGTTTGCACTTACTCATGGCGAAACTGATTTACGGTAGCGGTATGCGCCTCATGGAATGTGTGCGATTGCGCATTAAAGACATTGATTTCGAACGTAAAGAAATCACCATTCGCGATGGCAAAGGCAGTAAAGACAGAATTACCCTGTTACCTCATAGTCTTATCGAACCTTTGCAAGAACACCTAACCAAGGTGAAACAGCAATTCGAACGAGACAAGTATAACCAACTGCCAGCCGTAGAAACACCGTTTGCTTTAGCTAAAAAGAAACCCAATGCAGGTAAAGAATGGGGCTGGTATTGGGTATTTCCCAGTAAAACACTATCTACCGACCCATTTTCTGGCATTGTTCGCCGTCATCACACGCATGAGCAAGCCTTACAACGCGCCATTAAAAAAGGATCGCTCGCTGCCAATATCGCCAAGCCCGTCACAACGCATACACTACGCCACAGCTTTGCCACCCATTTACTGCAATCGGGTTACGATATTCGCACCATTCAAGAATTATTGGGGCATAGCGATGTGAATACAACCATGATTTATACTCATGTACTCAATACCAATGGGCGTGGCGTGTTAAGTCCGCTAGATAAGTAACACCTTACTACACCGCCTCCGTCTTAAACTCGCTATAGCCTTCATAGTAATAGCTGACATCAATGCCTTTCATAAACAGCGCACGGTCATGAATTTGGTCGGTTAAGGCTTGTTTCAGCAGCACTTTAATTTCAACGTCTTTCACCACACTGCGCTGCATGGCAGACAGATACTCATTTTTATCCACCCGATTCCAATCAATCACTTGTTGAATTTCTTTCTTCAGTAGCAAATCGAGCCAAATACGTGTGGCACGACCATTGCCCTCGCGGAACGGGTGAGCGATATTCATTTCGACATATTTTTCGATGATCTCATCAAAATTGCTTTGCGGCATGGCATCAATATGCACTAAAGATGCTTTGAGGTACATAACGGGCACAAAGCGAAAATCGCCTTTAGCGATATTCACCTCGCGTAGTTGCCCTGCAAAGAGATAAATATCTTCAAACAAATAGGCATGAATAAAAGTAAGCCCCGCAAAAGTGCCCACTTCTACCCTGCTGATGTCACCAGAATCAAACAACTGTTTGGCTTTCTGTTTGCTGATTCTTTCTTCAGCTTTTGCCAGCTCGACTTGATTATCAATATTCAGTTTGTTTTCTAGGATCATAAAAGACTCACCGAGTCTAGGTACAAGGTTTCTGGTGCAATATCGATGCTGTCACCCCAAACAAGCGTGCCATAATCAACTCTGACTCGCTCATATAGCGCATTATCAAGCAATCGACTCCACGGTTTCATTTCAAGCAAGGGGTTCATATCAAATAAACGTTGCTCATCATTCGCAAACGTCAGTTTAATTTGGTAATCGGGCAATAGCTGAAAGTCGATCACGTCCATAAAAAACCTACTGCAAAGGGGCAATACGGAAAGGCTCTTCGCCATTGACTGCGAGTTGCCAGTCGGCCATTAAGTCTTCTTTGCGCAACTCAACCCATGCTTGAACCAGTTTCATTTGTTTGACTGGCAAAGCACCCTGCAAAACTTCTCCACTTTCAATGGCAATAACGGCTTCTTCATCTTGATAGCGAACATGAATATGCGGTAAATGATGCTGTCGATTATCTCGATAAAACATCAACACCATAATCCCGTAAAAAAGACTAATCGTTGGCATGACTTTACCCCCCAAAAGCCTCTTTCATGGCTTCACCCATGTGCGAAGGGGTACGCACTACCGATACGCCAGCGGCAGACAGTGCCGCAAATTTGGCATCGGCTGTGCCTTTACCGCCCGACACAATCGCGCCAGCATGTCCCATGCGGCGACCGGGTGGCGCTGTTACGCCAGCGATGTAAGAAACGACAGGCTTTTTCACATGCGCCTTAATGTATTCCGCCGCATCTTCTTCGGCAGAACCGCCAATTTCACCGACCATAATAATGCCCTGCGTGTCTGGGTCAGCATTAAACAACTCCAACACTTCAACGAAGTTCATGCCGCCAATCGGATCACCACCAATACCCACGCAAGTGGTTTGACCCAAGCCTGCGCGTGTCGTTTGCCACACCGCTTCGTATGTCAGTGTGCCTGAGCGCGACACAATACCGATTTTACCGGGTTGGTGAATAAATCCGGGCATAATGCCCATTTTGCAACTACCAGGGGTAATTAAGCCTGGGCAGTTAGGACCAATCAAACGCGACTGTGAACCGACCAAGGCAGCACGCACTTTGAGCATGTCGCGTACAGGAATGCCTTCGGTGATACAGGTAATGACCGGAATTTCCGCTTCAATGGCTTCGATAATCGAATCGGCAGCAAAGGCAGGTGGCACGTAAATCATACTGGCATTCGCACCTGCCAAATCCACCGCTTCGCGTACTGTGTTGAATACAGGACGATCCAAATGCGTCTGACCGCCTTTATTGGGCGTGACACCACCGACTAAATTCGTGCCGTAAGCAATCGCCTGTTCCGAGTGGAATGTCCCTTGCTTACCGGTAAAGCCTTGGCAGATAACCTTGCTGTTTGCGTCAACCAAAATACTCATACTGCACCTCCCGCCAAGCGAACCGCTGTTTTGGTGGCGGTTTCCAAATCATTTTCTGCGACAATATTTAAGCCAGAAGCGGCTAACATTTCACGACCTTTATCCGCATTGGTGCCTTCTAAACGTACCACGACTGGCAAAGTCAGACCGACTTCTTTCACCGCTTGTAAAATACCGTCTGCAATCAGGTCACAACGGACAATACCACCAAAGATATTGACCAAAATCGCCTTCACATCCGATGACGATAGAATCAGCTTAAAGGCCGCCGCGACACGCTCTGGCGTCGTACCACCACCCACGTCTAAGAAGTTAGCGGGTTTACCGCCGTGCAACTGAATCAAGTCCATGGTTGCCATCGCCAAGCCAGCACCATTGACCATACAGCCGATATCGCCATCAAGTGCAATATAGTTCAATGCCCACTGAGCGGCTTCAACTTCGCGCGCATCTTCCTGTGCCCAGTCTCGTTCATCGGCAAGGGCTTTTTGACGGTAAAGCGCATTATCATCAATTTGAATTTTGCAATCCAACGCCAGCCATTGACCGTCTTTCGTCCACACCAAGGGGTTGATTTCGAGCATTAAAGCATCGCAGCTGTGCGCCATCTCGTATAAACGCTTCACCAACTCAGCAAAGCCTTTCATTTGTTCTGACGACAACTTCATACCAAAAGCGAGCGTCCGTGCGACAAATGGCTGTAACCCCGCACCAAAAGGCACAAACACGCTAATGACGCGCTCTGGGTGGTGTTCAGCGACTTCTTCGATATCCATACCGCCATCAGCAGAACCCACAAAAGCAAAACCTTTGCGTGCCCTGTCTAGCGTCAGGCTTAAATAAAACTCTTGCGCAATGGCACAGCCAGATTCAATCAATACCGAGGTAACAGGCAAACCCGCTGGTCCCGTCTGAATGGTAACCAACTGACTACCCAGCAGGCGTTCTGTTTCTGCACACGCTTCATCGACGCTATGAACCAGCTTAACCCCGCCTGCTTTTCCACGCGCACCCGAATGTACCTGTGCTTTGACAACCCAAGGCGCATCACCCAAGACTTCTAAAATTTCTTCATGCACCCCAATCGCATCGTACAACAACACGCCATTGGCGACGGGAACGCCCGCATTTCTTAATAGCTCTTTGGCTTGATATTCATGTAAATTCATGACGACACCTAACGATAAAAATTGATCTCAAATTCATAATAAGCTTAGTTCGGAACGTGGAGCATCCTTCTTTTATGCTGACCGGCTGAGCGAAGCGAGGGAAAGGCAAATAAAAGGAGGATGGTGCACGTTAATATTAGCGATCACTCAACCCGCTTCACTTCTAAAATAATTTCTTGTCCTGCCAAGGGATGACTAAAATCACATTGCACCCGATCCGACTCGACCGCTAACACCCGTGCCGCCACCGCATCACCATTGGGTAAATTGAACTCGACAATATCATTGACGATCGGCTCAATGTCACCCAAATCAGCTCTATCCAACCAATGCACTTGACTGGGATCGGGATAGCCAAAAGCATCTTCTGGCGATAGCAAAAATTGCATGGTTTCACCCATAGGTACAGACAAGACACACTTTTCCAGTGCCGGAAACCATTGACCATCACCCGGCTCGAAGTCCATTACTTCACCCGCTTCTGTTTTATCCACCAGCGTGCCGTCAGCTAAACAAAGCGTAAATGCTACTTTCATCACGAATAACCCAGTTTAACTTATTGAACTAATTGAGAAGCAGCCACAAAATGAGGCACTTCTGCAATCGGTTCGGGAATGACAATATAAAACCGACTCAAAATCATCGCCAACTCACTCGGCTTGCGATAAGGATCAGACAATTCAACACCTTGAATACCCTGATTCATTGCCTGACTCACCAAATCATGCAATAAATCGGCTTGCTCACCCAACAGTTGACCCGAATCGGGATTCCAATAAACGAGTAATTCGGGATAGTTAGCCGTGGGTAGGGGCACACACTCCATTTTGATCCAAGTGGAAGCCATCAGTGCCTCAATCGTTTTGCAAAAAATAGAATCATTATAAGGCTAAAGGCTATGCCCTGTCAGGGGGCTAATTTGTTAGAATATCCCGCATGAATACAAATACCCCATTTCGCCAGTTACAACCTGGCGCTAAAATTATGGTCGGCATGTCAGGAGGAGTGGACTCTTCTGTGACCGCCTACCTGTTACAACAACAAGGCTACCAGATCGAAGGCTTGTTTATGAAGAACTGGGAAGGCGACGACACCATCGACTACTGCCCAGCCCGTCAAGACATGCTCGACGCACAGCAAGTCTGCGATAAGCTTGGTATTCCTTTGCACATTCGCAACTTCTCACAACACTACTGGGAAGGGGTTTTTGCCCATTTTCTCGCCGAATATCAAGCGGGTCGCACTCCCAACCCCGATATTTTGTGCAACAAAGAAATTAAATTTAAAACCTTTTTAGATGAAGCCCTTGCCTTAGGTGCAGATGGCATCGCCACAGGTCACTATGCACGTATCGGCTTCCACGATGGTCATTTTCAACTACTGACCGGACTTGATAAAAACAAAGACCAAAGCTATTTTTTATACACACTCAAACAACGACAACTGGCACACGCCCTATTCCCTGTCGGCGAGTTAGAAAAGCCAGCGGTTCGCGCGATTGCTGAACAGCAAGGTTTTATTACCCACGATAAAAAAGACAGCACCGGTATTTGCTTTATTGGTGAACGTAAATTCAAAGACTTTTTACAAAGCTACCTCGATCAACAACAAGCGGGTGACATGGTCACACCAGAAGGCAAGGTTGTTGGACAGCATACCGGACTCGCTTTCTACACACTAGGACAGCGCAAAGGATTGGGCATTGGTGGCGGACATGGCAATGAAGATGACGCTTGGTTTGTTGCCGACAAAGACATGGAAAGCAACCGCCTCATCGTCGTGCAAGGTCATAACCACCCTGCCATGCTCAAAAGTCGGCTAGTGGCAAGCCAACTCGACTGGTGCGATCAAGCGCCTGCGCTTAATCAACCACTGAGCGCCAAAATTCGCTACCGTCAACCCGCTCAAACTTGTCAGATCACTTATACAGACGATCAACGCATCGAGCTGACCTTTGAACAACCCCAACGCGCTATTACGCCCGGTCAATCTGTCGTTATTTATGATGGCGAAGTCTGCCTAGGTGGTGCGATTATTACAGAAGCCATGAAATAAGCCTTATGAGTTATCAAGATCAAGACCGCATGCTCGCCTTTGCCGGTATTTATCAAGCCGCTGCGTTAGTGCATCAACTGGCAACGCAAGGCAAATCCGATACCGATGCCCTAACAGCCTCCTTGAATAGTTTATTCGTTGAAAACCCCGAAACCACGGAAGCGGTTTTTGGTGGTTTTGCTGGACTGACGCTCGGTATGCGTACCCTAAAAACGCAAATGAACGGTTCGCAAGCCCCGAACGAAATGCGTAATATGCAACTGACGCAATACGTGATTGGCATGATTGCGCTCGAAAACAAATTGAATAAACAACCTGAATTGGTTGATCGTCTGTTCAAAAAACTGTCTGTACCAGAAAGTCAGCGAAAACACTTTGGCCTGTTACATGACAATACCCTGGCCGGGATTGCCCTCATTTATACCGATGTGGTTTCACAAATGCACCCTAAAATCATGGTGCGCGGTTCGCATGGCTATTTATCGCAACCGGCTATTGCCAACCGCATCCGTGCGGTATTATTGGCTGGCATTCGTTCCGCTTTTTTGTGGAAACAAGTAGGCGGCTCGCGCTGGCAATTATTATTCAAACGCGGTAGCTACTTACGTGCTGCCGAACAGTGTTTGGCCAGTATTCGTGCTGAAGATAGAGAAAACCACCAGCAGGACGAACCCAACCCCACGGACAAAACACCATAAAAAACAGGGCTAAGCGCCCTGTTTTTTAATCTGCCATACTGGTCGGATTTAGAATAAATCCACATCTCCCGCATCCATCGAGGCGGCTTTAACTCGTGCCATGCGTGTCGATTCGATACGATCGCGCTCTTCATGAATTTTACGACGCAATTCTTCCATGCGTTGCGCATAATCTTGAGACGAGGTTACCGGTGTTTGCATCATTTCAATGGTTGCCAAATTAGTGGTATTTGCCATGCTATGCAAGTTATCTAAATGGTTTTGTACCTGATCGACCAACTGGCGCGTGATGTCCTCAAACTGTAAAGAACGAATGGCGTTAGAAACGTTGTATTCAATGTCACTGATAATACCCGACACATCACCTAAACGCTCAGTAATAGAGGCATTCATGCTGTTTAAGGCTTCCATCATGCGATCAGCACGATGCTTAGAGTCTTCGGCTTCGCGCATATCTTTGTGCGCCGAATCACCCACGATATCGCGTACTTCATCGACGGTTAAACGCGCTTGTTCGGCTTTTTTACGAATTTGTTCATTCAGTTTATTGGAATTCAACGACAGCTTGCGCACTTCATCGGCCACAACGGCAAAGCCACGTCCAGACTCACCGGCACGCGCCGCCTCAATCGCCGCATTCAACGCCAATAAGTTGGTTTGATCGGCAATGGTCTTCACATCTTCCAACAGAGTAAAAATGGCATTAATCTGATTCACCATGTCATCGATTTTCAGCACGGTTTCACGGCTGCGACGACTGACACTCATAATCAAATCTATTAGATAGTGCATGATGTCACGCGTCTCTTGCGTGAACTTTTCGATGGTCATGTCACCATTGCCACCACCCATATTGGCCATCAAGCCCATCACCAACTCACCTTCACGTTGCGAGGCATCGTTTAGGTTGGTAAAGCTGTTATTCAAGGTTTCGACAGCTTCTGCAATCAAGTCTTTAACTTGCAGCAACTCGCCGCGAACAATTTGTACTTCTTGGTCGATCACGGCATCAATATCCGACATAATGACCTGTACCACCTCGCCCGATGCTTGCGCTTCTAAAGCACCGGCACCAGTACGCTGAGCCAGACCTGAATGGGGTTTGGCCACGGACACCGGAGTTGCCGCCGAAGCAGCCACCGACAGCAAGAGTCCTGTCCACACCAGCGCTGCCACCATAATCGCTACGGCAATCCACACATGACCCAATAAGCCAGCACCCAGTGCACCCACGACACTCAGTGTCCACCCAATAGCCACACTACTCTTTTTCTGCATAATCCATCACTCCGAACACAGGCTTTTGTTTAGGTCTGCCAAACTGCAACCCACATACAGTTAGCGCAAGGTTCTAAAAAAACTTTAATCTCAATTTACTTAGACAATGCAAGCAATTTAGATGCCACGTCTGACAAGGGTAGAATCAGATCAGCCGCGCCCAGTTTAACGGCCTCACCCGGCATACCCCAAACGACACTGGTTTTTTCATCTTGAGCAATGGTTTTGGCTGCGGCTTGTTGTAATTCTTTTAAGCCTCGTGCGCCATCATCGCCCATACCCGTGAGCAATACACCCAGCGCATTACTGCCGCACACCTGCGCTACCGATCGAAACATGACATCGACCGAAGGCTTGTGCCGATTCACCGGCGGACCATCGTGTAACCGGCAAATGAGCTTTCCACTCACCGAATCAATGAGTAAATGATGACTACCTGGGGCAATGTACACATGACCTGGCAGAATCAGTTGACCGTCTTCTGCTTCATGTACCGATAACGCCGACATGCTGTCCATACGCTTGGCAAAAGGCGCACTGAACGCCGCTGGAATATGCTGGGTGATGACAATCGGCGGCATGGTGGCTGGCAGAGCTGTCAGCACCTCACGAATGGCTTCCGTGCCGCCCGTTGAAGCACCAATGGCAATAATACGTTGTCGCGATTTTTCTTTAACGGTTGCGTTTTGACTTAAAATGGCGTCCGCACTCAATTTCGCTGGAATGATAGCCGAAGCCATGGATTTAGCCGGCGCTTCTGTTGCTTTCACCGGTGTCGCTTGCGCTTTACGTTCAATACGAGCCATGGGCACTCTGGCCGCCATTTTAATTTTTTCGACAATTTCCTGCTTGTAGTCGTTCAGCGAGCCACCCACATTAACCTTAGGCTTGGTGACGAAATCAATCGCACCCAACTCCAGCGCCGCAAAGGTCACATCGGCCCCTTTTTCCGTTAGGGATGACACCATGACAACCGGAAGCGGATGCAAACGCATTAAATTACGCAAAAAGGTCACGCCATCCATTTTTGGCATTTCGATATCAAGGGTAATCACATCGGGATTAAGTGCCTTAATTTTCTCACGCGCATCGAAAGGGTCTTCCGCACTACCGACGACTTCAATGTTCGCATCACTATTCAGCATTTCTGTTAGCATGCGTCTAACCAGTGCCGAATCATCAACAATCAGCACCTTAATTTTTTTCGTTAACATAACTGCTTCAAAGCCCCTAAATTTTTTGGTAGATGGTTTTGCCAAGCAACTTAAATTGCTCGCTCACTTTATATAAAGATTCAGAATGACCAATGAACAAATGACCCTGATCACTGAGTAATTGGTGATAACGCATAAACAATTTCTGTTGGGTCGGTTTGTCGAAATAAATAACCACATTACGACAAAAGATAATATCAAAGCCTTCTTTCCACGGCCAATCGCGCATCAAATTCACCTGTTGAAAGTGAATGATGTTCTGCAATTCGGGTTTAACGCGAACCATGCCTTCGTTCTGACCTGTGCCTTTCAAAAACCAACGCTTAACTCTGTCTGCCGAAACGCCTTTTAAGGCTTCGATCTGGTAAACCCCTGCCTTAGCGGTATTAATGACATTAGTGTCTAGGTCACTGGCATGAACTTGCACATCCCAATCGGACGGAAAGGCTTCTTTAGCCACAATGGCGATGGAGTAAGGCTCTTCACCGGTCGAACAACCCGCCGACCAAATGCGCACTTTTTTGCTCGCGGCGTTGCTTTTAAGCAAACTGGGGAATAATTGCTGTGAAAGATACTCGAAATGATGCTCTTCACGAAAAAAGAAGGTCAGGTTGGTGGTGACCGCATTAATGAGGTGCGTAAACTCTTCATCATGCCCCGCCCCTTCAACATAACTTAAATAATGATTAAAATCGTGAAAATTAAGACTGCGTAAGCGACGAGACAGGCGATTGTAGATGAGATTTTGCTTACTGTCTGCCAGCGCAATCCCCGCATGATCGTAAACGATGCGCCTAACGCGATCAAAATCTGCCTTAGTAAAGTCGAATTCTTGTTGTATTGACATAGGGTTAGGTTTCTCAGCTTCGAATGAAAGACGTCATCCCTCGTTTTTGGTAAACTGACTACACAATTTAAGCTAGGGACATTCAGTTATGATGCCATTATCCACGTCCGACGCGCAAGTCATTAAACTGATTCGCACACCAAAACTGCCCGAATCTTTATTTCAAAATGCGCAACCCATGGCCGTGAAAGTGATTAGCACAGAGGGCAACCAAGCCACCATCTTGTTTGCCGGTCGTCAACTGGCGACGCAAACCAACACAGCCCTGACACCAGGACAAAACCTGATGGCGCAACCCATGCTGGTCAATGGTCAACTACAACTGAAAATTCTACCCGATAGCACAGCCCAAACCACCAACACGCCCGCTCCTGCTTTCAGTACGCCAAGCGGTCTGAACGCTCCGCCCAATGCCGACTTGCCCGAATGGACTGCCAGTCTCCCCAACGCCACTAAAGATGCACTGGCGTTACTTAAAAACAGTCTGCCTAATCAAACGCCTTTGCAACAGTTATTAACCCTGGTAAACGAACAGCTACAACAAGCCAGCCAAGGACAAAAACCGCTCAACCCTGCCTGGCAAACCTTGCTCAACCAAGCTCTTAACTTGCAATCCCCGGTCACGGCAGAAAAAGTTCAGCAAAGCATGCAAGCCTTTAACGACAAATACGCCAAGCAACCCACGGCCGAATGGAAACAAGCGCTGGTCAATTTACTCAACTCAAACGATGCCACCCTGGAAGAAAAAGTAATAGCACAGCAACTGTTAAATCGTTCCGAACTGACGCAACAGCTGCAAAACTTACAACACAGTGCCGGTAATGCCGTTTGGTTACAGGAAATTCCGTTACAACATCGGCAGCAACTGGATAACTTCACCTTAGAAATCGACCTACCCAAAGCCGATCAACCCGAACATACCCAGTATTGGAAGATTTTTGTGCAACTTAATTTACCCGAAGGTGACTTTACCAGCCGCATTCAAATGGATAAAGCCCTTAATTTACGTGTACAATTATGGGGCAGTAATGCCGAATTAACTCAACAGATTCAGGCACAGGCACCTCTACTTAAACAAGCGCTGATTGAACAAGGCTTAACATTAGAAAGTTTAATTATTGTGCAAGGTAAACCCGAACCCAGAACCGAAAAACCCCTGTGGCAACAGCCACTGGTCGATTGTCACGGATAAACGCAACAACCTATGTCAGCACCCTCAGAAAAGGAAGCAGAACCCAACTCGGCTGTCGCCTTGGTTTACAAGCAAGATGACCTGCCCCGCGTCGTGGCTAAGGGCAAGGGAGCGATTGCCGATAAAATCATCGCCATGGCCAAAACCGCTGAAATCCCCATTCATCAGGACGCTCAGCTGAACAAAGCTTTGTCGGCATTAGAACTGAACCAGCCTATTCCGCGCGAGCTCTTCGCCGCCGTCGCGCAGGTGTTGGTTTTTGCTTACAGCCTAACGGGCAAATCGCCGCCCAAAGGGGAAAAGCATTAAGCCCGTATTAAGCCTGTTTAAAACAAGTCATCATCGGCGCTGCTGGCGGCCACCACGGCGTGACCAGATGCGGCTCGATCAAAAAACTTCATTGAATCGATAATGATGATCACCCCTTCATCGCTCGAGTGACTGACACCCTGAATCATGCGATTACTCGAATCATCACCGACCGTGCCGATGGCATCGATGCCGCCTTCTTGAATATCGCGCACTTCTTTCACTTCATCGACCAATAAACCCAAGGCTTGACCTTGTTGCTCAACGATTATAATCCGAGATAAATCGGTGGTGGGCGCTGACGCTAATTTGAAATATTGGCGCGTATCGAGCACCGACACAATCACACCACGCACATTAATAACGCCCAACACGTCGTAAGGGCAACCGGGAACAGGACGAATCTCGCCAACCCGTAAGACTTCGCGCACGTTTTGCACATTGACACCGTAACTTTCGCTATCTAAACGAAATAACACGCAACGCACATAACTGCCTTCGTAATCCTGATCGTCCATATTCATGACCGACATATCCAATTCTTTCATTGCTGTTAAAACCTGCTCATCATACCGGGTAAGTCGAGAATCAGCGCAATGCGACCATCACCGGTAATGGTGGCGCCTGCATAGCCCTGAACACCTTGTAACTTGGCTCCCAGTGGTTTAATCACCACCTCTTCCTGACCGCGCACATGGTCCACAATTAATCCCACCATCGCCGTGCCAATATTCACGATCACTACCTTAGCGTGGTCGAGCGACTCGTAGCTGGTCGATGGCGACAACCACTCGCGCATAAAATACAAGGGGATACTGCGCGAACGTAAGCGCACCATCATGCGCCCATCGATGCGGTTGCTCTGGGTCGGATCATAATCAAAAATTTCTTGAACTGCTGTTAACGGAATGGCGTAATTATAGTCACCGACTCCAACCATCAAGGTCGGTAGAATGGCTAAGGTTAAGGGGACACGAATATTGAAAATAGTGCCTTCACCCAATACCGAATGAATGTCGATACTACCATTTAACTTGTTGATGGTGCTCTTCACCACGTCCATGCCGACGCCACGCCCCGACACATCGGAGATTTCGGTTTTGGTCGAAAAGCCCGGCAATAAAATCAATTCAAACGCCGACTTATCATCCAACTGAGCGGCAGCGCTTTCGTCTAACAGCCCTTTTTCCACCGCTTTTTGACGCAACACATCGGCATTCATGCCCTTACCATCATCGGTGATGGTGAGCAAAATGTGATCGCCTTCCTGTTGTGCCGACAAAATTAGCTTGCCCACACGCGCCTTGCCTTGACTTTCTCGCGTCTGCGGATCTTCTACGCCATGATCGACGGCATTACGCACCAAATGCACCAAGGGATCCGCCAAGGCTTCCACCAGATTTTTGTCTAAATCTGTCTCTTCGCCTTCCAGTTCCAGCTCAATTTCCTTGCCCAGTTTACGCGCCAAATCACGAACCACGCGCGGAAAACGGCTAAATACCTTTTTCACCGGTTGCATACGCGTTTTCATCACCGAGGCTTGCAAATCCATGGTGACATGATCGAGATTGGCCACAACCGCTGAGACTTCTTCATTCTGCAATAGCGTGCGCAGATTAAGTAATCGATTACGCACCAGCACCAGCTCGCCAACCAAATTCATGATCTCGTCCAAGCGCTTAGTATCGACACGCACAGTCGATTCAGCTTCCTCGCCGCCTTTGGCAACCACCGGTGGTTTGGCAACGGGTTTAGCTGGCGTTGCCACAGGTGCCGGCATCGGTGTTTCAACGTGAGGCTGACTTGCCACCGCCGGAATCGCACCAACCGCTTTAGCCGCTTCTAACGCAGCTTCTTGTGCCGACTTACCCGATTGTAAACCAGCCAACATGGCTTCGAATTCTTCGTCGGTGATTTCTCCATCAGGGTCTAAACCGGCAACAAAGGGCGACGCTGCAGGCTGTGCGGGTGCGGACTCTTGCGCCGCCATCGCCAACATATCACGCTGATTGAGTAGCGCTTCGAACTCGTCATCGGAGATTTCACCGTCAGGGTCAACTCCCTCCGGTAAGGCCAATTTAACCACTGGCGCTGCCAACACTTCTGCCGGCGCATCCGTCGCTGATACTGAAGCTTCGCCCTTAACTGCCGCGTCTAATTCGGCCAACAAACTGCTTTCAGCCGCTTCTAACTCTCGCTCACCGGCTTGCAATGCTTGGATCATGCGTCCAATGACGTCATAGGCTTGCAACACCACATCGACGTTAGCGCCGGCATATTCTCGTTCGCCATTGCGAATTTTATCGAATAAATTCTCGGCGCGATGACACAGCTCAACCAGAGGCGTCACGCCAATAAAGCCAGCTCCGCCTTTAATGGTGTGGAAGCCACGGAAAATAGCGTTGAGCAAATCGGCATTATGCGGATCACGCTCCAGCTCCACCAGCTGTTCGTTCAAGTTCTCGTAAAGCTCACCCGCTTCTACTAAAAAGTCTTGTAAAATTTCCTCGTCCACGACGTGACTCCTGTTTCTTGGTCAAGCCGTCATGGCTTGCCTATAGTAAGGGAATGGCTTAGCTGCCTTCCGACTGTCATCGTTACTACAAGCAAATTGCGTACCAATTACAAACCCATTTCGGCAAGCAGATCGTCCACATCTTGTTGACCCTGCGCTCGGCCTTGTTGTTCTTTTTGCAAAACCGCTGGGCCAAAACCGGCACTAGCTGGTTTATCGGCACTGGCTTCGTTGAGTTGAGCGTTAGGGTCAATACGCTGTAAATCGGCTAATACTTGCTGCAACACCTGCCCGGTGATGTCCTGATAACTCTGCACCATCAGCATTTCTGTTAAACGACTTTGCACCGATTCAATCGCCTGAGTGACCTGTTGTACCAGTTCATTCTGCGCCTCGGTTACATTAGGCAGGCTAGTTTGCAGTTGCAACACAATTTTAAGGTTGTCGAGTGTTGATAAAGAATCTTCTGTCAACATTAAGGTTTGTTGAACCGCTGACTCCTTGGTGGACATAACGTATTGAATACGCTCGCTGATTTCATCAATATGTTGACCGGTTGTCATCTTAGTCTCTCCCTGTGACATAAAAAAACCCGCTCATAGGCGGGCATTAACTCTTATTTTATTATCCGATACGCTCAAAGATCTTTTGGATTTTTTCATTCAGCGTCGCCGCGGTAAAGGGCTTAACAATGTAGCCATTGACTCCGGCCTCTGCCGCTTCAAAAATTTGACTACGCTTAGCTTCGGCGGTAATGAGCAAGAAAGGCGTGTCTTTAAAACGTGCATCGGCACGCACTTTGCGTAAAAAATCGATACCCGTCATATTCGGCATATTCCAATCGGACACAATGAAATCGAAACCGCCCGCTGCCACAACAGCATCCCAAGCCTGTACACCATCTTCTGCTTCAGAAAAATTACTAAAGCCCAATTCTTTCAGTAGGTTTTTAACAATACGACGCATGGTTGAAAAATCATCAACAACTAAAATACGCATATCACGATTGATGGCCATGGTGGATAATAACTCCTGGTGATCTCTAAAACCCTAGAGGGTTGGGGGTCTGGGGGAAGGGCTCGCATTTAGTAACATGTTACCACTTGATTTAAAACCCTTTCACCAGAGGTTAATAAATATGGGACTCTAAAAACTCCCCTGTGTGGAGTTTTTAGAGATTCCCTCCTTTTAACTCAATTATTCAGCCCATTCTTTCAAGCGCGAACGGATGCGCAACAAGGCTTGACCGTGAATCTGACAAACACGTGATTCACTGACATTCAGCACTTCCCCAATTTCTTTCAAATTCAATTCTTCATCATAATAGAGTGACATCACCAGTTGCTCTCTTTCTGGCAAACTGGCAATGGCTTCGGCTAACTGACCCTGAAACTGAGACTGCATCAGCTCTTGCATAGGTTCAGCCATGTCCGAGGCGTGATTCAATGATAACTGATCTTCCGACAACTCATCGTGATCGGGCATATCAATCGACAGCACCTGTGTCGTCACCGAATCTTGCAAAATCTGGTGGTATTCCGACATGGTCATGCCCAACAATTTGGCCACGTCTTCATCTTTCGCTTCACGACCGGTGCTGGCTTCGATGGATCGAATGGCTTCCGCCACCTCACGCGATTTACGATGCACCGAACGAGGTGTCCAATCGCCCTTACGAATTTCATCGAGCATGGCGCCACGAATACGAATACCAGCGTAGGTTTC
Source organism: uncultured Francisella sp. (assembly GCA_964493995.1). Lineage (GTDB taxonomy): Bacteria > Pseudomonadota > Gammaproteobacteria > Thiomicrospirales > Thiomicrospiraceae. The sequence continues at coordinate 16,141 of CAZBQD010000001.1, forward strand.
GAAGCTCGCACCTTGGCTGGCATCATACTTCTGCGCCGCTTCAATCAGCCCAATCATCCCCGACTGCACCAAATCATCGACCTGCACACTCGAAGGCAGGCGACCTTTCAGGTGATAAGCAATACGCTTCACCAAATCGGTGTGTGCTTCAATCTGCTCAGTCAGCGAAGTTTGCTGCTTTTGCATTTGAGCGTAGGCTCTAACGGGCGTCATAACTTATCGCATACCTGACTGTACTAATCGTTCGACAAAAAACTGTAAATAACCACTTGGTCCCATCGGTACCGGCCAACGCATGACCTCACGCGCTAACAAGGACAAGGCCTTGCCTGAAGGGCTAAACGGCTTAGACAACACCACCGAAGTTTGCTGTTGAATGGCCGCACGCAAACTCGGATCGAAAGGCACAGGACCAGCATAACTGACCTGTACATCGAGAAAACGTTCACATACACTAGCAATCTTATCAAATAGCGCCATGGCATGGCTAGGAGATTGCGCCATATTCGCCACAATTCGTACTTTTGACACCCCATATTCACGATTCAGCACCTTAATCAGTGCGTAGGCATCGGTAATGGAAGCCGGCTCATCGCACACCACCACCAACACCTCCATCGCTGCCCGACAAAAACTGAGCACGCTATCAGATATACCCGCCGCCGTGTCAATGAGCAACACATCTATATCGTCTGCCAATTCAGAAAACGCCTGAATGAGGCCGGCGTTTTCCACGCTTGATAAATTGGCCATGCGCCTAACACCAGAAGAACCCGGTATGATTTTTAGGCCACCTGGCCCTTCAATCATCACTTCTTTCAAGCCGTGAGTCCCATCTAGCACATGCGATAAATTGTAAGGTGCTCTTAAACCCAGTAGCACATCGACGTTAGCCATACTCATGTCGGCATCGAGCAGACAGACACGCTCACCCAGTTTAGACAAGGCAACGCCTAGGTTAACCGAAACACTGGTTTTACCCACTCCACCCTTACCACCGGTAATGGCGATGGTTCTGACAGGACGCTGCTGTCCCGTTGATCTTAGCCCTGCTGCCTGATCTTCAAACATCCGTTATCTCCCGACCGAGTCCATAATGAACGCCATCTAAAGCCGTCGCTTCACGTGTACGCCCCATTGCAATCGCTTGATCAAGCAAATCCCGTGCCGTTATCGGCATCAAATCTTCTGGTACCCGCTGACCATTGGTGCAATAGGCCAATGCCAAGCGGTTTTGAGCCAGCAAAGTCACTGCCGGTCCCAACAAGGTGGCCTCATCCAATTTGGTTAAAATGCACCCAATCGGCTTAAGTTTACCAAAGGCCAGCATAATTTCTTGCATCACGCTCAACTGCGTCGCAGCCGATAACACCAGTAGCGGCTTAATTTCACCCGTGCCATCATCTAAGCTTTGCGCCAGATAATCATGCAAGCGTGCATCCCGCTGACTGAGTCCTGCGGTATCGACTAATACCAAACGGCGCTGTGCTAACTTATCTAACAAACGGAAAAACTCAGTGGGTGTGCTGGCGGTGTATAGCGGCACACCAATCAAATCGGCAAAAATTTTCAACTGCTCTTGCGCACCGATTTTGTAGGTATCCAAGGTAATCATGGCACATTCGGCTGTGCCATAACGCAAGGCATAACGCGCTGCCAGTTTCGCAATCGTCGTCGTTTTACCCACGCCAGTTGGCCCAACTAGGGCAATCACCCCACCCTGATCCAACAAACCATCGGCTAAAGCGGGCATATTGTGCAGTAAACTGGCTTGAATCTGACGCCAATCCGCCTCCACGTCTCCCGACATCACCAACTGTTCAACCAAGGCCTGACAAAGCTCCCAGCCAATACCCATCGCCGACAGACGCTTGAGCAGTGTTACCTTATCGGGATGTTGCACACTGGTTTGCTGCCAAGCAAAACCTGATAATTGCTGCTCTAGCAACGCCCGCATCTGCTTTAACTCTTGATGCATGCTGGCTAAATCGGCTTGAGCAGGCGCCGCCGAGCGAAAACTGATCGAAGTCGAACCACCCGCTAAGGGCTCACGCATTTGCGTTGCGGCGAACTGATCGTTAGAAAAGGCCGTATTTTTAGGCGAAGCCGACACCAAGTCGCTATCGATCCCAGCCGTCACCTCCACACTGTCATTTAATTGACGTGTCGACATAATGACAGCCTGATCGCCCAACTCTTCTTTCACCATATTCATGGCTTGACGCATATTGCTGGCGACAAAACGCTTAATTCGCATCTAATCCACCTTAACCAATGGAAGCAAAGACATTAATTTGTCTGCTTTCAGGAATTTCACTGTAAGATAACACCACCAAACTGGGAATCGAGTAACGGAAGAGTCTGGCCAAGGGCGCACGCACAAAAGGATTCACCAATAAAATGGCCGGCTTACCTACCATCTCTCGTTGTTGAACCTGCTCATTCAAACGCTGACTCACCCGTTCGGCCAAACTGGGTTCAATGGCTAATTGTCCTTCAGGCGCCCCTTGCATCGACTTGAGTAACACCTGCTCCAAATTAGGATCCAAGGTCATCACTTCCACCACATCACCCACACCGGGGATGTTTTGCAAAATAAACTTACCCAAAGCCGTGCGCACATGCACCGTAAGTTGCGCCAAATCTTTTGTCTGACCCACGCGCTCAATCAGCGCTTCTAAAATGGTGCGCATATCTCTTACAGGAATACGTTCACGTAACAAGTTCTGCAAGATTTGTACCAACAAGGCTAAGGGCACTTCTTTTGTGGCCTCTTCTACCAGTTTTTCGGCCTGCTGCTTCACGCGATTTAGAATTTGCTGCACTTCTTCCAAGCCCAACAACTCATCGGCATTATCTTGCAGAATCTGGCTGAGATGCGTGGCAATAACCGTACCCGAATCCACCACCGTATAACCCAGTGTTTGAGCCTGATCGCGGTCTTGTTTGCTAATCCACACCGCATCCAAGCCAAAAGTGGGGTCTTTCGTGGCGATACCATTCAGTTGACCATAAACTTGACCCGAATTAATCGCCAAATCCCGATCATGATACACCTCACCCGTGCCCAAAGTAACGCCCATCATGCTAATGCGATACTGATTGGGAGACAATTCCAAGTTATCACGTATGTGCACCGAAGGAATCAAAAAGCCCAGTTCTTGCGATAATTTTCGGCGCACCCCTTTGATACGCTCCAACAACTGACCATCTTGAGCCGTATCCACCATAGGAATCAGCCGGTAGCCAATTTCCAACCCCAAGGTATCCACTTGCTGCACATCATCCCAACCCAATTCGGGCGGTTTACCGAGCGATTCATCCACGGTTTCGGTGGGCAAACTCGCCGTTTGAGTGGCTTGTTTTTGTTTATTCACCAAAAACCAAGCGCCAGCGCCGGTAAGAGCGGCTAAGCTTAAAAAAGCCACATTGGGCATACCGGGGATAATCCCCATTAAAAACAACACCCCAGCCGACAAGATTAATGGCTTAGGATTAGTGAGCAGCTGGTCGTTCATTTGCTCTGAAATTTCGCGATCATCGCCCGAACGCGTGACCATTAAGGCTGCGGCAACCGATAACAACAAAGCTGGAATTTGGGCAACCAAGCCATCACCAATGGTCAGCAAGGTGTAAATTTGTACTGACTCACCAAAACCCAGATCGTGCTGCGCCATACCAATGATGAAACCACCAATGATGTTAATGAACAGAATGATGATACCGGCAATGGCATCACCGCGCACAAACTTACTGGCACCGTCCATCGAACCATAAAATTCTGATTCGGCCGCCACCTCACGACGACGCGCTTGCGCCTGTTCTTGATTGATCAGTCCGGCATTCAAATCGGCATCAATGGCCATTTGCTTACCGGGCATCGAATCCAGAGCAAAGCGCGCACTCACCTCGGCAACACGTCCTGCACCCTTGGTCACCACCACAAAGTTAATGACAATCAAAATGGCGAAAACGACTAAACCGACCGCGAAATTACCACCAATGACGAAGTTTCCGAAAGCCTCGATCACATGACCCGCGGCAGCGCCACCGTTGTGCCCTTCCATCAAAATAATGCGAGTGGAAGCAATGTTCAGTGCCAATCGTAACAGGGTTGCAACCAGCAGAATGGTTGGAAAAACCGCAAAATCTAAGGGTTTTTTGGCATAGACTGTGACCATTAAGATCATCAAAGACAAGGCAATGTTAAAGGTAAACAGCATGTCTAACATTAAGGCGGGTAACGGCAAAATCATCATTGCCAAGAGCGCAATAACTAATATTGGCGTACCCAAGCCCTTGGGCATTGCAGTTTGAACTTGTTGTGCGAGTTGTCGCCAATCCATAATCAGTGTGTGCCTAAAGCCAGTTAGTGTGAGTCATAACCCATGCATTATAGTAGGTTTTGTTGCTTAGAGCATGCTTAACCCCATTCAGACTAGGCAAATTTAAGGAGATTGTTTTAATTCGGCCGGAACCACCACATCATCAAAATCGGGCAAGCGGTTAATTTTGCGCTCTTTAAGCTGAAAAACCATCGCTAAAATCTGCGCCACAGCGAGAAAGAGCTGACGCGGAATCACCTGACCCACTTCACTGTTGTAATAAAGCGCCCTCGCTAGCGCGGGCGAGCGCACAATTTCCACTTTATTTTGCGTGGCAATGGTACGAATTTGCGCCGCCATAAAATCCATGCCCATGGCCAGCACAATCGGCGCGTTCATATTTTGGTTATCGTATTTGAGCGCCACAGCATAATGCTCCGGGTTGGTGATAATCACATCCGCCGTGGGCACATCTTGCATCATGCGTCGCATGGCCATTTCTTGTTGCATGCGGCGAATACGCCCCTTAATTTCAGGATTACCTTCCGTTTGTTTGAATTCATCTTTCACTTCTTGCAAAGTCATTTTCATGTCTTCGTTGTGCTTCCAAATCATGTAAGGCACATCAATGACGGCAATCACAATCAAGCCCAACGACATCACCACTAACGCCATCGCCAAAATATCACCCGCGCTTGCCAAGCCTGGTTCGACTTCAATCAAACCCAGATGATAAACCTCACGCAACGTCGAATAAATAAATAAAATCGCCAACACGGCCATTAAGAAAAACTTCAACAAGGCCTTAACCAGCTCAATCAGAGCATGTAAGGAGAACATGCGCTTGATGCCGGCAATCGGGTTGAGTTTAGAGAATTTCGGTGCCATCACTTCGGTGCTAAACAGCCAACCACCAATGAGAATATTAGCCACAATGGCCAACACCAGCATGCCCATGACAAAAGGCAACAGCAACCACAAGGCAGCTTCAAACTGAGCAAAGATTAAATCGGCAGCGCGTTTCATATCGAAGGCATGATCTCGCTCTAGGCTGAAACCCATAATCATCATGCGCTCAAAATCCACCATCATTTGCGGACCTAGCCACAAGAACCACAAGGAAGCAACCATCATAATGAGCATCGTGGCCAATTCTTTTGAACGTGCTACCTGTCCTTTCTTCCGCGCATCATCGAGCTTTTTGGAGGTGGGTTCTTCACTCTTCTCTTGACCGTCTGCGTTTTCAGCCATGTTATTCGCTCAACTTAAACTGGTGTACCAAGTCAAAAGACTGGCTCATAAACCATTGGAATTGTACGATAATTTGTGGCAACAACCACCACAGCAACAATAAGCCACCCACGATGGTAATGACGAAACCAATCGAAAAAACGTTTAAAGTAGGTGCCGCCCGACTGATTAAGCCCAGCGCCATGTTGGCCAAGAGTAGTGCCGTGACCGCCGGCAGAGAAATAATCATCGCCCAACTGAAGATATGACTCCCCCAATCCACCAAGGCTTTAATGGTAAAAGTCGATAAAAAATGACCATTGAGAGGCAGCTGTACAAAACTGTCAATGAGCATTTGCACCACCATTAAATGACCATTCAGCGACACAAACAACAAAGAAATCATAATGGTATACAGCTGGGCAATAACAGGCGAGTTCATGCCGGTGCCAGGGTCCACCATCGAGGCAAAGCCCAGACCCATCGCATTGGCAACCATTTGCCCGGCTAGGGTAAAAGCCTGAAACACCACCACAAAAACCAGGCCCATAGCCAAGCCAATGCCCGCTTGCTCAACCGCCATCCACACCCCTTCGTTGGTAAAGGGGTCAATCGGTCGACTTAATTCGACACTGGGAGCAATGGCTGCGGTGAGCATCAAGGTGATAATCAGCTTAAAACGCATCGGTATGGTTTTTGCCGACAACACCGGCATAATGAACATTAATGCGCCAATCCGCACCAGAGGCCAAAAAAAGTTGCCCCACCATTGTAAGAAGGCTTCGTAGGTAAAGGTGCTATCCATTGGCCTCAACCAATGTATTCAGGGATCGATAAGATGAGTTCGCGAGAAAAATCAACCAGCAAATTGAGCAGCCAAGGACCAAAGAACACCAACACCACCACAATCGCAACCAGTTTGGGAATAAAGCTTAAGGTCATTTCGTTAATTTGCGTCGCCGCTTGAAACATGCCCACCAACAAACCAATAATCAGTGTTGGAATGAGAAGAGGAATGGAAAGTAGCACCACCACTTCCAACATTTTTTGTCCAATGGTTAAGATGGTTTCTGAAGTCACAACATCACCTCACTAAACGCCACCCGGCACGACGAAACTATTGGCCAAAGTACCCATAATCAGCGCCCACCCATCGATTAACACAAACAACATCAGTTTGAATGGCATGGAAATAATCATCGGTGACAACATCATCATACCCATCGACATCAGCAAAGAAGCCACCACCAAATCGATGATTAGAAAAGGAATAAACAGCAAAAACCCAATTTGAAAAGCGGTTTTGAGTTCACTGGTAATAAAAGAGGGAATCAGCACCCGAAACGGCACAGATTCGGGTTCGTCTAATTTAACATTGGCCATTTCTGCAAACATAGCCAAGTCATCTTCGCGTGTCTGTTGCAACATAAATTGACGCATCGGCCCTGAACCGGCTTCGATGGCTTGCATCACGTTCAGTTGTTCACTCAAGTAAGGTTGAATGGCATTTTCATTAATTTTGTCAAAAATCGGTGCCATGATAAACAGCGTCATAAATAAGGCCAAGCCAATCAATACCTGGTTCGACGGTGTCTGCATGGTACCCAGCGCTTGACGCAAAAAAGATAACACAATGACGATGCGCAAAAAGGAGGTCATGGTCATTAACGCCGCTGGCAACAGAGTCAAACCTGTCATCAACAGCAGAATTTGCAGCGTGAGCGTGTACTCTTGCTGACCATCGGCGTTCGTTTGCACCGAAAAGGCTGGAATACCCGGTTCAGCCCAGGCGAGCACAGGAAGGGCACTGGACAGAATCAGCAGGAAGAATGCGAACCCGTTCATGGTGTTTCCTTGGGTTGACGCCTGGCCATGGCCATACCGAGCTTTTGCGCAAAGCTGTCACTTAGTGCTTCTGTTACCGGTTTCGTGGCCGATTTGTCTACGACAATCGGCTCAGATAACAAATGTAATAAACTGATTTCGTTAGCCGTCACACCGACTAATAACTGTTCTTGTCCCGCTTGAATGAGCACCACTTTTTCACGTTGCCCGACCGAAACCGCCCCTAAAACCGCGAGTTGTCCATTGAGAGCGCCCTGGGTGACGCCAGCACGCTTCAATAACCAAGCCAAACCCACTAACAACCCAATGACCAATAATAAGACGGCAAACATTTGCCCCATCATGGTGCCAAAGCCACTACTGGCTGCTTGCGCGGTTTTATCGGTGGCTTCGCTTGCCATCACCCAAGTCGGCGCGATGAGCAAGCTGCAATAGGCGGTTAGGCGCAAAAACACACCCACCAACCTAACGCAGCTTTTTGATGCGTTCAATGGGGCTAACCACATCCGTTAAGCGCACACCAAATTTATCGTTGACCACCACCACTTCGCCGTGCGCAATCAGCGTACCGTTAACCAAAACATCGAGCGGTTCACCGGCCAAACGCTCCAACTCAATGACCGAGCCTTGCGTGTAAGACAACAAGTTTCGAATGGTGACCGAAGCACGTCCAATTTCTAAGGCCAGGGTGACAGGAACATCCATCACCACATCCAAATCGACCTTATCTTTTTTGTCGAGATAAGTGGATGACATGCCCGCTGGCGCAGTAGTGGCTGACGATTCCGCTTCAGCCTGCTCGTTCAGTGCCGCCGCCCAAGGATCTTCTTCGTCGGCAGAGGCATCAGTTGACTCGGCTTGCTCGGCTAGCGCCGCCGCCCAGGGATCTTCTTCAATTTCACTCATTTACCACTCCAATGGAATTTCACGATCTCGATAGGCAGGGTGTTTGGTAAAGTTCATCATCTGAACCGCTTTTTTACCTTCAAAGTCCCCTAGCCTGCCATGACCAATCACAATACTTTCTGCTTTCACCGGAACCAAACTGGGCATTTCAATGGGAATCACATCACCGACCTGCATCGCCAACATATCCTCTACCGTCATCATCACCTGAGCCAGCTCTGCGGTTAAGGTAACGGGAATGTCTTTCGCCTCATCGCGCAGGGTTTTATTCCATTTTTTATCGCCCTCTCCTTGCAGTGAGCGCATACCTTCTTCTAACACATCGCGAATGGGTTCTAACATCGAATAAGGCATGACTATGTCAATACGCCCTTCTTGATTTTCAAAACGCACATAGACAGGCGAAATAACCACCATTTCAATCGGGTCAACAATAGAAGCAAACTTAGGATTCATTTCACTGTGTAGCACTTCGATATCAATGGGAATAACCGGTTCCCAAGAAGCGGTAAGACAACGAATACATTCAGAAACCAGGTTGCGAATTAACCCCATTTCAACCGTGGTGTATTCGCGCCCTTCAATTTTGAAGTGAATTTGCCCATTACCGCCATAGTAAAGTTCAATGACACTAAATATGAGTTTGGAATCGATGGTAATGAGCGCTACCCCGCCCAAGGCGTCAATTTTAATGATATTAAGGCTGGTGGGAAAAAACAGGTTGCGCAGGTATTCATTCATCTTGATGATTTTAACTTCACCAGCAACCACTTCAATACTCGACTGGACCATATCGACAATGGTGCGTTGAAAGCAACGAGAAAAGCGCTCGGTGATGACATCTAACGCTGGAAAACGACCACGCACAATCCGTTCTTGATTGGTAAAATCGAACGCCGTGATACCACCATTGGCACCGGAAGTATCATTTTCCGTTTCAATTTCACCACCACCCATGCCCTTTAACAGAGCGTCGATTTCATCCTGATCGAGAATGTCCTCTTTGGGTCCCATGACGCCTAGCATAGTCGTTAACTTCCCAAGTCAGGGTTATTGCATGACAAAGCGTTCAATCAACACTTTATCCAGCAAGTCTGGGTAGACTTTTTCTTCTTCCAAGGCGGCGCGTGTGATTTTCAGTATTTCTTCTGCCAGCAACTCTTGCGCATCATCAGCGCTCATTTCCGTGTAGGTTTTTTTGCGTAGCGCGGCAGAAATGTTGTTGACCAAAATCGGTTTCATATTGGTCAGTTCTGTCACCACTTCGGGGTAAGCGGTTTTCATTTTAACTTTAACCGCAAGATGCTTGGCCTTTCCTTCACCCTTGAAACCCACTACCATTTGTTCTAAGTCAAAGTACTGGGCAGGTGCGCCAGGTGCCGGAGAAGGAAATTGCTTAAAGCTAGGCGAATAGGCCTTAGCCTTGTCTTCTGGCTTGTAGGCTTCTGCTGCTGGCGCTTCGGCATGATCAGCAGGCTTATCGCCATGACTTTGGTTCATCATCATGAAGGCTAAAAAACCGACCGCGGCAATTAACACCACCACCAGTACAATCAACACGATCATTAAGCCATTACCGCCTTTTTTTGGCGCGTCTTCGCTCACTTCTTCAACGGCTGCTGGTTTTGCCGACATATTTTAACTCCCTATTTTTGGTTATTTTGTTTCATATCGTTGGCGAGTTCATTCATACTGGCCGGTGTTTTGGCATCAGACAAACTCTGTAAGTTTCGTTCCGCCTCTTTCGTTAGTACAATAATACTAATACGACGATTACGTGGATTATAGGGGTTTTCTTTATCATAGGGAATAGTGTCGGACAAACCAACCACCTGAGCAACCTTATTGGCATTGACACCGCCATTGATTAACTCGCGTCGAGCGGCATTGGCACGGTCAGCCGAAAGCTCCCAGTTGGTGTAATCATCGACCCCTTTGTACTTCAACGAATCGGTATGACCGGCAATACTGATTTTACTATCCGACTCCTTGAGAATCGATCCCATTTCTTTCAAAATGGTGGCAGCATAGTCTTTGGGAATGTCCACACCTGCATCAAACATAGGACGTTTTCTGTCGTCCAGCACTTGTACGCGTAAGCCACTGGGCGTGACGTCGATTTGGAGTTGTTCTTTGAATTTGGATAACTCAGCGTTAGAGTCGATTTTTTCCTCTAGTTTACTTTTCAGGTCTTCGAGTTTTTTCTGCTCTTTTTCTCTATCTTCAGGAGAATCGCCTTCCACCGATTTCGGCGCGTCCATCATACCGCCCATGTCAATAAGCGAATTGGTTTGTCCCGCTTTATCTTTAGAGGGAATGAGAATATCAGCGCTGGCTTCAATCACCGAAGGGTCACGAAAAAACGCAGCAATTTCTTTTTTCTCTTCGTCATTGGTGCCGCCCAGTACCCACAGCATGAGGAAGAATGCCATAGCAGCGGTCATCAAATCGGCAAAGGCAATTTTCCAGGCACCACCATGCGCACCATGTGGACACTTTTTGATGCGTTTGATGATAATGGATTGTTCGCCGCCTTCAGCCATATTTCCTACTTTTCAACCCTAATCGGTTGGTGTTTACCCAGAATAACTCAACTTAAGCATAATCTATGCCGTTTATGGGCTGTTATTTAACAGATTGCAGATACTCGTCGAGTTCTTTAAATGAAGGGCGCCACTCAGAGGGAATGGATTTGCGCCCAAATTCAACCGCTACCGGCGGTGCGTAACCATTGAGGTTAGCTAAAATGCAGGTTTTAATGGTGACATAATAAGCCGCTTCTTGCTCTAATTTGGCATTCATCGCTCCGGAAATGGGGTTAACGAAGCCGTAGGCTGCCAAAATCCCTAAGAAGGTTCCGACCAAAGCCACTGACATGTGGTGGGCAATTTCAAGCGGGCCGGCATCTAAGTAGGACATAGTCACAATAATCCCCAGTACTGCCGCCACAATACCCATTGCCGGTAAGGCCTGACCGGCTTCGGCAATAGCCGCAGCCGGCACGTGACCTTCATGGTGATGAGCATCCATTTCGACGTTCATCAAGTCTTCAATTTGGTAAGGGTTAGTGGCACCTGAAATCATCATACGCAAATAATCAGCGATAAAATCGCTTACATGATGATCTGAGATCACTTTGGGAAACTCATTAAATAAAGCTGAAGCATGGGGATCTTCCACATCCGCTTCAATCGACATCAGGCCTTCACGACGGGCTTTATTAAAAATCTTGAACATTAATCCCAGCAGCTGCTGAAAGGCTTCTTTGTCAAAGGGCGAAGGCTTGATAATGCCTACTGCTCCCGAAAGCCCCTTTTTAATGGCCCACCCCGGTGTCCCAATGACCCAAGCACCAATGGTTGCCCCCATAATAATCAGCACTTCCAACGGCTGAATGAGGATGCCGATACTGCCGTGAGGTAAATAGCCCCCCAACAGACAGCCAACAACAATAACAGTACCAATAATTGCTTTCATATTAATGTTTCTCTAGGTACAAAGGTTAGATTAATGCGGCATGACCCAATCAAGCGCGATCCAATAATCGCTCTTGTTGGCGCACATAATCGGCTAAATTTTCTTGCGACGCATTCAACGAATCTAAACTCGACGTGATGCTCGTTAACATCTCAGTTGCTTCGCTAGCCTCTTGTTGTGTTGAACCAACACGTTCACGACTGTTATTCATAACCTTAACGGCTGCACGAGCTTGTTGTTGCAACTCTTCGATAATAGACTGAATTTCTTTGGTCGCTTGCTGGGTTTTTTGTGCCAGAATGCGAACCTCATCCGCAACCACCGCAAAACCACGTCCATGCTCGCCGGCACGCGCCGCTTCAATGGCCGCATTCAACGCCAGCAGGTTAGTTTGTTCGGCAATATCGCGAATCAGCACCAATACCGTACCAATATTTTCACTGTCTTTTTCTAATTGTCGAATCACGCTGGCGGCATGACTCACTTCATCACTGAGCGTGTTGATGCCTGAAACCACATTCGCCAACAAACGCGTGGTTTGAGAGGACTGACCACCCAGCTGACCTACTTGAGATTTCAACATGGCAGCCGACTCTTGAATCCCTTCGAGCGATTGTTTCGCTTGTGCGAACAGCTCCGAACTCACACTACCTGAACTCATCGCAGCTTGAGACATGGCCATCTGTTGCAGATTCATGACCTCTTCCTGAGCTTGTTCCGCCTTCATTTTTTCCGTTTGTAACTGGTAACTGATGGCATCTAGCAAGCTATTCAGCTTTTCCACCAACAGGCTATCTTCATTCTGCGTTGAGTGTAAATGCACCAGCTGATGGGGTGACAACTGATCAATTTGCTCTATTAATCCATTTACCCAGGCTGCATTGGAGGCAGTTTGAGCGTGATGACCCTGTTTTTTAACCAGTAACAAAATGATTAAAATCAGAATAATAGCGCCTATAATAGAAGAGATCATCCAAACCGGACTGTCTGCCGCTAAAGCGATACCGGGAAAAAGCGCCAGCAAGGCGAGTGAGAGCAATTTTTTGTGATTCATTGTGATAATCCTACAACTTAACCGATATTACAAATAATAACATAAATAACATTAAACAAACTGATCGACAAGGTTATCTGAAGCGGAAGAGCGACTCATCGTGGTAAGGGTTGTAGCGGCATCTTCACTGAAGTCTGAAGCCCAATTCGCTGAACTTTGTCTGTCATTTTGACCATTTTGAGACGAATCCTGTCCCGAATCGACCGTGGCCGAAGCCAAATCGATTCCCTCTTGCGACAACAACTCTTTTAAGCGTGGCAGAGCATTTTCAAGCATGTCGCGCGTTAAACCATGTTGTGCCGAAAGGGTAACATGAGCTTTGTGCTGATCGTCTAACATCAACTTAATTTTCATTGGTCCTAAATCGAGTGGATCAAGTCTAACCTCTAAGGTATTCATCGACTGATTGACCATCACTTGCACTCGTTGCGCAACATTCTGCGTCCATTGCGGTTGACGCAAATTCAAGGGGGCCGCTAATACGCTAGCCGCACTCGAAGAACTTAAGGGAGTCGTTGTGGTCAAGGAAAACTCATCAGCGTTGCCATCGGTTTCCACTAACGCAGCTTCTTCAGCTGACCTGGGCAACGCTGAGTCTTGTTGTTTAGATTCGGACTGTTGATCGGAAGAAGACGAAGCCTGTTGCGCTGATGTTGCCAGCATGTTGTTCATGGTCAGAGCCTGCGCATCCATTTTTAAGGCTGACGTTGACGAATCCACTGAAGTCGATGCGACCTGCACCGCAACTGTGGGTGTAGCAGTTACCACCGGTGTTGTGGCAAACATAACCGCTTTGTTATCCCCTAACAAGAGCATTGCATCGGTCACATGTCCATCATCAGCCGTCATCGCCACGGCCGCTGGATTCACGGCTGGATTCACCACCGGATTCGCTACTGGGTTCGCTACTGGATTGGCTACTGGATTCGCTACTGGATTCGCTACTGGATTCGCTACTGGATTCGCTACTGGATTTGTTACCGTAGCAACCAAAGTAGCCGCATTGTTTGAGGAAGAGGACAAGGCATTGGTCACAGTGGCCGACGCCATCACATCAACCGATGCCGATGACGGCACACTGGCAACGATAGCCACCTGAGCTACTTCAGCTGTGTTTGTTAATGGCGTGATTACGCTAGACGGTTGAGGGGTTGCTTGTAAACCGGCAGTCGTTGCTTGAGCCAGATTAACAGCAGGCGTCGGTGCGGTTAGTGGGGCTTGAATCTTATTGAAACTATTAACTGTATCAACCCCATCCGCCAATGCTTGCACGCGCGAGGTCGGGTCGGATGTATTGCTCTGATTCTGAGTAGCTGTTGCCACATTTAACAGCGACTGAGCTGGCAATACTGGGTTTAACGCACTTGATGTTAACAGAGCGTCAGTGTTCTCAGAAGACATGTTTTGACCCTGAACTTCAGGTAAATTAAATACAGCATTAGTCTTAGACGACAAGGTTGGAGCTAAGGCAGCAGCAAGAGGCTTCTCAGGTTGTGCTTGAGTGGGCGTGATCGCTTCGTTGACTGCACTTGGCATCATGGATGGTGACTCTAGCGAGCCTTTTGCAGGCTGACTAACAGCATAGCCCTGACTATGAGTTTCAATGACTTCGGACGAAAGCTGTTCCGGTGAGCTGGGTAAGGCGGTGGCGACAATTGTGGGCGGAACGGCAAGTGAAGCAGATGCAAGCACTCCCTCTGTGACGTCATCAGAAGGTGATGACGCATCCAATAATGTCTTATCAGTGGCACCAGAACTGGCTTGTTGATTCAATAAGCTTGCTGACGATGGCGTCCCTTGCAAGGCTAATTGCGCCCCCTGCTCCAAGGTTGATAACAATCCTTCGGGCGTCGCCACTGCCTGATTGGAGGCTGGTAACGCACTAGCCTGCTGGTTAGCTAAGGTTAAAGCGGGTGCGGATAAGGAAGCTAGGTTGGGTAGTTGATTAAAATCACCCAACATCTGACCAAACTCGGCAAGCTCTGCCGATGTCGGCTCCATAAGCGGAAACAACACCCCTGCACTGGCGGCAGTGGCACTGGCTAATGGGGTAACACTGGCTGAAATCATGATGAGCCTCGAGCGAAATAAAGTAGTTGTCAGTGCTTAAGCAAAGAATACGCCAAAAACTCATCTCATCATTGAAAACCATCGCTCTCAGCACCATCGAAAAGACAACCCAACACCCTAAATCAAGTACTCATGGCGTTATTCACGGCGACTGGCAGCAAATTTAACTTGATTCAGAGCATCAGAAGCTTGTTGTTCGCGTTTATCCGCCTGTTGTTGCTTGACCTTATTGCGCTCTTCAATCAGTTTTTCAATCGCTTTGGCTTGCCGATAGGCTTCTACCCAGACATTTTTGGCATCTACAACCTGATGCTCTGCCTGTGCAATTTTATCATATTGCCCCATTACCGCCGTTTGCACTTGGCTTAGGTAAGCCACCAGCAGTTGTCGCTGTTGAATGCCAATCACCCCTTCCGAAGCCAGTTGCTTTTGGTAATCCAAAGCATAGTCTTCTAATGCCTTAGCCTGCTGCTTTAAGGTTTGTAACTGCTGTTCGACTTGTTGCAAGCGTTGACTGGCCTGTTCGACCGTTTTTTGACGCAACTGCAAGACCAAATCCAGTTGTTCTGCCATAGAAGTCCGTTAGCATTAACGCTTAAACACTTGAATCATATCCATTAAGCTCTGCTCCATGGCGACTGATTCATGCGGTTTTTGCGATAAAAACTGATGCAAGGCAGGCTGTAATTGAATCGCTTCATCAATTTGCGGATTGGTGCCTCGCGTGTAAGCACCCACATTAATCAGGTCTTGGTTTTGTTGATACAAGGCCATCAGACGTTTGATGCGTATCGCCAAATCCATCTGTTCATTCGACACCACATCTTTCATCACCCGGCTGATAGAAGCCTCAATATCAATCGCCGGATAACGACCCGATTCGGCAATACGTCGCGATAACACAAAGTGACCATCTAACACCCCCCGCGCCGAATCGGCAACGGGATCGTTCTGATCATCGCCTTCGGTTAGCACCGTATAAAACGCCGTAATCGAACCTCTGCCCGGCTCGCCATTACCGGCTCGCTCAATTAACTGGGGAATGCGCGCAAAAACAGAAGGCGGATAGCCTTTGCTGGCGGGAGGTTCGCCCACTGCCAAAGCAATTTCACGCTGTGCTTGCGCATAACGGGTTAAAGAATCCATCAGCAGTAGCACATTTAAGCCTTGATCACGAAAAAACTCGGCAATCGCTGTGGCTCTGAGCGCACCATGCAAACGTCTTAAGGGTGGGTCATCGGCCGGAGCGGCGACCACCACAGAACGAGCCAGCCCTTCTTCCCCTAAAATCTGCCGAATAAATTCATTCACTTCGCGCCCACGCTCGCCCACCAAACCGACCACCACAATATCGGCTTTGGTGTACTTAGCCATCATACCCAATAAAATAGATTTACCCACGCCCGTGCCGGCAAACAAGCCCAATCGCTGCCCCCGCCCGACAGTGAGTAACGAGTTAATGGCACGCACGCCCACATCTAAAGAAAAGGCAATCGGGTCTCGATTCAATGGATTAATACGACGACCATGAAGGGGAATAGAATGCACCATACTGGGTAAGGGCTTCGAGTCCAACGGCTGTCCTGCGCCATCGATCACACGACCCAAAAGTTCAAAACCGACTTCAACCTGTGCCTCGTGTTGTAAGGGCGTGACCCGCGCATTCGGTGCTAAGCCTTGAATTTCAGCCACCGGCATTAAATAGAGCTTATCCCGATGAAAGCCCACCACTTCCGCTTCACTTTGCTGACGCCCTTGCGTAATACGGCAACGCGAACCCAAGGAAGCGAACAAGCCTTCGGCTTCCAGAGTCAGTCCCACCATGCGTGTTAAACGCCCTGAAATGGGTAAAGGAAGCTCGTGCGGAAGATGAGACACAATATGTTGCATTTGCTGGTGCCAACGTTGCAAACGTTGTGAGGGATGCGAATGATTCATGAATCCGAGTCGGCAACTGTGCCAAGATTGGCATTAAATAACTCATTAACAGCCAAGTCGATCACCTTTGTCGTTTGTGTTTGCCAAGAAAAGGATAGCTCGCTATGACCTGAACGCAGCACACATTCACCAACCAGCAGTTTGTCATCGGCTTGCACTTCTACACGACCATCACGTGATAACAGCACCTGATCCAGTCGGGCGACATCATCCGGATGGACACGAATGTGAAGCGGATAAACGATTTGCGGCAACTGGGCGATAACCTGTTCGACTAGAGCTTGTACCCTTTCTGGTTGTAGGACGAGCGCGTCCATCGCTAAGCGCTGCGCTAATTGCCCACTTAACCAAATGATGTCTTGCATTAAGCCGTCTTCGACAGCAGAGAGGGAACGCGTCACACCCGCCAGCAATGCCTCAGTCTTGTGTTGAGTCTCGTTCAACCAATCTGCTTTGACTTGTTCAAACGCTTGCCGTTCACTCTGCGCCTCGGCTTCCGCTACCGCCCTTGCCTCAGCATAGCCTTGCTCGTAACCTTTTTCGTAACCCGCTCGCGTGCCTTCAGCAAAGCCCGCTTCACGCGCTGCTTTCAGCTCGGCTTCTTTCATCAGCGCTAGAGCTTCCGCCACTTCCGCTTTCGCACTAGCCAAAGCCAGATCAAAAGCTCGGCGAGACTCTTGCAGCATAGCTGCCTGTAAATCGGGTGCAGTCCAAGCCTCGCCCTGACTGGCAAGCTGATTGGCTCTGATTAACGGGGTAATTTTAACCGCTGAAGCCGCCACATTATCGGCACGGAATTGCGCATCAGACATGATGTATTAACCGACCATATCTTCACCGCCACCCGGCATTAACAACTTACCTTCGTTAGCCAAACGACGTACCGTGGTGATGATTTGACGCTGCGCACCTTCCACATCGCTGAGTTTGACCGGACCCGAAGTCGCCAAATCGTCCTGCAAAATCGCCGCCTGACGTTTGGACATATTGTCCAAAAAGTGCGTCTGCATTTTTTTCTCTGCCCCTTTCAAAGCCAGCAGTAACACATCGGCGGGAATTTCGGCCAATACCGCTTGAATACCACGTCCATCAATATCAATGATGTTATCGAAGGTGAACATATTGTCTTGAATGGCTTGACTGATATCGGTGTGTTCAATGGCAATGTCATCCAGAATTTTGCCATCGCTGCCACCACCAACCAAGTTAAGAATTTCAGCTGCACGTTTGACGCCACCAATGGTTGCCATTTTACCACCACTGGAATCGGAGGCTTGATTTTCAAAAATGGTGTTCAAATCAAACAAAGCTTGTGGTTGGATGGTATTTAAGGTGGCAATACGATAAATCACCTCGGAACGGAACCGCTCCGGAATACCCTGCAACACAATCGCCGCCTGGTCAGGATCGAAATAAGACAACACAATCGCCATCACCTGTGGATGCTCATTTTTCAGCATGTTCGCCACAGCGCCTGGGTGCATCCACTTTAAGGTTTCTAGGCCTTTCAACTGATCTGACAACATAGACACATCAAGCACATGACTGCTGTTCGTGCCCAGTGCATCCATCAATAAACCTTGCGCATAGCTGGTTGGATCAACCCCCAGGGCATCCTTACCAAACTCACGCGCATACATTTTCAAAATGGCATCTACTTGTTGACGATTGACATGCGGCAAGCTGGTCATGGCGCTACCGATTGCCTGAATCTCTCTGGGATTCAGTTGCTGTAACAGCTTGGAAGCACTCTCCTTGCCCAAAGCCATCATCAAAACCGCCACGCGCTGCGTTGAGTTTAGTTCGGATAAATCAACGCCACTTAAGTCATCGTCTAATTCTATTGCCATTTAAGGTATTTATCCTTTATCCGTCATCCACTCACGCAGCACTTTAGCCGCGACTTTAGGGTCAGCGTCAATTTGCGTGCGAATGTGGGCAACCAAATCAATGTCTTCTTTTTCCAGCTCAGAAAGTTGCTCTTGCTGTTGCTCATCTAACGCATTCAGCGTGCCGGCAATCGCTGCGTCACCACCAGCCAGTTTCGTGTTCTGACTCGCTTGTTGCGCGGCTAATTGAGCCGCTTCTTCTTCATCTTCATCAGGCAAATCTTCGGCCAGTTTCTGGCGTTCTTTGACCCCTGTCAAATCACGTAGCAAAGGTCGCAGTACGCCAAAAATAATGAGCAACACAGCCAGACCGCCAGCCACCTGTTTGATAATATCCCAGAACCAAGCCTGTTGCCAAATGGGCAAACCAATATCTTCCTCGGCTTCACTTTGGAAGGAAATATTGACCAGACTGAGATTATCACCCCGCGCTTCATCCACACCCACAGCATCACGCACGAGGTTTTTGAAACGCGCCAGTTCTTCATCCGTCAAAGCCACACGCTGAAGTGCGCCTTCTTCATTGGGCTTAACACGATCATCAACCACCACAGCAACCGATAAGCGTTTTAGCGACCCCACCTGTGATTGCGAATGGGTAATGGTACGATCGATTTCGTAATTCTTGGTCACTTTTTCGCTTTGTAGGTCTTTTGCCAAGCCGCTGTTTTTATCCTTACCGGGATAGTCTTCTTCAGGTGCAATCCCAGCTTGTGGCGGTTGATTGGTCAACGCGCCGGGAATGCCTTCTGGTCCTGCTGCTTTGTTACGTTCACGAATCTCTTGCGAACTGCGTACCGCTTCAGGGTCGGGATTAAAGTTTTCACGCGTTTGTTCTTGTACCGTAAAATCGACTTCGGCTGTGACCTGAGCCCTGACACCTTTACTGCCCACTAAAGGTGAGAGCAGATCTTGAATCCTCGCTGCCAGGGTTTGCTCTATATTACGCGTATACTCAAGCTGCTTTAAGCTCATATTCATGCCCAGATTGGGCGATTGTTGAGAGAGCAAGTTACCACTTTGATCGACAACCGACACACTGGCTGCCTTCATATTGGGCACACTGGAAGCCACCAAATGCATAATGGCATTCACTTGCGCTTCTGAAAGACTGCCGTGTAAATTCACTACCACGGAGGCGGTCGTTTCTTGTTCTTTACGCACAAAAACCGTGCGTTTGGGAATGGCTAAATGCACACGCGCCGATTTTACCGCCGCAATGGCGGCAATCGACTGAGCCAACTCGCCTTCTAGCGCGCGAATATACTGCACATTTTCTTTGAACTGACTGACGCCAAACCCTTGATCTTTATCTAGAATTTGATAACCCGTTTCAGCTGATTTGGGTAAACCTTCGGCAGCCAGCTTGAGACGTAACTCGTGCACGCGGGCAGCAGGAACCGTTAAGGAGCCTGTGTTGGTGTCGTATTGATAGGGAACAGCTTGAGCTTCCAATGCTTTAACGATGTCGGCCGCTTGGCGCGTGTCTAGGCCACCAAAGAGCAAGGCATTGCTGGGCGCTTGCGACCAGAGTACCAGTGCAACGCCAATGGCAATGGTTGCCGCTAGAGCAATAATCAAACTGACCTGTTTGATTACCGGCATAGCACTCAAGTTTTGGTAAAGCATGGACGCCCCGGTAGGGGGCGTCGTTGCATTAGCGGTGGGTTGTAGTTCAGCCATAATTCTCTAACGTGTCGTCAACTTGCACGGTTAATAAGCTTTCAAAACCCAGATTGTACCAAGTTTGACCTAAAAAAAGTGACCAGCTTTGTCGCACAAGCATGAAAATAGCCATTAAATGGGCATACTCATCACGTCTTTGTAGGCTTCTACTAATTTATTGCGTACTTGTGTCATGGCTTGAAAGGCTAAGGATGCTTTTTGCGCTTGAATCATCACCTCAGAAAGCTCCACATTAGGATCGCCCATTTCAAGGCGCTCTTTCATTTGATTAGACGCTTGCCCCTGTTCGTTAACCTTATCAATCGCTTGGCGCATTAAACCAGCGAAATCGGTACTCGCGCCGGTGGCATCAACGGCACTTTCAGCGCCCGCCATGTCCTGTGCGGGTTGAATTCCGTTATTACCACCGAGTTGCGCCTGCTGTGCGACCGCTCGCATTTCCATCAACAATCGCTGTGTGTCTATTACACTCATCTTGTCGCCCTCTCATTCTCTCGCAACAAATAAGCAAATTTTATGCCGTTACTCAAAGTCATAACCAGCAACACGTAGTTTAGCCAATTTATACCTTAGGGTGCGTGGACTCATCTGCAACACCTCCGCTGTACGCGCTCGATTGCCCGCTTGCAGCTTCAGTGTCGATAAAATCAGTTTGATTTCTTGCTCTTTCAAATCTTGCATCACCACTGGCTCATTCGAACCCGTCTCTAACAGGTCATCGGTCAGGCTGTCGTTTTCTTTAACCTCCTGCCATAAACTGCGTGCATCAAGCAAAATATCCTCAGCGGTTATCCATTCTCCCGCTTGTAACACCATGGCACGCTGAACCACATTATCCAACTCACGAATATTACCTTGCCAAGCGTGACTCATTAACCGCTCTTTGGCAGCTTCCGTTAAGGTCGGTATCAGCTGACTGCCAGCATAATGACGACTGATTAAGCGTTCGGCAATCGGGATAATGTCCAGCGGTCGTTCACGTAAGGGCGCTAAATGTAACGGGAAAACATTTAAGCGATAATAGAGGTCTTCACGAAATTTATGCGTTTTAATGGCCTGTTCGAAATTAATGTTCGTTGCCGACAACACGCGCACATCCAAAGCAATGGGTTTGTCACTACCTAATCGCTCGACTTCTCTTTCTTGCAATACGCGCAACAATTTGCTCTGCAATTCAATATTCATTTCACCAATTTCATCGAGAAACAGCGTGCCTTTTTGCGCCTGTTCGAATTTACCTGGCATGGATTTCACCGCACCGGTAAAGGCGCCTTTTTCATAACCAAATAAAGTCGCTTCCAACATGGTCTCGGGAATGGCAGCACAGTTAATGGCAATAAATGGCCCTTGCGCACGCCCCGATTGTTGGTGCAAATAACGCGCTAACACTTCTTTACCGGTACCGCTCTCGCCGGTAATCATGACACTGGCATCCGATGCCGCCACTTTTTGCGCCAAGCGTTTAATTTTTTGCGTTTGAGCATCAACTGCGACAAAATCATCTTCACTGGAGGCATCGGCATTCAGGTAGCGTTGCGCTTTATCAAGCAATAAGCTGGCTTCAAAAGGCTTGACAATATAATCGACCGCCCCATCTTTCATCGCAGAAACGGCTTGCTCGATGGTGCCGTAGGCCGTCATCAACACCACAGGCAAATGGGGTTTGAGCGCGCGCAAACGTTGCAATAAAGCATAACCATCCATGCCATCCATGCGAATGTCACTGAATACCAGACTGATTTCCTCTTCGCCCAGTACGGCTAAGGCACTTAGCCCGTTATCAACCGATAGGACTTCAAAATCACCCAACTGCAAGGTATCGACAATGGCTTCTCGTAGGGCGCTATCGTCTTCGACCACCAAAATTCGGCCCAAACTCATTCCACTTCCTCCCATTTGGGTAACCAAATACAAAACTCCGCCCCGTGACCCAGTTGCGAGTTGACCGTTACTCGGCCATGATGAGCCTGCACCACCGCGCGCGTCACCGCCAAGCCTAAACCCGTACCCTGAGCACGGCTGGTGTAAAAAGGTTCAAAAATTTTTTCATGCAGACTGCTGTCAATACCCGGCCCCTCGTCACGCACACACACCTTAATCCAATCACCTTGGCTTTGTGCATAAAGGTGAATCTGTGCCTCTGTTTTCACCACATCAATGGCATTCATGACCAAGCTTTGCACAGCGGTAATCAAGGCATCAATATCACCCTGCACGGCCTGACCTTCTAGCCATTGCTCAACATGCAGCTGACTGTGACTGGATTGTAAAGACGCTTCACAAACCTGCATAACCTGTTGTAACCAATCATTAACCGCAATGCGACTACTACCGCTCTGCCCCCCTTTGGCGTACTGCAACATATCCGTCACCAGGTGTTCCAAATGCCGCAAACGTGCCAGAATTTTATCGCTCATTTGCGCCCGTTTATCTTCACTGATATTGGGCAAAGATAATTGTGACGCATAGAGTAACGCAGCTGCCAAAGGCGTGCGAATTTGATGTGCCAAGGAAGCGGCCATCTCACCCATACTGCGTAGCCGTTGATGCTGACTTAATTGGCTGGCAAGGGTGCGTTGTTCGGTGACATCCATCAAGAGTACAATTTTGCCCAACGCCTTGTCTAATGGGGTTTCAGACACATTCAGAATACGCTGATCGGGTAACAACCAGTCTCCTGCTACCTCACTGCGCACCCCCACCGATGACAGAACTTGCTGCCAATATTGCCCTTGTAAGGGAACGGACAACCATTGTTGTGCCGTCGCATTGGCTTCGGTAATCTTACCCATTTGATCGAGCACCAAAACTGCCGCCGGCAACAAGGTAAGTAATCGCGCCAAACGGTCGGCTACCCGCTCTTTTTCCGCTAGTTGTAGCAAACGCTCGCTGCGTGCCTGTGCCAACTCTTGCGTTAGCTCCACCACCTGATGTTGCAAGGCATGGTAAGACTGAGCGAGCTGTTCGGAAGTGGCGTTAAATAGCGCAAAAGCTTCTTCCAACTCTTGTAAGCGTTTACCTTCTGCGGGCGATAAACTCAAGCTATTCGTCCTCGCCACGAATACGCAATTTGCGCATTTTTTCAATGAGCGTCGTTCGATTCATTCTCAGCAAACGAGCCGCTTGACTGACCACCCCTTCCGATTGCAACAAAGCGCGCTGAATAATTTGTTTTTCCATCTCATGCAGATACTGCTTTAAGTCTAAGCTACCGTCAAAACTGGGCATTTCCACGGTTTCCGCATCGGACAGTGTGGCACTAATCGGTTCAATCGGGCGATATTGTGCCGGCAACTGTTCCACCTCTACCGTCTTACCGGCAAACAAAATCGACAAACGCTCTGCCAAGTTCCCCAGCTCTCGCACATTACCTGGCCAATCATAAGCCATCAAGGCATCGTACACAGCCGCAGACAAACGAGGCGCTTCGCGACCTTGTGTTGCTAATTGTTGTAATTTGGCGTCGAGCAGTAAAGGGACGTCCTCTGCTCGCTGACGTAACGAAGGGAGTTCAATCGGAAAGACGTTCAAACGGTAATAAAGGTCTTCTCTAAAAGAACCCTCATCAATGCGAATGGGCAAATCACGATGCGTTGCGGCAATAATTCGCACGTCGGCCTGGAAACTTTTATTGCCGCCGACCCGCTCATAAATGCGCTCTTGCAACACACGCAAGAGTTTGACTTGCATCGGTAAAGGCATATCACCAATCTCGTCCAAAAAGAGCGAACCACCTTCAGCCAGTTCAAAACGCCCTTTTCGAGCCGTAATAGCGCCTGTGAAAGCGCCTTTTTCATGACCGAAAAGCTCGCTTTCGAGCAGTTCCGCGGGAATGGCACCGCAATTTAACGGCACGAAAGCATAAGCATGACGCAATGAACAGAGATGAATACATTGCGCCACCACTTCTTTACCTGTACCCGACTCACCCAGAATCAGCACCGTGGCATCCGTTTGCGCCACCTGACGAATCAGCTCTTTCACTTGCATCATCGCAGGGCTTACCCCGATCAAATGTGCTAATGGATCCATCCTACCCCCAAGGTGCGTGTGTGCTGGGCTTAATTAAAAACCCTGTTATTTGTATTGATGATAACCGAATTAGCTCATTTATACACCACAAACATTGCGGATGTCAAAATTTTGTCACAAAAAAAGCCAGCATAAAGCTGGCTTTTTTCATATTTTAGAACAATTAGTTAGATAAGGCTGCTCACAACATTATCATTAATCGATAACAAGCCCATCATAATAATCATATTTTTAGACGGCCACGACACCAATTTTCTCCAACTTATCACTTTCCACTTGATAGTCTGGTAACTCATCAAACTGTAAGTAACGATAGATATCTTGTGCCATGGTATCCAATTTACCGACATAGCTTAAGTATTCAGCCGGTGACGGGATACGCCCCAGTTTAGCGATCACGGCTGACAATTCAGCCGAGCCGAGGTAAACCTGCGCATCCTTACCCAAACGATTGGGGAAATTGCGTGTTGAAGTCGAAAACACATGCGCACCATCTTTGACACGCGCTTGGTTACCCATACAGAGTGAACAACCCGGCATTTCCATACGCGCTCCTGCACGACCGAAAATACTGTAATAGCCTTCTTCCATCAGTTGATGCTGATCCATTTTGGTCGGCGGTGCGATCCATAGGGTCGTGGGTAAGCTACCGATATCTTCTAACACCTTACCAGCGGCACGATAATGACCGATGTTAGTCATACACGACCCAATAAAGACTTCATCAATCGGATTACCGGCGATGGCCGATAGTGGACGCACATCATCGGGATCGTTCGGACAGGCAACGAGCGGTTCAGTAATAGTAGCCAAGTCGATTTCAATCACTTCGGCATATTCCGCGTCCTTGTCCGCTTTCAGCAGACTTGGATTAGCTAACCAAGCTTCCATACCAGCAATGCGACGCTCTAGCGTACGCACATCTTGGTAGCCATTTGCAATCATCCAACGCATCAGCGTGATATTCGAACGCAAGTACTCGGCCACCGATGCTTCACCCAATTGAATGGTACAGCCGTTAGCAGAACGCTCGGCAGAGGCATCCGACAATTCAAACGCCTGCTCTACTTTCAAGTCTGGCAAACCTTCAATTTCTAAAATTCGACCATTGAAGACATTCACCTTGCCTTTCTTGTCGAGAGTTAACAGTCCGCGTTGCAAGGCAACATAAGGAATAGCATTAACCAGATCACGTAGCGTGATACCCGGTTGCATTTCACCTTTGAAACGCACCAATACCGATTCAGGCATATTCAGCGGCATCACGCCCAAGCTAGCGGCAAATGCCACTAAACCAGAACCCGCTGGGAAGGAAATACCAATGGGGAAACGGGTATGCGAATCGCCACCCGTACCCACCGTATCGGGCAACAATAAGCGGTTTAACCAAGAGTGAATCACGCCATCACCAGGACGTAACGAAACACCACCACGACTGGTAATGAACTCTGGCAAACTGTGTTGTAACTTCACATCGACTGGCTTAGGGTAAGCAGCCGTATGACAGAATGACTGCATCACCAAGTCAGCACTAAACCCTAAACACGCTAACTCTTTCAACTCATCACGCGTCATGGCACCGGTGGTATCTTGTGATCCCACTGTCGTCATGTGTGGCTCACAGTATTGACCGGCACGAACACCCTCAATTCCACAGGCTTTACCGACCATTTTTTGCGCCAGCGTATAACCTTTACCGGTATCGTTAGGAACTGATTGACGCAAGAATAAATCAGAAGCTGGCAAGCCTAATGTACGACGCGCACGCTCCGTTAAGGCGCGACCGATAATTAAGGGGACGCGACCGCCCGCTCGCACTTCGTCTGGCATGGTCTCAGGTGTCAGCGTAAAGGTACTGATGACTTCGCCATTCTTGTGAATTTCACCTTTGAATGGGTAAATGGTAATGACATCACCCATTTCCATTTGCGTCACATCGCATTCAATCGGCAAACTACCCGAGTCTTCCGCTGTGTTGAAGAAAATGGGGGCGATTTTACCGCCTAATACCACTCCGCCTTGGCGCTTGTTGGGCACGTGCGGAATGTCATCACCAAACCACCACATGACCGAATTCATCGCTGATTTACGAGACGAACCGGTACCCACCACATCCCCCACATAAGCCACAGGGTGGCCTTTCGCTTTGAGTTCAGAGACCAGTTCAGGCAAGTTAGGTACACGATCACGCAACATGGCTTTGGCGTGTACCGGAATGTCAGGGCGACTCCAAGCTTCAGTGGCCGGCGATAAATCGTCGGTATTGGTTTCACCTGAAACTTTGAATACGGTGACTGTCAGACTTTCTGGTAGCGCTAGTTTGCTGGTGAACCAATCGGCATTGGCCCAAGACTCAACCAGTTTTTGCGCCCAAGCATTGGTTTTCGCTTTTTCCGTCACATCGTGGTATGCATCATAGATAAGCAAGGTTTTGCTTAAAGCCTGGTAAGCCGCTTCAGCAGTGACGCTGTCGTCTAACAGATCAATTAAAGGCGAAACATTGTAGCCGCCAATCATCGTACCTAAAATTTCCGTTGCCTTGACTCGACTAATCAAATCACACACAACCTGACCCTTAGCCACATCCGCCAAAAAAGCCGCTTTGACATAAGCCGCTTGGTCCACACCGGGTGGCACACAATCTACCAACAAGTGCATTAAAAACTCAGCTTCGCCCGCTGGCGGATTTTTAAGCAAAACGACCAATTCGGCTACCTGCTCGGCAGTGAGCGGTAACGGGGGCACCCCTTCGGAAGCACGTTCGGCAGTGTGTTGACGGTAGGCGGTAAGCATAGCAAGGCGCTCCTGAAACGACAATCAATTAAATTGGGCTAATTTTAACAAAAAACCCATCACTGCGGGCAGATTTTACCGGGCTGTACTAGCCGCTTGCCAATTAAGAAAAGGGATTCAATAACAAGCCGGCCGCAAGCCCCAGACCAATCATGCCCAAACCGGGCAAAGCATCGCGTGTTAATGCTTTACCACCAATGCCCAACACCAGTCCCATTTTGAATAGCAAATTAGCCAACAATGCCAAGGTAACGGCAATCACTGCCTCATCCAAGGTGACGCGTTCAATCGCTAATAAACGCAAACTGGAAAGCGCACTGGCATCGGCATCGGTTAACCCTGAAGCGAAGGCAACGGCGAACAACCCACTTTGCCCGACCTGATCTTGCAACCAGGCCGAACTCACCAGTACCACAGCATACAATAATCCAAAAGATAAGGCTGTTTTTAATTCAGTCGGATTGGTGACAACCGGCAAGGGTAAGTCGCCGGCATTGGTTAAACTGCGCCATCGATAAGCAATCATCAACACACCCGGCAGGATAGCAAACAACAACACAACGGCCATCTCGAGCATTAACGAAGGCGCTACCAGAGCAGCAATCACCCCTAAACGAATCATCACCACCACATTGGCAATTAACACCACCACCGCTGACAAAGGCACTAAACTGGCATTGGTAGCGGCGTGACGAGAGAACATCATGGTGGTCGCCGTTGAAGATGCCAAGCCACCAAACACACCCAGCAATGCCGCGCCATGTTTCGCCCCGATGATCCTTAACGCTAAATAGCCCGCTAATGCCATACCCGAAATGAGCACCACCATCCACCACACCTGCTGAGGATTAATGGCACCGTAAGGGCCAAAATTTTCATCAGGCAGAATGGGTAGGATAACCAAGGACAAGACCGCAAACTGCAAAATCGAATCGGTATCGCGACGCGTCATTTGTTCGCTCAGTTGTTTAAGCTCTGCTTTTAAATACAACAGAATGGTCGTCCCAATCGCCAGCATCACCGCCAAGGTCGAAAAGCCATACCAAATCGCCGCACCCAGACCATAGGTGATTAATATGGCGATTTCGGTGGTAAAGCCACGGTACTTTTCTGATGCCTGACTGAAAAACGCCCCTGCAATCATACTCATGGTGACCACCAGCAACCCCACAGCCAGCAACCAGGAACTGTTTAACTGCTCAGACAGCATCGCCAACAGAGTGCCCAATACCGCCACTAATGAAAAGGTACGAAAACCCGCAATCGCATTGGTTAGCCTTTCTCGCTCCATGCCAATGAGTAAACCAATAGCAGCCGAGGTTAAAAACGCTTCGACCGGTTTGACTAACTCGGGTGTAATAAATGACAGCATCAGACGACCCACCCATAACATTGATTGATTGAAGTATAGCAAAATATGACGGCTTCCATTTCGTGTCAGCAAAGAAGTAAGCGTTCGGCGCCGAGTTGCGGTAAAATATCGCCTAGTTTTTGTCTTTACACAGGATTGAGTCTCATGGAACTGTCTGAATTAACCGCGATTTCTCCCGTTGATGGTCGTTACGGCGCACGCTTGTCGCCGCTGAAAGCGATTTTTAGCGAATACGGGCTCATTAAATACCGTACTGCGGTGGAAGTGGCTTGGTTAATCGCTTTATCAGAAGAAACTGGCATTGCCGAAGTTCCCCCTCTCTCAGCCGATGCCAAAGCGCATTTAGAACGTTTGGTTTCGGGTTTCGACATGACCCTAGCGCAAGCAGTGAAAACACACGAAAAAACCACCAATCACGATGTGAAAGCGGTCGAATATGCCATCAAAGACCACATTCAAAGCCATGCTGAACTGGCTAAAGTGATGGAATTCGTGCATTTTGCTTGCACCAGTGAAGACATCAACAATTTATCTTATTCATTGATGCTGAAAGACGCGCGTGAACAGGTGTTACTACCGACCATGCAACAAGTCATCGATGCCATGACACAAAAAACGCTCGACTATGCTGATGTGGCTCTGTTGGCTCGTACTCATGGTCAACCTGCCAGCCCCACCAGCATGGGTAAAGAATGGGCAGTACTGACTTATCGTTTAGCACGTCAACGCGCCCAACTGGCACAGGTGCCGTTATTGGGTAAAATCAACGGTGCCACAGCCAACTACAATGCGCACTTAGCGTCTTATCCTAACGTAAACTGGACAGCTCTATCGCAAAAAGTGATTAGCGGCTTAGGTCTGACTTACAACCCCTACACCACACAAATCGAACCGCACGATTTTATTGCCGAATATCTGCAAGCGGTCGAGCGCTTCAACACCATCTTGATCGATTTTGACCGTGATATTTGGTCTTACATCAGCAATGGGTTCTTTAAGCAAAAAGTAGTGGCGGGGGAAGTGGGATCGTCGGCCATGCCACACAAGGTTAACCCGATTGATTTTGAAAACTCAGAAGGCAACTTAGGTATCGCTAATGCGCTGATGGCACACTTGGCAGCCAAGCTACCCATTTCTCGTTGGCAGCGTGATTTAACCGACTCAACGGTACTGCGTAACCTAGGCGTGGGCATTGCGCACAGTATGATTGCTTACCAAGCAACGCTCAAAGGCATCAGCAAATTAGAAATTAACGAAGCAGCCATTGCCGCTGACTTAGACAACAACTGGGAAGTGCTGGCTGAAGCAGTACAAACGGTGATGCGTCGTCATGGTATCGAAAAGCCTTATGAAAAACTGAAAGAGCTAACGCGTGGTAATAAACTCAATGCTGAAGGCATGCGCGAATTCATTGCCAAACAAGACTTGCCCGAAGACGCCAAAACTTATTTGGCCAATTTAACGCCCGCCACTTATATTGGTAATGCGGCGGCACAAGCGAAGCGCATTAAGGAAGAGTTGGCGAATATCGCCTCTAGCTGTTAAAGCCTAGCAAGTCTGAATGAGAAGCCAGACTCTCATTCAGACCCGACTTGGAGCATTTTTCATGCGCCATTTCTCTACTTGTATAGAGCCTTAAGGGCAATTCGTCCAAGCGTTGTTGATTTTGCATTTAATGGTTACGGTTGACCCTAACTCCAATTTGGAACTACTTGGCTTCTGATTCGAATCATAATATAAAACCCCTGTACCGCTACTGGCAGTAATTTTAACATCATCAAGACTACCCTTGATATAAATTGTATTCGTTCCAGAACCTAATTTGATTTCAGTATCACTCACATTGCCATAAATTCTTACTTGGTCATCACCTGAACCCATATCAATGGCATCTGCATCTAATTCAACATTACCAAACACCTCAAGCTGATCATTACCACCATTCAGATCGGCCCCTTCATACAGGTTACCTTCAATACGCACTATATCAATACCACTACCACCGGTTATTCTATTCGTTGAGCTGCTATTATTCATACTTCCTTTAACGAGCAAGCTATTATCACCATCTTTCAAATCTAATGATCGCTCTAAATCGCCAGTAATGACAACCTTATCATTCGAGTTTGATGTTGAAATGGTTTGAGATGCTCCAATGCCTAATAGACCACCTGACTGATAATCTCCGTTATGTACTGTTGCTCCTGCTGTAAAATCGGTCGTTGTTTTTTTTGCGGGGCCAAACAAGGATGTCGTTTCATTGCATACACCCGTTGCTCTAAGTGCGTTGATTAGCTGCATATCTGCAATCCAAACAAGCATGTCATCAAAAATGACAGTATTAGCATCAGTCATGGCGGTTCCAGAACGCAATAGAGTATTCGCATTAGCATTATCATCGCAATTGTCACGTTCGCTATCGCTCATCATTAAACAACCACCCGAATTAGAAAAAGCGGATAACATGCCAGTATTTGTTTGAGCACCATTTTTGCCAGTCGATAAAACAGCAAAAGCCGCAAAATCTACAATAGTTTGAGTCGACTCAAGATTATTAATCGTAATTTTTCCACTGGTTACAGATCGGGGATTAGGATTATCACAAATAGCTGGTGGAGAAGCCGTCACCGTGGCTGTGAACAATGGATTGACTGCATACTTGTAAGGCTCGCCCCATGCATCGCCTGCTCCACCAATACCTAAGGTTAAATGAGGTAAAAAACCTCGCAAGCTGGCTCCTGTTGCACACGTCACCTCAGCAACCCCATCAGGTGGAGTACTAGTATCTGGACAAGGCAAGCGATAATTTAATAAATAATAACTTTGAAGCGCATCTTTAATTTCGTTTATGTTATTTTGTGTTGATTTATAGCGCGAAGTATCTGACACACCACTCATTAAACCGATTCCGCCTGATACTAACAATCCAATCACGACTAAAGCAATTGCCATCTCTAATAGAGTAAATCCGCTCGTTGTCTTCATTATTTTTTCCTTAAATACTCTGAAACCATAGCATCAAATTCCAATAGGCATGAACTAAAAATACAAGCCAAACTTTTTGACTCAACAACCACAATAAACCAAAAGACAAGCCAACAAAAAACCACAATACTGACCAAAAACCCACTAAACTTACATGTGCCAACATAAAAGCAAACGCCATGGCAACAATCGATAATGTTTGGGACGCTCGCGAGCTCCATTGCCTATCTTCACCATACTGGACAATACTCTGCTGAAACCAATAGTTAAACAACAGCGTCTCCACCAGTGGCATGAGCAATAAGTGTAAACTTATTTGCCAAGGCTCGACAAGCAGAAGTGACCATCCTAAAGCAATAGCAAGAGAGGAACCAATCCAACCTACAAACGTACAAAGTGCAAAAACTTTAATCACACAAAAATTAGAACACATGCCAAGTTGATTTATCATTTAAGCACGCATAAGTGATCTAAGCCATAATCCTATAACTGAAACTGCTAACAACACCACCAAACCAACATCATTACCCGAACGAGCCACAGAACAACCACCAGAATCAGCTGGAGGCGTTGTTGTCTCTTCACCACCACTAACTGGGGGTGGAGCATTCACACCCAAACAGCTCCCCGCTTTCATTAATTGTCCCGTTAACTGCACATCACCGACCCAAACCACCATATCATCAAAAGTAACACTATTACCATCTGTTAATTGATTACCCGAACGTAACAAAAACGGCTGTGCCGTTGAAGGTGTTATGCCAATACAATGATACTGCTCACGACTGTCCAAGACACCACATCCAGCAAATGCGCCAGTAGTACCGGCATTAATAGCCGCATTAGCCAGTCGTCCATTTTTTCCGGTAGAAATGAGTGAAAAAGCAGCCCAGTCGCCTAATCTTCCACCTGTTGGCGTTGCTGGTGACGCAGCGGTTGCATCCGTCAAGTCGTGAATCGTTATTCTCCAAGCATTGGCTGGTTTTCTACTATAGGCTTCTTCTC
Source organism: uncultured Francisella sp. (assembly GCA_964493995.1). Classification (GTDB taxonomy): domain Bacteria; phylum Pseudomonadota; class Gammaproteobacteria; order Thiomicrospirales; family Thiomicrospiraceae. The sequence continues at coordinate 48,748 of CAZBQD010000001.1, forward strand.
CAGCGACTGACACGCACATATCTAACTTTCCATCGGCGGGATTACTGTCAGTAACTTGCGTAAAAGCTTTACTGACCACATATTTGTAACGCTCTCCCCACGCATCTCCATTACCGCCAATACCTAAGGTTACATGTGGCAACCACCCTTGATAATTAACACACACCCCACCTGTAGTTGCATTGCCTGAAACATAGTCCGACTGTCCAAAAGACGCATTAGCGGTATTATTATCAATATCTGGGCATGGCAAAACACCATTACGTTGAATAAAGTAATTAGTCAACGCCTCTTTAATCTCGGACATTTCATTTTGTGTTTCTTTATAACGCGCAGTATCTGAACTCGTTGACAGTAAGCTCATGCCGCCTGCCAGCAATAAACCAACAATCGTCAATACAATAGCCATTTCAACTAATGTAAAACCTTGTATACATTTAAACTTCATAAAATTTCAACCTTACATTCAGCATTAATTGCAAATACCGGATACACTCAACCATTCATTTCTAACCAACCAGTGAGTCGAACTTAAACTACCCTCACACATACTTTTCCAATCCTTATCAGAACGCACTCTCTGCCACATCGCCGCTTTCCAATCATCAATTGTGATTGCTAGTACTCGATCATTAAAACATTGCGATCCAAATAAGTTTTTTCCCGCTAACGTACAAGTATTTAATGATGGTACAGAAATAAAACGCCACGGATCACTATCGCCATTATCTGAATCTAGAAATTGTTTATAATCTAATGGATTATTTCGACTTTGGTTACTCAATGAACTGCCAGCAATAATTAGCAAAGCAACAACAGGCTTATTGTCTAAACATAAAACACCAGCCCCACAACCTTTAGTTCTTAATGTTTCGACAATGTTATTATTTAGTGGCTCTTTTCTGGGCTTCGTCACTCCACCACTTGTGCCACCGCCCACTGTACGAAAATCAGGATTTAATCCAGAATAACCACTAATTGCGTACCAAATACTTTCATTACCACCAACATCACTCATACTTTTTGACATGTGTTCAGAAAAAAGGAAGTAATTACCTGTTTGCTGATGTGGCAGTCTACCGATGATATCGTTTAGAGAAGTATTACAGTTATTTCCATCAGGATCGCCATCATTATCGAAATCAGGACAAGGCAAGTGACCAACACCTGGTACAAGAGTGTCACTCTTTGGAGTACCATCATTGTTGAAGCCATAAATTTGTGGCTCGGAAGCAGCAAAGGTTAACAAGTTTTCCTTTGCCAACAATAATGACTGAACTGTTTGTTCATTATTCTGCCGCTTCAATTTTTGATTCATGTCACCCAAGTATTGATAAGCCAAAGCACTACTGATGGCGATTAACGCTAACATCATCATTAACAAAGCCGCACCTTGCTGAAGTTTTGAACTAGGGTTTTTCATAAGGCTCTAATACCTTGTCTTGCTCAATCCAATACACCTGACCCAGTGCCAAACGACGACTGCCCTTGGCGGTTTGTAACACCAACTGACCGGCACGAATCTGGTTAGGATCAATGATAATGCCCTGCCAATTTTGCTTGTGATCTAGCATTCGACCATTGAGCCAAACACTGTAACCCTTTTCGGTTTTTAATAGGGCTTCAAAAAACAGTTGCCTTTGCATGGGTGCAACAGCAGCATCACCTTGTTTCTGCGCCACCGGCTGTTTGGCTTGCCAACGCTCGTGATCGATTTGCGCCCGCTGTTCAGGCGTGGTTAATAAGCGCTGCAACCCCTGAGCCTGCACAGAACTCATGGCCAAACTCAAGCTAAACAACGTCCAGAGCGGCAAGCCTTTCATGGTTTCTTAGCCTCTGCCGCTTTAACTTCGGGCAACTTAAAGGTTAAAAAACGAAATTGACACTTAACGCCCACGTTACCACGATCCCAATGAAAATGGTAGTCTTCGGTTGCGGTCGGCATCCTTTCAGATTGAGCTATGTTGGCTACCTGACAAGACTCCAACAACACAAACCGATTAATAGACTGTTGCACCGCTTTCAAAAAGGCTAACCAATCGCCTTCGTGTTGAAACTCGCCTTCAAATTCAACCTGTTCTTGCTCAATGAGTTTGTGCATGGGTGATAAAGGCTTTAACTCAGTGGGACTGATCATGGATCTGGCTGAAAAATTCAAGCTCATTCGACGAATATCATGATTTTTCACCAAAACCATAAACTGGTCAATCCAATCAACACGCGATTGTGATGCCAGCTCACCGGCTTGAAAAGACTGCTGAAATCGACCATAGTATGTGTTCACTAATCCCACTTTTTGTTGCATTTGACTCACTTCGTTAAATAAAGCATCGGCTTCACGCATCTGTAGCTTATAGTTAGCATCAATCGCGGCGCTTTCTGCTTCTAAGGTGTCGTAAACAAAATAAGCCACAACTAGGGTGAACAACAACAATGCCGCTGGCAAGTGCAGTAATTTGTAAAGATAGCTATGCTTATTCATAAGCCAAGGCCACGCTCACTTCAAAAGGGATGGCGATAACGTCTTGCTCTAGCCCCTCTTGCAAATTAAATTTAAGCGGTTGATTGGAGTCCACAGTAAAGGGAACTTTGGTAATCTTCGCCTGTTTAAGATGCACCGGATCAACGTTATTTAAGGCAGAAACGAACTGATTCACTTGCTCAATTTTTTCTGCCAACCGCGACTGAGCACTGACCTGAATACTTAACGATAATTGCAATTCCGTGAGGCGACCATCTTGACCCGAACGGGCATCGCCCAGCTTTGGTGCCGGTGCTGGGGTGGTCGCCGTCCCTGACAAGGAAAAGGCCAGCAACGTTATGGCATGATGCTGACTCATAACTTGCGATAGGGGCTCTAACAAGGGCAATAGCGCTTGTTGGCTTTGCATACGCGCTATGGCATCTTGAGCATCTATGGTCAATTTGATGTCGTTAAGCGCATATTGATTCAAGAAGGGAATGTCATTGTAGCTCATAAATCGGGCTATGTAGTCTTTCTGAGCCTGCTTCACCTGATTGAGTCGCTGCACCGATTGTTCCGTTTCGTGCTGGTGGGTCACAAATGCCAGCCCATAGCCAACCAGGGCAAGTGTCGCGACCACCCAAGTGACCCACAAGGCTGAACGAGCCTGTTGAACGGCTTGTACCTGTTGCACGATTTTCGGTCGATAATCAGAAGCTAAACGGCTGCGACTGAGCGTTAGTACCAACAAACGATCATAAAGCTGCGACAAGTTAAGGTCTGCAATTAACGACTGTATGTTAGCGAATTGGCCTTCGTAAACCCCTGCTGCAAAACTACTTTGCTGAAAGGCGGTTAAAGCTGTTTGACTGTCTTCTGCATCCCTACCCAGGTAAAATACAGTTAAGCTGCTGCTAGGTTCCAGCAGTTTTTGTGTTTTGGCAAACTTTTCTAACAAATTCACTTCTTGAATGAGCCATTTCATTTGCTCGCTCGACTCGTTAGCATCAATGTGAATTTGTCGATTGGTGCGCAGCTGCCCATTAATGAACAAAAACTGCTTAAAGTCTTGTTCGTCAACGCGCACCAAAAACACCAAGGATTGTTTTTGAAACAGAGCGTTACGCTTACGACTAGCGAACCATGTATTCAGTAACGCTGTTTGCCATACCGTCATACTAGAATGAAGCGACTGCACCCTAATCTGCGCCGCTTCTAACCAATCCATTAGCTTATCAAGCATCTCATGTTCATTAAACCCGCTCATCGACAGCTCGCCCGACAGGGCTTTCCAAGGTAATTGAGCGGCGTGCGTGTAATGAGAGCGCGAAAATTGACTCGAAGGAAAACGTCGATGCAGTTGTCTTTCAGCGTAGGCCTTCATTTCCCAAGTAAACAAGCTGGGGTGACGATCCACATACAGCTCTTCTTCCTGCAGATCAACAATGACCTTAACTTGCTGAACGCCATGACGATTCAGCCAATAGGTCAAAGCAGACTGGCTTTGCTGAATCTCTTCCAACTCCACCAACACCTGCTGCATGAGCTGAGCGCAGACTAATTCATTTTGTTTGATGACGATAATCGTTTCATGCATTATTTAATGCTACCAATAATGTCATAGACCGGCCCCAGTGTCGCCATCATCACCCAGCCTACCAATACAGCTAGAATCAGGGTGATAATGGGCTCAATAGCAGGTTCGACTTTCTCAATCAGTTCTTTTGCCTCTCGATCGTAGAAGTAACTGATGTTTCTTAAAGACTCGTCCATACGACCGGTGGTTTCACCCACTTTAATCAGTTTCAAAATCAGCGGGGGAAAAATATTCACCGACGTAAAACTGTTGACAATACTATGACCGTCCATAATGTGACTCTCGACTTCGGTCAAACGTTCATACAAATAATCGTTGCCAACCACTTTACCGGCCATGTTAATAATTTGCTGTAAGGACACGCCAGCCGCATACATAATCGCCATGGTACTGGTCATGCGGGCAATTTTGAGCTTGAACAGAATATCACCAATCAGCGGCACACCCAGTATCCATTTATGCACCCGCTTACGAAACACGTCTGAATGACGCATCATGAATTTGAACAGAACAAAGGTCAACACAAAAAAAGCCGCGGTGATGTGCCAGTAATTGACAAAAAAATCGGACACAGCAATTAAAGATAAGGTAACAAAACCCAACTCTTGTCCCATACCTTGAATAAACTTAACCAGCTCGGGGACTAAAAACAACATTAAAAACGTAATCACCATAATCACCACCGAGAACACAATGGTGGGATAAATCATGATTTTTTTAGCTTTCGATTCCAACTCGTCTTGCCAGCGGATATTCATACCCAAATCATGCAGAATCATTTCTAACTGACCGGTTTTTTCGCCAATCGCTACCAGACTGACGTAAACCTCGTCGAAATCATCAGGATAACGTGCCAAGCCTTGGGCGAAGGTGGCGCCATTCAGCATGGCATCGTAGAGTCCGGCCAACAAATCTCGGAAATAACCCGCTGGAAAAGAAGCCTGCATGTCGTTCAAAATATCCAATAAGGGCACACCAGAACGCAACAACTGCTCAATCTGAAAGGTCATGGTGATGATATCTTTGTTACTGACCCGTTTGCGTTGCATAAAGGCAAAGCGATCTTTTCTCTCGCTTAATGACAGCAACTCGATGCCCATTTGCGCCACTTGACGCTCAGCATCAGGCTGGTTAACGGCAATTAACTGCCCTTTAACGCGCTGATCCTGCTGATTAATCCCTAGGTAAACATACTTTTGCATAGCCTAGACAAACTCCGTTAAGTCAATGACACGCGAGAGTTCTTCTAAACTGGTTGTGCCATCTTTGACCAAACGAAACCCCATAATCGCCATCGACTGAAAACCCTTAGCGTGCGCACGTTCGACAAAAGGCCGACCCGAGACACCATGTAGCACCATTTCATCCAGTTCTGCATCAAAACGCAGCACCTCTACCACCGAGACACGCCCTTTATAGCCGGTTTGATTACAATGTGGACAGCCCTTGGCACGATGCAAATGAAGTGGTTGCTCTGTTGGCAAAGCCATCAACTGTTTCTCAAAATCGCTCGCTTCATAAGGCTCTTTACACTGCTGACAGAGTTTGCGCACCAAACGTTGCGCAATGATGCCAATGATATTGCCGGACAGAATCGATTTTTCCACGCCAATGTCTAACAAACGTGGAATAGCACCAAAAACCGAATTGGCATGCAGGGTGGCATAGACCTGATGACCGGTCATAGCGGCACGCACGGCCATGGTTGCCGTGTCTTCATCCCGAATTTCACCCACCAGAATGACGTCAGGGTCTTGGCGCATTAACGAGCGAATACCATTAGAAAAACTTAAGCCAATCTCATCGTTGACATTGGTTTGTCGAATCATCGCCATCGGATACTCAACGGGGTCTTCCAACGTCATAATATTGATGCCCACTTCATTCAATTGGTTCAGAATGGAATACAAGGTCGTCGTTTTACCCGATCCCGTTGGCCCTGTCACCAAAAAAATGCCAATGGGTTTGGCCATCATATACTGAATTTCTTGCAACACATCGGGCTGAAGGCCCAGCTGTTTGAGCGGCACAATGCCTTTTTCACGATCGAGAATACGCAATACCACATTCTCGCCATGTAAGGTTGGTTGAGTAGAGGCACGAAAATCGATACGACGCCCCGCAACTGTTAAATTGATTCGCCCATCCTGCGGCAGGCGAGCTTCTGAAATGTTCATTTCGGCAATAATTTTGAGTCTGACTAATAAGGCCGGCCAAAAACTGCGGTGCAATAATCGAATTTGTTTCAACACCCCATCAATGCGATAGCGTAAGCGAATGAAAAACTCTTCGGGTTCAAAGTGAATGTCAGAAGCATTGTGTTTAACGGCATCGGTTAACAAACTATTGGCCAAACGCACCACCGGATGCGAATACTCCGCTGTCTGAGTCATGGTAAGGGGGTTAACTTCGCCGGTTTCTAACTCTTTCAGAATGCCATCAATCGATAACTCATAACCATAATACTGATCAATCACCTCTAAAATTTCTTTTTCAGAAGCAACAAAGAACTCAATACGCACATCGCGCTGGGTCAGGTGGCGACGTAACTTATCGATGGTGATGATATCTTCGGGATTGGGTAGCGCCACTTTGAGCAACTTATGCTCGGCTTCATAGACAACCGGCATAATTTGATGTGCGCGAGCGAAAGGCTCTTGTATCATACTCAACGCCTGCGGGTCGGGTAAGATACCGGCTAGGGAAATGGTGTAAAAGCCAACCGATTGGCCAACCGTATCCCTGAGCGCCTCTCGTGAGAGAAAACCCATGTATTCTAGGATTTCACCGAGTTTCCTGCCCGACTTGCGCTGTTCAACCAGCGCAATTTTGAGCTCGTCTTCTGTGATTAATCCTTTTTGGATCAGCAACTCACCAAAACGGACGGGTTGTTTTACCGCACTGGTTGCTTCGTTCATGGTTAAGGCTCTGGTGATACAAAAGGCATTAAGTAATCAACACGCTGACGAACCATAGCCAACTCCTGCTCCGTCAATTTGTTCGGCCTTTGCTCTAACAAGGTTTGATAGTGGTCCGCAGCCAAACGGTATTTCCCTAACTGGTCATAACTCACAGCCAAATTTAAGCGATAAGCACTGTTGCTTGGTGCTGTTTTCACTGCTTCAAAAAAAGCTGACTGAGCTTCTGACCATCGTTGCTGCTCAGCATAAAGCAGACCCAATCGGAAGCTCGCCTCAGCCGATTGACCATCGTAGCGCTGTCGTTGTTTTAATTCAGATTCCGAAAGACGCTCATTGTTAACTGTTGAAGCAATCCCCTCGGTTGCCAAACGCACCTGAGCATCTGTGGGGTATAAACGCATTAGTTGGTCGGCATAATCGCGTGCTGAGGGCAGTTGCCTCGCATCCAGTTGAGCAATGGCAAGCATGCCCATTAAGGCGTCCTTCTGCGTCGGTTGTTTTTCCAGCACTTGACGATAATAACTTTCGGCCAACGCGCTATTTCCTTGCTGCCAAGCCTGATAAGCCAGCATCAACCACTCCGCTGTGGGTTGTGTTTGTTGCAGTTTTAGGGTTTCATCTGACCAGGATGTGGCTGTTTTAGGGGTGCGGCGAGTGGTATCGAGTACCGGCATAGAAGTGATACCAGCATCACTTTGACTGGATGGACTCACCCTGAGCAGCGGCTGCTTCGCCTCAACAACGGGTTGAGCTTGAGTAGTCTTGGCGGTTTGACTGGGTTCGGCTGTCTCAACTGGCTGTGGATTGGGTACGTCAGATAACGCGGGTGTGTTCTCGGCAACGACAGGCGCAACGGGAGGAGTGAGCTGGGGTTTTTCTGGAAAATCCGTTAGGCTCTGACTTTTATAACGCGCCATATTTTGCAAGTGCGCTTGTTGCTGGCTTTCCCAAATCATCAGTGTTGTGTAGCTTAACACGCCCAGACTGACTAACACCCCACCCACAATGACAAATGACTTGCGATACTGATAAGCTGAAGGCTGATGAGAGGACGGAGTCAAGGCAGCAGACTGAAGGGTTTCTGACGCATTAGAAACTGCCGGTTTCAAACGTTGGGCAAAGGACAAAAAACGTTGTGCCGAGAAGGGTGTCTTATCAATTTCCGGCAATTTAACTGCCGTAATAGGCGCTACCAATTCTGGCGTTGGCTTGAGTCCAGCGCTATTCGTATTCGTTTGCGCATTGCGACTAGGCGTGTTGCTAGCGTCATCTGCATCATCCACCACCGCACTAGATTGGTTGACTGTTTCAATAGGCGCATTAACTTTTGATTCAACCGTCTCAGTTGGTGTGGGTTCTGCCGGCTTTTCTACCCTTGAAATAGACAAGGCTTCAGCCATATCAGCTACAGGTATGGGCTGTGGTTCAGGCTCAAGCGGGATTGAATTAACCGGCTGTTCGATTTTTGCAGCTTCTGATTGAGTGGATTGAATCGACTCTGCGCCCGACTTGGGTAAAATCAAATCGAGCGTTAAGGGCGGTAAGGTCGGCGCCGTTTCATTCACCGGCTCTGGCAGGTTTGACTTATCTGGGGAGGCTGTTTGATCGTGCCTAGGCATTGCGGAAAGCTGCCAATTCAAACCTTTAGGCGCTTTAATGTCGAGTTGAGTGAGCAAATCATCCATAGGCTCAGCATCGGATGTGCTTGCCTGACGCGGTGTATTGTTAGCGAGCGAGAGTTCAATATTTGGCTCAGAACGCAAGCCAGACTCAACCGGATTGACCTGAGCCGTTGGTTCAACACGACTTTGCTCACGTTTGTTTTTTTGTTTCAGCGCCTCTAACAGGATACTCACTGCGATTTACCCACCCTACTGCTGCTTCGCAAGTGGCGAGGTGTTTTTATCGAGTAGCTCGCGAAAGGGAGCAAAATCTCCCGAGTCAACATCGGGACGCTTAACCAGCGTCGGACGCAAGAAAATAACCAGTTCGGATTTCGTTTTAACTCGATTTTTTTGACCAAATAAATACCCCAATGTTGGCTGGGTGACTAATCCCGGTACCCCAGTGTCCTCACCTGTAGCCTCATCTTTAATAAGCCCACCCAAAATCGCTACCTGACCATCGTTCAATTTCAATACCGATTCCATCTCACGCTCTTGAATTTCCGGCACAAGACTCACCACTTTTTCCGTCAGAGTTGCTTTTTTAAATTCAGGATTTGGATCTTCAACATAACGAACCAAATTTGAAATAGTCGGGCGTACGACTAATGTAATTTGATTATGTTGATCCACAGAAGGTAAAACGCTCAACACCAATCCAACAGGTACCGTATTCGGGGTCGTAGCAAAAACAGCGGGAGTGGTAACGGAATTAGTAGTCGTACCTGGTGTAACAGTGGTGGTGAAATAAACTAAATTTTTCACCACCTTCAAGATTGTTGGTTGATTATTGACTCCAACAATTTTGGGACTAGATAACACTTGAGAATTGCCAAAACGTTGTAATAACGTCAAGGCCGAACCCAAAGACCAATCTTTGTTAATAGAGGATCCTGTTAACGTCGTCAATCCAGCTCGTTGCCCAATATCGCTACTGGATGAGTAATTTTGATTCAAGGAAAAAGTGCCGTCTCCAGACAAGAAACTCCAGTTTATTCCTGACTGGTTTTCGTCATTCAACTCAACTTCAACAATCGTCGCTTCAATCATCACTTGTTTGCGCGCGCCATTCATCAGGCTATCGATGTATTTTTGCACCTCTGCGTGCGCTTTGCGTGTGGTATAAACACCAATAAAACCCGCTTCACGTGCCAGGGTCACATAGCTGGATACGGTTTCACCTTCCGGATAAGGTCCTTGGGGCTTAGCCGCCATGCCACCCATGGACTGCTCGGGCAGTGGCAAAACAGTCGGAGGGGGCAAGGCACCATTAGCCGTTTCAGTGGAAGGGGTGGCTGGCGCATCCGGGGTTGTTTGCGCTGATTGACTTTGAGAAGCTGGTTTGGCTGGCGCTGTCTGACCTTCTAATAGGGGCTGACCCAGTTCGGGATAATGAGAACGTAAAATACGCATGACCCCATCACCTAGGGTCTTCCATACTTCGTTTTTGGTACGATTTAAGATAGCGACATTAGAGCCTGCCTGTAACGACGTCGCAGGTTGAGGTTGGTTGCTTGGCGTACCCAATGTCACGGCCGCTGTGGTTCTGTTGGTCGAGCCTACGGCATTGGCTAACAAAATCGAGGATGAACTAAACCGATCTAAATTGACGTAATCAATCGGATAATTGACCCAATAAGCACTATCGGCTTGAACCGTTAAGGATTTACCTTTTAGACTAGCGCGAATGTTGGCTTGCTCATTTAAGCGTTCAATAATGACCGACAAAGGCTGATCGATTAAATTCAGAGTAACCTGCCCCGAAACCTCGTCCAATACATTCAGTTCTAACTTGGCATCTCGGGCCAGCTTGAATAGTACGTCTCGAATAGGCGCTTGAATGACCGATAAACTGTACAGACTCTCTGCAACTGCCAGATTGGGTTTAGGTAAATAAGGCGTTGTTGTTTTGAGTGCGGGGATTGGTGCGGCCTCCGCTGCTTGCGCCACAGGCGATGGACGCAAATGCCCTTTGGCAGGATCGGTTATTTGGGTGGTGGCAGGAGCGCTGCAGCCAAACAACACCATGATTGAGCTCAGGCTCAGGACAATCTTTGCTGACGTCATCATGGTGAACTGATTAACACTTGAGATGACTGCATCAAGGCAACCACCTGTTTAAAACTCATCATATCTGGTCGATACCCTTTATTCATCGCTGCCAAATCTTTCAATGCCTGTTTAGCCGCTTCTTTTGTATCGTAAACGCCGTAAATCGCCGCGATACGTGGCCTATCGCTTGTAGCTGAGTAATCATAATAGAAAGCCGGTGCTTTAGGAAGTCTGTTGACCAAATCGGCTGCTTCTTGCACAAAAAATTCACGCAATCGCCAGGGGCTAGACATTAACTGAATGGTATATTTTTCTGAATTCGCTAACTCATTGAATAACTGCAGTTGTTGCTGGTGAATAGCTTGCCATTGTGCATCATTGCTACCTGCTTTCAACCAAAACTCACTCGCAACAAGCTCTGTGCTGACGCTAGCCACATCTTTTGGTTGCTGCATAGGCGCATCAGATGACGCTGGTGCTGATGCCAATTCTGCGGCTTCGGAAACCGTCGTATTGCCCTCTGTTGCCGGTTTCGGCGAAGCATCAAGGGGCGGCGTGACGATGGTTTCCGTTGGTGAAGCCGGAGGAGTACTGCCAGCAACGGCTGCCAACTCCCCTTCAGCCGACTGCTGAAACACACCAGGTGTCAGGAACATCATGCCGACAACCGACGCTAATAACAGCACAAGGGCTGCCACTAACAGCCAGCGACCTGGTTTTGATACCTGTGAATATTGAGTAGAGGGTGAAGGTGCCTCTGTTGCCAGGGGTTGAATGGCCTCTTGATTGGAGGATTCAACATGACGCACTTCTACCTGGTGTGTTTGCTCGGCAAAAGCCGACATCAGCGCCTGATCCGCCAAGCGATTGACCGCACGGGCATAACCTTGGCTTTTGCGATAAATCGCATCTACCACAGCACTACTGAAAAAGTATTGCCCTTTGTAACCCGCTTGTTGTAAACGGAAAGCCAAATACTCAGCCAATTCATCGCGACTAAAGGGTTCGATGTGAATTTGAAACACCACGCGATCTTTGACCTGACGCAATTCGGGTGAATTCAGCATCCGATCTAATTCAGTTTGCCCAAACAATAACACCTGCACCAGTTTGACATCATCGACCTGCATGTTCGATAACAAACGCAACTCTTCGATGGTATCTACCAGCATGGTTTGTGCTTCATCAACCAGAATTAAGAAGCGCCTGCCTTGTTGATGCAGCTGCAAACAATAAGCGCGAATCAGTTGCATTAGCTCCACTTTTCCGGCGGTTGCTGGCGGATTCAAGCCTGCTTCTTCCGCAATCAAGCGTAACATATCTAATGCGGATACATTCGGGGTAAAAATACTGATGATCGAGAAATAGGCAGAGAAACGGTTAGACAACACGCGCGCTAAGGTTGTCTTACCGATTCCCACCTCACCGATTACGGTGATGATGCCTTCACCACGCTCGATACCATATAACAAGGCGTCCAACATTTCTTGGCGATGCGCACCGGCAAAAAAAACACGCTCATCGGGCGTGATTTTGAACGGTAACGTATTGAAACCAAAAAATTGTTGATACATAGGAGATTCTGTATGAATTGATAATGTTTATTGAATCATTTTAACAAGCAATGACCTGAAACACCACCGATTTTGACTGCTTAAAAATTAAGCAACCATAGTAGAGGCGCTGAAACAAACCCTTAGCAGACATTTACCCAAGCCATCCACAAAGTTATCCACAGAAGCTGTGCACAAGCTAAGGGTTGATTAAATCAATACCTTAGTGACTTAAAAAGAACACAACTGAAATTAGTTTATAATTATTTCAATCGGTTATGGAAAATAAATCACACTCACTTCATAAAACCACACCTAAGCCAAGCCCCCCATTTGTCAAGCACCTGAAGCCAAAAAATTTACTTATGCACATGCTTTATTTATGAATCGTCCATACCGACAAACTGAGTTATACGGTAAAATTTACAAAATCAATAGACTAGGTAAAGAATTCAAAATGGCGAAAATTCTCGGTATCGGCAATGCCGTCATAGACCAGGTAGTGCTCATGGAGCATTACCCACAAGAAAACAGTGAATCGCGTTGTATCTCTATGACAGAGCAATTGGGCGGTAATGTGGTGAATTCACTGACCGTATTGACGCAAATGGGTCATCAAACCGATTGGATGGGAACCTACACCAAAGACCTGATGGGGCAACAACTACTCAACTTAATGACTCAACAGGGGATTAATGCAGAGCCAGCACAATATATCCGACAAGGCAAAACGCCCGTTTCCAGTGTTTGGATTGCACAAGCTTCTGCTTCTCGCACCATCAATCACTTTCGCGACTTACCGGAGCTGAATTTTGAGCACTTTGCCCGTACGGAATTTGAATCTTACGACTGGCTACATTTTGAAGCGCGTAATACCGAAGCCTTAATGGGCATGTTGAACCTAGCAAAATGCTTTCTCACCCATCAACCGATCTCGCTAGAAGTAGAGAAAGATCGTCCCTTGTTAGCGGAATTAATACCCCAAGCCAGTGTGCTCTTTTTCTCACAAGCCTATGCACAACACTTAGGCTTTGACCAAGCCGAAACTTTTTTAAAGCAAATGCATCAACAATCCCCGCATGCTCAGATGTTCTGCGGCTGGGGTAGTCAGGGGGCCTATGCCATTTCAGCTGACGGAAAGGTATTTTTTGAAGCAGCAACACCTGATTTAACCATCGTTGACACACTAGGTGCTGGTGACACCTTTAATGCCGGCGTTATCGACGCTCTCGTTCGCGGCCACAGCACACAAGAAGCACTCACCCTAGCAACGCGACTGGCAGAAAAGAAAATTCAACAGAAAGGACTAACGAAACTGTTTAGTAACGACCATCGCAGTCGCTTGGGCAACCTAAATAGCTTAAACGCTTACAAGGGCAACGTGATGCAACCCGAAACCCTAAAACATTCAGTCATTGTCTTGAAATACAAAGATACAGCCAGAGCTTATGTGAATAACTGCCCACACGCCAATGTGCCCTTAGATAGTATGTATAAAGTCGAAATTGATCCGCGCGCCTTGACGCTCAAATGCTCGGTGCATGATGCTTACTTTAATGTCTCCGATGGATTATGTGTGGCAGGACCTTGCCATAACCAATCCCTAAAAGCCGTGCCAATTACCATCGATGATCAAGGCAATATTTTTTTAGCTTAGTCGGTAAAACTAACCTTTTTTTGCATCTCTAAAACCCTATAGGGTTGGGGGTTCTGGGAGAAGGGTTGTATTGTAGTTGCATGTAACTACTTGATTAATACCCTTCCACCAGCCAAAAAACAAACTGGGGACTCTAAAAAAATAAGCGAAGCGAGGTTTTTTAGAGGATCCCCTTCAGTCGTTGCTGCAGCGCTGTGTAAAGCACCACGCCCGTAGCGACAGAGACATTCAAACTCTGCACTGTGCCAAGCATGGGGATAATGACCAAACGATCACACTGTTTTTGCGTTAACGCACGAATACCGGTGTCTTCTGCGCCCATAATAATGGCTACGGCACCACTCCAGTCAGCATCAAACACCGACACAGCTCCATCAGCCAAAGCCAATCCGCTCAGCCAAATACCTCGGGCTTTAAGCTGATCCAAGGTTCTGGACAAATTATTCACTTGAAAAAGGGGTAAAGCTTCGGCCGCCCCACAAGCGACTTTGCTGACCGTAGGCGTTAAACCCACCGCATGATGCTTGGGAATAATGACCGCATCCACACCTGCTGCATCAGCAGAGCGTAAACAAGCTCCTAAATTGTGCGGGTCTTGCACGCCATCCAGCACTAAGAGTAACGGATCGGGCTTACTTAATGCGTCTAAAAAATCCGTCAATTCCGCATCTGAGGGTAAGGTTTGCTCTTTCATCCAAGCAATGACGCCTTGATGATGACGATCTTGTTTGTCTAATGCCGATTTAGAGACATATTCAATGCGAATACCCAGCGACTGAGCGAGTTCAGCCAACTTAGTGCCGCGCTGATCTTCTCGACCTTGAAGCAACCAAAGCTTAAGCACCCATTCAGGGTGCTTAGTGAGTGCGGCCTCGGCAGCATGCCAGCCTGGATGCGGCTGTCCTACACTCATAATTATGAGTCTTTACGACGTTTTTTAACGTAACGACGACGTTTCTTTTTCGGTTTTTCGTCAGTGGCAGTCTCAGCCACCTCACCTTCTTGCAAGATGGCTTTGATCATTTGCATTGAATCCACCTGCACTTCCATTTGCTCTACTGCAGGCTTAACGGCGGGGCGACGTTTTTTCGCGCCACGATCTTGCATGGCTCGTTCAGGCGCTTTTTCAACTCCTGGTAACGAAAAATCGACTTTGCGCTCGTCTAGATTCACTTTTGCGACTTGTACCGCAATGCGATCACCCAAGCGGTAAGCTTTACCGGTACGTTCACCCATCATGATATGCTTAGAAGCATCGTAATGGAAATACTCATTACCCAGTTCGGTAACGTGTACCATACCTTCAACAAACAAGTGGTCAAGCTGGACAAACAGCCCAAAACTGGCTACTGAAGTCACTGCTCCCATGAAGGTATCACCGACAAAGTGCGATAAATACTCACATTTGAGCCAATTCGTGGCATCACGTACTGCTTCATCGGCACGACGTTCGGTTAAAGAACACTGGCTACCCAGTTGCTCTAAGGCTGCCTCTGTCCAAGGCCAGTCTGCTTTTTTGCCTTTGGCAATCAAGTGCTTCAAGCCACGGTGCACCATCAAGTCGGGGTAACGACGAATGGGCGAAGTAAAATGCAGATAATGCTCGTAAGCCAAACCAAAGTGACCGCCCTCTTTCGGGCTGTAAGTGGCTTGCGCCATCGAACGCAACAATACCGTTTCGATCAACTCTTTATTCGGATGTTCTTGAATTTCGCCAATCAAACGGGTGTAATCCATCGCGGTTGGCGTTTCGCCACCACCACAGAGTTGCAAGCGGAAGTCGGCCAAAAACTTATGCAAATCAGCCAGTTTTTCTTCCGGCGGTGCTTCATGCAAACGATAGAGCGTGGGCAGCTTAGCTTTGGACAAGTGTTTCGCCACCGACTCATTGGCCAAGAGCATACACTCTTCAATGAGTTTATGCGCATCATTACGTTGCAACGGTTCAATACGGTCAATTTTACGATCTTCATCAAAGACAATTCGTGTTTCCACTGAATCAAAATCAATGGCGCCACGCGCATCACGCAAGGCACGTAGAGCATGGTATAACTCATAGAGCTGATCTAACTGTTTAACCAGGGGCTTATGTGTTTCACGCAAGGCTTCATCTTGGTCAACAACAATTTTAGCGACAGTGTTATAAGTTAGACGTGCATGAGAGTGCATCACGCCATTATAGAAACGGCTTCGACGCACGCTTCCATCGGCATTGAGTGACAAATCAGCCACCATACACAGACGATCTACCTGAGGATTCAATGAACACAGGTGGTTGGACAGTTTTTCTGGCAACATCGGAATAACGCGTTGCGGGAAATAGACTGAATTACCACGCTTAATGGCTTCTTCATCTAATGCAGAACCGGGTTTGACATAATGCGCCACGTCAGCAATAGCGACAATCAAGCGCCAGCTACCGTCAGAACGCTTGGTGGCATAGACCGCATCATCAAAGTCTTTAGAATCATCGCCATCAATCGTCACCAAGGGTAAATGACGAATATCTTCGCGCCCTTCCAAATCGGATTCCAAGACGGTATCGGGCAAGGCAGCAACTTCGGCCAATAGAGCTTCTGACCATTCATTAGGTAAGTTGTAGGCATGAATGGCCGCATCAATTTCTAAACCTGGATCATGCACTTCGCCCAAAATTTGTTTGATGTGACCCACCGCACTAGAACGTGGCGTCGGCGGGTGAATGATTTCAGCAACCACCAACTGGCCTTCGCGTGCACCCAACATGGCATCAATCGGAATGAGCACATCTTGCGTAATGCGTTTGTTTTCCGAACGCACATAAGCCAAGCCATGTTCAAAAAACAACTTACCCACGACCTGCTGATGGGCACGCTCTACCACTTCAACAATGGCGGCAATTTGGCGACCACGATGATCAACATCAATGACATGACCTAATACAATGTCACCATGCATCACGCGTTGCATTTCGCGGAACGGCAAGAACAAATCTTCTCCACCCGCTTCCGGTACTAAAAAGCCAAAGCCATCTGGGTGCGCATGAATTCGACCTTTAATTAAGTCCATACGTTGAACGACACCAAAAGCACCCTTGCGGTTTTGCAATAGCTGACCATCGCGTACCATGGCTTTCAAGCGACGACGCACGCCTTCCTGGCGCTCTTCATCATCGACCACGCCTAACGCCTGCTGAATTTCATCGGTAAACATGGGCTTACCGGCTGTCTCTAACATGGCAAGAATATATTCACGGCTCGGAACTGGATTATCATACTTTTCAGCTTCGCGTTGAAAAGCAGGGTCTTGAGATAGGTGCGTCTCAATATCCGCACCAGGCGTTGGTTGAATGACTGGTGAGGTTTCGACAGGATTTTCTGACATGGGCAATGCGACTTTAGATGGTTTTTTCATAAGTTGTTATTATAACGACTTGTTTGAGCACAAACATAGCGAATCGGTTAAAATTTATTAAAACCGTCATCATCAAGGGAAAAACCATGAAATCTGCTGTTAATATCGTCATCGGACTGGGTGAGTTGGGTAAAACCTTTGCCACGGGACTCCTCATGCAAGGCTCGCCCGTTGTGCCCATTTTGCGTCAACACGATTTAGCGCAAATGGCCGAGACCTATCCCACCCCAACCAGCGTTTGGGTCTGTGTCGGTGAAAAAGATTTACCCAGTTTGTTGGCACGCATTCCTGTGATTTGGCAAGATCGCTTGGTATTGATTCAAAATGAATTACTCCCCAACGATTGGCAGCAGCATGGCTTAACCAATCCCACCGTCATTTCAGTATGGTTCGAGAAAAAAGCAGGCAAAACGCATCAGGTAGTGATGTCCTCGGTCGTTTATGGCCCCTTAGCGGAATTGGTGATGGCTGTTTACAGCAAACTGGGCTTACCAGCACGCACTCTGACTAATAACGATGAACTGCTTTACGAATTGACGCTGAAAAACCTGTATATTCAAACCAGCAATATCGCTGGACTGGCTGTGGGCGGCACAACCAGCGAATTGGTCGAGCAACACCCCCACTTGATGCAAGCGGTAGCCGCAGACGTTATGGCACTACAAGAAGCGCTGACGCAGAAAACCTTTGATCATTTGCAACTAATGGAGTCTTTAAAAGCCGCTTTCTATGGCGATCCCAATCATGCTTGTATGGGGCGTAGCGCACCCGCTCGTTTACAACGAGCGTTAACCTTAGCCGAACAGCATCACTTAACGCTTCCGACCATTAGCACCATCAAAACCTAATACAACTAAGCCCCTTTAAAGGGGCTTATTGTTAAGCTTTCACTGAGCTTTCAAATGATCAATGCGAATTTTAGCGGGTGGGTGACTGTCATGATAGGCAGAATACCAAGGATGCGGCGTCAAGGTGCTGGCATTATCACGATACATGGCTAGCAAAGCACTGATTAACGCCGATGCCGAAGCATGCTGTGCGGCAAAGGCATCGGCTTCAAATTCATGTTGACGGCTTTTAATCGCCATCAGTGGGCTCACCCAAAAGAAAAAGCTGGGCACAACGGTGAGAAATAACAGCAACGCCATGACCGGCGTTTGTGTGGTCAAACCTAAGCCACTATAAAACTCAGGTAATTGCACTAACCAACCCAGTAAAGCCAAGCCTGCCAAACTCATCAACGCCCCTTCAACCAAACGTTGTTTGATGTGACCATGCTTAAAATGACCCAACTCATGCGCTAACACTGCTTCGACTTCATCGACATTCAGCTTTTCTAATAAGGTATCGTAGAAAACAATGCGCTTGTTTTTACCAAAACCAGTGAAATAAGCATTGCCATGCCCTGAGCGAGACGAACCGTCCATGACAAAAATGCCATCACTATCAAAACCAGTTTTGTGCAATAGCGCTTCAATACGTGTTTTCATTTCACCATCGGCTAACGGAGTGAACTTATTAAAAATGGGAGCAATCCAAATGGGATAAGCCCACACCAACAATAAATTAAACCCCATCCAGCCTGCCCACGCATAAAGCCACCAGAGATCATCTATCCAAGCATTCATTAAGGCAATCA
Organism: uncultured Francisella sp.; assembly: GCA_964493995.1. Classification (GTDB taxonomy): domain Bacteria; phylum Pseudomonadota; class Gammaproteobacteria; order Thiomicrospirales; family Thiomicrospiraceae. Next base: position 67,688 of record CAZBQD010000001.1, read on the forward strand.
TGCCCCAGAGTAACGGCAGACCAATAGCCAACATCACTAACCATTGCTTTAGCGTGTCTTTGGCAAACATCGCAAGCGACATTTTGTTAAAACCAAATTGCGTTTCCGTGACAAAGGTACTGTACAGCGAAAAAGGGAGATGCAACAAAGCGAGCAAAGCAAAGACGCTCATCATAAACGCCACATCAAGCGCAGTACCACTTAACCAATTCGTCGTTAACCAGAAATCATAAATCAGCTGAAACCCACCGCCGATGGACAGAATAAGCAGCAGTGCCACATCAAATAACAGCACGCAACGCCCCATCGACAACTTAGCGGCACTGTAATCGGCGGCTTTTTGATGTGCCTCTAGCGAAACCACGCTCGCAAATTCAGTCGGAACCTGATCTTTATGACGCATAATATAACGCTGATGCGTGCTGCTTAACCACCACTCAATGGCAACATAAGCAGTCACACTGATTAAAAATAACAGCGTCACCCAATTCATGCCTCATCTCCCAGCATCAATTGCATCGGGCGCGCCAACTCGTCGATGAGTCCGGCAATACTGAACACGCGCATTTTTTCGACAAACTTCTGTCCCTGCAAATATACCTGCACAACAGGTAAGCTAAATACCCCGCGTTGGGCGCAAGTGCTTACCTCGTCATTACAGTTAATATAGACCGTTTGCATACCGGGATAGGCTTTCTGCACTGCCTCAAATAAATGCGGTTTAATATCGCCACACACGCGACAGGTCGGTGCGCCAAATAATACCAATACCGCATCGTGCGATTGAATGACTTGGGTTAGGTTTGATGACATGGTTTCTTCCATCATGTAAAAAGGCAACCTAAGTTGCCTTTAATGTGCCTTGAGTTTGATTGAGTTAGGATAAGACAGCCTCAGAGTCCAAACTCTTGTTTCACTTGTGCAACCCATTTATCGATACGCGCACTGGTCAACTCGGCTTGCTGATCTTCGTCGATTCCCAGCCCGACAAATTGCTTACCGTCTTTAGTCAGCGCTTTAGACTCATCAAACTCATAGCCAGCCGTTGACCAATAACCCACTGCTTTTGCCCCTTTAGACACAGCCACATCGTGCATTAAGCCCATCGCATCAAGGAAGTACTCTGAATAATCATGCTGGTCACCCAGACCAAAGCAGGCAATGGTTTTACCACTAAAATCGACCGCTTGGAATTGCGGCCAGAAATCTTCCCAATGGCTTTGCAATTCGCCGTAATACCAGGTAGGTTGACCTAAAATAACGTGCGTATAGGGCGCAAAATCTGCCGGTTTGGCCGTAGCAACATCATGCAAGGTCACTTCGCCACCCAAAGCATCGGCAATTTGCTGTGCCACACGTTCTGTGTTTCCGGTATCTGTTCCATAAAACAAGCCAATACGCATATAATGTTACCTCAATTCGTCAATTTGTTTCTTTCATGTTGGCTCATTTTAACTCATCAGCATTCACTTATGACAGAGACTCACTTAAAAATTGATTGTACGCAATGTCAGCACTATTATGTCACTTGGGATGAGCGTCGTCCGCATGGTTGTCGTTTTTTTGCCTTCAAATCACCCTGCAGCCCCGCCCTATCCGTATTTGAATCGAGCGGAAAGTCATGCGAAGCTTTTGAACAGAAGCAGTTAGCTAAAGACAAAAGTCAAGCTGAGCGCAAAGAGAATGACAGTAAAAAAGGTTGGGTGGCTTAACCCCGCTATTACCGTGCTTTATTGTAAGCCGATCTAGCCTGTTTTTGTTTCACCAGTTGCTGCTGCTCGGCTTGCAAGCCAATACGTAACTTCGTTAGTTTAGCCACCAGTTTGTCGCTGTAAGCTTGAAGTTGCATGGCTGCTTTCCGCTCAGACTCAAGATTAAGATGTGCTGGCAAGTGCGATTCAATCCTCTGCTGCCAGTCAGTTACCTGGGCAGCAAAGGCATCGATGTTTTCTCCATTCAGCTCAGCAGCGGTCAATGTTTCCGCTTCAATCAGCCAATTAAGCCAGTTTTGCGTCAATTTCATTATTCAGAGCCTGTCGATAATGAAGAAGACAAGGAGTCGCGTAAAGAGTTAAGCCCTGAAATGGTCGAGTTCACAATCGAAAACTGCTGAGTATAACGCGCCAGCGCCCGCTCGTAGCGAGCATCTACCTCTTTTAACTTTTCGGTGTAATCCGCATCACGTTTCCCCAACTGAGTGATAGAAGCACCAATAGCCCCATTTTCCGTGTTCATCATGTCGGTAATGGATTTTGTCAACTGAGCGGCAAAACCCCGCTGAAAAGTCACATCTCCTCGCGAACCCGTTGCCGTACCAGCGACGCTAAACTCTAAGTCGCGCGGCGCTCCTGTCAGAAAGCTGTTAATTTTGACATCTTGACCCACTCCGACAAAACTGTAGAAATTACCATCTTTTTCCAAAGCACCGACCACGTCCTGACCGGCATAACTACCCGTGGCACCTGTGCCTGTGGCTAAGCCTAGGTTGGTAGATAAGCCAGCACTTAAACTGGTAAAGTTAATGGTTGAGGCACTACCAAACTTATCAGTCGCTAGTTGAAAGCGATTGTTAGTCGCGTCGAAACTCACCTGCACACTTTCGCCCTTAGCTTTGAGGTTAGCATCATTATTAATCGCGGTTTGCAACAATCGAGACAACTCATCACGCGAGTAAGTGCCTGCAGCTAATGAAAGACTGTTGGTTTCCGTACCACCCACATTCAACACGAAAGTGTTATCGCCTGCAGTAATGGTAATGGGATCAGTCGCTGCACCTGTAGCTGTATTGCCTAAGTACAAAGCTTGTTTAGCGACTTGATTCACCGTTAGCGCATAAGTTCCCTCAACGGTTTTATCACTAGAGCCCTTATAGGTGACTTGATTATCTGAAGTGACCATATTGGCAGAGAACAAATTGCCCACCGCTTCTGGGTCACTACTCAGCGCAGAAGTTAACTGAGCCGTATCAAGTGAATAAGTACCATCTAAATTACTTTTAATGCCAATATCTGCCATGGTTTGAATGGCACCTGTTTCGGAAGAGCGAAATTGCATAAAACTACGCAAATTATTCTCTAACGAACGCAAACCTTGCTCTCCACGCAAAGAACCTTTGGTAGGATCTTCAGGGTCTTTTGTATAGGAACCCAAATACTTAATCACTTCACGCATGGCATTCATATCATCGACAAAACCCTGCACCTGATCGACCACACTGGCTGTGTCTGAATTAATGGATACAGAAACAGGAACACCCGCCTGAGCTTTATTCAAGTTCAAGGTCACGCCATCGATGACGCCACTCACATTATTGGTTGCCGATGTAAGCGATAAGCCATTAACGCTAAAAGCAGCGTCTTGTGCGGCAATGGTTTGCACCATATTATTCGTGCCGGCTCCGAAAGCGAATTGAGACAAACCCGTTGCATCGGTGTCGTTACCGTCGCTGTCGGTGGTACTAATACTGATGTTATTCGCTGCCCCCGTTTGCTGCGACGCCAACACCAGACGATAACCTGAGCCATCATTCACAATAGAGGCATTCACCGGCAGACCAGCACCATTAATAGCGCCCTTTAAGCCTTCTAACGTATTGTTGCTACTATCGACGGTAATCGCCTTAGTTGAGCCACCAACGGTTAGGTTAAAAGTACCTTCACCAATGTTCGTATATTGCGAAGCCACACCCAAAGAGGCCAAGGTTTGTGCCTGTGCTCGTTGATTCACCACCACTTCATAACTACCCGCTGTCGCTTGACCGGATATAGACACACCCAAGGCCGTTGAGTCAGAACTGGTTGCAGTTAACGAATTAAACGTTGAAGTACTTCTAAAACTATCCATATTCGATTTGATGGTATTTAAAGCGTTACTAAGTAAATCAAAACCAGCCAGCTTATTTTGCGTCTGTGTTTGTTTATCGGTTAAATATTGCCGTTTACTGGCAACATCTGCCTCGGCTAAGGCTTTAGAAATGTTAGCAACATCGAACTGACCCAGCCCTAACGAGCTGACGATACTTTGTGCCGCTGCATCGCGCAAGGCTTTGGCGTTAGCAGCACCAGATGTACTGGTGGTGGTTGGCAGTAAACTGCTGATGGTTGACATGATTTTTCGCTCCCAAGCATCGACTAAGTTATTATTCTAATCGGGTTATCGGCGTTTGCAACAAAAAATGAAGGCTAAAAGATGAAAAATGGCCACCAAGTGACCATTTTTTCATTAGCGAGACGTAATATCAATTACTGTAACAGACTCAAAGCGTTTTGCGTTGACTGATTGGCCTGCGTTAACATACTCATACCCGCTTGTTGCAACACTTGCGTGCGCGCTAAGTTGGCAGCTTCTTTAGCGTAATCGGTATCTTGAATACGACTACGAGAAGCAGAAATATTTTCATGTACGTTTTGCAAGTTAGAAACCGTATACTCTAAACGGTTCTGCAAAGCACCCCATTTAGCGCGTTGAGATTCAATCGAGCGTAAACGGTTACTAATTAAACTGACTGCGTTAGACGCCCCTGCGGCTGTTGACACTGTCAGAGCCGCAATACTTCTAAAGGCGGGTGAACTGAAACGAATTTTATTGGGTGAACCACGCTCCCATCCTACCTGAAAACTCAGGTTAGTAGCCGTACCATCAATTAACGCTGTGCCATTAAATTTAACCGTATTGGCAATACGCGTTAGCTCGCTATTTAACTGAGTGACTTCTGCGTTCATCGCATTGCGTTGCGTTGGTGTGTAGGTGCCGTTCATCGACTGAATGGCCAATTCACGCATACGTTGCAACATGTTGACCTGTTCGTCCATGGCGCCGTCGGCGGTTTGCACTAGGCTCATGCCGTCGTTGGCATTGCGCACGGCCATGTCTAAGCCGCGAATTTGGCTGGTCATGTTAGTGACGACCGCTTGCCCAGCAGCATCGTCTTTAGAATTGTTAATGCGCAAACCCGAGGTTAAACGCTCCATACTGGTTGCTTGACTACGCGCGCTTTGGTCTAACAAACGCACCGCATTAATTGAACCGACGTTGGTATTAATGACTGTTGCCATGATTCACTCTCCACTAATGATTGGTTACGATGCAATTGCTTGCACTTCGCTGAAAATCATAAAGCAGTTAGTATGCCAAAACTAACATTTCACAACCAGAAAAACAAAAAAGCAACCACACAATGGGTTGCTTTGACATAAAAATCCCAATTATTAACCTATTGAAGGTAACCATCAAGCCATTAAATTAGTCACCAAACCAGATACAGCACCAGGTAAGCTAGTATTCGAAACTGACTTACCGTCTATCTGCGCCTGACTCAAGAATTCATTAATTGCTTGACTGATTTTAAGCACCACTTCATTCGGAATTTGACGAATGGTCTCGCCTGTTTCGGCATCTTTCATTAAAAAAAGCATTTTGCCAGAATCTTCATCGGGTTCGAATAGAATATTGCTACCCGCTTTTTGTAAAGATTCATTCATGCGCTGAACAGAACTTTCATCTAAAGGCTGTTGCTCTTGAGGTTTGCCTTGTTTCAAAACGGGTATTGACACTAAATTCGTATCAGCCGGCGCGGTAACCTCTGCTCTTTCCGATGCACCAAGTGCCACACTGGAACGATCAGCCATGGCAGCGCTACTCAAACCACCGGCACTCATCGGTTTAACCAAACTGGCTGGGTTTAGGGGTAAGCTATCTATTGCCATGTCAATTCTCCTTAACCTTAGGGTTGTAAGACACAACCAGAAAAAGCCAGACTACTATAAAGAGCAATCCGGCCTTTTCCAATCACCTTACCAAACCTAATTATCTTAACAAAGACAATACGTTTTGGCCATTGGCATTCGATTGCGACAACATACTCATACCCGCTTGTTGCAACACTTGTGAACGCGCCAAGTTAGCGGCTTCTTTCGCATAGTCAGTATCTTGAATACGACTGCGAGACGCAGAGATGTTTTCAGCCACATTTTGCAAGTTAGAGTTGGTGTACTCTAAACGGTTTTGAACCGCACCCCATTTAGCACGTTGAGCTTCAATAGAACCCAAGCGAGCACTAATGTTAGCAACAGTGGTACTCGCAGAAGCTGCTGTTGCTACACCTGCTGTAATACTGGCAAAGTTGGCTTTACTGAACGCAATTTTGTTCGTCGTACCACGCTCCCAACCAACTTGAAAGTTGACAACACTAGTAGCATTTAAGAGACTTGTACCGTTAAATTTAGTGGTAGAAGAAATGCGCCCCAACTCTGAATTCAACTGAGAAACTTCAGCCTGCATGGCTGTACGTTGAGTTGCTGTGTAAGTGCCGTTCATAGATTGAACCGCTAACTCACGCATACGTTGTAACATACTAACTTGCTCATCCAAGGCACCATCGGCAGTCTGGATCATACTCATACCGTCGTTAGCATTACGAACCGCCATGTCCAAGCCACGAACTTGGCTAGTCATATTGGTCACGACTGACTGACCTGCCGCATCATCTTTCGAGTTGTTGATACGCACACCTGATGTCAAACGCTCCATGCTGGTTGCTTGACTACGAGAACTTTGATCTAACAAACGAGTTGCGTTAAGTGAACCGACGTTTGTGTTAATTACCATTGCCATGATGACTCTCCTTGTTCATGTTTAGGCTAATGCTTAGCTAACTCAGCTTCGCATTTTTCTTTCCCTTCGAGGTCTTTATCGACCGCTTGGGTAAAGTCTTTAATTTATTTTTTATCTTTTTTAATTCAGTATCAATTTTGTTTCCCAAACAGGTTATCGACACACTCAAAAAAAACTAAAGTACTTACCTAAACTTTTTTTAATCACCATTCAAAATGACGTCATACCAAATCAGATAGCCAATCTATAAGGCTTTCACGTTGGTGCTGTTGCGCCCAATGTAATGCTTTTTGCTTGGTTAGCTCGTCTTCTAGATGGGTTTGTACAGCGATTCGGTAGGCAAATTCTGCCACCTCCCACAGCTCCATTAAACTAGCCAATTGTGCATAAACAATAAAATAATCATTGCTATATCGACACATGACTTCCAAGCTCTCTAGAGCATTGTTCAGCTCGCCCAATGACAGATAAGCCTCTGTTAGCAGTTTGTGCTTAGGCAAAATGAGTCTGTTCAATGCTATTGTTGGAGCTTTCTTAATGACTGAAGTCCAGTGTTGCAATAAATAGTCGCTTGCTATCGAGGCATAGTGTCCCAACTGCATCATTTCATCGTCATCTTGTTGCAACAGCAGATGTTCAGATAAGGTTATTAACCGCTCAGAATCCTTGTGTTGTAAAGCCCCTTCCACTTGTTGCCATAATGAAGTCATTCTAAAGGTTCTGTCGGTGAACTTATCTTTGAAGCTCGGCGCTTTGTAGGTTAATAATTCGATAAAAGCCTGTTGCGCTTGTTCTAATAGCAAACGCTGTTCTGCTGTTTTTTCTATTTGCAGATTGTGCGCTTGCCATACTTGTCCCCTTCCTGGTTCGTTCAGTGCCAACCACTGGTCCAGCATTGTTTGGTCTAATTCACCATGTGCTTCTTTAATTCTCAAGGCAATACGCTGTTCCACCTCACGCAAACGCGTACTAAAGGTTAACAAAGAGCGATAAGCCGCCTTAAAAAAGTCGGTAAACACTTGTTGAATTTCTGCCAGACTTTGCTCTTGCTCAGATTCCATAGGGGCAATTACCTTAACGTAATCCACATAGGTATAGTCAAACAGCAAAAATCGCTCATCACCCAAGCTACTCTCAAAACGGTTTTTAACACGGGTAATTTGTCTGCTTAAACGAACAATTTCAGGTGGTGACAACTGTGTCAGTACGCGCACCTGAGCCAATACCGACGCTATTGGTTTTAATAATCGTTCGTATAATTTAAGGCGTTTTTCAACTTGTTGATGTAGTTTGTTTAGCCAGTTAATTGCCATGTCTGATTGCCAAGTCACTTGTTGCGAAAGACGGTTGATTGTCTCTGTGGCAAGCGTATCGGGAATAGGCAGATGAGTAACCTCACACAAACTCACTTTTTCTACATAGGCTGCGTTAGGGTTGACTTGATAAAGCCTTATTTCGGGTGTGATGGTGTGGTAATAATCGGCTTGTTTACTCAGTGTTTCTAGTGCCAAGGCCATTTGCGGATCGGTATTGGCCATATCGCCTAAATAGGTTTTGACTTTAGCACCACCGGCTTTGAGAAACTTACCCAACTGTGCCTCTAGGCTACTACTTTCATGAGAGTGTCCATCGGGGCTATAACATAAATCGACACCCGCCATAACAATCTCTCGACACCCCATAAACCATGCGCTCTGCAAGGCAAAATTCATGACGGTTGGGCCCGTAGTTGATAAATTAAGTGTTTGTTCTTCTTCAGAGACATAATCATCGAAAGGTGTCGCTTCGTCGGCATAAATAATTTTTCCCGACCACTGTAACAATACGTTGGATGAAACAGCAGATGCACAAAGCAAGATGCTACGATCAGCAAAAGCAAACATCTCCTTACAATAGTCTAATAGGGCGGGTTGTGGATCTACTGCTACAAAAAAATCGGGAGCAATGCCTTCCTTAGCTAAACGCGCACTCAGTCGATTGGCTGCAAAAACGACAATCTTATCCCGATGTCTTTTAACCCAATCTAGTAACAATGAAACCGAAGGACCACCACCTAGTAAAACGGCTGTTTTACCCTTTAGTGCCTGTTCAAATTGGCTAATCGGGAACAAGAGCTCAGTCATATTGGTTAGGTGGCGATCAATGAACTGAGCTGAATGCGCCGTGTTAAAAGCAATGGTCGCGGCTGTGAAACTCTGGCGTGTGTCTTCCCAAAGTTGATGATATTCGGGATGCTTGTCGATCACGGAAATAGAAGGCAATACCTGAATGGCTTGTCTTAGAAAAAAAGCGCCGAATTGCTCCTCAGTAGCAATGCTGCCTAAAGTAAAGTTACTGTCTACCAGTCTAACTTGATCGGAGTCTTGCCAACCTTGTTGTTTAATCGCTTCTACCACTTCGGGTAATTCGACACAAATGAAATAACTGTGCAAGTCTTCTGCAAGCTCATTCAAATAAGAAAGTAGTAAGCCACTATCGCTGCCAGCCACTATCGTTATGAAGTTTTTTTTGCTGAAATCTTTGGGTAAGTAACGATTAAAGATGTCTTTTGCGTAATGATGTTCAAAAACGTCTTTATTAATCTCATCAATGTAGGCTTCGCCAAATGGTGATGTTTTCCATGTAAGTTGTTGCATAAGTTTGCGTTTACCTTTTAGATGGACGCTAAATTACTTAAGTTAGCAATGCGTGCGCCGGTCATAAAATAGAGTGTCCGAATCTGGTTGAGGTTAAAACTATTCAGACGTGTTCATTTAACCATGAAGCAAGATAGACCACAAGGTGAGGCACTCATGTTATGCACTTACTCACTCACCCGCCAACTTTAACGCTAAAGAAAAACTGCCATCGTCCGATAACCCTAACAAGAAAGAACATATTCTTACTAGGAGTAATCAAGATGCACGCAATGACCCGTCAACGTTTTTTACAACAATACACCAATACAAACGTACAAACCGCCGTTGAAAGTGCCACCCCTCACCGCTTAGTGCAAATGTTGTACGAAGGTGCTTTAGACCGCATAGCACAGGCAAAAGGTGCGATGATGCGCAAAGATTTCGAAGCCAAGGCCAGATTGACTAACCGTGTGATTGATATTTTATCGTCCTTACGTGCTGGGTTAGATTTAGAAAAAGGCGGTGACGTGGCGAGTAATCTTGAAGCCTTGTATGGTTTTATGATTGAACAGGTTTACAAAGCGAGTCGCCACAACTCGCCCGACATGCTGGAAGAAACCGCAGAGTTGTTACGTACCATCAAGAGTGGCTGGGATGAAATGCCCGAAGAATATCGTCGTATGCGCAAAGAACAAATCGATCGTCTAGCTGCTTAATGCAGCTAGTCGTATTGTTAAAATCTAATTTAGGCTTCCTGTCTCGAATTGTTTTACTCTGGTAGGTGCAACTCAACAAACATATCCCAACTTAATGCTTCCCCAGGAAAAACATCTCTAACAACCACTTTACCCAGAACATCATCCCAATACTTAGGTGCCAACCCATAACCGGGGCGAACACTTTTAATATGTTCTGGAGTAATCATCTCTCCCGCTTGCAATGGCTTAACCACATACAAAGAGCGACGAAATTTAACATTGGCCTGTTCGCTCGACTTACGGGCGTAATTAACCTGACCTAAGGCGCGCCAAGCTGTTTTCGTGCCATCGCACAAAGCTTTTAGCTCCGCGGGTTCTAATGAAAAACTGTCATCGGGACCACCACCGCAACGATCTAGGGTAACGTGCTTTTCAATGACACAAGCCCCTAAGGCAACGCTGGCGATTGCCGTGGTGTTATCTAAGGTATGATCCGACAAACCAACGGGAACAGCAAACCGCTGCTGCATATCGGTGATGGTGTGTAAGTTGTAATCATCACTGGGGGCAGGATAACCACTAACGCAGTGCAGCAACACAAGCTGTTCGCACCCTGCGCTTCTAGCAGCATCGACGGCTTCTTGTATCTCTTCCGCATCTGCCATGCCCGTAGAGATAATCATTGGTTTTTTGGTACTGGCGACATAACGAATGAGTGGCAAATCGACGGCTTCAAAACTGGCAATTTTATAAGCCGGTGCATTTAAGTCTTCAAGCAAATCGACCGCGGTCGAATCGAATGGCGAACTAAAAATGGTGATGCCCACTTCTCGTGCATAATCAAATAAGGGTTTATGCCATTCCCAAGGCATATAGGCACTTTCATAGAGTTGATACAAACTTTGTCCGCCCCACAAACCGCCTTCAATCATAAAATCTGAGGTTGTCATGTCTAATGTAATGGTATCTGGCTTGTAGGTTTGCAGTTTGACCGCATCAGCTCCTGATGCTTTCGCCATCTCAATGATCTTAAAAGCATTGCTCATATCGCCATTGTGATTGGCCGACATTTCGGCAATGACATAGGGTTCATAATCAGCACCAATCGGCCGACCGCTAATGTGAATAAAAGGGTTCATAACTAACCTGCTTTTGAAATGCGACCAAATTTGCTTGATACTGAGCATGTGTAAACAAATTAACGGATGCCTGATTGGTCGCTAACACTTGCGCTTTAATTCGTTCGATGTTCGACCACTGTCTTAGGATTGCTTGCTCACCCGCCGTTAACAACTGTTTTCCCAAACCCTTTCCTTGTTGATTAGGGGCTAGATAAAGTGAAACTTCTGCTTCTCGACTGAGTTTGTGCGAGCGATCAAAGCGAATCATACCTATCTTACTGTCACCACAATAAGCCATCCACATGACACGGTTGGGATTATCCAAAGATGATGCTAGCCACTGTTGATGGGCTTCAAATTGCAAGGCATCTTGGTGCAAACTCACTGAGCGAATAGCAGGATGATTACGCCACTCAAATAGCATTTGGCTATCTTCTAAAGAGACGGGAATGAGGGTTAATGGTTTCTGCTGCAATTTTTGAGCTACTTTTACCGCCCCTAATCCCTGCGTGAGCTGACTGGCTAACTTCTGCATTTGAGCTAAGACTTCTGACATGCTCGTTAACAGGGTCAGCGCAGCGCCAAGCTGATTTATATCGCGCATAAACCAAGCAGCACCCTGACTGCTCACCGCTTCGATACTGGGGCGTTGGTTTTCGGCTAAACAGAATAACAAGCTAGGCAAACCCAGACACGCACGCTCCCATGTGGTTGACCCTGCAGCGCCAATGGCTAAATCCGCATTCGCCATCAGTTCTGCCATATTGTCAACACGGGTTAATACCCGTGTTGGATAATTCAGTGTGCTCGCTAAAGCTTGAACCTTTTGCAAATGCGGTGCGTTTGAACCCAGAACAACGGTCAGATGTAAAGGCTTGGGTAAATTTAGTGAATTGATCGCTACTAAAATTTGTGAGGTATGATTTTGAGCATCGACACCACCCATACTGATCAAGATGTTTTGAATACTCGTCTGAAGCTTTCTACGCTTTAAGCTCGCCTCGCGCCATTGCGCAAACTCTGGTCTTAACAGCGCATAGGTTGACCCTAACAGCAGTTGACACTGCTGTGGCACGAGTGATTGATAATCAGCAACTTGACGACCATAGGTTTGATCTAACAATACATCTGCAAGGTGTTCTCTGTCTGCCAAATCATCAATCACGAGCAAACGCTGATAACCCGCTTTAACGGATGCTTGCCAACGAGCGTCAATCGCATAATGGTCAACGACTAACCAATCAACCGGCTCTGCTAATAGTGCAAGCGTTTGCTGTGCATCTTGCTGCCAAGATGCCCCCAACCAAGCAGCGTGTGCCACATCGTCTGGCTGAGGTGAATAAGGGGTTTCAAATAAGGACAGTAGCTTGCAAACAAAGCCTTTTTGCTCAATGAGCTGTGCCAAATGCCCTTGATGCTGACGGCAAATAAACACACAATCAGCGCCCTGCTCGCACAACTCATGCGCCAGTGTCAAACAACGCATGACGTGCCCTGTGCCAATAGCTAAAGCAGCATCAACACGAAAGGCGATTCGCATTAGCGTTTTTCCATTAAAAACCAGGTAATGTCATCTTGTGGCCAATTGACATCGCGACGGTAGAGAAAGCCATAGTCAATGAGTTTCATATTAGGATGACGATCCATCAACTCACCCGCAAAATCTCGCTTAAACATTTTATTGCTATGACCACGATAGGGAATTTCAGCTGGGCTTGGATTGTAATACTCGGCAATCAGCACATAACGCGATGAGGCTTCAACCATTTTATCGTAGACTTCTGGCAGCATTTCTGGTGCTAAATGAATTAACACGCCCTTGCTAAAAACCAAGTCAAATTGCTGTTCCACCACATAGTTCAGAATGGACCCTTCGTAAATTGAATCAACAAAAGGCAAAGACCGCAATAGCTCCACTGCCTGAGGATTAATTTCAATGGCATGAAGTTGAGCACTGGGCATCAGGGGCGATAAGGCACGCAAATTCATACCAATATTCGCGCCCATTTCCAAAATGCTTGTAATTCCACGGGTAGATTTAAGTGCTTTGGAAAATAATGCTAAGTTACTCGCTAATAGCTGTTCGCTTTGATTACGGGCAATATAGTCATTACCAAATTGCCCAGCCCAAAAGGCTTCTTGTTCTGTTTTATACTGCATATATCTAAACCTATTTCGTAAAAACCACTAACTGCTTTAGCAACCCGTAGGTTTGCAAAGCTCCACCTCAAACCCCACCACTCCTTTGGCTTCTTTACTAAACTCGACGCCCATTAAGTGAATCGGTTGTTGATGAGCTTGGTATTTCTCGGCGTAGTTACGCGCTTTGAGTTGCACCATCGCCTTTCCTTCGGGCTCGGTTTCAACGACTTTAAATTCGATGATATAAATATGATTGTTAAACAATACCGTCATGTCTATGCGACCACGGTTGGTCACATCTTCTAAACGTATGTCTAACCCAATACTGGCAAAGTAGCTGTAAAATACACTGGCATAGTAGCCTTCAAATTGAGCAATCGGATTGTTGCGGTACCAATCGTTGGGGATGCTGGCATAAAAGGCGGTGAAAAGCTGTTCTAACCCCTTAAAGTCATTTATCATCAATAACTCATACAAACGAGAACCCTGTTGCACGGCAACACTAGCGGTATTTGTGTAACGGCGCAACATCACTTCGTTAAGGCTAGATTCTACTTCTCGGTTAGGATAACCCATGATATAACGTTGTTGAACCCCCATACGCTGCACTGCACGAATGGTAAGATAGCCCGCTTGAAACATCAGCGCTTCGGTAGCAATATCATCGACATCAAAACTGGATAATAAGGCTTCGCTGGTCAGATATTGAGAGAAATCAGGCATAAAACTGTGACGTTGTGATAATAAATCGACTAAAAAAGTCGGTGTGCCGGTTTCAAACCAATAAGACCTAAATTCGCGTTTTTGAAACAAGAGTAATAAGTCGAAAGGATTGTAGACCGACTCTCCTGTCCAGTTGTAACCATTGTACCAAGAACGTACTTCTTCTCTATCTAAACCAACCAACTCTGGGGCGAAAATGGTGTCCACATCGGCATCGGTGTAGCCACAAATGGCACTGTAACGAGCATCAATCGTAATATCGTTAAGCTGGTTAATGCCTGAAAACAAACTGACCTTACTGAACTTGCTCACCCCTGTGAGCATGGCAAACTGAATGTGTGCGTCGCTGTCTTTGATTACTGAATACAGATTACGTAAGCCATCTCGCATTTCTCTGGCTATGTTTGCATGGGTGATGTTGTCGAGAATCGGCTTATCGTACTCGTCAACCAACACCACCACTTTTTGACCCAACTGAGCATGGGCTTGGCGAATTAAACTGCTAAAACAATTACTGATATGGTCTTTCCACTCAAACTCACACTCGATGTTTAAGTGTTGTTGCGCCTGCTGAAGCATAAACAGGATACGCTCATCTAGCTCTTGGCGAGTGTGAATCTGGCCACCACCAAAGCTGAATCGGATAACAGGTGCTTTTTTACTCCAATCCCAATGCTGTTCGGCATACAAGCCCTGAAATAATGTCTGATTGCCTTCAAACAACTCAGCAATGGTATCAATCAGTAAGGACTTACCGAAACGACGCGGACGTGAAAGAAAATAGGATTTACCTGTGTTAATCAGGTCAATAATCTGCGGTGTTTTATCGACATAATAAAAATCATCTTGTCGGATTTCAGAAAAGGTCTGAATGCCAATGGGGAGTTTTTTTCGGGTCATCGTGCAATCCTTGCTTATGTTCGTATTATAACCCGTGCAGCATCTCTTTTTCGCTCAATACACCATAGAAGAGCTCGGCTAATTGCCAATCTTCCAAGGTATCAATATCAACAGCCTCCGATGAAGCAATTGGCATACCATAACCGTGTTGATGAATATTCAATCCTTGAAGCCATGCATCCACCCTACCCCAGTAAAACTGACCCGCATCGAAATAAGCTGGCTCTAAATCCTGAGTACGAACATTCTCTGCTGTATTAAATAGTGGCGACATACTACCCAATTGACTGCGTTTAAGTGCTAATTGCGGTGCAGCTGGAAACGAAACGACTGGAAATACATAAGGCTGCTCCACTTCCATTAATAAATGATGCGCTTTAATCAAGGTTTCCGACGTTAGTAAGGGAGTACAGGGATAAATGCAACACACTTGCTGAATCTCAGAATTAGCCAGTTGCCGGATGGCATGAGCAATCACAGGCACAGTCGGTGTAAAATCATCCGCTAATTGACTTGGACGAGCAAGGGTTAAGGCACCATAATTTTTTGCTACTTCGGCAATTTCTTCATCTTCAGTACTCACTACCACGGCATCGAATAGGCTACTATTTAACGCAGCTTGAATGGGATATGCCAACATCGGCTGATTAAAAAAGGATTTAATATTTTTTCGTGGAATACGTTTACTGCCGCCACGAGCGGGAATGACACAGAGTTTCATCTAAATCTCCGACTACGTTTTTTGGTCTTTAAGGGGATAATAGCGAGGTAGATGCGCGCTTGTTCCCCTTCGTGGGATGAATAGTAACTGACGTGTAAGCTGCCATCTTTTTCGACCATGCCGACATAACTGCAATCGCCTGCGCTGGGTAGCTCCAGCCAAGGCGTCAAAGTTGCTTTGTTGATGTCTAGCTTTTGGATAACGGTTTTTGCCGTTGATCTCCGGTAATTAAGTCGTCGAAAGCCGGCAATCCATTCACCATTGGATAAGCGTAACAATTTTTGCCCACCTAGCGATCGATTCAGTCGCTTCCATTGCCATTGTTCAAACGGGGCTTGTGAAAAGCCCAGCAATCCCTTGGCGCCATCTTGCGCATCTCGACGCGTCAGACTGTAGGCTCGATCACCGTCAAATGCTAACGAAGATTCATTGGTGAAAACCTGACTATCGGGAAAAAATGGCGCTTGATGTATGCGCCAGCGCAGTCCATCATCGGATTGATACAAACAGCCCTGACGATCTCGACCCGCATAACCAACGGCATAGGCTGTGTTTTGATACCAAGTCGGCGCCCAACGCCAAGTCGCCTTGCCCAAACCATCGATAACCGGTTCTTGCCATATTCGAGTTTCGGCATGGTATAAAAAGCCCAATGAATAAAGCATTTCTCGCGTATTGACGGGCGTTGACCAACGCATACCGGCTGTTAATAATAAGCTGCCATCGGGACGTATTGAGAACTTCGGATCACGTAAATCGCCACCCTGCCAGGTTAATAACGCTTGAGTTTGCCAATCTTTTGCATCCACGGATGTCATGACTCGGATGGTGCCATCCAGTGACATATGCGTTGAGCCTTCACGGAAAGCACACCACCAACTGTGTTCAAAACAAATCAAATCAGTAAAAGCGCTGTGTTTTTCGGACTGCCAAACACAGGTCACGTTCATATTAGACACTCAAGATAGCCGTTAAACTATTGACTACGCTGGACTGGTCTGCGTCTGTCAAACCGGCATAGAGCGGAATGGAAATCGCTTGCTGATAATAGGCCTCTGCATTAGGGCAAAGTCCTCGCTCAAAACCCAGTTGACGATAATAAGGTTGCCAATAAACGGGAATATAATGCACATTGACACCAATATTGGCAGCACGTAACGCATCAAATACAGTGCGACGAGACAAGCTGGTTTTTTCTGCATCTAGCTGAATCACATACAAATGCCAGGCCGAATGCGCCGAGGTATCGAAAGCAGGCAAAATGAGCGGAAGATTTGCTAACTGCGTTTGATACTGATGGGCTAACTCTCGACGTCGCTCAATCCATTCTGTTAGATGCGTTAACTGACTCAAGCCTAGAGCGGCCTGAATATCGGTCATGCGATAGTTATAACCCAAGGCTTGTTGTTCGTAATACCAAAGACCGGTATCGGGCTGTTCTAACCATGCCGCATCTCGCGTGATACCATGACTGCGCAATAACCTGAGTTTATCAGCCCAGATTTCAGAATGCGTCAGCGCCATACCCCCTTCGGCCGTGGTAATGATTTTGACCGGATGAAAGCTAAAAATGGTGATATCTGCCCATGGCGCTCCGCCCAAAAGCTGACCCTTATAATCGGCGCCAATGGCGTGTGAAGCGTCGTCGATAAGATAAAATCCATATTGGTTTGCTAAGGAACGCAAGGCTGGCCAGTCGCAAGGACGACCCGCAAAATCAACGGCAACGACGATTTTAGGTAGCGTCCCTGTCTGTTCAGATTTAAGCAATTTGCCAGCTAAGGCATCGATGCTTAGGTTTAATGAATTAGGATCAATATCAACAAAATCAACCGAAGCACCACAGTATAAGGCGCAATTGGCCGAGGCAACAAAAGTATTGGGTGTGGTCCAAAGGGTGTCACCCTTTCCCAAACCCAAAGCCAAACAAGCGACGTGCAAGGCCGAGGTGGCGCTATTCATGGCAACACCATGCTTAGCACCAACCAACTTTGCTACAGCTTGCTCGAAAGCTGGAACGGCTGGCCCCTGCGTGAGGAAATCGGAACTTAATACCGACGTTACCGCATCAATATCGGCTTGATCGATGTATTGGCGACCGTAAGGAATCATGCCATGGCCTGAGCGTTAAAAATGCGGATTTCATCGGGCGTTAAAAAGTGCGGATTGGTTCCTGAATGATACTCAAAACCCTGTTTCACAGGCACGCCCACCTCTCCTAGCGCATTATGATGATAATTTCTGTCTGCACCGTGAAATTTAATGGTAGGCTGTAGCACATAATGGTCGGGATATTCTACGGTCAAATGGGAGTCATCAGCGGGACACATGATTTCGTGCAACTTTTCACCGGGTCGAATACCCACCTCTTTGATCGCCATACCCGGCGCCATAGCTTCGGCCAAATCGACAATACGAATGGAAGGAATTTTGGGTACGAAAATTTCACCGCCTTGCATACGCACAAAATTCTTCAATACGAAATCAACGCCTTGTTGTAATGAAATCCAAAAGCGCGTCATGCGAACATCGGTAATGGGCAAGGCATCGACGCCATCAGCCATTTGCTTTTCGAAAAAAGGCACAACTGAACCACGAGAACCCACCACATTACCATAGCGAACGACGCTAAATGAAGTTCGTCTACCACCAGCAATATTATTGGCGGCAACAAACAACTTATCAGAGGCTAGCTTAGTCGCACCATATAAATTAATGGGATTGGCCGCTTTATCGGTCGATAAGGCAATCACTTTTTCAACATCATTTTCTAGCGCAGCATGAATGACATTTTCAGCACCATGAATATTGGTACGAATACACTCAGTCGGATTATATTCTGCAGCGGGAACTTGTTTTAACGCTGCGGCATGAATGACATAATCTACCCCGCGCATCGCTTGTTTCAAGCGGTCTTTATCGCGCACATCACCCAAAAAATACCGCATACAAGGGTGATTATATTCTTGCTGCATCTCGAACTGCTTCAGCTCGTCGCGTGAAAAAATAATGAGTCGTTTGGGGGCATAATGGGCTAACAGTGTTTTTACATATTTTTTACCGAACGAACCCGTGCCGCCCGTAATTAAAATTGATTTTCCGTCAAACATTTTACACCCTATTGCTATAGCGACGCTTCGCTGTGGTAACTTTCTCTAGGTAGCCTCGCGTCTCTGCGCTGGCATGACGTCTTTTAAGGGAATCATACACCATTTGTGGGGGAAGTGCATTGATGCTACTGAGTGCTTGCGACTGATCGGATGCAAAAACAGACATGGCACGACTGGCACCGCCATTGTAAGCAGCAATCACGGCGTATTCTCGACTTCTTGGGTGTGCTATGGCTTTAAGATAGTGCTGTGATAACAAAGCGACATAAGCCGCACCAAGTCGAATATTGGTTTGTGGATCGGTTAGTTCCGCTTGAGTTGGCGCTCGATTAACCCCAGTTAACAACTGCATGGCATCGCGACCTGCTCGCTCCGGCATAATTTGCATTAAGCCTAACGCCCCAGTTCGGCTAATAGCAAAGGGATTAAAGTGACTTTCTGTTTCCATAATGGCATAGAGCAAATTAGCATCTAGGCCGAACTCTCGAGCCGCTGCCTCAATATGATGGGCAAAACGAGCCGCACGGACTTGTTTGTGATTAGCGTCTAAGACGAGTTCAATGCGCTGCACCATACCAAAAGGCGTTTGTACTGTCTGCGATTTATGCACAATCACCCAAGCAGCGAAAGTTTGTGCTTTACTCAAAGTGTCAATCGGTTTACCCAAGCTATCGACCAATTGACCAAAAAGAAAAGGATGATGATCTTCTGAAACAGGTTGCGTTGACAGTAGATCGACTTTGCGCGGATCGTCTGGAGTAAGCAATGCATTGGTCAAAATTCGATGCATGACCAGCTCGGCATCGGGTGATGCCAGATGCTCAATAATCAGCTTACCCTCTTTCAGGTCGATTAATGAGCGCGTGCGCTTGTCGGCCGAGTATTGCACCAGCTGTGTGGGCGAGGAAAATTGTGCCTCACCCTCCCACAGTCGCTCGACATCACAAACAAAATCATCGAGTTGGCCAATAGTTTGATGTGCTTTTTCCGTTTGAGCCTTAGCATAACTGATCGGCGATAGCGGTAATATAACCTTAACCGGTGTACTTGATGCCCATTCTGTTTTAGCCACACCATGAGCTAATGTTAATAGCTGCTCGGTTTCTAAGCTCGCAATCCCAGCAGAGGCTAAGACTAGTGTGCCCACCGACCAAGCTTGCCAAGACATTTTAAAACCGCCTCAATTAACGAATGTAATTAAAGAGCGACATTTCGCTTAATTTGGCAAAGGTTTGCTGTGACAACTGCAAACTGGTTAAGATTTTTTGATAACTATCAATACCGGAAACCAAATCTTGATCGCGCAACTTAGACAAGGTTTCACTAAGACCCACCTTAAAATCCTCGTTCATTTGGTTTTGCATATCAATACGTTGTAAGCGCGTCCCCACATCGGCTTGTGTATTGCGAATAGCCTCTAACGAGGTGTCTATCTCTGCCAAATAATCATCTAGCTTAGTATTGCCAGCAACAGCACCCGCACCCGACTGACCGGTTTCTAACTGATTAATCATTTCGCGCATACTATCGAAAATGTTGTAATTCATCTGTGGGTTTTTATCTACATCATAAGCAGGTTTCCAGGGTGTCGATGAGGTTTTATCATAATAACCAAAAACCCGCGCGCCCATGTCCGACACACGTACCCTAGAAGCATCCCCCATATCGTTGCCATTGTCTACATGGTCATTATCAGGCGAAACCTGCACAAACCTGGCTCCTGAGTGTGCTCCCGTATAGGCGAATAAAGGCTCACCTTGAGCGTCTTCGTAGGCTTGAGTGGTCGCGTTAAGAGTGTAGAGTTTGCCATTAAAATTATCGACAATTTGGTTAGCCGATGTAGTCACGCTATTAACGGTACTACCATCAATAGCCCTAACTTGAACAGCTGTTCCTGCCGCGGCTATTTTGGTGAAGTAAGCTATTGGCTCTGCTGTTGTCTGTAATGCTGGTGACACAATCCCCGTAGTCACAGGTCCTGCCACAGCTGGAATTCCGGTACTTAAACTTTCTACATTTGCTGCTGTAACCGCTTGATAGGCAGGCGTGGTTGATTTATCGCCTGAAAAAATATACTCGCCATTACTGTCTTGGGTATTGGCTAAGGCTTTTAGGTTTTCTAGCAAACCGCGCATCTCAGCAGCAATGGCTTGGCGACCATTCACATTTTGTGTGTCGTTCATACCATAAATACTCAGTTCACGAATGCGTTGCATCACATCGGTAAAGTTGGTTAACGCCGTATCTTCTAACTCTAACTTACTCTGCGCATACAGACCATTGGCGTTAAATTGATCGAGCTGTTTAACCGACTTGTCTAACACATAAATACGCGCCGCCGCTACAGGATCATCACCCGGACGGTTCACGCGCTGAGCGCTAGATAATTTTTCCTGAATTTTATACAGATCTTCCGTATGTTTACGAAAACCTTCAATACCATTGTAATTAATTTGTGGGGTTGAAATACGCATCATTCACCTCCTAAGCTTAAAGAGCGCCAATAATGGCATCGAACATTTTTTGTGACGCTTGCATAATTTGCGCTGCCGCCTGATAGGCCTGCAGGAAGCGCAACATATTTGCCGCTTCTTCGTCCAAATTGACACCCGACATACTGTCTTTCAATTGCGTTAACTGTCCGTCAACCGCTTTTTGCGTGTCCATACTCACTTCATTGGTTCTGTGGTAGGTTCCGACGTTACCCACCATCACCGAAAAAGCCGACTTAAAGGTATTTTGATTTCCCGTCAGAATTTTCTTGTCTTGCAAGCTAGCGATATTGGCCGCATTAACGTTGTTACCAATGGCCAAGGGCTTATTGCTGCTGTCTGCACCACGATAAGCAACCTGCTCGGGCGCTAATTGAGTGTTGGAAAATTGCGACACAGCATCATCTAAAAAGCGAAACTCAAACTGATCGCCCGGTTTCATTTGACGCGTTGTTTGGTCAATATCGACCTGCAAGCCTTCAAACCTGAGTGTGGTCACACCAGCAGTGCTGGTGGTTTCTAAGGGTATCACCTGACCCGTACGCTTATCGCTGATTGAGTAAAAACTACCATCGAAGCCCAAAGAATAGGTTCTGGGCTGCAATAAGGCCAACTGTTTTTGCACCTGAGCATAGTCAGCTGGGTTACTTAAATCGGTTGGGTTGCTAGTCAAACCTTGCTTGTTTAAATTAATGGTAATGTCGTTATTGGTTAAGCTACCACCGTTTCGCGTGTCTTTGTAAGCAGTTTGTTCTATACCTTTATGGAAATCACTGGTGGTGTAAACCTGAAAACTATCGCCCTTGGCTGGCGTTCCCGCACCCGTGGTAATAGTCACTCCAGATCCATTAAAGTTCGTTAGCCCGCTCGCAAGAGCCGCAGAAGTGACACCCGATGAAATGGTGGCATTCGAATAAGCATCGGTAATGTCATAGGTGTCGGCTGGTAAGCCGTTATAGGTTAACTTGTAAGCAAAGTCAAAGGCTGGTTTAACACCTGCCACACTGGGTGCAGTAGCAATGCTTTGACTACCAGTATTAGTGGTAGCGGCATAACTACTGGCATTCAGCATTAAAGAAGCCGGCTGCCCGTTTAACCCAAACAAATCAGTACCACGCACACCAGACGCATCGAACCCCTGGCGATGCTGTGCGTTCATGGCAATCGCCATACCGGCTACAGACAAACCTAACTCATCTTCCGCGCGCATTAATTGATCATTTCGAAAAGCTAAAGCACCGCCCATCTCACCACCAGTAATGTTGTTACTAATCACGGTTTCTCGACCCGTGCCTGGCATCTGGATGTAAAGATCTAACTGCTGATTTTTAATGGGAGCACCATTAACAGCATCAAACTTCTCGAAAGGACTTTCTTTGGTGTAAACCGGAATGGCACGGTTGTCGGTAATGAGGGGCACTTTACCGTCTGAAGAATAGACATCAATGGTGCCATCGTCGTTTTGAAAGACTTTGGTGTCCATGTATTGATTTAATTCTTTTACCAACTGATCGCGTTTGTCGAGTAAGTCGTTAGCAGGCAATTCAGAGCGTCGGTTTAACGTACCTAAGGATTCGTTCAAAAACACCAATTCGCTGGTAATGCGATTAATCTGCGATGCGGAAGAGGTTAACTGTCCATTTATTTGGTCATTTAGATCATTACGCAGGCTATCATAATTTTCAACCTGCATAGCCATTTGCGCTTGAGAATCCAGCAAAAACCGCGGAGAGGTACTGTTTGTTGGATCATTAGACATGGTATTCCATGCTTTGAAAACAGATTGCATACTTGCACTAATACCGACTTCAGGATCACCCAAAGTACCATTGAGCTGAGTTGAATAAACGTCGATGTTATTGTATTTGTTTATCGCGGTATGGCTGTTGTTGAGTTGGTTCGACAGGTAATCTTGATAAACACGATTGATACTAACACTACGAGCACCAGTACCCACATACCCACCAGCCGATAATTGAGGTGTGCCAGCATTAATTTCCAAACGCTGGCGATTGTAGCCTTCAGTATTAACGTTAGCAATATTATGCCCCGTAACATTAAGCGCCTGTTGAAAGCCTCTCAGACCAGAGCTGGCGGTCAGTAATAAATCAGCCATGTTTTTTCATCCTTCCCCTATCAGCCCTGTTCGGACTTGGCGGTTATTCTTCCCTGCAACAGGTTACGCAACAATAAGGTTTCTTCGGTTGAGGGCAAGCCTACTTCCGAAGTTGACTTTGGCACTTCTGGAATATCCGCGGCCGGTACTTTCCACCAACCGCCCATATTGCTGGTACTCGAATGAGTACGCGCAATCGGTTTATTCACAACGCCCTCATCTTTTAAATCACTAGCGATACCATACTGAGCGTTATTATTAATTGCGGGAGATAATTGTTTTACCAACATATCGGCAAAACCCATTGAACCTTTAGCAGAAAGTGTTTGTGCCAGCTGATCATCTCGCCACTCTCGGTAGGTATCCATAGAGCCAACACCAGGCACATCCTCGCCGAAACCATCATCCCATGAAGTTTCGCGAGAGCTTTTCAACAATTGTTGCATCATAATTGCTTCAAACTGTTTTGCGACTGCTTTTAGCGCTTCGGTTTTATCTTGCTGGGCAACACGACGCAGCCCATTAACCGCTCCAACATCGTTGGCAACCTGAATATTACTGACTTGGCTCATGATTAAATCACCAACAATTCTGCTTTCAATGCACCAGACGCTTTTAAGGCTTCCAAAATCGCCACCAAATCGGAAGGAGAAGCGCCAATTTTGTTAACGGTTTTCACCAACTCATCTAATGACACGCCACTGTCGAACTTGAACATGCGTGCGGGTTCTTGATTAACCGCCACATTAGAAGCAGGCGTGACCGCTGTTTGCCCGTTGGCAAAGGGGTTAGGCTGAGACACATTGCTATTTTCCCCCACCGAGACACTCAAATTACCATGTGCCACAGCAGCCGCTCCAATTCGCACATTTTGACCAATCACCACCGTGCCGGTACGAGCATTGACAATCACCTTAGCTGCCGACTCTGCGGGTTTAATTTCAATATTTTCAATTTCCGACAAATAAGCCACTTTGTGAGAAGCCATACGAGGTGCCATCACCTCAACCGACTGAGCGTCTAGGGCGCGAGCCGTATCGGCACCAAACTTTTGGTTAATGGCATCGACCATCAATTTAGCGGTGGTGAAATCGCCTTGGCGCAAATTCAGCGTGATGGTGTTACCGACATCGAAACCGGCATCCACTCCTTTTTCAACAATGGCACCATTAGGAACATGACCACCACCAGGATAGTTAATGGTAATTTTGGAGCCGTCCTTACCGGAGGCATCAAGTCCACCTACTACCAGTGAGCCTTGTGCCATGGCATAAACATTACCGTCCAAACCACGTAACGGCGTTAATAGCAACGAACCACCCGCTAGCGATTTGGCATTACCCAGCGAAGAAACGGTGACATCAATCGTTTGACCTGGCTTCACAAAAGGCGGCAGGTCGGCATGAACCGCCACGGCGGCGATGTTTTTAGAGTTAGGCTTAACGTCGGTGGGCATATTAATGCCAAAACGCGTCAACATTGATTTTAAGCTTTGATCGGTGAATGGGTTTTTATCGCCCGTACCATTTAAGCCAACCACCAAACCATAACCAATCAGTTGGTTACTGCGCACCCCTTGTACCTGTGCTAGGTCTTTAATGCGTTCTGCCATCACTGTTTGAACACTCATTAAGGCGACTAAGCCTGCTAAGATGATCCGTTTCATTTGATGCTCCCAAGTGTCTTTTTATTCTACACTTACTGCAAAGCAAAGGATATGCCAATGACAGAAAAACAAAAAGCGCCTTAGCAAAACTAAGGCGCTAGGGGTTATTATTTTGTGTTCAACTGCTTGTGTGTTTTGCCGTTATCAAGCTATTTTTTGTTAAGCAACAACGCCAGATGTGAGCGTAATAGGTTTACCAAGGCCAATAGTTACTAAAGAACCGTGCCAACCACCCTTTTTGCGTTGCTTCATTCACTAAGCCGTCGCCACTGTAAATGATGCGAGCGTCGGCTACCTTAGTGGAAGGGATGCTGTTATCAGGACCCACATCCGCAGGGCGAATAATACCGGCAAAACGAATCACCTCTTCACCTTGGTTAATGGTGACCCATTTCTCACCACGCACCACTAGGTTGCCATTCGGAATCACTTCAACCACCGTCACACTAATGTTACCCGTTAAGCTGTTACTCTGCGAAGCATCACCTTGCCCCTTAAACTGATGCGAGGAATCAAATGAAGTATCGCCTAAGAAATTGATACCACCAGCTGCTGCCCCCACCGTCCCTCCTAAAATAGTGGGAGCACCCATGGAAGTGGCATTGGTTTTCTTCTCATTCGCTGCGGCTTTTTTCTGCGCATTCATTTTTTCTTGCAAGTTGACGGTAATAATATCGCCGATACGTCGCGCTTTACTGTCATTAAACAAATCCATTGCACCGGGTTGATACAAAGAACCATTACGCGCTGTTTCGGCTTGCGGGATATTGGTCGGATAAGCTGGCTCATATTCGAACTTACCCATGCGTTGTGGCGTGTTAGAACAAGCCGTCAAAAAACCAACAGCCGTTAGCGCGAGAATTAATTGTGTTTTCATTGCCTTCACCCTAACTCATCTTAAACGTTATTATTCAGATATTGCATCATGCCATCAGCGGCTTTAATCGCTTTAGCATTCATTTCATAAGTCCGTTGTGCTTCGATCATACCAATCAGTTCTTCCACGGTATTCACGTTAGAAGCTTCTAGGAAAGACTGAATAATCGTACCGACACCATCTACACCGGCAACACCTACTACCGGCACACCACTGGCAATGGTTTCGGTGAATAGGTTATCGCCCTTAGCGTTCAAACCGGCCGGGTTAATGAAGGTAGCGATTTCTAACTGACCCAACTGTTGCGGCTCCGCCTGACCGGGAATGGTGGCTGAAACGGTACCATCTGTACCAATGGTGACACCAGTAGCATTGGGTGGAACGGTAATCTGTGGCTGCACCAACAAACCGCCTGATGTGACCATATCCCCATTCTGATTCAATTGAAACGAACCGTCACGCGTGTAAGCAATGGTGCCATCGACTTGTTGAATTTGAAAAAACCCCTTGCCTTGTAGGGCAACATCCAACTCATTGCCGGTATTTTGCAAGCTACCTTGGGTGTGCATTTTTTGAATGGCCACCACTTTCGTACCCACCCCTAACTGCAAGCCGGAAGGCAGCGTCGTTTGTTGATTGGTGTAACCACCGGGCTGACGCACGTTCTGATAAATCAAATCTTCAAATTCAGCACGACCTTGTTTATAACCGGTGGTGTTGGCATTGGCTAAGTTATTCGAAATGGTGGCCAAGCGTGTGTTTTGCGCTTCTAAGCCAGTTTTGGCGACGTATAATGCTCTGTTCATGTTTCTACCCTACCCTTATCTTAACGATAACAACTGATTGTTTTTTTCTTCATTTTTATTGCTGGTGTTCATCATTTTCACCTGCATTTCGTACTTACGTTGCAGAGAAATCATATCCACCAAAGACTGCACGGTATTGACGTTACTGGCTTCTAACACACCGCTCATCAAACGACCGTCAAGCTGAGGCGTGACACCCGCTTTCGAGCGCATGTAGCCATCTAGGCCTTTTTCCATTTGTTTGGGTGAGGTATCGTTAGGGCGAACAATACGTAACTGACCGACAATCTCTAAATTCTGCATCGGCTGACCGAGCGGCACAATCGAAATAGTACCATCGACACCAATATCGACTTTTTCTGAGGGTGGGATAACGATAGGACCATCAGCACCCAACATAGGGTTGCCATGAATATCCACCAAAGAACCGTCAGGCTTGATTTGCAAACTGGCCGTTTTAACCAGTCCTTCATCACCTTTCGGAGTTTGAATGACCAACCAATCATCGTTGGCCACAGCAACATCCATGTCGCGACCGGTGTAGTTCATCGGACCGGCCGACAAATCGGTGGCGGGACGCTCTGATAGCGCATAAGCGCGGCTATCATGACCTGGTCCAGCAACGTGCATGGCACGAAACTGATTAAAATCGGCCTTAAATCCGGTAGTATTGGCATTGGCTAAGTTGTTTGAGTTGGCGGCTAACGACAACGAAGTCTCTTTAGCGCCACTCATGGCGATGTACAGCATTCTGTCCATAATCCGCCACTCCTATTCAGTTATCCCTAAGTCTGTTCATTGCGGCTGTGCTTGCCATTACCCAGTTGGTAACGGCAAGCTTTGCCTCGCTAAACATAAAGCATTAACTGTGCCAATTAAAACACTTAAAGACAAAACGGAGCGACAGATTTTATAAAAAACGCCATCACCCCGTTTTCAAATGAACTTATTAGAGCTGTAGAATAGTTTGTGTTAAGGTTTTATCGGTAGAAATAACCTGAGCGCTAGCCTGATACATTTTCTGCATGAAAATCATATTCACCAATTCACCCGTCACATCAACGTTAGAGTATTCCAAAGCGCCCGCTTGAATGGTACCAAAACCTGACGCTTGTGGATTACCTAACTGGCGGGGACCGGAAGCGGCTGTTTCTGCCCACATTTGATTACCGAGTTTTTGCATACCTTGTTGATCACTAAAGTTGGCTAATGCAAGTTTAGCCACAGTATCCGAACGACCATTCGAATACTGGGCTTCAATGGTACCATCTTTATTCACTTGCACATTAACCAAATCACCCGCAGCATAACCATCTTGGGTGACACCACGAATATTGTAAGCACCAGCATATTGAGTAAACTTGGTTAAGTCAGCATCAAAAGTTAAGGCCTCACTGACCCCCACAACACCAGCGTCATTGGGTTGGTCAAAGTACCAACTTTGTGGTGAAGCAATTTTAGAGGGTGGTGTTTGATTACCAGACACGAGATCAAAATTGCCATCTGGATTAAAGTCCAACAGTTTTCCATTACTATCAAAACGGTAAGCTTGAACAACCGAATCAGGAATAGAAGGCGTTACTCCCGTTATCCTCTTCGTTGCATCCACAATTCCAAAGGCTGCTTCAAACGCCATCTGAGCTTTGGTTGTAGCAGGCGCAACAATAGTCGCACCAAACGCAGTTTGAGCCGCTGCAGCAGATTGAGATGCTTGTTGCTGAGTTAATCCCATTGCTAACGCTGCATTTCTAGCAGCATTTGCTGCATCTAATGAATTTAGAGGATTACCGAATAATAAAGCTAAACGAGTAGAGTCAGCAGCTTCACCTGGAGCTGTTAAACCTTGAGTTCGAACATAATCCATTGTTGCTTTCAGAGCTGCAGCATCAGAATCCGGAGCTGCAGCTGCACCACCCGCGGCATTATAGGCTAAAGTCGCCGCATTTTGAGCTGCAGCTATCTGATCAGTTGTAATTGGATTAGCCTTAGAATCTTGAAGACCTGTAACAAATCCAGTAACAGCAGTATTCACATCTGTGGCAAGACCAGCATTAAAAAGTGCAACTCTATTATTAATATCGGAGTATGCACTTGAATTATTCTCTCCATTTTCATAAGCATCTTGCCCAGAACCCGACTTAAAATAAGTTCCTGTTACAGGATCAAAATCCTCCATAATGTATTGAGCATACCAATCCGTCGTTTCATTATTATAGGTTATTTGGTTGTTAGGAGGAGGATTGGATGTATCATAGGTACCAGGCGGATTGACACCAACTTTATAGTAATTAACCGTCATACGATGCTGACCACCCAAGCTATCGTAAATCACTTTACTGGTAGAATAGTTAGGTGCACCATCATATTCTTGGTTTTTTAATGTATTGATATCAAAAAGCGTTCCCGAAGCACTTTGTTTGACACCAGTACTGGTAGTAGTGTAAGTGACTGGATCTTGACCGTCTAGGTTCATGTCAAAACTCACTTGTGAGGTCTCTTTGGGCACTTTGTTCAGTTCACCAATGTTGAGTGATCCTAATACTGTTTGATAAATATTAGTTTCAGGTGTTGATAGCGCACCATCTTTGTTAAAACCTTGCAATTTATTACCCATTTGGTCAGTGATAAAACCATCTTTATCTAACTTAAATGAACCATTACGCGTATAAACTGCTTCATAACGACCAGAAATATCTTCTAAAATAAACAGGCCATTTCCACTGATTGCCAAATCTAATTGGTTACCCGTGTCGTTTACTGCGCCTTGGCTAAAGTTTTGCGTCACCGCTTGCGTACGTGCACCCGTACCTGGATTGTTTTGTGCACCGTAGAACAAATCCGCAAACTCGGCACGGCTGGATTTGAAACCAATGGTTTGCGCGTTAGAAATGTTATTCGAAATAACACCCAAGCCCGTTGAGGCTGAATTGATACCGGTTAACGCGGTTAATGAAAAGTTCGTTGCCATGGTTCTATCCCCTAATTAACGGATTTGTTGAATTTCATCGAGACTAGCAGACGAACCATCTGCTAAATTAAGCGTTGCGCCCGATGAACCCACATCTACACTGGTTACTTTCTGAGCAACTAATGTGCCAACTGTGGCACGTGCACCTTCAGAATTCGTTCCCCACGCCGTCACCGTGTAAGCACCCTGCATTAAGGGATTACCCGAAGCATCGGTTCCATCCCATTTCAAATCGCCCTGACCGATTGGCAAACTGTCCCAAGCGTATTCACGAACCAACTCACCACTGGCATTGCGAATTTGCGCTTTAACATCGGTTAAAGATTCTTGAATATCCACCAAAGCCACGGGCGCATTACCCGACACTAAATTAATTTGACTACCCGGCACGACCACATCTTTACCCACCAACACGCTGGCTTGCACTGCTTGATTGGTTTTGAACATCTGGCTCATGCTACTGACAGTGTCATTAAGCTGCTTCATTGCTTCTAGGCTAGAAAACTGAGCCATATCGGCAATCATTTTGGTGTTATCCACTGGATTGGTGGGATCTTGGTTTTGCATTTGTGTGGTCAACAACTTCAAAAAGTCTTCCTGACCCATGGTTTTTTGTGGTGCAACCCGTGACAATTCGTTAGGGTTCATTAAGCTGTCGATACTAGAAACTGCCATGATATGATCTCCTGATCAAGGATTAGTTAGTGCTACCCAATTGAATGGTGCGTAATAAAAGTTGTTTGGTGGTGTTCATCACTTCAATGTTCATTTCATAACTACGTGAAGCCGAGAGCATATTGGCCATTTCCTCGACCGTATCGACATTGGGACGATAAATATAGCCTTGTTCGTTGGCCATTGGATGATTAGGATTAAACTCAGCCTTTAATTCTGATTGATCTTCAACAATCTCTTTCACACGCACACCGCCTGCTGGAATAACACCCGGTGGCGTACCCATTTGTGCCATGATGGTCTCGAATTTTGCATGCTTGGCTCGGTAAGTGTCTTTGGCATTAGAGCTGATGCTGTCGGCATTGGCCATATTGGAAGCAATGGCATTGAGGCGCACATTTTGTGCATTCATGCCAGAGCCAGCGATATTAATGGTATCAAACATAACTTACTCCCTCTGCCTTATTGACTGCGTAAGGCATCTTTGATGCCTTTAATTTTGTCATCTAAAAATTGCAAAGTCATGGAGTGTTGCATACCATTTTCCATAAACTTGGCTTTTTCAATGTGGGTTTCGACGGTATTACCATCTAATGATGGCTGTGTTGGAGTGCGAAAACGCAGATAATCAGCCGTACTGACAGAACCCCCATCAAAACCCGCTATGTGCTTACTGTTGGTCAGTTTCATGCTCGGTGAACGTAACGACATCTCATCGCCACGCTGTTTCAGCATGGCGGCACGAAAATCTAAGTCTTGTGCTTTGTAATTAGGGGTGTCGGCATTGGCAAGGTTAGACGCCAAAATGCGACCCCGCGCTTCGCGTAGTTTCAACGCGTCGGCATGAATACCTAATACTGAATCAAATCGAGATGACATTGTTGTTACCCTCACGGAATTTTTCCATGAAAATAGTTAAGCAAACACAATGCCAAAAAAGATTAAAGAAAGATGAATTGCCGCCGATAACGGCAAAAAAAGCATAAAACGGCAAGTTTTGCCGAGTCAAATAGGTTTCCCCTCACCCTAGCCCTCTCCCACAGGGAGAGGGAAAGAAACGTCATGCCATCCACAAAACCACCGTGAGCTAACAAGATGGCTAGGCGCACATAACCCATAGTGTTCACTTGAAAAAGATTTCCGTTCGCCCTGAGCTTGTCGAAGGGGAACAGGTAAACACTCAGTGGTTCGACAAGCTCACCACGAACGGTTTAATGAACAGCAGTGCAACCGGTCTTAATAAAACGCAGCACACCATAAAACCGTCGTGAGCTGGCAAAATGGCTAGGCGCTAAGCGCGCAAAACGAGGAGTGTAGCTTACTACATGACGAAGTTTGAGCACTGCAGCAACAACGCCAGATGACAGCGCAATAGGTTTTACCAGGATTTAACGATATCACCCGCCTGAACCAACCCCTTCTTCCCCTCGAACTGCCCGACAATAAAACGGGGCAAGACTTTCTGTACGCGAATAAACGCAGTTGGCTCTAAATCGGTGCCCAGCTCAATGGCACCAATGCGATAAGGACGAGAAGTGCGACTATACACAGCCAGCACATCCCCTTGTGCCACACCCGAATCAATGCTGATGGGCACCACTACTTTGTCCTGATTGACTTCGGCAATGGTGGCGGCAATGGGAGCACAGGCGAGACTTTCTTGAATCGAAGCCACTTGCTCATTGAGCACATAATCAAATAGTTTACCGGTTGGCGTAACGAAAAACTGACGACTGGCGAAAGGCTTATCTCGGCCAACACGCACATCGGCATCGCTCACTTTTTTGAAGGCATTACCTTGCACCAACAGTCGCTCTTGAATCAAGTCAATCACATACCATTCGACACTCACGGTACGTTGCGTAGGCTCTTTGTCGAAACGAAAGGCTTTACGAATTTCGCCTGCAACGGCGCTCTGCTCGACTTCCCAGTCTGCCGAACGAATGACAGTCATCACCAGATATTGCGCCAAGGTGCGATCACTGGCGGTTTGTAACATGGTAGAAGACAAGTTAGGCACAATCGGACGACCAACGTACAAATCGCTGGCCGTATGCAGCAACTCAACATTTCGTTGTCCAGACGACCACAACCGATTGAATAGTTCGCCTTGATAACCCGGTGCGACATCTAAAATATCTTTAACGGAA
Source organism: uncultured Francisella sp. (assembly GCA_964493995.1). Classification (GTDB taxonomy): domain Bacteria; phylum Pseudomonadota; class Gammaproteobacteria; order Thiomicrospirales; family Thiomicrospiraceae. The sequence continues at coordinate 100,083 of CAZBQD010000001.1, forward strand.
TATTCGTCTTGCACCGCAACCGACGCTATAGCGACTTTGGGCACATAACGCGCAATGTAATTCGGACACACCTTAGCTTCGTCTGCCAAACAAGCTGAAACACTGACACGAAGACTGTTGCCTTCTTGCACTTCCGACAACACCTTCATACTGGTAACGCGCTGCTGTGCCGCAAACTGCGCCGATTGACGCGTTAGGGCGAAGTTTTGGGTTTCGGATTGGGCATTAACACGCACCTGCGACGATAAAGCCGCCTGCGCTAAGGCATCACGAATGGCCATTTGCCGCGCATAAGCGAGGTCGCCTTTCTCAATCTGTGCGACCCCATCGACTTCGACGCAGGGGGACTCTGCCCAGCTAATCGATGCCATGCTCATTAGCCAGCCACAGCAAACTAGGGCAATTGTTGACGCCAATCGGGTCATGATTGAGGTGCTACCTGGTCGCGGGCGCGAATGCGCTCAATCACCAAATTGGCTAACTCATCGGTATGCCATTTAGACAAAAACTTATTCGCCCCTACTTTAGCGGTTAGGCTATCGTTAAAACCGCCTGATAGAGAAGAGTTAAGCACCACGTAAAGGTCTTTTAAGCGAGGGTCTTTGCGCACATTGGTGGTGAGGGTGTAACCATCCATTTCCGGCATTTCGATGTCAGAGACCAACATCAACACCTGCTTGCTCACCGCAATGGCATCTCCCTGATCTGCTTTGTCGGCCATTTTTTGTAAAGCTTCCAATGCTAGGCGGCCATTGTTGAAAATAATCGATTTAATGCCAAGCTTATCGAGCACCGCTTTCAACTTAGCACGGGCAACGACGGAATCGTCAGCGCCAATGACCAAAAATTCGCGACCATTAATGACGTCCTGACCCATTTTACCCACTTCATCCGACACATCGGCTGCACTGCGTCCGGCCACTTCTTGTAGCACCCGCTCTACGTCAATGATTTCTACCAAGTGGTTATTGACTTTGGTCACACCCGTTAAATAGTTAACATTCATGAGGGTATCGGGTGGCGGTAAAATATCTTCCCAACGCAAGTGCACAATCTTATCGACCGAACCGACCAGAAACCCCTGCACCGAACTGTTGAATTCCGTCACAATGGTCAGCGTGTTAGGCACATCTTTCATCGGTGGCAAGTCCAGCGCCAGCGGTAAATCGATGACCGGCATGGTCGCACCACGAATGTCGGCAATACCGACGATGCGCGCATCCGATTTAGGCACCGGCGAAATATGTGGTGTGCGAATGACTTCTCTTACCTTGAACACATTAATGCCAAAGCGTTGATCATCGTGCAGCGTGAAGAGCAGCAACTCCATTCGATTCATACCAGCTAATTTGGTACGACGATCAATTTTTTTTAACAGGTCTGACATATATAAAGATTCCAGTGACCTCAACAAACCCTAGAGGGATGGGGACCTGGGGGAAGGGACAATTAAAAAACAGCTAAGATGCTGATTGAATGCCCTTCCACCAGAAGTAAAACCAACTTGGGAGCTCTAAAAAACGAGCGAAGCGCTATTTTTAGAGATACCCATCCGTTTTATTCGCTACAATAGGCCTTAATTCGGCCAGTTCAGGTAATTCTTGATTCTTATGCACACCCAAAAGCGCAAATCGTGCCAACTTCGACAAAATAATCTATTTGTCGCGGGCTTTTGTATCCTTATGGGACTATTCGCTTGCTCAACCAGCCATGCCGAAAGTGCCGATGAGCTAGCAGCCTTGGCGAAGGATTACATATTAACGCACTTAGAGCCGCAACTAAAGCAACCCCAAGTTAACATTAGCCCTTTGTCTCGTGCTGCCAACAAACCTACCTGCGAAAAAGCACCCCAAATCAGTTACAACACCAAGCAGCGCGTGGGCAATCTGACCCTCACCATTAGCTGTGCGCAACCGCCTTGGCGACAATACATTAATGCCAAAGTGATCGGGTTGCTTCCCGTGCTGGTGGTTCAACAAGACCTATCCGCTGGACAGTCGCTTGATGGCATCCCCGTTCAAGTCGAATGGCATAGCAGCACGCAAGTCACTCGTAATCACTTACGCGACTTGACGAATATTCAGCATAAAACGGCACGCCAGTTTATTGCTAAAGGCACCGCCTTACAGCAACAGCATCTTAAAGACACACTGCTGATACAAAAAAACGATTTGGTTAAAATCATCAGTGCAGACCCTCGATTTCGCATTGAAATGAATGGCATGGCACTAGAAGCCGGCACACTCGGACAAGCCATTCGGGTAAAAAACCTCAGCTCAGGAAAAATCATTAAAGCTTACGTGGAATCGGCCGATACGGTCAGTGTTCGGTAGCAATGTCGGCCGAAGCGTAAAAAAAAGCAAAAAAAGATTCAAGTTTTTCGCAATTTGTTCGATAACTCTCTTAAATAGGCAAAGAAATTGCTAGAATGACAACAATAAACTTGGGTGAGGCAGAATCATGGACATCAATAGCGTACTAAGAGGTGTTGCCAACAACGGCAATAGAAACCTAACAGGGCTGGAAAACAGCACGGAAAGAAAAGTCGATGGCAAGTCAGCAGACGCTCGGTCGGCAATCTTTGCCAATAACAATGAAAAAGTGACCCTAACCAGCGCCGCCAGTCGTTTAGGACAGCTGAATATGAAAGCCGATACATCCAGTTCAGAAGTGAATGCCGAACGGGTTGCCAGCCTGCGTGCCGCCATTGCCGATGGTAGTTACCAACCCAACCCAACTGGTATTGCCGCACGCTTAATGACCTTCGAAAACCAGCTGCGAGGCTGATTTTTTAGTCAAGGATACTATTTATGTCAGTTTGTCAGCTTTGTGAGCAATGGGTTAATCAGCTTCAAGCATTCCATCTCACCCTGGAATCGGAATTTGATGCGCTCAAAAGCAATCAAGCCGAGCTGATTACCCAAGTTGCCGAGCACAAACTGACGCAACTAGAAAGCATTCGTCAAACCGAACAGTCCCTGAAAAGCAGCTTACCCAATGTGGCTGCTGAGCAAATCAATGCCTACCTGATCAAACACTGCAGCGAAACGGATGCTGCCAGTCGTTTACTACCCCTCACCCAATCTATTCAACAAGCCAACCAACGCAACGGCATGCTATTACAAAGCTTAATGCGCTTAAATGAGTTTGGATTAAACCTGCTATCCGGTAAAATAGACACTGGCGACACTTACGGCGCGTCCGGTCAGGTGAAGTCGGCTACTCCTATTTCAAGTATTAAACTGGCTACTGCATAAATGAAAGAACAAACCGCCCAACAACGTGCCTATTTTCGCATGGACACCATGCTGCCTTTTTCTTACCGCGTATTAAGTGATGAAGAAGCCAGTCGTCCCCTACCTGCCATCGCCGATGCTGCCTTTATCGAACGTTACTTCCCCAGCGCATTAAGTGAAATTGAAGCGCGCGTGCAAGACACCATTGAAATCATTCGTGAAAAAAGTTCGCTCATGGCTGAGGCCTTAACAGCGCTGAATGATAAGCTGAACTTCATTATGCACGGTTTGGGTGAAGATGCTATTAAGCACACACTGCCCACGGTTCCGGTGAATATCAGTGCTGGCGGCTTGTCTTTTAATACGAACAGTGCCATTGCCGACAAAAGCACCATGGATTTGCTGTTATTCCTGAACATTCAATCCGAGCCATTATTGGTGCGCTCCCATGTGGTTAAAGTCATTCCGCATCCCGATGCGACTTTTACCGTAGCGGTTGAATTTACGAATCTGACCGAAGAAATGCGCCGTCAACTGGTGTACTTCATTCAAACCAAAGAACTCGAATTAGCGCGTCACAAACAAAGCATTTAATGACGGTTCAGGTCATCACGAGAACACAGATTCGACAAAATTTCCTGACGCTAAACGGCTTAACCCACTGACATTTCCGCTATAATCGAAGTCATTAATTCAATTCAGGCTTCGATTGTTCGTGAAACTTATGAAAAAAATGGTTCTCGCCTTATTGGTTGTTTCTGGCATGGCTGCGCTAACGGTTTATTATGTTCGTGACAAGACACCCACAGCCACACCCAGCGACGCATCGCCTCAAGCATCCACCGCCGAAAAAACCAAAGGCGAGCGCCCGACACCGGTATTCACTGCTGCCGTCACGCGTGATGATATGGCCGTCTGGGTCGAAGCCTTAGGCCGAGTGACACCGCGCCAGCAAGTGATATTGCGTTCGCGCATTGATGGTGAACTGCAGAAACTGCACTTTAACGAAGGTCAGTTTGTCAAAAAGGGACAACTGCTCGCTGAAATTGACCCCCGTGCGCTGCAAACCCAATTAGCTCAGCAAAAAGCGCAATTAGCTCAGCAAAAAGCCTTGCTCGACAATGCCAAACGCGATCTGAAACGCTATGATTCCTTGCTAGAGGATGATGCCATTGCTGCCCAGCAACGCGATACTCAGCGTTCGTTGGTCGCACAAACTCAAGCAACGCTAGACAATGTGTTGGCACAAATCAAAAGTACCGAATTACAACTCAGTTATACCCAAATTCACGCCCCCTTAGCGGGAAAAATCGGTTTTCGTCAGGTCGATGTGGGCAATCAAATTAAAGCCAGTGATGCCAATGGGCTGGCCACTATTGTTGAAATCGATCCCATTACGGTGATCTTTTCGCTGCCCGAAATCCATTTGCCGCAACTACAAGCTCAATTGCCATTGGGGCAAAAAATGACCGTCGAAATTTGGAATGCCGACAAAAGCCAACGGCTGGCCACCAGTAGCGACTGGATCAGCGATAATCAAGTCGATGCTGCTACTGGCAGTATTCGACTGAAAGCCTTTGTCAGCAACGCTCAACAACAACTCACCCCAAATCAATTTGTGCAAGTAAGATTGCAACTGGACACACTGAAACAAGTGCTCATCATTCCCAGCCAAGCCATTTTATATGGCGCTCAGGGTGACTATGTCTATCGTGTCAATGCCGACAATAAAGTCGAAACGATTAAGGTCAAGCGCTTACACAGCACCACAACGCAGATTGCCATTGAAGGCGCACTCAATGTAGGTGACACTTTAGTGACCGACGGCAGTGACCGACTCAAACCCGGCAGTCTGGTTAAAGCGTCTGGCACTAAAGCAGATAAAAAACCCTCTGCCTCGGAAACGACTTCCACTCAGCCCAGCAAAGAGTAAGCCTAGGTGAATATCAGTCGCTTTTTTATCCTGCGCCCCATTGCCACCAGCTTGCTGATGCTGGCCATATTGTTATCGGGACTATTGGCTTACCGACTCTTACCCTTGTCCGCTTTACCGCAAGTGGATTACCCAACCATTCAAATCAGTGCCTTTTATCCGGGCGCCAGCCCCGAAGTGGTTGCCAGTACCCTTGTCGCCCCGCTAGAAAAACAATTAGGACAAATGCCCAGTTTGGCGCAAATGCACAGCAATAGCACCAGCGGTGCCGCTACCATTACCTTGCGTTTTGAACTGAACTTGCCGCTCGATGTCGCCGAACAACAAGTACAGGCCGCCATGAATGCCGCCAACAATTTACTGCCTGTCGACTTACCTGCACCGCCCATTTATCACAAGGTGAATCCGGCTGACGCCCCTATTATGACCATTGCCGTCACCTCGGCAACACTGAGCAGACCACAACTACAAGATTTAGTCGAAACCCGTTTAGCGATGAAGCTATCGCAACTTTCCGGTGTGGGCTTGGTCAGCATTGCCGGTAATCAACGCCCTGCGATTCGCGTGCAGCTTAACCCTTCCCAAGTGGCCGCTTTGGGGTTGTCTTTTGATACCATTCGCACACTCATTAATGACAACAACCTTTCCATGAGTAAAGGCAGCCTGCAAGGCTCTTATCGCTCCAGTACCATCGACGCCAACGACCAACTGAAAACCCCCGACGATTATCGCGCGCTCATTGTCGCCTACCAAAATGGCAATGCCATTCGGCTGGGCGATATCGCCAACGTTGTCGAAGAAGCACAAAATCACTACCTGAGTGCTTGGCTTAACGAACAACCCGCTATTCTGCTCAATATTCAGCGTCAGCCGAATGCGAATGTTATTGCCGTAACCGATCGCATTCGTCAAAGCCTACCCGAACTCACCGCCAACTTCCCCGCCTCCGTTCAGGTGGATGTGGTAACCGATCGTACCCAATCCATTCGCCAAGCCTTAACCGAAATGAGCAAAGACATGCTCATTGCCATTATTTTAGTCGTGGCGGTGATTTTTCTTTTCCTAAATAACCTCAAAGCAACCCTGATTCCCAGTCTCGCCATCCCTTTATCCTTAGTGGGTACGCTGGGCATTATGTACTTGCTCGGTTTTTCTATTAACAATCTCACCCTCATGGCGTTGGTGGTGGCAACGGGTTTTGTCGTTGACGATGCGATTGTCATGATTGAAAACATTGCTCGCCGTCGTGAAGCAGGAGAATCGGCACTGACAGCGGCCATTAATGGCGCCGGACAAGTCGGCTTTACCATTGTTTCACTCACCTTTTCACTCATTGCCGTGCTCATTCCGTTATTGTTTATGCAAGACATTATCGGTCGCCTATTTCATGAATTTGCTCTAACGCTCACCGTTGCCATGCTTATCTCAGCTGTCATTTCACTGACACTGACACCGATGATGGCGGCTTATTTGGCGAACAAGCCTAAAGCAATCGACAACGCCCCTCACCCCTCACCCCTCACCAGTTGGTTCACCCCCATTCAAACGAGCTACCTGAACGTCTTATCGAAGGTATTAACCCATCAATCCTTAACACTGATGGTCAGTTTAGCGTTAGTGCTCATCAGTGCACTGCTCTATTGGCAGATTCCAAAAAGCTTTTTTCCCGTGCAAGATACGGGGGTTTTGACTGTCACCGTCGATGCACCAGCAAAGAGCTCATTCATGCAACAATCTGCGCTACAACAAGCACTAAGCCAAACCCTTCTCACCGACCCCGCAGTGCAAAGCATCAGCAGTTTTATTGGTGTTGATGGACAAAACATGACTCCCAATAGCGGACGCATGGCGATTCAACTGATCGACAAAAACCAACGTGATGATGCCCCCGTTATCATTGAGCGCTTACGCCACTTAGCCGCTGAACACAACCAACTGGCCGTTTATATTCAACCCAGCCCAGAGTTAACCGTTGAAGACCAACTGGCACGCAGTCCTTACCAATTCAAACTCAGCAGTCCTTTTCATGACGACCTAGCTCAAGCCAGTGATCAGCTGGTTAGCGCACTACTAAGCTTACCGCAACTCAGCCAAGTCAGTAGTGACTTAAACCTGCAAGGACAACAGGTCTTTATCGACATTGACCGCGACCAAGCAACACGCCTTGGCATCACAGTCAAACAAATTGATGCCGCGCTCTACAACGCCTTTGGTCAGCGTCTGATTGCCACCATTTTTACCCAGTCGAATCAATATCGGGTGGTGATGGAAATGGCCGATAGTGCCGCGCAAGGACTCGATAAGCTGTCGCAGGTCTATATGCTGAATACACAACAGCAAGCCATCCCCTTAAATCGCGTGGCGCAGTTTGAACTGAAATCAACCGCCTTAAGCTTACAACGACTGGATCAGTTTCCCAGTGCCAGCATTGCCTTTGCCGTCAATGAGGGTTACAGTCTTGGCGACGCCGTGACCACCATTCAACAAACGAAAGCCTCATTAGACTTACCAGAGAGCGTCGAACTGAAACTACAAGGCGCGACACTGGCTTTTGAGAAGTCCTTAGCCAATAGCCTGTTACTGCTACTGGCCGCCATCATCACCGTCTATATTGTATTAGGCGTGCTCTATGAAAGCCTGATTCATCCTGTCACCATTTTATCGACACTACCAGCAGCAGCCATTGGTGCGCTCATTGCCCTATCACTGGCTGGTTTTTCGCTCGACATCATTGGCGTGATTGGCTTAATTTTGCTCATTGGTTTGGTGATGAAAAACGCCATTATGATGATTGACTTCGCCTTAGAAGGGATGCGCCAAGAACACCTCAGTGCCGAAGCAGCGATTATTCAAGCCTGTCGTCATCGGTTACGCCCCATTTTAATGACCACCTTTGCCGCTCTGTTTGGCGCCTTACCACTGATGCTGTCAACCGGACTGGGTGAAGAATTACGTCAACCTATGGGTTATGCCATTGTCGGTGGCTTATTGCTCAGTCAGCTCATCACGCTCTTCACCACGCCGGTGATTTTCTTACAACTCGAAAAGCGTTTTCCCTCCAGTCGCTTGAATCATCATGAATAACGCTTCGCAACTCGCCATTAATCGTCCCATTGCCACGCTGTTACTGACCGCGGCTTTAGCACTGCTCGGCTTGGTTGCCTTGAAAGGCTTACCCGCAGCCCCTTTGCCGCAGGTCGATTTCCCTGTCATTTCCGTCAATGCAAATCTGGCCGGAGCCAGCCCCGAAGTGATGGCCAGCAGTGTCGCCACACCCCTAGAAAAAGCCTTAGGGCAACTGGCGGGCGTCAATGAAATCACCTCCACCAGCACGCTGGGCAAGACCAGTATTAACATTCAATTCGATCTGAACCGAGATATTGATGGCGCTGCCCGTGATGTGCAAGCGGCCATTCAAGCCGCTCGCAGTTTTTTACCTTCGGGCATGACCAGCAACCCTACCTATAAAAAAGCCAATCCCGCTGATGCGCCTATTATGGTGCTCTCGCTCACTTCCGACACCCTATCGCGCGGTCAGTTATTCGATATGGCCGACACCATTCTGGCGCAACGCTTAGCACAGATTGAAGGTATTGGTCAGGTCGTGGTCGGTGGCGGAGCTTCACCCGCCATTCGCATTCAGGTTGATAGCCAAGCTTTGGCACACTACCAGTTGGCACTGGAAGATGTGCGCACGGTCATCAGTAATCAGCACACCTTTGCTCCCTTAGGCACGATTGAAGACGAGCAAGTGCGCTATCAGTTAAGCAGCAATCAACAACTCAGCCAAGCCAGCGACTACGCCAAGCTATTGCTGAAAAACGATGACCAAGCGCATCAACTACGGCTGTCAGACATAGCGCAAGTGACGCAATCGGTACAAGACACGCGCACCTTTGGTTACAGCCGAGGCAAGCCTGCCGTAGTGCTGATTCTCTACCGTCAGCCCAACGCTAATATGATTGCCACCGTGGATCGCGTCTATGCCACCCTACCCCATTTGCAATCCCTCGTACCCAGCAGTGTTGAATTTGGTGTCGCCATCGACCGCACCCCCACCGTACGCGCCTCACTGAAAGAGGTGGAAGAAACGCTCATTATTGCCATTTTTTTGGTGGTCTTTGTCGTCTTTGCCTTTACCCGAACCTGGCATACCACCCTCATTCCAGCACTGAGTATTCCGGTATCACTGCTAGGAACATTAGTGGTGATGGCATGGCTGGATTTTAGTCTGAACAATCTTTCCTTAATGGCGCTCATTGTTGCCACCAGTTTTGTTGTTGATGACAGCATTGTGGTATTAGAAAATATTTTACGCTATCGAGAGAAAGGCTACAGCGCTTATCAAGCCAGCGTTGTCGGCACACGTGAAATCAGTTTTACCGTCATCGCCATTAGCCTCTCTTTGGTAGCGGTATTCATTCCCTTGCTGTTTATGGGCGGCCTGATTGGACGCCTGTTTACCGAATTTGCCGTGACGCTCAGTGTCGCCGTGCTCATTTCCATGGTCATTGCCCTTACCACCACACCTGCCTTGGCAGTGAAGCTGCTTCCAAGCCACAGCATCAAAGCTAAACGACGCCTTAGCTATCATCGTTGGTGGCGACAAGCCTATAAACGTTCACTGGCTTGGAGCTTGCGTCATCCGAAAACACTACTCACCTTACTGATTATGGTCATTTTCTTAAACATCAGTCTGTATGTGCATGTCAGTAAAGGCTTTATGCCAGAACAAGATACCGGACGTATCATGGGGCGTATTCAAGCCGATCAACACATTTCGTTTGAAGCCATGCAAGGCAAGCTGAATCAGCTATTGGCCACCATTCAAGCCGACCCCGCTATTGATACCGCCACCGCCTTTATGGGCTTTGGTGCGAGTAATTCAGCGGTGGTTTTCATCAGCCTAAAGCCGAAAACCGAACGCAAAGAATCGGCCAATGACGTCATTAACCGCTTACGCCCACTCACCAACCGCTTACCCGGTGCCAGAACCATGATGTTCCCCGTGCAAGACCTGCGCATGGGCACACAAAACCCCACCGCTTCTTACAATTTCAGCCTCAAAGCCGACAGTTTAGAAACCCTAAGAGAAGCTGAACCGCGTGTGCTAGAAGCCTTACGTGCACAAGCCAGTCTCAAAGACGTCGATTCCAACCAACAAAGCAAAGGCGCACAAACCTACATTCACGTTGACCGAGATGCCGCACAGCAGTTAGGCATCAGCATGCGCGACATAGACAACACGCTCAATAACGCCTTTGCGCAACGCTTAATTGGCACCCTGTATCGTCCGCTCAATCAATATCGTATTGTGTTAGAAAGCGAAGCCGATGAGCGCCTGAGTGAAGCCAATCTCGCGAGTTTGTTTGTACTCAATAACCAAGGTCAAGCCGTTGCCCTATCGCGCATAGCTCGTATTGAATCGAATAGTGCGCCCTTAGCGGTGTATCATGAAGGCGGCTTTCCTGCCTACACCATCAGCTTCAATTTAGCGGAAAAAGTCAGTCTCACCCAAGGCATTGAGGTGATTGAAAACGCCATTGCGGAGTTGGCGTTACCGGCTAGTGTGCAAGTGGTTTTTGGTGGCAATGCCAAGCTCTTCAAATCAACGCAATCGAATCAACTCATTCTCATCATCAGTGCGCTGGTTTGCCTGTATCTGATTCTAGGCATACTCTATGAAAGTCTATTGCACCCTATTACCATTTTATCGACCCTACCCACAGCGGGCTTAGGCGGCCTGATTGCACTGGAACTCTTGGGCATGGAGCTGACCATTATCGCTCTCATCGGCATCTTCTTATTGCTCGGATTGGTGAAGAAAAACGCGATTTTAATGATTGATTTTGCTCTAAACCAGCAAAGAAACCATCATCACACGGCTGCTCAAGCCATCTATATTGCTGCGCAAGTGCGTTTTCGCCCCATTCTTATGACCACCCTCGCGGGTATTTTAGGTGCTATTCCGCTCGCCATTGGTTTTGGTGAAGGCAGCGAGCTACGCGTTCCTTTAGGGGTGACACTGATTGGCGGTTTGATTGTCAGTCAATTACTCACCCTTTACACCACGCCTGTGGTCTTTTTAGCCCTAGAACGTCTAAAAGCCAAATTACCAGGCAAACGCTTGAAGACTGCGCCTGCCGCGCCATTTTCATCCTCGATGACCAGAGAAGTTTAACCATGAATTTACCCTCCGTCTCGCTGAATCCAATCCTAGTTAGTGCCATCCTACTTGCCTTGACAGGTTGTAGCAGCATGGCACCCGATTATCAAACGCCGACCATCGCCACACCTGCTCAGTTTGCTGCCTATAAAGAACTTAAACCCGACGAAGTGCTTAAACCCATTGAACAGCTGCGTCAAACCCCACATTCATCCGCTTGGTGGCAGGCGTTTAATGACCCGCTACTCAACGAGTTGAATGAACGCTTAACGCTCGACAACCAAACGCTTAAAGCCAGTGAAGCGCAATACCGCATTGCCCTAGCCACACTACAAAGTGTTTCTGCTAGTCGATTACCGACTTTAAACAGCAACTTCAGTGCCTCGCATGGCACACTAGCACCAACCACCAGTTTTTCCAGTAGCGAACTACCTAAGGTTACCACCTACAGCCTTTCTGCCAATGTCGCTTGGGAACTGGATGTATGGGGACGTATTCGCGACAATATCAGTAGCAATGAAGCCAAAGCACAAGCCAGTTTAGCCGACCTCTATGCCGCGCGCCTGAGCACCCAAGCCCTGCTCACGCAAAGCTATTTACAACTGCGTCATTTAGACTATCAACAGCAACTCCTCGCCGAATCTGAAACGGCTTATCAGCGCTTTCTGGCCTTGACGCAAGCGCGTATTAAGGCAGGTGTCGCGTCTAAACTGGATGCCACACAAGCCGAAACTCAGCTTTACAGCGTGCAAGCGCAACGGCTCGATTTGCAAGATCAACGCCAACGGCTGCAAAACGCCATCGCTACCCTAGTCGGTAGTCATAGTGCCGCTTTGAGTATAAGCAAAAAAGCTGACTATGCATTTAACATACCCGAAACACCACAGCTGATCCCCTCTGCCTTGCTAACACAACGTCCAGACATTATCGCCAGTGAAAGACGCGTTTACGCCGCCAACCAACAAATTGGTGTAGCACAAAGTGCCTTTTTTCCCACCATCAACCTAGTTGCTTCGGCTTCTTATCGCAACCGCGACCTAGCCAACCTCATTGATATTCCCAATACCTTCTGGTCATTAGGCCCCAGCATGGCGCTTGCACTATTTGATGGTGGATTGCGTGAAGCCAATAAAGCCATTGCCATCGCAACGATGGAACAAGCCGCCGCTAACTATAAGCAAACCCTGCTTACCGCCTTTCAAGAAGTTGAAGACAATCTAACCAGTTTATACTGGTTAGCGGAAGAAGCTAAGATTCAACAGCAAGCGGTCAGCTCAGCCAATCAGGCACTGTTAATCGCGCAAAAGCAATATCAAGCTGGTGTCAACAGTGCTTTAAATGTGATTAGCGCCCAAACCGCCGAACTTACCGCTAAACGCAGCCTAGCCGACATTCAACATCGCCAACGCCTCGCTGCCGTGCAACTGTGGAAAAATACGGGCACCGGCATCAGCCATACGGATGAACAAAAAAGCCCCAGCAATGGCTAGGGCTTTGTATGTCGCATCTATTCGGTTAGCTCAGCTTAAATCACTTCCCGCTTCACTGGATGGCACAATCGTTTCCCCATTTAGCCAAAGCTCAGACTCGGCCAAGTCCACTTCGTCGCTCCATGAAATACCATAGCCTCCAGCATCAACCTGTACCGCATTAAAAAACAAATCGTCCTTTAAGGGCTCAAACGCCTTCATTTGCAACAAACGCGAACAATCGTAAATTTTATGGATGCCATTGTTAAACTGGACCTGCAAGCACTGATGCTCTAACGGCTTAACAAATTGAATTTTGGGGTATGTGATCATGATGACCCTCTAAATAAATCTCTAAAATCAGTGCCAAATCATTCAAACACGCTATTCAGAGCTAGTTGCTACGTCATTATTCAAGACTAGGCAACTTTTTAAACTCGTGCGTATCCCACATTCTTTGCAAGTCACCTTGGTAAGATGCTGCCCACTCTTCAATCAGCTTACGAGCCTTACTGGGCAAATCGCCTTAAATCATTTCAAGCGTCTGAATGTTGAACACGCCGTTAAAATCCCCATAGAGTGCGTGAAAGTGAGGAACGCCGTGCTCATTAAAATACATTTTTATCGTGATGCCATAAAATCGTGTAATAACGGGCATAATCGCCGTCCTTAATAAAGTTCGTAATCTCTCAACATAGCCAAATTATAACAACAACACAATGCTAATCAACACCGTCAACGCCTCGCTACCGTGCAACTGTGGAAAAACAGCAGCACCGGCATCAGCCATACGGATGAACAAAAAAGCCCCAGCAATAGCTAGGGCTTGATTGACGATAATGATTAAGTGTTACTTAACAATCTTCACCGTATTGTGTGTTCCCTCATAAGGAACAGGACGCTCTACAATACGAACATCCGACTGCTCACGATAGAAGTACTCACCATTATGGTAAACACCTTGGCGACCCGTGATAATGTGCTCGTAATCGGTACGAGGCAAATACGCCTGTGCTGAAGTCGTCACCACACCGGTATGGGTATCGACTGCACGAATGTTGAGCACCACACCATCGGCTTGAAATGAATAGGTTCCAGAAACCACATCAGCAATGTTATATTGCTTCTTCAAACGCTTGGGATCACGACTGAATACAAAATCACCATTTTGAGTAACTTGAATTTGATCGCTCATCAACTTGAAGTCCACCACCTTAAAGCCACGTACTTGCAGTTCATGAACAAGGTGTTCTTGAACTAAATAACCCAGCTTATTGGTACGAGAAATATCATCTAGGCCGACGATACTGGCTACAGCAAAATGCGTATCGCTGAGGTTTTTAACATCTCGGTTCTGTGTCAATTGGTCAGCAATGAAACGCACCAAGTCGTTAAAGCGTCCCGCCGTACTGACATTTTTAACCGTATCGTATTTTGCGCCGTTGTTACTAGAAAACTCTGAAAACTGACCTGCCTGAGACGCCGGTATTGCTTGCATGGTTTTGGGGGCATAAACAGGAGCAGAAATACTGAGCTGATGCTGACCATTATTAAAAGTAGCTCCCTCTTGACCCACATTAACACTAGCGGCCTGAGCTTGGGCAAAAAGACTGCTGATTGCTACAGCTAGCAAAGATAATTTATGTTGCATCACGCTTACTCCTTGCATTTCGTTGAATTAGGACCGCAACACTGGCTGCTCGAACGAACCACAACGGGATAAGCGCAATCGGTACAGGTATTTTGATGACGAATCACTTCAACACCTTTAGAACATTCTGCTACTTTCTTGTCTTGATAGCGAATGATTTCTGAGGGTTTGAAACAGCAGGCTTCAGCTTCTAAAGGTTGAGAGGTTAAAGGCTGCGGAATTGGCACAGATGCTGCTGGGGGGGGGTGAAGCAGTACAAGCGCCCAAAATAGCCACCATAGCAGAAGCCATGGCAACAACTTTTATTGTTGAGTTCATATCATTTAGCCTCATAAAGATAACAATCTTAGTTGTGTTAGAAAACTAAGCTTACATGTTGCTTATGAGCAACACTCAACTTCCTTAGCGGAGCCTGCAGCAAAAAATTGAATCAGTTTTATTGCTGTAATTTAATCATAAAGACAATACTTTTAAGATTATACAGCTATTCAATAGCTTAACTCTATTAACATAAAGCAACTATCGATTATGGATGAATAAAAAAGCCCCAGCAATGGCTAGGGCTTTCTCAATCGAACCGAACAATCTTACTTATTCGCTTGGTACACCTTGAGGTAGTCTTCATAATTACCGACGAAATGTTCCACTTTATCCGGCATAATTTCGATGATTTGGGTTGCCAAAGACGAAACAAACTCGCGGTCATGGCTGACGAAAATTAACGTGCCTGGGTAATTTTCTAACGCCAAGTTGAGCGATTCAATCGACTCCATATCCATGTGGTTAGTTGGCTCATCCATAATCAGCACGTTCGGCTTTTCCAGCATTAATTTACCGTAAAGCATACGCCCCTTTTCACCACCCGATAGCACCTTAACCGACTTCTTAATGTCATCAGCATTAAACAACAAACGACCTAAGACAGCACGAATCGCCTGCTCATCATCACTGGGCTTTTTCCATTGTGTCATCCAATCGAACAGGTTCATATCCGCTTCAAACTCGGTTACATGATCTTGCGAAAAGTAGCCAATCTGCACATTTTCAGACCACTTCACCTTGCCCTTATCGGCTTCTGTTTCCCCAATCAGCGTGCGTAACAAAGTGGTTTTACCCGCTCCATTCTGACCAATTACCGCAATGCGTTCACCCACTTCACACATGAAGCTCAAACCAGAGAACAGCGTGTTACCATCAAAGCCTTTCGCTAAGTTTTCCACTTCCAATGCCAAACGATAAAGCTTTTTATCTTGATCAAAACGAATAAAGGGATTCTGACGGCTTGAAGGTTTAATTTCAGCCAACTCAATTTTTTCTAGCTGCTTAGCACGAGAAGTAGCCTGACGCGCTTTAGAAGCATTGGCCGAGAAACGCGAGACGAAACTTTGCAGCTCAGCAATCTGGGCTTTTTTCTTGTCATTTTCAGAACGCATTTTCGCTTGAATGGCTTCAGCGGCGATCATGTAATCGTCGTAGTTACCAGGGAAAATATTCAAGGCACCATAGTCTAAGTCGGCCATGTGCGTACAAACCGAATTTAAGAAGTGACGGTCATGCGAGATAATAATCATGGTGCTATTACGCGCATTCAACATATTTTCAAGCCATTCAATGGTGTGAATGTCTAAGTTGTTGGTTGGCTCGTCGAGCAACAAAATATCGGGATCAGCAAATAAAGCCTGCGCCAATAACACACGTAATTTCCAACCCGGTGCCACGGCCGTCATCAAACCATAATGCAGACTTTCTTCAATGCCCACACCCAGCAACAACTCACCAGCACGAGATTCAGCGGTATAGCCATCTAACTCAGCGAACTCGACTTCCAAATCGGCCACTTTCATGCCGTCTTCTTCGCTCATTTCTGCTAAGCCATAAATACGGTCACGCTCTTGCTTCACTTCCCACAAACGCGCATCGCCCATAATCACCGTATCAATAACCGAAAAGGCTTCAAAAGCAAACTGATCTTGGCGCAGCTTACCGAGCTTTTCGCCATCATCTAACATCACATTACCCGAAGTCGGCTCTAAATCTCCCCCCAGAATTTTCATGAAGGTAGACTTACCACAGCCATTGGCACCAATCAGACCATAACGGTTGCCATTACCAAACTTGACAGAAATATCTTGAAATAAAGGCTTGGGACCAAATTGCATGGTGATGTTAGCAGTAGCGAGCACGAGAAATATCCAGAATAAACAATAACAAAAGCACTATTATAACAGCTTACTTGACTAGGAGTATGACATTATCCCAAAGCCATCCCCCAGCTTATGCACAAGCTTACCAACACAAACTGGGGATAAGTTGGCTTTGCACATTAATGCGGATGGGTCGCGCAGACACCACGCCAATCTTCCAGATCGAGCAAGGGTTGCTGCTCACGAAAACGTGCGTATAACTCAATACCCATCGCATCTTCTAAAATAGACACTTGCACACCTTGAGCACTTAACTGCGACTCCGTTCCACTGGCATTGGTGACATCACCCACCACCACACGAGAAAAACCGCGCATGACCAATAAATTGGCACAAACAGCACAGGGACTTAACGAGGTGAATAAAGTGGTACGACTAAAATCCAGTCGCCCGGCATCTCTAATGGCCGCTGTTTCACCATGATTATAAGGGTCGTTATCTTGCACCAGCGTGTTGTGACCCTTACCGACGATGCATCGCGTTTCGTTGTCCACAATAACAGCACCAATGGGGCAGCCACCTTCGTCGTAACTTTTTTGTGCTAACCACACGGCAATACGCATGAAATCGGCATCGGTTAAACGTTTGCTCAAGTCGGCGTGCATTAACACGGGCAAACTCCGGGTCGGCATATGCGCTATAACGCGTAATAAGGCATCATTAATTTCTGTCGTTGGTAAACAATAAGGGCTCATATTCACTCCATCGAAAAATCATTCACATCGCAACTGTCAATGCGCCTTCAGTTTTAGCACCCTGAATCCGTACACTATGCCCTCATTCTGTGCATTCAGTCAAATGATGATGACAAAACTACTCAGCTTGTCTCTGATTTTGTTAAACGCGTTTTAATCAGCCGAGAGGCGACAATAACCCCACAGTTAGTGCAAATCTATTTATGTAACCACTCCAATCGACAATCGACTTCTATTGACTTATTATCTTCGCAAACTCTTAGCAAACAGGAAACACCATGCATGACTTAATGCTGACCTTAGCAATCTGGACCATTCCGGTTCTGCTGGCAATTACCTTGCATGAAGTGGCGCATGGCTGGGCTGCTTTGGCTTTTGGCGATAGAACGGCACAACTATTGGGCAGGCTCAGTTTAAATCCCCTCAAACACGTCGATCCCGTTGGAACAGTAGCCGTTCCTCTGTCACTCTTATTGATGAGTTGGCTAATGGGCAGTCAACCCTTTTTGTTTGGATGGGCCAAACCCGTGCCAGTCTCGATGCAAAACCTCTCGCACCCTAAACGTGATATGGCTTGGGTTGCCATTGCCGGCCCTGCCAGTAATTTTGGTCAGGCCATCGGCTGGGCGTTATTACTCTATGTGTCAATCGGCAGTGCGACTGAATGGTTGCATAGCATGGCCATTGCAGGCATCAGCATTAACCTCATTTTAATTGCTTTGAATTTACTTCCCATTCCCCCACTCGATGGCAGCCGCGTGTTAACCGCTTTGTTACCGAATCAACTCGGCTGGCAATATAATCGCTTAGAACCCTATGGACTACTGATTTTGATTGGTTTAATGGTAATGGGTTGGTTAACACCCTTAATCATGCCCTTATTTGCACTTTTCAAAGCACTGGTGTTAGGTATTGTCGGTTTGTCTTGAAGGCTAGGTTAACTCGCGCATCACCAAAGGGATTAAATACAAAATACGTAAAAAAACCCGCTTGTGCGGGTTTAAATAAGTTATTTACAACCCTATGGTTATAAACAATTATTTGGTAGGACTGGTAGGTTTCGAACCTACGACCAATCGATTATGAGTCGACTGCTCTAACCCCTGAGCTACAGTCCCAAACTCGGTCAGCATCAATCCAAGAAAGAGCGCAGTTTTTCTGCACGCGATGGATGACGCAATTTACGAAGTGCTTTGGCCTCAATCTGACGAATCCGCTCACGTGTCACGTCAAACTGTTTACCCACTTCTTCTAAAGTATGGTCGGTATTCATTTGAATACCAAAACGCATACGTAATACTTTCGCTTCACGTGGACTAAGCGTCGATAACATCAATTCCACTGCTTCCGACAAACCTTGATTATCCGCTGACTCAGAAGGTGACAACATATTGCCATCTTCAATAAAATCGCCCAGTGAAGAATCTTCATCATCACCAATAGGGGTTTCCATCGAAATGGGTTCTTTGGAGATTTTCATCACCTTACGAATTTTATCTTCGCCCATTTCCATCGCATCGGCCAACTCATCCGCTGTCGGTTCACGCCCCATTTGTTGCAGTAACTGACGTTGAACACGATTGAGCTTGTTAATCGTTTCAATCATGTGTACCGGAATACGGATGGTACGAGCTTGGTCAGCAATACTGCGCGTAATCGCCTGACGAATCCACCAGGTTGCATAAGTCGAAAACTTATATCCGCGACGATATTCAAACTTATCAACGGCCTTCATCAAGCCGATATTACCTTCCTGAATCAAATCCAAGAACTGCAAGCCACGGTTGGTGTATTTTTTCGCAATCGAAATCACCAAACGCAAGTTGGCTTCGATCATCTCTTTCTTAGCGGCACGCGTGCGACTGTCGGCATCGACGACTTTGCGATTCACGTCTTTTAACGAGGTGATATCCATAGCGATGCGTTTTTCTAAGAAGCGTAAGCGTTTTTGTGCGCGTGTGACCTGATCTTTTAAACCCTGCAAGCGCTCAGCCGAGCCGTCAAAATTAGCGGCAATCACACGTTCAATCCATGCCAAATCGGTTTCGGAACCGACAAAGGTACTGATGAAATGCTGTTTTGGCAACCGACCCTGCTCGACCGTTAAGTCCATAATCATTCGTTCATATTGACGAATCTGATCGACGTGCTTGCGCAAATCCGCCAAGACTTCTGCCACAAACGCCGGCGCTAATTTAACCGTCATCAATCGACTGGCAACCGCCAAGCGAGCTGTTTTGGCACGCTCATCGGCATGACCAAACTCAGCCTCATGACCACTCGCTGTTTGGTGCAAGTCGCGCAATTCTGTTAAAAAGGCTGTCACGCCTTCAGTATCGTAGGGGTCTTCTTTAGAAACCGCATCAGCCGAATCATCATCCGCATCTAAATGCTCTTCTGTCGCTGGCACTTCTGGCGTCGCAGCGACTTCTTCCTGTTCCGGCATTAAGAAACCCATGACCAAATCACTCAGCTTGATCTCGCCCTCTTCCACTTGTTTCAAGTGCTGAAAGAGTAGCGTCGGCATTTGTGGGTAGAGCGCTAACGAGGTGAGCATGTCTCGCGTACCCGACTCGATACGGCGAGCAATTTCAATTTCACCCTTACGAGTTAACAGCTCAACCGAGCCCATTTCGCGCATGTACATACGTACTGGATCGGAAGTCCGACCCAATTCGCCATCATCGGAAATACTGGCTGCGGCCACTTCAGGGTCGGCATCAACCAAGGCACCTGGCACCAAAATATCAGGGTTAGGCAAAGCATCATCGAGTACATTGATGCCCATGTCGCCTAGCAGAACAACAATTTCTTCAATCTTTTCTTCATCTTCGAACTCATCATGCAACATGTCCGTGATATCTTGATAATTCAGATAGCCTTGTTCACGTCCGCGTGCGATTAAATCCGCTAATTGTTGTTGTTCATCGTATGATGCCATACCGTCCTCTATTGAGCGTTGGGGAACTTATAATTATACCAAAAAAGTCAGGTTTTCGCTAGATGCTTACACCTCACCATCAAGCTAACGTTGACCGCGCGCCTGACACTGTTTCATGCGTTGATTCAACTCGGTTAATGCCGACAACTGAGTCTCATTGCTTTGACCCTGCTCTAATTGCTTGAGCAGCATCAATCGCGCTGTTTCTATTGCTTTACACACCAATAACTGCCAGCCATCTTGCCATTCACTTTGCGCCTGCTCCAAGGTAAAAGGCAATGAATCGGCCGCATCCTTAGGCAAATTACCTGCCAAGGCGGTCAACAAAGCCATGACACCTTTCTCACCATACTGATGCAACAAAGCCGCATCCTCACTCGGCCAATGCTGGGCTAATTGCGGAAATTGTGTCAATAAAGCCAGCAATTTATCAGACAACTTTTGTGTCGCAAGTGCAGGAGCAACTAGCTGTTTTTTCTTAAGATCGCGATGCACGGCCAGACCAGTGCGCACACCCAACAACTTTTCAACTTGCCATTCCTGCATATCGGCCGCTTGCGCCAAGGATTGAATTAACGCATAGCGCACACTCATTTCTTCAGTCTGTTTTAACCACTGAGCGGATTGAAACAGCAATCGGCGAGCATCTTCTGCCACCGACCAAGATAACCCTGATAAATCAGCCAAACCCTGAACCAACCACTCACCTGGCGTTAGAGATTGATCCAGCGCTTGCATCAAGGCTTCTGCCCCATAACGACGCACATAAGAATCAGGATCTTCATCTTGTGGCAAAAAGAAAAACTTAACCGAACGAGAACCGGATAACTGAGTCAACGCAACAGACAAGGCTTTCCAAGCGGCTTTACGACCCGCCTTGTCGCCATCAAAAGCGAAAACAATCTCGGAGGTATGCTTAAATAGCAACTGCAAATGCGCAGGCGTCGTAGCCGTTCCCAAAGTAGCCACTACTTGACGCACACCAAATTGCGCCAAAGCCACCACATCCATGTATCCCTCAACAACTAACACCCGATTGATGTTACGAACCGACTGTAACATTTCGTACAAGCCATAAAGCATATTACCCTTATGGAAGAACTCAGTCTCAGGCGTATTGAGATACTTAGGCGCATGCTCGCTGGCCTGCATAATACGACCACCAAAACCCACAACACGGCCGCGCAAATCACGAATTGGAAATTGAATGCGGTTGCGAAACTTATCGACAACCGAACCATCCTCGCGCTCAGCCACTAATCCTACCGCCAACCATTGTGCTTTAGTAACATCGGGAAATTGTTTTTGTAAGCCCATGGATTCGTTGGGCGCGAGTCCAATAGCAAAATCACGCGCAACAACACCGGTTACACCGCGAGACTTTAAGTATTTAATCGCTTGTACGCCCTGCGCATGATGTTTCAAATTATGCACAAACCACTGAGCTGCTTGTGCCAGTAAAGCGAAGCCTTGTAACTGCTCGCTTCGTTGTTGTATCTCTTTTGCTTGCTGCTGGGCTGAAACCTGTTCACGTGGCACGGATACACCCATTTCACTGGCGAGCACTTCGATAGCCGAAACGAAATCGAGATGTTCATAATCCATAATAAAACGCAGCGCATCACCATGCGCACCACAACCAAAGCAATGGTAGAACCCTTTTTGCGGGTTAATTTGAAAAGAAGGCGTTTTTTCGTTATGGAAGGGGCAGCAGGCTTTATACTCTCGACCAGCTTTTTTCAGGGTAATGCGTCGCCCAACAACCTCGACCACGTCAGCACGTGCGACTAAGTCATCAATAAACGTTTTGGGAATGCGACCAGCCATGACGCAGGCTGCTTTAAGAAAGGAACTTAGTTGGCAAGTAAAGCTTTGATGCGAGCACTGACCACACCCATATCAGCCAGTCCAGCCATTTTGGGTTTGACAAGCGCCATCACTTTGCCCATATCCGCAGGCGATTTCGCTCCGGAATCAGCAATCGCTTCGGCAATCATCTGTTCAATTTGCGCTTCAGACAATCCTTCAGGCAAATAATGTTGTAGTACGGTCAATTCAA
>CAZBQD010000002.1:0-10410 GCA_964493995.1 uncultured Francisella sp.
TTTTTTGATGCAAACGCGGCAAGCTGGCACGAGAGGTCATTAAAGCGGTACTGTTGGTGTGTTCTAATCCACCATAGCCATCATGGCTGACCATCACCTGAAATAAATAGTTCTGGAACGGATAAGGATGTTGTTCGTTTCGCCAAAAAGCTTGTTCGGTGCTACAAATAGCGGATAAATCGGCGGCCAGACGTTCTGTATCAATACCAGTCAGTGGTGCTTCATCGACCAAAACCATGCGATGTGTTATGCCGCAAGCGTCAAAGTCAAGAATTATTCCATTGCCAATGAGTAATGGATGTTCAATCAGTTCGTCGTAGTTGGGAGCAACATAATGACCAAAACTCATACTGTCAATCAGTAGACTATTGAGTGTGGTGTGTACTTGCCAATCGGGTTTGTTTTCGGGGGCAAGAAGCGTTAGCTGATAGGGTTGATCTCGCCAGCTTTCGACAAATAAGGCACAAGCGGTCGGGTTAATAAACGCATAACTATCGCACACATAATTGGCGCGAACCGAGGCATCAAATCCGTAAAGTGAGTAGTTAATGCTGTTGGTACCAGCGGGTGCGTCGATTTGCCAACGGCATAAATCGATTCTCTCACAGGGGATGTCATTGCCTAGGGCATCGGTGATGCTGTGAATTGTCAAATGCTTGGCAAAATCACGTAACAAATAGCTGCCGGGAATCCAGCGTGGTAATTGCAGTGTCAGGATTTGGGGTTGGTCGAGCTTGATGTCTAATCGCGCTTGGATAATATGCGCCGTTAAATCTGGGAAGCTGAGGGTAAGATGTTGCGCATTCATTGGCAGTTAATTGTCTCTAAGGATGTTTTGTCATTTATGCTAATATAGCAGAACTGAAAAACCAAGAATACCTAAACGAATTCATAAATCTTCGTTTACAGGATGAGTTGTACCATTTATTTGAGGATTTTGAATGAGCGCTTTTACGCTAGTCCGTCGTCATCATTTAGCGGCATTAAGCATTGAGATTGAAGAGTACCGTCACCATGTTACTGGGGCGCAACACTTTCATTTAGCGACGAATGATCCGCATAACGCCTTTATGGTGGCGTTTAGAACCGTGCCGATGGATAGCACTGGCGTAGCGCATATTTTAGAGCATACGGTACTGTGTGGTAGTGAAAAATATCCCGTGCGTGATCCTTTCTTTATGATGATTCGCCGCTCCTTAAATACCTTTATGAATGCTTTCACCAGCAGTGATTGGACGGCTTATCCTTTCGCTAGCTTAAACAAAAAAGACTATTACAATCTACTTGATATTTATCTCGATGCGGTCTTTTTCCCCAACATTCATCCGTTAGACTTTGCCCAAGAAGGGCATCGATTCGACTTTGAAACACCGGGCGATAGCAACAGTCCTTTGGTTTACAAAGGAGTGGTGTTCAATGAGATGAAAGGGGCAATGAGTGCGCCTACCTCAACCCTGTGGCAGGCATTTACCGAAGCTGTTTTCCCAACCAGTACTTACCACTACAACAGTGGTGGCGAACCTGTTGATATTCCGGATTTAACGCATGAACAGTTGGTAGCGTTTCACAAACGTCATTATCATCCGTCTAATGCTGTTTTCTTTACCTATGGTGACATTCCAGCTAGCGAACATCATGCGCGTTGGCAAGTGCAAGCTTTGTCGCGCTTCAGCGAGCGCTTAGAACCTGTCATGGTTTCTGATGAACAACGTTACAACGCACCCATTCAGGTGAATGCGTCTTATGCCCTAGATGAAGCCGACCTAAGCAAGAAAACCCATGTGGTGTTGGGCTGGCTGTTGGGTAAAAACCAAGATGTACGCGATGTGTTGCGAGGTCATTTACTGAGCATGGTGTTGCTGGATAATAGTGCGTCGCCCTTGCGCTATTTACTGGAAACGACTGAGTTAGGTGCTTCACCATCGCCTTTGTGTGGTCTGCAAGACGATTTCAAGGAAATGATTTTTGCTGCGGGACTGATGGGATCGGAAGCTGAAGATGCGGATGCCATCGAAACCTTGATTTTGGATGAATTGAGCCGACTGGTGCGCGAAGGTATTCCGCATGAGCATTTAGCGGCGATGTTGCATCAATTAGAGCTGGGTCAACGCGAAATTGGCGGTGACGGCTATCCTTTCGGATTGCAACTTTTCCTTCGTGCTTTACCCGCCGCGATTCATGGTGGTGATCCGGTCGCACTTCTCGATATTGATGAAGCGCTGTTAGAGTTGCGTCAAGAAATCGCCAATCCTGCTTTTATTCCGCAGCTGATCCAATCTTGGTTGCTGGATAATCCGCATCGCGTACGTTTGGTCTTGTCGCCAGATAATGGTCTTAATGCGCAAAAAGCGCAGGCAGAACGAGCGCATTTAGATGCCACTCAAGCCTTGATGACGTCCGAACAAAAACAAGCCATTGTTGAACTGGCAGCGGCGCTAGAAGAACGCCAAGCGCAGGAAGATGACGTTAATATTCTGCCTAAGGTCGAATTGAGCGATATTCCTGCCGAGCTGCCTCAGTTCAATGGGCGTAGTGAGTATTTCCATCACTTAAAAACCACCTTAGCACCTGCGGCGACCAATGGCTTGGTTTATCAGCAAGTTATTTTAGACATTCCCGCGCTCACGCCTGAACAAGCCGACTTGCTACCCTTGTTAACCGGTACTTGGGCCGAAGTGGGGGTGGGCAGTGATGACTACCTGAGTACACAAATGCGTCAAGCGAGTTTAACCGGTGGTTTGGGGGCGAGCTTGTCGGTGTCGGCTCATAAAGATGATCCCGCTCAGTCACGTGCCAAAGTGGTGTTATCGGGTAAAGCTCTCAATAGCAATGCCATGCCATTAGCGCAGTTAATAGAACAAACGCTATTTGAAGCCCGTTTTGATGAATTGGATCGTTTGCGTGAGTTGGTTTCGATGACGCGCGTTAACGCGGAACAATCCATCACCAGCAATGGACATAGTTTGGCCATGCTGGCAGCGAGTGCGGGTTTTGGTGTGTCATCGGCTTTTGCTCATGCCAATAGTGGTTTGTTGGGGCTTAAGCGCTTCAAAGCCCTAGATGATCGTTTGGAAAATGAATCTGAGTTGGAGGCTTTTGCCGCGACGCTGGCCACGACGCGTGATGCTTTTGCCAGCGTCAGTCGTCAGGCGTTGATTGTCGGTGAGTCGGATGTGTTGTTGTCGATGAACGACCATTTAGAACAGGCATGGCAACGCATGGGCGATGCGACACAAACGGGGCAGGGCTTAATGGTCGATGTGCCGCAGCGTGTGGCGGGTCAAGCTTGGGTGACCAGTACGCAAGTGCATTTTTGTGCGCAAGCTCATGCAGCAGTGCCTTGGTCTCATGCTGATTCTCCCTTGTTATCGGTGTTGTCGGGTGTGTTGCGTAATGGTTATTTGCATCCGAATATTCGTGAGAAAGGTGGTGCTTATGGTGGCGGAGCGAGTTATGACGCCGAAAGCGCCAGCTTCCGTTTCTTCTCTTACCGCGATCCGCGTTGTGAAGAAACCTATGACACATTTGATGGTGCTTTGGCGTGGCTGTTATCCAACGAGGCTAAAGAATCGTTGGTAGAAGAAGCCATTTTGGGTGTGATTGGTGCAATGGACAAACCCAGTTCACCGGCCAGTGAAGTGAAAAAGCTGTTCCATCTGGGTTTAGCAGGCAAAGATCATGCGTCACGTATGGCGTGGCGTCAAGGTGTGTTGAGTGCTAATTTAGATAGTTTGCGTCGTGTGGCACAAACCTATTTGGCCTCTGGTGCCAAAACCAGAGCGGTGCTCACCAATGAGGCAACGGCACAAAGACTGTCGCAACAACAAGGCTTCGAGGTGTGCGAAATTTAAGGCGCCCATAAAACATATTACCAAATGCTGTAATTCATAAAATTTATGTTGCAACTAATTTTATTTATGGTAATATAAGTCTCGTGGTATTTTCTTCATGAGTATCCTCTTATGACCCAGCCTGGTTTGAAATAAAACTTAGCTGGGCTTTTTTTTGCGTGAAATTTATGCACGGTATGTAAATTTACTAGTAACGCCCTTCGACAGGCTCAGGGCGAACGGAGTAAATTGATATCAGTCTCGTTTGAAGTGAACAGAGTCTAGCCTGTTCGTGGTGAGCTTGTCGAACCACTAGCTTGATGCATCGAGTGGGCTAGCGTAAAATGTGAGCAATTTCTTCATTAACCTCCTTCCTTAATTGGGTTTCAACGCAACTATGTCATGTGATGCTCTTGTTTTGCCAGCGATTCGCGGCCTTACCCCTTACCAAACCGGCAAACCGATTGATGAACTACAGCGTGAGCTTGGCTTAACGCGTGTGAGTAAGTTAGCGTCGAATGAAAATCCATTGGGTTGTTCTTTTGATGTGGTGAAAGCCTGTCAAACGATGCTTGAAGACATGGCGCGCTATCCCGACGGAGCAGGCTTTGCCTTGAAAAAAGCTATCAGTGATCATTTTTCGCTCGACGCAAATGGCCTTGTGTTGGGTAATGGCTCTAATGATGTGCTGGAATTGATTGGACGCACTTTTGCTGGCGCAGGCGATGAGGTGATCTTTTCGCAATATGCCTTCGCCGTTTATGCCATTACCACACAAGCGATTGGAGCAACCGCCGTTGTCGTGCCAGCGAAAGACTACGCACATGACTTAGCGGCTATGGCGGCGGCGATTAGTGACAAGACTAAACTCATTTATTTAGCGAACCCCAATAACCCAACGGGCACGTGTTTTGGGCAGTCAGAATGGGATGCCTTTATGGCGAAAGTGCCGAAACACGTTTTGGTGGTGTTAGATGAAGCTTATACTGAGTATGTTTCACAAGCGGATTATGCCGATGGGCTGAAAGAATTAGCCAAATACGATAATTTAATCGTCACGCGAACCTTCTCTAAGGCTTATGGTTTGGCTGGTTTCCGTTTGGGGTTTGCTGCTTGTTCGGCTGAAATCGCAGGTTATATCAATCGCGTGCGTCAACCTTTTAACGTCAATAGTTTGGCGATGGTGGCGGGCGTCGCAGCCTTAGCCGATCAAGAGTTTGTGCAAGAAAGTGTGGCGGTGAATCGAAAAGGCATGACGATTTGGCAACAAGCCTTATCGGTATTAGGGCTGCAAGCGATTCCCAGTCAGGGTAATTTCTTGTGCGTGGATATGGGCCAGCCAGCTCAGCCTTTGTACGAAGCCTTGTTGCGTGAAGGGGTGATTGTCCGTCCGGTAGGGGCTTATGGTTTGCCCAATCACTTACGCATTTCGATTGGTACCGACGAAGAAAATATGCACGGCATTGAAGCGCTAACCCAGGTATTAGGCAAGTGATCGAACGCTTAGCCATTCTAGGCGTTGGATTGATTGGCGGTTCATTGGCGTTATCCCTTAAACAACAAGGGTTAGTGAAGCAAGTCGTGGGTTATGGGCGTTCACAAGCAAATTTAGCCGAAGCTTTAGCGCTCGGTATTATTGATGAAGCAGTTGAATCTGCCAGTGAAGCCGTGCGTCATGCCGATATGGTGGTAATGGCCGTTCCCATTGCTTCTATGCGTGGGTTGTTGGCTGAAATTCGTCCAGCTTTGTCTGCCACGGCCGTATTAACCGATGTAGGTAGTGCTAAAAGCTGTTGGATTGAGGATGTGTTGTCTGTGTGGCAAGGTGTTTGGCCAGAAAATGCCGTGCCGGCACACCCCATTGCTGGCGCTGAAAAAAGTGGCGCGGCGGCGGCGATGGCCGATTTGTATGTCGGGCGCAAAGTGGTCATTACGCCGCATGAGCAAACTGGCGCATCGGCTTTAGCTAAAGTGACGCAGATGTGGCAAGCAACGGGAGCAGATGTTCGTTGTATGTCGGCGGAAGAACACGACCAAACCTTTGCTTGGACCAGTCATTTGCCGCATTTATTATCCTTTGCCTTGGTAGATATGTTCAGTCAGCGTGACGATGTCGAAAGGTTATTTGATTATACGGCAGGTGGGTTTCGCGACTTTACTCGTATCGCCGCTTCCGACCCCACCATGTGGCGTGATATTGTCGCCTTGAATGCACCGGCTATCGCTGAAGCATTAGCGGCTTATCAACAGCAGTTACAAACCTATGCCAATTTGCTGGAGCAACAAGACTGGCAAGGATTAAGCGATGCCTTTGCCAGAGCCAATGCAACGCGAGATGCGTTGTTGCCCTAGGCGCCTGGCTTAGTAGGTCGCGATGAGCGCCACAGCACCATCAAAATCATAACTTTGAATCAAGGGCGCTAATGCATTCAGTTTTGCCATCATATCGTCATGATGCGCATAGGTTAGTGTCATCTGTTCAAAGTGATCTGAAGCCTGACCGTCATAGCTGTCAAGCAGGTTTGATAAGCTTTGTAGAGCCTGTCTAAAGCTAGCGCCATCATCCTGATGCGTCGAGTTTGGTTCGGCTCGTTCACTGTCTTTGACGTGACACTCTGCGGTTAAGTAATCCATTAAGGCATCTAAAGCAGCAACGCAGTGTGCAAGATTATTCTCGCTTGAACCCGATTTAACGTGTTGCTCTAATAGGGCCACAGACTCGGACAAAGGAACAGCACCGAGCGTTGCTGCCATGCCTTTTAGACTGTGTAGGTTGCGAGCGATGGTTTCTTGCTCAGTTTCCGATAATGTCGCTTGTGTTAGTTGCTCAAAAGTCGCATAAAATTCAGCACGTTGCTCATAAAATCGACACAAGAGTTTTTGGTAAAGGGCTTCGTTTTGATGCGTGTAGCGCAAGCCGATATGACGGTCTAAGAACACAGACTGATGTTCATTCGCCTGCTGAGCGCTTTGTGTTGAGGCATCCAGCATGGCGCTTGTCATCGCACGGTTGCGTTTAGGTTTAATCCAACGTGATAAGGTTAAGAATAGCTGCTCGATATTAATCGGTTTGGCAATATGTTCATTCATGCCCACAGCTAATACCTTGTCACGGTCATCACTCATGGCGTTAGCGGTCATAGCCAAAATAGGCATATCGGCGAAAGCAGCTTGCGCTCGAATCAGGCGCGTAGCTGTGTAGCCATCCATCACTGGCATTTGGCAATCCATCAGAATACCATCGAAATGAGTGCTTGCCTGTGCCAGTATGTCTAATGCTTCTTGACCATTGTTGGCGATGGTCACACTAATACTGGCGGTTGCCAGAATAGCGACGGCCAATTCTTGGTTAAAGGCATTGTCTTCGACCAGCAGTAAATGCGCCCCAGCTATTTGTTTAATGTAATGTTGTTGCTGGCTTTTATGATGAGAGGGCTTTTCGCTCACTTGCGTGCCGAATAGCGGCTTCAAACAAGCGGTCAGACTGGCAAGGGTAATGGGCTTAGTCACCACCGCTTTAATTAAGCCATTTGCCAGTGCCGCTTCAAATAGCGCATCTTGACCATAAGCCGTGACCATCACCACGCTTGGCAAGCAGTCCAAAGTTTGTGCAAGCTGTTCCGTTGTTGCCAGACCATCGAGTCCCGGCATCATCCAATCCATGAGTACTAGGTCAAAGCGGGATTTTTTGCAGACTTCTAAGGCTTTTTCGCCCGAAGAAACCGCTGTTACCGTCATGCCCATGTGCTCTAGCAGTTCCATCAAAATCTGGCGAGCATGACGATTATTATCAACCACGAGCGCATGTTTATCGCTAAAGCACTGTTCAGTCAGTTCGTAGGTAATGGTTGCGCCAACCGGCTTATCAAAACGGGCAATAAACTGAAAATTACTGCCTTTACCTTCTTCACTGTCTACCCAAATTTCGCCATCCATTAATTCGACAAGGCGCTTACTAATCGATAAACCCAGACCGGTTCCGCCGTACTTGCGCGTGGTGGAAGCATCGGCCTGACTAAATGATTGAAACAACTTCGCTTGTTGTTCGGGCGTCATGCCAATGCCACTGTCTTTAATGCTAAACTTCAAGGCGATGCGCGATTCGGTTTCTTCAACCACCTCAATATCGACAACGATTTCACCGTCATGCGTAAATTTAACCGCATTAGAGCCAAGGTTAAGTAAAATTTGACCCAAACGAAGAGGATCGCCTATTAAATCTTTCGGAATGCTATGGGTGTTGGAAAAGAGCAGCTCAATGCCATTCTCTTCTGCCTTAAAGGCAATGACGTCGGCTAGGCGTTGCAACACATCTCCTAAATTAAAGGGCACTTTTTCAATATGCAACATGCCTGCTTCAATCTTAGAAAAGTCTAAAATATCATTAATAATGCCCAGCAACGACTCGGCAGAGCGATGCACTTTACTGATGTAATTGCGCTGTTGTGGGTTCAGCTCACTTTGTAACGCCAGAAAGCTCATGCCGATAATGGCATTCATCGGTGTACGAATTTCATGGCTCATATTGGCTAAAAAGTCAGACTTGGTTTTGGTGGCTTCTTCCGCCGCTTTCATGGCAATTTGTAACTGCTGATTGGCCAAACGCCTTTCCGTAATATCACGAATGGCGCTGGCTGCCCACATGCCTTCGTCGGTTTCAATGGGGCTTAATGATATCTCAATCGGAATTTCGTGTCCGTCTTTAGCACGACCAAACAGCTCTAGCCCTGAACCCATTTCACGCACGGCAGGTTTTTGGAAAAAACCATCGCGTTTTTCTGGGTGATGATGACGGTAGCGCTCAGGAATTAAGATTTCCAAAAGCTGCCCCACTAACTCTTCACGCGTGTAACCAAATAAAGACTCAGCCTGCTTATTGATCATACGAATGCTGCCACTGGCATCGGCAATGATCATGGCATCGGGTGCGGAATCTAATAAATCACGAAACAAACGCTCTTGTTTTTGTAGTTGACTCGCTTCCTGCTTAGCCAATTCGCTTTGCGTAATATCGATGGCGAACTTAACAATTTTGTAAATCTTGCCCTTGGCATTGAATATGGGATTGTAGTTGGCTTCTAACCAAACTGACTTACCTTGCTTACCCATACGCTTGAAGGTATCCGACAAAAATTCGCCAGCCGCCAGACGTTGCCAGAAAAGACCATAGTCCGCAGAATTGGCATAGTCAGGTGGCACAAACATGCGATGATGCTTGCCTATGACTTCATTTCGCTGATAGCCAAATACGCGTAAAAAATTGTCATTAGCGCTAAGTAAATGGCCCGCTAAATCAAATTCTGCTACCGCCATAGCTCGATTGATTGCTGCTAGTTGAGCGCGTGTTTCGGCCAGTTCATGTTCAAGGGTCATATCGGTTGTATCTTGGTGAGCGCTCATGATGGAACTCCCACTGTTTGGTGTTCGTCGTTAAACCAGTCTGGGTCTTGGAAGCGAATATACACCGCTTCTAATTGAGGCAAGGCGGCTTGAAAGGCGGGCATTAATCCGGGGTCGAAGTGAACACCTGCATCTTTTTGTATACATTCAACGGCTTCATCAAAAGTCCACGCTCGTTTGTAAGGCCGTTTCGTGGTTAGAGCATCGAGCACATCGGCAATGGCAGCTAAGCGCCCGGTAAAGGGAATTTCCTCTCCTTTTAGACCCAGGGGGTAGCCAGTGCCATTCCATTTTTCTTGATGCGTTAAGGCAATTTCGCGAGAATAACGAATAATGGTACTATCGCTACTGCCCAAAATAGAAGCACCCACCTCACAATGCGCTCGCATCACATCCCACTCGGTTACGTCAAGCGAACCTGGCTTTAATAATACTTGATCTGGTACGCCAATCTTGCCAATATCATGCATGGGCATGGCACTAAAAATGAGATCGGCCTCGTTCTCGTTCACCCCAGCATGTAAGGCCAGAATACGTGCATAATGACTAACACGAGTAACATGCTGTGCGGTGTCGTTATCTTTGTATTCTGCCGCACGACCCAAGCAACGTAATATTTCAAACTGGGCTTCGACTAAATCGTGGGTGCGCTGCGAAACCTGAGCTTCTAACGCCAATTGTTGATTGTGCAGGGCTAAATGCGTTTTAACGCGCGCTAATACAATAGACGGACTAATGGGTTTGGTGATGTAATCGACTGCTCCGGTTTCAAATCCCTTAGCCTCATCTTCGACATCGGTCATGGCCGTGACAAAAATAACCGGAATGTGTGCAGTACGAGGATCTTGCTTGAGCTTTTCGCACACTTCATATCCGTTCATACCTGGCATCATGATATCAAGTAAGACTAAGTCGGGTTGCGTTTTTTGTGCTACTTTCAGTGCCACTTCACCATTAATCGCCAGCTTGACGTCGTAAAGCGGTGACAGAATATTGCGCAGAATATCGAGATTGATTGGTGTGTCGTCTACAAGTAGCAGAGAGGGTTTCGCTGTATTCATTAAGTATTGCCCATAATAAAAATCAGTTGTTTACGTATTGACCAATATTATGACATAAAAGTAAAAAAACAAGGCAACATAATGTCTAAGTAGAAGCAAGATATATAAAATTTTTATTG
>CAZBQD010000002.1:10510-97178 GCA_964493995.1 uncultured Francisella sp.
GCTTATTGGCTTATTGGCTTATTGGCTTATTGGCTTATTGGCTTATTGGCTTATTGGCTTATTATACAACAAGTTATGCAATAAATCTAGCTTTTAATAAACATTAAATTATTAAATATTCAAAAATAATAATTTTTTCGTAACCGTTTTTTATGGTGAAATTTTGCTACAATTTGCAAAAAATCATAAACAAAGGAAGCGGCATGTTTTTCTCGTCATCTAAACACCTTCAAACACTTACCTCTGAAAAAAATAGCTTACAAGCAACACTTACCGCATTATCTCGCAGTAGTGCCATGATTAGTTTCACACCCGACGGGGAAATTTTAGAAGCGAATGAATTGTTTCTGAATACATTGGGTTACACCTGGTCGGAAATCGTCGGCAAGCATCATCGTTTGTTTGTGCTCGATAAAGAAGCAGACAGCGCCGATTACCGCTTATTCTGGCAGCAGTTGGCTCAAGGCAGTTTTCAAAGCAGACGTTTTGCTCGTCGTCATAAAAATGGCAACACTGTGTGGATCGAGGCTTCTTACAATCCTGTTTTCGATACTACGGGCAAGGTAGTTAAGGTCGTTAAGCTCTTTATGGATGTTACCGCTAAAGTACAAGCCGAATTAGAAAATGAAGCTAAATTAGCCGCCATTAGTAGAGCTATGGCGGTGATTGAATTTGATACGCAGGGTAATGTGTTGAGCGCTAACGATAATTTTTTGCGTATTATGGGCTATAGCCTAGCAGAAATTGTCGGGCATCATCACCGCATGTTTGCCAGTAATGCGCTGACGCAAGCACCCGCTTATCAACAGTTTTGGCAACAACTGGCTCGTGGCGAAATGATTTCGGGAACTTGTGAACGCGTTAATAAACAGGGTAAAACCGTTTGGTTAGAGTCTAGCTATAATCCTATTTTTGACACCAATGGCAAAGTCGTTAAAGTGATTAAATATGCCAGCGATGTGACCTTGAATGAGACGAACAAGCAGCAATTAGCCGATGCGGTTACGCACGCCAGTGCGGCTTTGAAGCAAATGTCTGAAGGTGATTTAACGGCGTTGATGAGCGGTAACTTCACGGGCGATTTGCAACACTTACAAACCTGTATTAATCAACTCGGCAAGGCTTTACGCACGGCTTTTTGTCGTGTTGCTGGTCAGTCGAGTGAGGTTGCCATGTCGGCGCGTCAGGTTTCGGACAGTAATCAAACGCTTTCCGATGTGCTACAACGTCAAGCTGGAGCGTTAGAAGAAACAGCCAGTGCCATGGAAGAAATCAATCAGCAGGTTCACGAAGCCAGTTATCAGGCGCAACAATCGACCAGTTTGGTGCAACAGTCTGCACAAACGGTTAATCAAAGCATGAAGGCGATGCAATCGGCGATTCAAACCATGCAATCGATTAAAGATGCCAGCCAGCAAATTACCGGTATTGTCGGTATTATTGATAGCATTGCGTTTCAAACCAATTTGTTGGCGCTGAACGCAGCAGTAGAAGCGGCGAGAGCGGGTGAACATGGTCGCGGTTTTGCCGTTGTGGCGAGTGAAGTGCGTACGCTTGCAGGCAAGTCGGCCGATGCGGCGCAAGACATTAAAAAATTGATTGCTCAAACAGCAGAACGCATTAACAAAGGCACAGAAGAAGTCGAGCACACGGGCAAAATGCTGTCTGACGTGGTGAGCTCGGTCGCCAGCGTGGAAGGCTTAATTGTTGCCATGTCGCACAACGCCAAAGAGCAAACCCATGCCTTATCGCAAATTGGCGATGCTATCAATACCATTGATAAAGGAGCGCAACAATCTGCGGCGTTAGTCGAAGAAAGCGCAGCGCTGTCGGAACATTTGGGAGAGGTCGCTAATAAACTGGATGCGACTGTTGGTGAATTTTCACTCGGTGATTGTCATCAGCACAGTCACTCACGAGGGTCTTCACCGGCTTGGATGCTAGAAGATCAGTCACGTCGTTGATTGGATGGATTGATTTTTTTCTCGTAAGGCATTTCAATGAAACAGATAGGGTTAGGATTCGCATTGGCGTTAATCCTGGTGACGCTGTGCGTATGCGCTTGGTTAATCGCCGAGTTAAACTCGCAACTGGCAATGCCTGCATGGATTCAGGGTGCGGCGCTTCTGTTAGCGGCAGTGTGGTTAGTTACGATATTATGGTTAGCTAAATGGCTTTACAGCGAGCAACAGCGGCTACAGTCGTTGTTGTTTGCTTTACGTTGTTTCGCATCAAACCATAATGTTGATGATGCCATTGTTTATTTGCCTTTTTCAAATAAAAAAAACGCCGATACCATTGATAAGATTACGCAACTACTACACAAGCAGATGCAACAAGTAGAATCATCACTCAATAAAGAACGTAGTTTTTTAGAAACATTGACCATTCTCGAAGAAGCGGTCATCACTCTTGATGTGGATGATCATTTATTAGAAGCCAGTTCTGGTTGGAAGCAGTTAACTCATTTAGCTCAACCAACCGGAGAGCGCTTTTTAGGCTATATTCATGCAGATGAGCGCATGATTTGGAGTCAAAAAAAATACAATCTTCTGCATGAACCAGATAAAAGCAGTATTCATGTTCGTTTTCGACTGAATACGAATCAGGATGCACATCCTTGGATAGAGGGGCGCTTTTTTAAGCATTTAGATACTCATGGTGTGTTAACCATTCGTGGTGTCCTCAGAGATGTGTCTAAAAACTACGTGCAAGAACAGCAAATTGCGCACATGGCATTGCACGATGCGTTGACAGGAGTTGCTAACCGCGTGTTGCTTGAAGATCGACTCATTCAATCATTACTGTTGGCTAAGCGCCATGAAACTCAAGTCGCGGTGGTGTTTTTTGATTTAGACCATTTCAAACAGGTAAATGATTCGCTTGGTCATCATGTGGGCGATCAATTGCTTATTAAAGTTAGTGAGCGTATTCAAAGTTGTCTGCGAGCAAGTGATACCTTGACGCGTTGGGGTGGCGATGAGTTCGTGATCCTGCTAACAGATACCAGTCGCTCAGATATCGAAACAGTCATTGAAAAAGTGATGCAAGCCATTAAAGAGCCTGTAGTAATCAATACGCATCACTTGCCTGCAACCTTCAGTATGGGCGTCGCTATCTATCCTTTAGATTCATTAGACATGAATGCATTGTTTTCTAATGCCGATAGAGCCATGTTTTACGCTAAAAGCCAAGGTAGAAATCAGTATCAGTTTTATGCCGATATGAATTATAAAGAAAACGGCAAAGAAGAAATATACATCCAACATCGATTAATTCAAGCCTTAAAAGATCATTTATTGTCTGTTGAGTTTCAACCTATTATTGATTGTCAGTTAGGACGAGTTCATGCTGTCGAAGCCTTAGCACGTTGGCATGATGAGGTTTATGGCTGGGTGTCTCCTGAAACCTTTATTCCGATTGCAGAGAATCATGGCATTATTTTTGAATTAGGCCAGCAGGTTATTGAGCATTCACTTAATGCCCTAGCGCAATGGAAAAAGAATGGTCTTGAGCTACGCATGTTTATTAATATTTCGAGTCGTCAGCTGTTCATTCCTGGCTTCATTCCTAGTTTACTGTCGGAGTTGGAGTCGAGAAAGTTAACGCCAAATGACATTGTGTTAGAAGTGACAGAAAGCCTTGCTTTACGTGATGTCGATCATGCTATGGCCCGATTATGTGATTTACAGCAACAAGGTTTTCGCGTAGCAATTGATGATTTTGGAACTGGGCATTCATCCTTAGCACAGTTGCATGAGATTCATGCAGATAAGCTCAAAATAGACAAAAAATTCATCGCTAAAGTACTAGAAGAAAAGGGGTACACGATGGTTTCGGCCATTAGTAATATGGCTAAGGCGTTAGACCTGAAAACGATTGCTGAGGGAGTCGAAACAGGGGAGCAAGCGAGCATACTGAGTCGTATGGGGGTGAGCTATTTACAAGGTTATTGGTTCGCAAAACCCATGCCTGCTGAGGCCTGCTATGTCTGGATTCAAGATTTTAATCATCACATTTTGGCTAACAAATGTGTTAGTAGCCAATAAATTTATTTTATTCATTATGGTAGAGAGTCGCTATGAACATTCAACAAATCGATAAAACCGCTAATTTGGTGCATAACAATCAAATGAGTTTGATGGTTTTTCAAGTGCATCATTGCTTTGCTCAGTATGCGCCTGTATTTTATGGCATTAATGTGTTCAAAGTGCGTGAAGTGATTGAAGGTAAACGCTTTCCTGTTGCGGTATTGCCTGAATCACATCCGCTTATTGAAGGGATGATTCAATTACGGGGCACATTTTTACCCGTTATCGACTTACCTAAATGGTTGGGTGTGCCTATGTCGGCGGAAGATAAAGACAAATCAGTAGTGATTGTATCCGACTTTTCTCATAATTTGGTGGGATTTCGCGTAGCGCACATTCATGGCGTAGAAGAAAAGAGCTGGGATCAGTTATTGCCCGCTGAAAATATGAATCAATCAGGCGCTCAGCGCGTAGTTAATCGAACCACTGTCGTTCACCAAGGTGAAGAGGCTTTGTGTTATGCCTTAGATGTTGAGTCGTTGTTGGTAGAGTGTTTACCTGAAGTGGCGGAAAAGCTCAACCCTAGTATTGGGCAGGTGGGTGATTGGAAAACCAAATATGCGGGGAAAACCTTATTAATGGCGGATGATTCTAGAGGTATTCGACAGTATTTAGGCAATGTCATGACGCAATTGGGCATTGAACATAAAATTTTCGAAAATGGTCAAACCCTCATCGATTACTTGTCGGGCGTGACGGATGTTCGAACAATTTCTGCGATTATTACCGATTTAGAAATGCCCGTTGCCTCGGGACATACCGTGATTAAGTACATTCGTAATAGCAACTTGCTGAAAGAACTGCCTATTGGCGTTCATTCTTCGATGACAGGTGATAATAATGCACGAGATAGTAAAAAACTGGGTGCGAATGTCTTTATTGGCAAAATCAATACGGAAGGACTGCTCGAAGGCTTAACTCAGCTGTCTGAATTAATGGCGTAATTAATAGCGCAATGGGGATTGATTAATGTGGTTTTTTAGAAACAAACAACCGACGGTGCTAACTGAACCGGTTACTGAAGCACAAGCCTTTTATCCTGTTGCCCAGTCGATTGAGCAATTGAATGTGACCACTCGCCACAGCGTTGAACAAGAATGTCGTGTGGTGATGCAAGAGCAGGAGCAAGTGCGCCGTATTATCAGTGAATCGGTGACGACGCTAAATCAATCATTTAGTGAAATGTTTGATGCCTCATCGCAACAAAAACAAGCGATAGACGTGTTGGTTTCCGATCAACAATCCGTATCGCTAGCGAGTGTGTCTGATGAATCGCAGAAGGTGATTCGTTACCTCTTATCGGCATTACAAGCGGCAAATGAACGTTCGGCACAAGTAGAGCAGAGTGTGGCTGAGTTGAAAAGCAGTGTACAAAAGATGCGCGAGGTGTTGACAGAAATTCAGCAAATATCCGACCAAACTAACCTGTTGGCGCTTAATGCGGCAATTGAAGCCGCTCGCGCGGGTGATGCTGGGCGTGGATTTGCGGTGGTTGCAGACGAAGTACGTAAATTGTCTATCGACACCACGCGTTTAACCGAACATATTCGACACGAGGTGGCTCACTCCATCGCAACGGTCGATACGACCAAAGACCTAGCAGCGCAAACACGACTTAGTAACGAGCAATCGGCGCGTCATGCAGAAGTCATGCAAGACACACTATTCCATTCAATTGAAGCGCTCGATCAGTTAACAAATTCATCGGTCGAACGCATTAGTCAATCGAATGAGCAAATGTCGATACAGGTTTCGCAGGCAATTAGGGCGTTACAATTTGAAGACATTGTTCGCCAATTATCGGAGCAGTCTTGTGAGCACTTAGCTGGTTTGGTTTCGTTAATGCACGAGGCCAGTGGAACTAGCGTTGTTGAGCAAGAAGATGTGCTTAAAGTGTCTGAGGTTATTCGTCATGGCGCTATTCGATTGGATGAAAATCGCCGCACTCGCGTTAAATCGACTAGTTTAGATGAGGGTGATGTGGATTTGTTTTAGGACTGGCAAGGATTAAGTGATGCCTTTGCCAGAGCCAAAGCAACGCGAGATGCGTTGCTGCCTACTGAACCCTTAAGGCAATAATCGTAAGCGAGCGGTGCGCATAAAGCTTTCATAGTTTAGCGGTTTGCCGATTTGTGCGTCGGCTTCGTTGGCGACAACATAAGCCCAAGCATTGTTGGTCGTTGGGTCGTAAACCAGCTTGTACAAGTGTGTGGGTACCCAAACGCGGTTATTGCCCAAAATTTGCATCTTATCAATTGAGGTGAATAGTGCACCCGTGTAAACATAGACATCGCCTTTAGCGACACTGACGTAGTTTTTCACTTCCGTTTCGACCTTAGACCAAACTTGCTTATGAAATCGGGGTGGTTGTGCCACGACGTTCGTTAGCGCATAAGTTTGTGCACTGGCATTGCTTTGCCCATAAGTGCTAAGCAAGGCAAGTCTTCCTTTATCCATGCCAGCACCATTCCAATCGTTCATTTCGGCGGCTTCTCCCTTATCAATACGAGAATCGGCAAAATAGGATTGACCACTGCTTTCGCCCTTTGCTTGCATCATCGTTGCATTGAGTTTTTCCACCACCACTAAGGGGGTTTTGGTGCGTTTTGAATAAAGCACCGCAAAACTATCCGAACAGAGTTGTGAAGTGTTTAAAGCTTGTGAATAGTTGTCGAGCACTAATTTAGGATTGTTTTCGGGGAAAAAAGCGGCACATTTCTCAAAATTGAGCACGCGTTGTTGACCGTTATAGTCTGCTTTTGCCCAAGCATGAGAAGCAAGAAGCGTTGTGCCTAATAGTCCTGCCCAAAGCATATATCGTGACATGGATAAAATCCCTAATTTATTTGATGGTCGCTATGTTACACCAAAGAGCAACATAAATGTGCTGAGTCGATCGAGTGTGTTCTGATAATTGATGGTGTTACTCATCGAATTTATCACTTAAGCAGTCTGTTAAAATTCATTAAGTATTAGGTTGTACGTATCCTTGACATTGGTTACCATCATCTCTGAACAAGTAGGTTCATCCGATAATAAATGAGGAGACGACTCATGGAAAATACGCACAGCGGCAAATGTCCTGTTATGCATGGTGCCAATACCGCAATGGGTTCAAACAATATGAACTTTTTCTGGCCGAATGCATTAAATCTCGACATTCTGCATCAGCATGATACGAAAGTTAACCCATTGGGTGATTTCAATTATCAAGAAGCAGTTAAGACGCTCGACTTTGCTGCTTTGAAAAAAGATGTCATTGAGCTCATGACCAACAGTCAAGACTGGTGGCAAGCCGATTGGGGGCATTATGGTGGCTTGATGATTCGTTTGACTTGGCACGCCGCGGGTTCTTATCGTACCGCTGATGGACGAGGTGGTGCCGGCACAGGCAATCAACGCTTCGCACCACTCAATTCTTGGCCAGACAACGCTAACCTAGATAAAGCTCGTCGTTTACTATGGCCGATCAAGAAAAAATACGGGAATAAGCTCAGCTGGGCGGATTTGTTGGCCTTGGCAGGTACCATTGCTTACGAAAGTATGGGATTAAAAACCTTCGGTTTTGGTTTTGGTCGTGCCGATATTTGGCAGCCCGAAAAAGATACTTACTGGGGTGCTGAAAAGGAGTGGTTAGCACCTTCTGACTCTCGTTATGAAAATCTTGATGATCCCTCGACTATGGAAAATCCGCTTGCAGCCGTACAAATGGGGCTAATTTACGTTAACCCTGAAGGGGTAAACGGTAAGCCAGACCCACTCAAAACAGCCTTGCAAGTGCGCGAAACCTTTGCCCGTATGGCGATGAATGATGAAGAAACGGTTGCCTTGACGGCAGGTGGTCACACAGTTGGAAAATGTCATGGTAATGGACGTGCGGAAAACTTAGGTCCTGATCCTGAAAGCGCCGATGTGACTGAGCAAGGCTTAGGCTGGATAAACCATAAAACACGTGGTGTGGGGCGTGACACGGTAACATCAGGCATTGAAGGCGCTTGGACGACGCATCCGACACGTTGGGATAATGGCTATTTCTATTTGTTGTTCAACTATGATTGGGAATTGAAAAAATCGCCCGCAGGTGCCTGGCAATGGGAACCAATCAACATTAAGGAAGAAGACAAACCGGTTGATGTCGAAGACCCCAGCAGACGCTACAATCCGATTATGACCGATGCTGATATGGCGATGATTAAAGATCCGATTTACCGTGAAATTTCCAAGAAATTTTATGAAAATCCCGATTACTTCTCGGAGGTTTTCGCACGTGCTTGGTTTAAGTTAACCCACCGTGATATGGGGCCTAAGTGTCGTTATATTGGCCCTTGGGTGCCACAAGAAGACTTGATTTGGCAAGACCCAGTGCCAGCTGGCAATAAAGACTATGATGTATCAGCGGTAAAGGCCAGCATTGTAGCGACTGGGTTATCGGTTGCCGATATGGTCGCCACAGCTTGGGATAGTGCTCGTACCTTCCGTGGTTCGGACTTGCGTGGTGGCGCCAATGGGGCACGTATTCGCCTAGCACCACAAAAAGATTGGGTGGGTAATGAACCTGAGCGTTTACAGCGTGTGCTAGCCAAACTTGAACCCATTGCGGCGCAACATGGTATCAGTGTTGCCGATAGCATTGTACTGGCGGGTAATGTGGGTATTGAACAAGCGGCGAAAGCGGCGGGCGTTGAGGTACAAGTGCCATTCATGCCAGGTCGTGGTGATGCGACGGCAGAGATGACGGATGCTGAATCTTTTGCACCCTTAGAACCAATTCACGATGGCTACCGCAACTGGGTGAAAAAAGACTATGTGGTGCAGCCGGAAGAGTTAATGTTGGATCGCACGCAATTAATGGGCTTAACCGCGCATGAAATGACCTGTCTGGTAGGTGGAATGCGTGTGCTGGGTACTAACCATGGTGGCAGTCAACATGGCGTCTTTACTCAAAATGTGGGTGCTTTAACGAACGACTTTTTCGTTACCTTGACGGATATGGCTTACCGTTGGGAACCAGCCAGCAAGCACCATTACAACATTGTCGATCGTAAAACGGGTGAAACCCGCTATACGGCGACACGTGTGGATTTGGTGTTCGGTTCTAACTCGATTTTGCGTGCTTATGCCGAAGTTTACGCGCAGGATGATAATAAGGTTAAGTTTGTACAAGACTTTGTTAAAGCCTGGACTAAGGTGATGAATGCAGATCGCTTTGATGCGTAATGCTTAGGCCTTCGCCTGAAACAAAAATCCCCAGACCAGTCTGGGGATTTTTTTATGGGTTAATGATAATTGTGATTGTGTTTTTTTTGCAGTTTTTTAATGATGCAATTTTTTGCAATTATCTAGGTCTTGTGGGATACTGTTTGCAACAGCTAGGGTGACAGGATGCCTTCATGAAACAGACACGACTAACACAGGCAGAAGCGCACCGATTAGGTGATTTGATTCAGGTTAAAGCGGGTTATCCGTGGCGCGGTGCTATTCCACCAGTGAGCAATGGCGCTGTTAAAGCTGTACAAGCTAAAGACATCTCAGAGATTGGTGAGTTGGCTTTGGAAAATTGCGTCCGCACAGAGCTGACAGGTAAACGTGATGCTGATTGGTTACGTGCGGGTGATGTTTTATTGATTAATAAAGGCGGTAGAAATACGGCAGCATACATTGATCGAGACTTTGCTGATGTCACCTGTGCTTCATCGATTTATCTACTGCAAGTTAAGCCAGCATGGCGCAATCAACTCAATATGCAATTTATCGCTTGGCAGTTAAATCAATTACCGTTACAAACCTACTTCAAACGGTCGGCAGAGGGTTCTTTGCAAGTGAGCTTACGCAGAGGGGTTGTAGAGGATGCGATGCTGGCTATTCCCGATTTGCACACACAAAATCTCATCGCAAGTTTATATGTTGCGGCTCAGAAAGAATACAAAACACTGACAAGTATGATTGAAAATCGTAAAATGCAACAGACCGCTATCGCGACACATTTGTTAAATAGTTCAATAGGGCAAAATGACCATGACTCAAATTAATCAAGACGATGTAAATAATGCCGTTTGGCGTGCTTGTGATACCTTTCGCGGCACTGTTGACCCTTCGATTTACAAAGATTTTATTCTGACCATGTTGTTCTTAAAGTACATCTCGGATGTGCATAAGGACAAGCAAGAAGAACTTCAGACACAGTTTGGCGATAACCCTGCGATGATTAGCGCAATGTTGGCGAGCCAATCGTTCAGAATTCCTGCTGGTGCTACATTTTGGGACTTATACAACAAGCGTCATGAAGCAGGCAATGGTACACGCATTGATAGCGCGCTACACGCCATTGAAGAAGCCAACGGCGCAAAGCTCACAGGCGTATTTCAGGGCATCAGCTTTAATACCGATAAGCTGGGCGAAGAAAAACAGAAAAATGAAATCTTGCGCCACCTGCTAGAAGACTTTGCCTGCGATACCTTAGATCTGCGTCCGCACCGAATTGGCAAGCTCGACATTATTGGTAACGCTTACGAGTTTCTGATTAAACACTTTGCCGCAACTTCGGGCAAGTCGGCAGGAGAATTTTATACCGCTCCAGAAGTGTCTGAGCTGCTTGCAAGGGTGTTACAACCACAAGAAGGTGACCAGATTTGTGACCCGACTTGTGGCTCAGGCTCGTTATTGCTCAAATGTGCGAAACAGATTCAACAGCATTTTAATGGCTCGAAAAAATACGCGCTGTTTGGACAGGAAGCCATTGGTTCGACTTGGGCATTAGCGAAAATGAACATGTTCTTGC
Source organism: uncultured Francisella sp. (assembly GCA_964493995.1). GTDB lineage: Bacteria > Pseudomonadota > Gammaproteobacteria > Thiomicrospirales > Thiomicrospiraceae. The sequence continues at coordinate 21,380 of CAZBQD010000002.1, forward strand.
ATGGCGAAGATAACCACCGCATTGAGTGGGGCGATACCATTCGCAACCCTAAGCTACAAGATAAAAACGGTGGACTATTGCATTTTGATGTGGTAACGGCTAATCCGCCTTTTTCGTTAGAGAAGTGGGGGCATGAACATGCCGAACATGACCCTTGGGGACGTTTTGAGCGTGGCGTACCACCCAAAACCAAGGGTGATTATGCCTTTATTTTGCATATGATCGAAACGCTGAAACCACAAAGTGGGCGTATGGGCGTGGTTGTCCCGCATGGGGTGCTATTCCGTGGTTCGTCGGAAGGGGCGATTCGTACAAGGTTGATTGAAGAAAACCTGTTGGATGCGGTGATTGGACTGCCAGAAAAGTTGTTCTTCGGTACGGGTATTCCTGCCGCTATTTTGATTTTCAAAAAGCACAAAACAGACAATAGTGTTTTGTTTATCGATGCCAGCCGTGAGTACAAGTCGGAAAAGAATCAAAATAAACTCACCGACGACAACCTAAATAAAATCGTCAGCACCTACTTTGCTCGCCAAACGGTTGAAAAGTATGCTTACCTCGCCAGCTTAGACGAGATTAAAGATAATGACTACAACCTAAACATTCCGCGCTATGTCGATACCTTTGAGGAAGAGGAAGAAATCGACCTGATGGCGGTGCGTAGCGAACGCATTGCCTTACAGGCAGAACTCAATGCGCTAGAAGCGCAAATGGAAGCTTATTTGTTGGAATTGGGTTATGAGGCAAACGCATGACATTCACGCAACTGGATCAACTTAAAGCACGGCTAGACGCTTATCGTCCGCTCGATGCCCATATTGTGCGAAACCTGCACGAGAATTTGGTTTTACAATGGACTTATCACAGTAATGCCATTGAAGGTAACACACTTACACTCAAAGAAACCAAGGTTGCGCTTGAGGGCATTACTATTGGTGGTAAAACACTGCGTGAGCATTTCGAGGTGATTAACCACAAAGAAGCGATTTTGATGGTTGAAGAGTTGGTGAGCCAACAAGCTCCGCTAACCGAGCGCGTGATTAAAGACTTGCATTATCTGGTGCTGAAAAACATTGACCAAGACAATGCAGGACGTTACCGACAGGTGAATGTGTTGATTTCGGGTGCAGAACATAAACCCGTCGATGCGCTTCATGTTCCTGAACAGATGACGACTTTTATCGACTGGTACGCCACACAAGCCGCTCACTTACATCCTGTTGAACGCGCGGCACGGGTGCATGGGGAGTTTGTGAAAATTCATCCGTTTGTTGATGGTAATGGACGCACTGCGCGATTATTGATGAATTTAGAATTGATGAAATCAGGTTTTCCTGCGGCAGTATTACCTGTCGAAAGCCGATTAGCCTATTACGAAGCCTTAGACACTGCGCATTGCAAAGGGGATTATGCGCCTTTTATCGCCTTACTCTGCCAAGTCGTTGCCGATAGCTTTAAGCCTTACTGGTGGGCATTGGGGGTTGAAGATGTTGCCTGAGGGGTGGAAACGCATTCCAATTAAAGACGCTTGTGAATCAATCATTGATTGTGTAAATAAAACAGCTCCTGTTGTTGATTATGAAACTCCTTACAAAATGATTAGGACTACTAATGTTAGGCACGGTCGTGTGGATGTAACTGATGTTCGATATGTTGCAAAGGAAACATACTTAGAGTGGACACGAAGAGGACTTCCTAAAAAAGGAGACATTATCTTCACTCGTGAAGCGCCTGTTGGCGAAGTAGGCGTTCTTGAAGATGATACTGGTGTTTTCCTTGGGCAAAGAACAATGATGTATCGTGCAGATAATAATAAAGCAAATAATTATTATCTTTTTTACTCTTTATTAACTAAATTTTGCCAAAAACAAATTGAAGACTTTAGTAATGGTGGAACAGTTGCTCATATGAGAGTACCTGATTGCGGTGAAATTTTAGTCAACTTACCCCCTCTCCCCGAACAAAAGAAAATCGCCCAAATCTTATCTACTTGGGATAAAGCCATCACCACCACCGAGCAACTGATTGCCAATAGCCAACAGCAGAAAAAAGCCCTCATGAAACAACTGCTCACAGGCAAAAAACGCTTGCTTGATGATAACGGGGTTAGGTTTAGTGGGGAGTGGGAGCATTCAACTCTTAGAAATATACTGACGGTTTCTAAAGGTCAGCAACTTAATAAAGATACACTAGATTCAACAGGGCTTTATCCTGTAATTAATGGCGGCATTACGCCATCAGGTTATACTGACCAGAAAAATAGGTCAGCAAATACAATTACCATTAGTGAAGGTGGTAATTCGTGTGGTTATGTAGCATTCCAGACAAAAGACTTTTGGTGTGGTGGGCATTGCTATTCTGCTACAAACTTAAAACTTAACCTACAGTTTACTTATCACTGTTTGAAATTTAATGAAAATAGAATCATGAAGTTAAGGGTTGGTTCTGGTTTGCCAAATATTCAGAAAAAAGACATTGATGGATTAGTAATTAAGTATCCTAACTGTCATATAGAACAACAAAAAATCGCTTCTGTTCTTTCCTCAGCAGATCGTGAAATTGAGGTGTTGCAAAGCAAGCTAACTGCACTCAAGCAAGAGAAAATATCCCTGATGCAACAGTTGTTGACAGGGAAACGGAGAGTTATTGTATGACTGTTAGCTTTAACTCAAGAGATGAGTTTCAACGCCAACCAATCGCTCAGAAGCTAATAAAACTATTGGCTAGTGATGTGAATGTTTCCCCTATGGTCATTGATGGGCCGTGGGGGTCAGGTAAAACTGAATTTACTCTTAAATTAATTGATCTTTTTCAGAATAAAGAGCCTTCCTTTAATTTAATTTACATTGATGCATTTAAGGCTGACCATGCCGATAATCCTTTAATGATGGTACTGGCAGAAATCATAAAACACCTTCCTGAAGAGCAGAAGGATTCAGTAATTGATAAAGCAATTCCTGCTATTCGCTCTCTTTCAAAAACCATAGCAAAAGCTGCAACAAGCTGGATTCTAAGGCAAGACAGCGCAGATATTATTGAAGATTTTGAATCCGAGATTAAAGAGGCATCAGATAGCTTAATTGATTATTCTGTTGAACAGCTTCTGAAGTCTCACATTGAAGCCGATAAGAACTTAACAGCTTTGCAAAAATTACTAGAAGAAATTTCAAAAGACGAGCCAATAATACTATTTATTGATGAATTAGACCGATGCCGTCCAGACTTCTCAGTTTCTACTCTAGAGACCATTAAGCATGTTTTCAATGTTCCAAATGTTCAATTCGTTTTGATTACAAATCAAAGCCAACTTTTGGCATCCGTTAAGCACATCTATGGTTCACAACTCGATGCAAAGCGTTATCTTGATAAGTTCCTCAGATTTTCATTTAAGTTATCCTCAACCGTTGGAACTAATAGCCATAATCTACAACATGCGTCTGAGATTTATTTCAGCAATTTGATAGTTAAAAGCGATGTCTTAAAAGACAGTGTTTTTAGAGAGCAGGCTGGACGTGGAATTATTGGATTTGGCATCGATTTAGTCAAAAATCATCACTTATCATTAAGAGAGGTTGAGACTTTTGTTCGCTACATTGAAATTTATCATACCCTTTCTGAAGGCTTTTCTAAGAACCTCATCTTGGGATATGGGTTACTTCGAGTAATAGGGGTTTTTATTTATTCTTTTGCAAGTGGATTTGCGAAAGAACTTGATAGAGACATTGTAAGTGGTTACAGCGTTAATGAATTCTTCGGAAAAACTGACCTTATTGACATTGAAAATACGAAACCGAAAAATTACATGCAAATAATTCATGCAATGTTTGCGATGGAATTAAATATGCATTCTGATAGTTACGATAAATTCGAGAAGCCTTTACAGAATCTAAAACCAAATTGGAATGTTCATTTTGGTTCAATGTTCAGCGGGAGTTTTCATTACTATGCTGACGAAGGTAATCTAATTCACGTAAAGTCAGCCATTCGTGAACTAATGATGCTTTCATGTAACTAGAAGTAGCCTTATGACCCAACCCATCGCCCAATTCCACGAAGAAGTCGGTGAAAACTTGATGACAATTTGCAGCACCAACTTGGATCAATGCCATGTTAAATGAATACTCCGCCGAATCTTTGCTCGAGCAGCTCCGTGAACTGGATGAGCATCCTCGTCTTGAGGCGAAAAGCGGTTCACAAATAGGCGCATCGGTAATGCAAACCGTGTGTGCGTTCGCGAATGAGCCGAATTTAGGCGGTGGTTACTTGCTGTTGGGTGTCGAAGAACCAGATGAAGCACATGTTAAGTTTTGGATGTCTGGGTTGTCTGATACTGACAAGTTATTAAATGAATTGCAAAACAACTGCCGAGAACAGTTTGAGCAGCCGATTTCAGTTAAGGCAGAAGTAGCGACTTTAGAAGATAAGCGCGTTATTTTAATTTATGTACCAGAGCTGGAGTCAGCTGCCAAACCTTGTACCTTTAAGGGTAAGTTTGATAGTAAAAACAAAAGAAAAACAGGGGTATGGCGTCGTGGCTTAAATGGCGATTATGAGTGTTCTCAGCAAGAGCTAACGCCGTTGTTATTAGCTAAAAATGGTGTGAGTTATGAGCAAGTTGTTCTCGATGATGCCGAAATGGACGACTTAGATGCCAGCGTGATCACCTTATACCGAAACCTTCGCGCTAAAGTATCGCCGCAGGCCGAGGAATTATTGGCCGATGATTTAGAACTGTTACGTGCGTTGCAACTTATCAAGAAACAACATGGCGAATTCAAACCCACTATTGCGGGTCTGCTTTTATTTGGTAAGCCTTTGGCTTTACGTCGCTTATTACCAGCGGTACGCGTGGATTATATTCGAGTACATGGAACACAGTGGGTTGAAAATCCAGAACAACGGTTTGCCTATACTCAAGACTTTCGTCAACCCATTATTAGCTTGATCTCTAAACTTGAAGCCACTATTTTGGATGATATGCCGCGCTATTTTCGACTAAATGAAGGCGAAACACAGCGTTCGGATACACCTCTTCTCCCTCAAAGGGTGGTGCGTGAGGCTGTCGTCAATGCCTTGATGCACCGAGATTATTTTGTTAATCAGCCAACTTTGGTGGTTCGGTTTAGCAATCGATTAGAAATTCGTAACGCCGGTTATTCACTCAAACCAGAAAACCAGTTAGGGGAGATGGGTTCTAAGCTTCGCAATCCGATTTTGGCCTCGGTGTTGTATGATCTTAACTTTGCCGAGACCAAGGGTTCAGGAATTCGAACTATGCGACGCTTGTTGCATGAGGTTGGATTGAGTGCACCTGTGTTTGTGAATCATCAAATTGAAAATCAGTTCACATCAATCTATTTGTTGCATCAGTTGATGGGGGAAGATCAACTCACATGGCTTAAACAGTTTTCTCATTTGTGCTTGTCTGACGATGAAGCCAAGGCGTTGACCCTTGCGAAGGAAACAGGTGCAGTTGATAATGCGGCCTTAAGATCTATTACGGATCTTGATACGCTGGCGGCAAGCCGTGTTTTAACGAAGCTGACCCATCAAAAAGGGTTACTTATGCAGGGTGGTGCTGGTGCATCGACCTATTATCAGCTATCAGTGCTGTCGAATATGCCGCTCTTTGATGTGGCAAATACGAGTGACCTAGAACCAAATACAGGTGACTTCGACTCAAATACAGGTGACTTCAACTCAAATACAGGTGAGCTAGATGTTAATAGAGATGACCTACCAGAAGCATTGCACAATGCTATTAAAGAACTAACTCCTAAAGCAAGAAAAAACGTTTTATGGCCAATTATTATCTGGCTGTGTGCGCTAAGCCCTATGTCGGCTGACAAATTAGCACACATTATTGGCAGACAAATTAACGCATTAAAAGCAAGTCATCTAACTCAATTGAGAGAAAAAGAGGGCTACATTCAATATCTTTACCCAGAGGTCATCAATCATCCTGAACAGGCTTATATCTCAACAGAGTCTGGCAAGCAGTGGCTAAAACAGCAAACCATTTATAGTGATTCGAACTCATGACACAACCCATCGCCCAATTCCACGAAGAAGTCAGTGCTAAACTGCCAGCCCTAACATTGCTAACCAATCTCGGTTATCAGTTTATCTCGCCACAACAAGCACTGGAAATGCGTGAGTCTTTATCATCGGTTGTGCTGGTCGATGTACTGCGCGAGGTATTGCAACAGAAGTCTATTGATTTTCAGGGTAAGCGTTATCCCTTGTCCGATGCAGCCATTTACAACATTATTCATCAGCTCTCGCACCCTGCCATGAATGAAGGGTTACGCATTGCCAATGAAAAGCTGTATGACACCCTCACTTATGGCGTCAATATTACCGAATTTATCGAAGGTAAAAAGGTTCACGCCACCATTCAGCTCATCGACTGGGACGCACCGAGCAATAACCGCTTTCACTTCACCGAAGAGTTTGAGGTGCTCAATACGCACGGTATCGGCAAGCGTATCCCCGATATTGTCTGCTTTGTAAATGGCTTGCCTTGGGTGGTGATTGAAGCAAAGCGTCCCGATGCTTCACATACAGGCAAACCAACGGTTGAAGAAGGCATTTCGCAAAATATTCGCAACCAAAAAGTCGATGAAATTCCGCATTTGTTTGCCTACGCCCAATTGTTATTAGCGGTGAATGGGCATGAAGGGCTATATGGAACTTGTGGCACACCTGCTAAGTTTTGGGCGAAGTGGAAAGAGGAACACATCAGCGAAGCCGACTTCTCGTCACTGAAAAACCAACGCCTAACGTCAGCACAACTAGAAACCATTTTTGCTCATCGAACGACCAAGCAAAAACAAGATTATTTATCTTTGCTGGCGGGTGGTGAGTTATTGGTCACGGATCAGGATCGTTTGATTGTTGCCTTGCTAACCCCCGAACGATTACTGGAAACGACACGCTTGTTTACGCTGTTCGATAAAAAGTCGGGTAAGATTGTCGCGCGTTATCAGCAGGTATTTGGCATTAAAGCCCTCGTTGAACGTATTTCAACCTTTGATGATAAAGGCGCACGTAATGGCGGAGTGATTTGGCATACCACAGGTTCGGGTAAGTCATTTACGATGGTATTTTTAGCCAAAGCGTTAATTTGGTTAGAAGCACTAGCCAAGTGCAGAGTGGTAGTGGTCACCGATAGAGTCGATTTAGAAGATCAACTGGCACGTACCTTTGCTTCAGGTGGGGCATTGTCGGATAAAGACAAAAAAGATGCCATGGCAACCACTGGCAAGCGTTTGGCAGAACAAATTGGTAAAGGTAACGAACGCATTATCTTCTCGATCATTAATAAGTTTGGCACAGCAGTCGGTTTACCTGAGTGCTATAACGATAGCCCCGATATAATTGTACTGGTGGACGAAGGACACCGTAGCCAAAATGGTGAAAATAACATTCGGATGCAACAAGCCTTACCCAAAGCGGCTTTTGTTGCCTTTACAGGAACACCATTACTCAAAGACGACAAAACCGAGAATAAATTCGGGCAGATTCTTCATTCCTACACCATGCAACAAGCCGTTGCCGATGGTACGGTCACGCCCTTGTTGTATGAAGAGCGTATTCCCGAACTGAATACCAATGATGCAGCAATTGATGCGTGGTTTGATCGTATTTCGTCCCCCTTAAGCGATAAGCAAAAAAGTGACTTGAAGAAAAAGTTTGCGCAAAAAGGTCAGGTGTACCAAGCTGAAGGACGGATTGAACTGATCGCTTATGATATTTCTGATCACTTTCTGAACTTTAAGGCGTTAGGGTTAAAAGGGCAATTAGCCTGTGACTCTAAAGCCTCTGCTATTCGTTACAAGCAATTGCTGGATAAGATTGGTAAGGTGACATCGGTCGTCGCTATGTCGCCTCCCGATACACGCGAAGGACATGATGACATAGACACAGAAAGCAGCGACTTGGTGCAAAACTGGTGGAAATCAAATGTCGGTTCGCAAGATGAAAAAGCTTATACCAAGAACATTATTGCCGCTTTTGCTAAAGAAGACGGTCCTGACCTTATGATTGTTGTCGATAAGTTGCTAACGGGCTTTGATGAACCTAAAAATACCGTTCTTTACATTGATAAACCGCTGAAACAGCATAACCTGATTCAAGCCATTGCGCGTGTTAATCGCTTACACGCGCAAAAGCAATTTGGTTATTTGATTGATTACCGCGGCATTCTCAAGGAATTGGATACCACCATTGCCGACTATCAAGATTTAGCCAAACGTACCCAAGGTGGTTTCGATATAGACGACTTAAAAGGTTTGTATCAGCAAATGGAAACGGAATATAAGAAGCTTCCACGGTTATACAGCGAACTCTGGGCTGTATTTGCCGATGTGCGTAACAAGCAAGATGGTGCGGCATTGCGGGCGCATCTTGCACCCAAGATGGACAATATTGATGGTCAGGTGGTCGATACAAATCTTAAAAAGCGTGATGATTTTTATGAAGCACTCACCAGCTTTACCAATGTGTTAAAAGTGGCATTGCAATCGGCGAGTTATTTTGACGATAAGAGCTTTGACAGTAAGCGGCAGGTGTATAAAGACACCTTAAAAATGATGGTGCAACTGCGTCAACAAGTACGCCAAGACGCCGAAGAAACAGTCGATTACGACCAATATGCTAACGACATTAAAGCATTACTTGATAAGCATATCGGTGGACTTAGGGTGTTAGAAGCGGAAGGGGTTTATCTGGTGGGTGATATGGGCATAAAAGTGCAACCCGACACCATGACAGATGAAGAGGCACGCAATAAGAAAGATGTCATTACAGGTCGTGTCACGCGCATGATTGAACAGGACTTAGCTGATGATCCCTACGCTCAGGCTCATTTTTCTAAAATGTTGAAAGATGCCATTGAGCAAGCTAAAGCCATGTTCGACGCACCTGTGAAGCAATATATGTTGTTTGCGGATTTTGAACAAAAAGTAAAAGACAGAAACGTCGAGGGCGTACCACAAGACAAGTTAGCAAAAATTGACCCATCAACCAAACGTCATGTACAGGCTTACTATGGCTTGTTTTTGAAGCATTACGAAGCGGGTTTACCGATTAGTGAAGAGAGCTGTTTTGACTATGCCATTAAAATTGATGAAGTGGTACGAAAGTCGGTCGCTGAGTATTCCATCAATCCACAGGAAATTGAAAACCAAATTACCATTGGTCTGTTACCCCTATTGTTCCAAGACTTGGGTATCGAAAAGGCACAGGCGATCATTCACGATGTGATCAAAATTACCCGTTTAGGATTGGCGGGATACAGGGCATAATGCAACAGCAATGTGAGTTATTCAGCTTCGTCTATGGTGAAGAAGCGATTCCGTATCGGGTGCTATGGTTGCCCGATCAGGCGGCTGAAAAGGTGAAGATTAAAGTCTACCCTAATGCAGAGGTGCTGGTTAATGCACCAGCACAAACCTCACCAGAACAGATTCATCAAGCTGTGATGAAACGTGCTCGGTGGATATGGCAGTCTGTCAGCAACTTTCAGCAAAGCCGTGCTGATGTCACAGAAAAACATTATCAAAGTGGCGACATGATGTTTTACCTTGGTCGCCGCTATGTGCTCAAAGTGATGCAAACTGATGACAAACCTAGGGTAAAATTGAACCAAGGACAGTTGCAAGTATACTTACCAGATAGCGAGCAACAGCGTCAACAGCAAGTAGAGCGTTTGGTCAACCGATGGTATCGCCAGCAAGCCGAGCGTGTTTTTCGTGAACGTATTGAAGCGTTACTGTCACAAACTGATTGGGTAACAGAAGTGCCACCATTCAAGATCATTTCTATGCAGAAACAATGGGGCAGTTGTTCTATTAAAGGTTGTTTAATGCTCAATCCGCATTTAATTAAAGCCGCTAAACCCTGTATCGATTATGTGATTTTGCACGAACTATGTCACCTAGCCGAACACAATCATTCTGAGCGTTTCTGGAAGCTCCTAACCTTGGTTATGCCCAATTGGAAAGCACACAAGGCTAGGCTCGATGGGATGGCAGAGTTGTATCTTAAATAATAACGCTGCAAAAATTTCAATTAACGCGGATAGCGTTCTCCCTCTTGTGGCAATCGGTATTGATAAGGTTTGTTCGCTGATTCCGTAACGCTTTGCTTCACTTGACTCATTTGTTCTTTCAAACTCTGTTGCAATAGGCGTAATTCAGCCATTTCCTGACGCAAGCGCGTTAATTGATCCATAATCGGTTTGGTATCGACAACAGCCGTTACATTGGGGGTTGTTTTGCCTGTTTCAGCAGCGGGAGTAGGGAGTTTGGCCAAACGTGCTGCCAGTTTTTCATCCATTTGAGAAGCGACTTGTTGCCATTGCTGGTTTTGTGCTTGCGCTTGCGCAATGGCGTTTTGTTCCATTTGCTGCAACTGCTGACTCAACTGATCGACTTGCGTGAGCAATTGTTGCCAGGCTTCTGCAGAAGGGGCGGTCACTTTTGCCACAGTGGCATTATTGTTTTGCTGTACCGGCTCTGCTGGTGTAACGGCCGTCGTTGGTGCCAGAATTGGGCTGGGTGCGGGTGCCGCGTTAGGCGTCATAACCGGTGCTGAGGCGACGGTGTGATTGGCATCCGCCATCAGCGTAGGTTCAGTTGCGTTGTTTGCTTGAGTTGGCGTATCTTCTACCACTGACGCAACCACACCATCTTGTGGCGATTCGCTAGATGCAGTGGAAGGCGTCATGTCGATTTTGTTGAGCTTCATCTGCTCAATACTGGCTTGCATCTGCTCAATGGTACTGGCCAATTCATCCAGTTTGAGGGTCAGGGTTTTGCTGACAATCGTTTGATGTTCATCGACATTTTCTAAAATGGCGTTCGACATACTGACGAAGCTGGCACGACTTTGTAGCATCACGCCAATGGTCGTACCAAAGCCCGCAACCGCAATTAAGCCACTAATAAGCGTGAGAATAATGATGTTCTTCTTCGTCGCACTGACTTCTTGTACCGCTTGACGGGTGGCATGGCGCCAACCACTGGCGGCATCACTCAACTCTTTGATGCTTTCTTGTTGTTCTTTAGCCAGTTCAATATTTTTTCGCGTCGCTTCTTGTGACAGTTGCGTACCTTCGTGTAAGGCACGACTGGCTGCTTCAATGACATCTGCCCAGGTTTGCGAAGCTCGATGCGCCTCATCATGAGAAGGCTCAGGCTGCACCGCAGCGTGAACCACCTTGGCTGAAGACAGCTCTTCCTGCGATGGCGCTTGCGACCCTTTCGCTAGGGGGGCAGATGCGAGATTCGTTTTAGGATTATCTAACAGATTATCTAAATCGTCTAAATAATTATGTGTGGACAAGGGCGTACCCTCCTGTTTGGCGCGAGGCGTTAGAGACGAGACAATTCTTGACGAATTTTAGCGTTGCGCTGACTGATGTCATCCGTTTTTTCGGCGACTTGTTGCGCTTTAATACGCCAATCGTCTTCTGTCCAGCCAAGCGTTTGCGGGGTTGCCAAGCTGGTACCCAAGGCGGCAGAAAGTTGCGCTAACTGTTTTTGTGGGCTGTTGGCTAGCTGTTCGGCCAGTTGTTGCTGTTGATTGGTTACTGTGTCTAGCAGCACATCTAATTGTGCCAGACTTTGTTGTGGACCCTTGTGTTCGCCTTCTTGGCGTAATTGCATCCAGTCTTGCAAGGCTTGAATGGCGTTCGCCACCACCGCTTGCAAATGTTCGGCAATCGGAGCTGTATCGCCAAGTGATGGTGTAATGGCATGATTCGCTGGAGTCTCACTCATCACTGGCTCTTCAACAATTTCTTCAGCCACTTCATCAGTGATGGCTAGACCATCACATTCTTGACTATCGGCATCGCTCATATCATGGGTATCGGCTAAGTCTGCTGGTGGGAATTCTTCATCACTGGCTTGAGTGAATGTCGTTTCTAGGTCTTCATCAAAGCTCAGACCTGCCAGTTCATCCTGTTCTTCTAAGCTGTCTAAGCCTTCAAGCAGTTGCGTGGTCTCATCGTTATCGGCCATTTCGAGCACTTCTGTGTCTGTTGTTTCGGCAAGCTCCATCGTCGATAAGGCTTCCAGTTCTTCATCGAATGTGGCCGAAGTTGGCGGTGTGTCACTGCTGCTTTCATCGAGCGTTAGGGTGTCGATCAGTTCCGTTTCATCGTGCGTTTCATCGGCAATGAGGACATCATCGACTTCGACGCCTTCAAACATTTTTAACATTTCTTCTGTCGCTAAAGCGTCTTGATCTAGGTTTTCGTTCGACATGGTATCACTCCTAAGCTACTCCGATTTATCGGCAGGCTTGACAATAAATAGTGCTAATCCCAGTAAAATTAAGCTCGCACCCAATAATAGGGCTGGCGTAATCGGTTCTTCATTAAGCAAGGCTCCCCACACTAGCGCCAAACTGGGCGCTAATAGGGTGATGAAGCTGCTCATGGTGGCCGAAAATACGGCTAACACCTGGTAGTAAAGCAAAAACCCTGCCAAAGATCCGATAATGGCCAAATAAACAATCGATGCCTGTACACTAACGCTAAGATCATCGGGCCAGGTTGCGCCATTGATGAGCCAAAAAAGCAAGCTAATGGGAATGGCGACCAGTAACCCCCCCATAACGGTATCCACTGGGGCAAGTTTGTGACTGATGCGTTTAACCCAGCTGGCACTTAAGGCATGGAAAAAAGTCGAAGCCAACATGGCGATGAGACCCCATGTCATGTGCTCGGAGAGATGATGATCGGGATCGTGAAAGATAAACCACAAGCCAAGGGTGGCCAGTAAAATGCCCAACCAGTGAATGGCTGTCAGTCGTAAACTTCGAAAAAACAAGCCTTCTAACAGCGCTGTAAACAAAGGCGTTAAACCAAAAATGAGTGCAATCCAACTTGAAGGTAGGGTTTGAGCGGCATAGTAAACCAAAGACATATACAAGCCGATGCCAACCGCCCCAACGGCTAGGTGGGTCGGTAATGCCGCCCGATAAAAAGGAAGTGGACGACCTTGATAAGCAAACCAGAGACCCAATAATAAGGCTGATAGGCTCATGCGTAAGGCGAGATTGAGATAGGGGTCGATGCCCGTACTGCTAAAAACAATGGCCAGTGGTGTGGTAGACCAAATAAACACAACTCCGGCATAAACAGCCCAGTTACCCAGGCTGATGGCGGCTAGCATTTAGTCGGCTCGAACAAACAGGGCGCGTTGCTTGTCTTTCACAACCTGTCCCGCTGGAAAGCACTCAGCTTGCATGGCAATAAAGACGCCTGGTGATAAGTGTTGCGCACAGGCAATGGCGTAGGCTAAATTAAAGCTGGCATCGCTGTGGCCAAAAGCATAGGGACGCATAGCGCCTGTTAGCACAATGGTTTTATTCAACTCGGCTTGTTGTAAGAAGTGCGCCGTTTCCGTCATGGTGTCGGTGCCATGTACAATGACAATTTCGGTTTCAACCGCTGCACGACAGGCTTCGAGCAGTTGCATGCGGTCGGCGAGGGTAAGCTCTAAACTGTCTTTTTTTAACAGCGACACAAAGCGATGTGGCAGGGTCATTCTCGCTTCCTGCAACAGCTTAGGAATACAAGATTGCGCAAAGATGAGTGAACCGTCACTCAGCTCATAATCTTTATCGAAAGTGCCACCTGTACCAATAATTAACATAAGTGTGTTAGCCTCAGAACACTTGTTTGAACGGCTTAATATCCACCGACGCGTAAACACCCGCCGCAACATAAGGGTCGGCAGCAGCCCAGCTTTGTGCGCTTTGTATATCGGCAAATTCGGCGACGATTAAGCTGCCGGTAAAGCCAGCTACCGAGGGGTCGTCATTGTCAACGGCAGGAAAAGGGCCAGCTAGGATCAAGCGTCCTTCGTCACGCAGTTGTTGTAAACGCGCCAAGTGGGCTGGTCTGGCTTGTTGGCGTAAGCTCAGCGAGTTTTCAATATCGGTTGCCATAATTGCGTATAACATTTAGTGTTTCTCCTCATGAGTGTCTGATTCAAGGGTTTCTGGCACATATTGCTGATGAATCTTCATTAAATATAAAGACTGAGCAATAATAAAAACAAAAGTCAGCGCCAGTAAACCAAATAGTTTGAAATTGACCCAAGTGTCCGTGTCGAAGGTGTAGGCTACCCATAAATTAATGATGCCGACACTGATGAAAAACAACGCCCATACCCAGCTCATGCGTTGCCAAACGCTGAGAGGAAGATGTTCGAATGCGCCTTCCATCATGCGTTGCAATAAAGGCTTGCTGCCCACATATAAGCTACCAATAAAGACAGCGGCAAAGAGCCAGTTAACCACGGTGGGTTTCCATTTAATGAAGTTGTCATCTTGCAATATTAAGGTCGCTGCGCCGAGCAAGACAATCAAGCCGGTGCTCGCCAGTAGCATGCCGGGAATGCGTTTTTCCGTTAGGTACACATAGCCTGCTTGCACGACCGAAGCCACAATCACCACCGCCGTCGCCACGTAGATGTCGTAAAATTTGTAGGCAATAAAAAAGAGTAGAATGGGAATAAAGTCGATAAAAGCTTTCACAGTTTGGTCCGATGTGATGAATCATTCAAAGGGGTCATTGTACGTCAGCAACGACCATGCATAAAGGCGTTTAATGCAAAATAGCACCACCAACCGACATTAAAGGCGCATTCACACCACAGCTGACATCATTTGGCATTGGCTTTAAGTGTTTGCTCTGTCCACGCCATCAATTCCTGAGCCATGGCTTGTTGTGCTTGGGAAAAGCTGGCTACAACCTGGGCTAAATCTGCTGAGCTGGCGCGCTGTTTGTGCGTAAACACCCGACTGGCTAGGATGCGTTTTTGGTTGGCATCAACTAAGCGTGCCACTAGCTGCAAATGTACCACCGGCACACCTTGTTCATATTCTGCTTGAAAAGCGCGCAAATCGCTGTCTAACTCCACCGATGCCATCAGTCGTTTGTCGTCACTACTCACATAATCGACCACATTGGCTTGGCGGAAGCTGTCTAACAGATGATTTCTCACCAACAAGGGCAGTGTTTCATTCCACTGAGCACCTTTGTAAAGACTGATTTGTTGCGCTTGCGTCATGACCAAGATACGCTGGCTGGCCAAGTAGCCCGAAGCATTGGGTTTGTTAATACGTAATGAAACGGGCAAGGGAGAGGGGTTTGCCGTGCCGCTGTTTGCCACACTCAGCGTGTAGGTGGTAATGGGTTCAGCTGTCGGCGTTAAACTACATGCCGACACAAACCCCAAACTGACGATCAGCATCGCTAGAAAAGATGATTTCATGGTTGAAACTCCTGTGCTGTGCCGCTATTGAATAGGTAAGTCGAAGGGGTTTGTTCAAGTTGCTGACTAATTTGGCGAACGGAAGCCAGCGTGTTTTTTAATTCGATGAGTGCTGGACCCAGCTCGGTCATGCCACTTAAGCTGGCATTGATATTATCTTGATTCTGATTAACAGTCTGATTGAGCTGAGTTAATGACGCTTCCGCCACGGCTAGACTTTGTTGTGCTTGCAACAGGGTGGCATGAGTTTGTGTCATCACCTGTTTACCTTCTTTAGCTAACAATTTATGGGATTGTTGCATTAATTGCGTTGCGGCGAGCAAGGTATTATTAGCTTGTTGACTGGCATGAGTCATATTTTTAACCAACTCGGTGAGCTGTGTTTCCTGTTTGCTAATCATGGCGGTTGATTGTTCAACATTGGCTAGGGTTTTTTGAATACTGCTGAGGTTTTCGGGTGACAACAGCTGACGCGTTTGCATGAGAATGGCGTTAACGGTGGTGAGCATATCTTCGCCATTGGCCAAAAGTTTGCTGATGGGGGAAGGTGAGGCGATGATGACGGGTACTTCGTCATCATCGTTTAATAAAATGCTATTCGCTTTGTGACCACTACTTAAGCGAATCACGGATAACCCCGTAATGCCCGACGACATCAATTTGGCTTCGGTGTCACTGCGAATGGGGGCGGCATGGTCAACACGCACACGGGCAATGACTTTTTGCGCATCAGCTTCATCAAAGCGTAACGACACCACTTCACCAATACGAATACCATTAAATTCGACAATGCCGCCTTTGTTTAAGCCAGAAACGGCTTCGGCAAAGACGATGTCGTAAAGATCGTATTGTTTGTCGTGGCTGTTTTTGCTCAGCCACAGAGTAAAAGCAATCACCATCGCTAACACAATGAGGGTGAAAGCACCGATTAACATATGATGGGCGCGCGTTTCCATTTAGGGGGTTACTCCAAATAAAGGATGCGATAGATTTTGGGCAGCCTGTGCCGCTCTGCCACGGGGGCCGTGAAAATAAGCTTGCACCCAGGGATCATCAAAGGCGGCGACCGTGGCTATGTCACTGTTAATGAGTACATGCTGCTGTGAAATGACGGCAACGCGATCGGAAATGGTGTAGATGGTGTCTAAGTCGTGCGTGACCATAAACACGGTTAGTCCTAACGCATTGCGAAGTGTCAAGATAAGCTGGTCAAAGTCGGCGGCACTAATGGGATCTAATCCGGCTGTCGGTTCATCTAAAAATAAAATACTCGGATCTAACGCCAGTGCACGCGCTAAGGCGGCACGTTTAATCATGCCCCCCGATAAATTGGCTGGAAATTTATGCGCCGCCTGTTGCGCTAATCCAACCAGCCCTAGCTTCATTAAGGCCACTTGATGTGCTTGTGGTCGTGTTAATCCTCTGTGTTCAATGAGGGGGAGCGCAATGTTTTCAGCCACAGTGAGTGAAGAAAATAGGGCGCCTTGTTGAAACAGTACACCGAATTGTTGTTCTAAAGCGCTACGTTTGTGAGCGGGCAAGTGTTGAATATCTTGTCCTAAAATACGAATGTGACCATTTTTAGGTTTATTCAGACCAACAATGCTTCTGAGTAATACCGATTTGCCCGTGCCTGAGCCACCAACGACACTGAGAATTTCCCCTTTTTCTACATCAAGATCCAATCGGTGATGCACGACTTGAGTGCCGAATTGATTGTGTAGCTGACGCACTTCAATAATCGGTTTCACCAACCCATCTCCATACAGACGATGGCAAAAATGGCATCAATAACAATCACCATAAAAATGGACTGCACCACCGAAGCGGTGGTGTGTTCACCCACCGATTGCGCACTGCCAGATACTTTGAATCCTTCCAAACAGCTAATCATGACAATGACAAACGCAAAAAAAGGCGCTTTCGCCAAACCAACCCAGAAGTGATGCAGCCCCACATTTTGTTGTAACACCGATAAAAACATGGTGCTGGAAATATCCAAGGTGGCTTGCGCAACCAACATACCCCCCAGAATACCGGACATCATCGAGACAAAGGTTAAAATGGGTAAGGCCAACATTAGCGCTAATAGACGTGGAATCACCAGCAGTTCAATCGGGTTTAGGCCGAGCACACGAATGGCATCAATCTCTTCACGAGCACGCATCGATCCAATTTGAGCGGTAAAGGCGCTGGCGGTTCGACCAGCAATAATGATGGCTGCCAATAGCGGGCCAAATTCGCGCAAAAACGAAAAGGAAACCAAATGCACCGTATAAATGTTGGCTCCGAATTTAGTGAGCAAGGTGGCGCCTAAATAAGCGACTACCGCGCCAATCAGAAAAGTCAGCAATATGACAATCGGTAGCGCGTTAAACCCTGTTTGCTCTAAGTGCGCAAAAAAGGGCGTCATGCGCCAACGTTTGGGGTGCAGCACTAGGGTAAACAAGACACTGAGCGTTAGCCCCATAAAACCGATTAAGGCAATCGCTTGTTGCCCCAAACCCTGGCTAAACCGACCTAGGTTAGCCAGATAATCACCTAACTGCCTTAACCATGAGTCGGCTGTGACAGTATCCGATTCCACTGCCGATGCCATGGCCTGTATCACTGTGCGCAGTAAGGCTTCACGCTCTGGCGTTAGGCGTAATTTGCCTTGATCGAGACACTGAGTAATGAAATCGGCACCCAACAGATTGACCAGTAACTGGCTCGCCACGGTATCTAATTGGGTTAAACCTTCGGCATCAATATGCGTTACCCGCCAATCGGCTCGCCACTGAGCGCACTGCTCAGTGAGTAGGGCATAGTGATCTAACGACCATTCACCAGTTAACAGCAAAAGTTGTTGACTGGCATCGTAGCGCAAACTGGGCGGCATGAATGAATTGTCGCTTAGCTGCTGAAGCGGAATTAGTAAGCCTGCATGTATTCGTTATTAATAAAGCGATTGAGCTCGATAAATTGCTCATTCATGCGTTTAACTGTGGTGTGAATGGAACGGGTAATGGCGCGCATAACATGGTAAACCACATGCGGATTGGTGAGCAGAAGCTGTTCAAAAGCATCGCGTTGAATGGTCATGAGTTCGCAATCGCCCTGCGCACGCAAGGTGAGACTGTGCGTATTACCATCGACAAATCCCATTTCACCCGCCATATCACCCGGTTGCAGCGTGTGTAACACCATGTAATCGGGCAGAATTTTATCTTTCGTGACATTGATTTTGCCGCTGACAATAACGTACAAGGTATCAGTTTTCTCGCCCGCTTTGAATAAGATATCTTCGTCAGCCAGTTGTTTGAATTCGACAATAGCAGATAAAACACCGCAGTCATCCAGCGTCAGATCGCGTCCGAGTGAAGAGTTGAGAATTTTTTGGCAGTCGATATTACTCATGTTGTGTCTCTGTTTTTTATGATGGGTTGGTTAGCAAGCTAATCATGATGTGTCGGTAAATTTCTGTCAACTGAATTAAGTCGTTGACACCCACATGCTCATCGATTTTATGAATGCTTTCGTTTAGTGGTCCCAGTTCGATCACTTCCGCACCGGTGGGGGCAATAAAACGTCCGTCCGAAATACCGCCACCGGTTGAATGCACCGGCGTTAAACCCGTAACGGCTAAAATGGCTTGATCGGCTGCGGCAACCAGTGCCGCTTGCTCGGTTAGCCACGGCGTTCCCGATAAATTCCAGCGTAACTCGTAGTTAAGCGAGCGTGCATCGAGCAAAGTATGAACGCGTTGCTTGAGCGTATCGGCGGTTTGTTCGGTCGAAAAGCGGAAGTTAAAATCGATGGTGATGTCGGGTGGAATGACATTGCTTACGCCTAAACCACTGCGAATATTAGAAATTTGGAAGCTGGTAGCGGGAAAAGCTTCATTGCCTTTGTCCCATTCAATTTGAGTGAGTTCTGTTAACACAGGCATGGCTTTGTGAATGGGATTGTCGGCCAAATGAGGGTAGGCAATGTGACCTTGTTTACCATGAATAACCAAATGACCGGATAAAGAACCGCGACGACCAATTTTGATCATATCACCTAGTCGCGCTTCGGCGGTCGGCTCACCGAGCACACAATAATCGATCTGTTCACCGCGTGCCACCAGTGTTTCCACCACTTTAACGGTGCCATTAATGGCTGCGCCTTCTTCATCGGAGGTAATCAGCACGCCAATACTGCCCTTATGATCTGGATGCAGAGCTAAAAACTCGGTTAAAGCCGCCATAAATGCCGCCACGCCCCCTTTCATGTCAGCACTGCCACGACCGTAGAGTTGCCCATCGACAATGGCGGGAAGGAAAGGGTCAAAGGTCCATTTGTCGGGATTGCCAGGGGGAACAACATCTGTGTGACCAGCAAAAATAAACAGCGGGGCTTGCGTGCCTTTACGCGCCCACAAGTTGGTCACATCATCAAAGATCATTGTCTCGCAGCTAAAACCCAAGGCTTCAAGCTGAGTCTTTAACAGCTCTTGGCAACCCTTGTCGTCGGGTGTGACGGAATCTTTAGCAACCAGTTCACCGGTTAGGGAAACAGCCGCATGGCTATGCTGGCGCGCGTCAAAATAAGTGGTCATGGTCAACAATCATTCCTTGAGTAGCTTTATTCGTTGGTCATAATGGGTGGATAAGGCGCATTACCAACGGGTTTCTCGATCGGGGGTAGCGGTAATATGATGAATGGTCATGTCTGCACCATCATATTCTTCTTCATCGCTTAAGCGAATACCAACCGCTAACTTTAGCAAACCATAGACCAAGTATCCACCGAAAAACGCTATGGCAATGCCTAAAAGCGTGCCGATGATTTGCGATACAAAGGAAACACCGCCCATACCACCGAGCAACTCCTGTCCGAAAATACCCGCTGCCAGCGCACCAAAAGCACCACACAGCCCATGAAGGGGCCATACCCCCAGCACATCATCAATTTTCCATTTATTTTGTGTTAGGGTAAAGAGTTTGACAAAGCCAGCGCCAGCGATCATGCCAATCAGCAAAGCGCCAATCGGGTGCACAATATCCGAACCAGCACAAATCGCGACTAAACCGGCAAGGGGGCCGTTATAAGCAAAACCGGGATCGTTTTTACCCACAACCAAGGCGGCGAGTGTGCCACCGACCATCGCCATTAATGAGTTTAAGGCGACCAAACCTGTAATGGCTTCCAGTTTTTGTGCCGACATGACATTGAAACCAAACCAGCCCACAATCAAAATCCATGAACCCAATGCTAAAAAAGGAATGTTTGATGGCGGATGCGCTGAAATTAACCCTTCTTTGGTGTAGCGTCCACGACGCGCACCAAGATGCAGTACCGCGGCGAGTGCAATCCATCCCCCCACAGCATGAACCACGACTGAGCCGGCAAAGTCATGAAATTGAGCACCAAAGGTAGTGGCTAACCAGGCTTGAATGCCAAAATTACCATTCCAGGCGATGCCCTCGAATAAGGGGTAAACAAAGCCAACAATGGCAAAAGTCGCGGCCAGTTGTGGATTAAACTTGGCGCGTTCAGCAATGCCACCCGACACAATAGCCGGAATAGCAGCGGCAAAGGTCATGAGAAAGAAAAACTTAATGAGCGCGTAGCCAGCATCAACCGATAAGGCTTGATCGTTCATTAAGAAGTGCGAACCATAAGCAAGCGTGTAGCCGATAAAGAAATAGGCTAGGGTTGAAACGGCTAAGTCGGCTAAAATTTTAACCAAGGCATTAACTTGGTTTTTTTGTCTAACCGTGCCCACTTCTAAAAAGGCAAAGCCTGCGTGCATCGCCAGCACCATAACGGCGCCAATGAGAAGGAAGAGAACGTCTTGTACGGGGAGGGTGGTGTTTTCCATATTGACTAGAAACTTCTGTTATAGTGGATAAAATTGGTTAATAGAATCATGCAATCGCGCATTGATAAGGAGGTGGGCGTTGGTTAAAGCGGTAATAGGGGCGTTTTTGTGCCTGCAAATCGTGGGTTGCAGTTGGGTAGAGCGACAGGTCACTCAGGTCGAACAGCGCATAAATAAAACGAAAAGTTGCGAACAGGTCTCCCAACGCGAAGCGCCCGACTATGTTTCGACCAAACGTTACCGTTGTATGGGTGAGGACTGTCATGAATACGGCTGCCGTCAGTGAGCAGTTAGGCTCTGCGTCATGACATCGATAGACAACACCAGTATGACATCATCATCGGACATGGTGACTAACCCCTGAATTAACCCTTGACCAATATTGCTGGGCGAGGGCATGATCTGAGCTGGGCTTAAGTGTTGAATCTGCCCTAACTGATCTACCATAAGGGCAAAACGTATAAAGTTATGTTCGATAATGAGCAACTGAGCCTGGGCTAATTCAACGGTTTGTCCCAACCAACGCACCGGCGATATAACCGGAATAACTCGATCTTGGTGAGAAACAAAGCCAACAAAGGAAGCATCTTCACTGGGAATGCCTTGACGCATTAAGGACAAGTCAACGGCTTCAATAATAGCATGTACCGGCAAGGCATAATGTTGATTGCCAATGCAGAAGGTTGCCAGGCTAACACTCTGGTCTGTTAGGGTGTTTTGCTTAGGAAGCAGACGCTCTTTCGCAGTAGGTTGTAGAGTTAACTTCTCAGCAGTCAAATGATCGCCAATTCGGCTGAATAAAGCCGCATAAGTGGCTTTGCCATTGGTTTTAGCAGGGTACTCCCGATAACTCGAGGCTTGAGCAATACCGACGGCATAACGCCCGTCCTGGCATTCGATGATGCCATATCCTCGCTCCAGCACGTCTGTTAATTTAATGGGTAAAGGCTTAGCCGGTTGAAAGCTGGCGTGGGTGCTAGCAATGACATTGGCTTGCTCGTCAAAGAATACAGCAAAGCTATTGAATTGTTCAGAGCTGGGTTGAGACTCTTCCAACATGGCCGTAAACTGGGGCAGGCTGTCAAAAATAAGTGCAATGCCACCGACTACTTGTTGAGTCTGTTGGGGGTGCATGATCGCAGCTGCATAAATATAAGTGGGGCGGTTGTCATAAAGTGGTGTGGCGCCAAAGTCCGAAATGACATACTCGCGGCTAGATTTAAGCCCTAAACTCTGACTTACCCAAGGCTCAGTCATCGCTTGCCCCAGCCATTCTGTTAAATGCGGCTGAGATACGGCGATGACTTTACCTGCTTTGTCATAGAGCATAATACCCGTATAAACCGTGTAAAGTTGGTTGATATAAGCCAAAATCCCATTCAGCTCTTCGCCCATTTCAGTAGTGATGGCGCTTTGAGCTAAGACTTCTCTAAACCGGGCGGTGAGTGACCACCAGCGACAATCGTTTGCCCGTTCGTAGAGGTTTCTGTCTTTAATATTGACCGCCAAAGACGCCAAAAAACGATTATTGGCCAGTGTCGCCCCAATTACCGTTTGATAAAGGTTTTCGATCGCGTCGGCTAGTAGTGCCTTGGTTTTAAGTCCTGTCTGACTGATTTCCCACAACAGAGCACGAGAAAACAAGGTTTCACTCTGTCCGGCATGCTGATGCAGGCTACCATTCCAAACCGAACGATTCAAGTTGACCTGAATACGATCAGCTTGCGTGGGAATGCTCATCAGTTCCGGTGAAAAAATCGCTAAGCCCTGCAAGTTATGTATGTCAATGCTGGGTTGCTCATGACGTTCAAAGGCAAAATCGAGCGGAATCATTACATGCCCTAGCCAATTTTGCCCTGTGTAACCTTGATAACCCTTTCCCGCACGACTACTGACCAAATACTTACGCCCTGCCAGTCGTTGAATGCTCATGCCACCCAGGTGATGCTGAACCTGAGTGCCAATCGGTAATTGTTGCAAATCACTACTGGCAATGACCTTGCCGGAGCAGTCTGTTAAACTTATCACCGACCAATCGCCGTCGGAGAGTTCGGAAAAAATATGTTGGCATTCGTCTTGAAAATTAAAACATAAACACAGCACGCCTAGATTTTGCTGACGGGCATTTTGAACACGATAGGCATAAATGTGCGCTGTTGCCTGATCAGGTAATAAATCACTTTTGCGAAATACTTCTACATAGGCTTCAGAACTCGTCAAAGCGGTCTCAATGAGTGGATCGTGACTTTGTACAACGCCATTAGGGCAGAGTCTGAACACCACCTTGCCCTGGGTGTCGAGTAAAATGATGTCGTGGTAAACCGTGTAATTGGCTCGGTAAGCAGCCAAGTGTTGTGCTAGGGACTCGGTGCTAATCGCATCGGACTGACTGAGAAAGTCAATGATGGTTTGATCGGTGGCTAAAAAACCAATGTCCGCAGTGCGTTCAAACAGGTTGCGTTGCATCATATCGGTAGCGACACTGGCTTTCATCGCCAAGCGTTGATAGAGTTCTTGCCAGTATTCATTCCCCAGATGATTAACCAAAGACTCGCTCAGTTTGAAAAAGGACTCCCGCGTGGTTCCCATTTCATTACCCACGCCGGAAAGCTGACCGAGTAAAGCCAGATTGTCCCAAACGGCTTGATAACGACCGATAGTTTCTCTCAGATCATCAACTTCGGGCATGTAGCGTATTAAAGGTAATAGGCGATCATCTAATTTAAGCCCTTTGTATTCCATGAGATTCCTTTTTGGTGCTATTTTTGTTTTATTTTGGTTCAAACAAGCATTTTTATGGTTATGAATCTCGCATTTGACGCTAATTGAGCAGCTAATGTGCCAAAGTTGAACAATTTGGCTCGAAGTTGCTTAGGTTATCAAGGCGTAGGGGCTGTTCCCGCTTGCTGAATAAAGCGCACCGCTTGCTGCAAGGCGGCTTCTCGATCAAATCCCGTTCTGCCATCCAGTTTACCTAAAACGCCTTGGCGCGTCAGCTGATCTTGCGCATCGCCCAAGGCTAATAACAGCCACACTTGTGCGCCTCGGCTTTGAAGTCGATAAATTAAATCATCTAATACCATAGCAGAGCTAAAATCGATGTAGGGAACAGAACGAAAGTCAAGTAGATAAGCTTTTCCCGGCATTGCCAATACGCGTCGTGAGAGTCCTCGTGCCGCACCAAAACTCATGGGTACATCTAAGTAGGCAAAAACCAGTTGATGGTCAGCCTGTGCCAGTAATTGCTTTTCGGAATCACTAAACCAAATACCAGGTAGTTCTTCGTAATGGCGACCCAATGTTAGGGCGTTTAATTGCAGTTGTGTCATGCGTCCAAATAACACAAAGCTAGCCATGGCTAAGCCCACCACCACAGCACTGACCAGGTCTAATAAAATAGCCGTTGCCAACACAGCCAGCATCATGCTTTTACCTACTTTAGGAATGGCGCGCCAACGTTTCAAATACGACCAGTCAATCTGATCTAAACCTACTTTAACAAGCAAACCCCCTAACACCGCGAGCGGAATATGAGCGAAAAAATCTTGTACGCTCAGTGCCAACACACCCACTAATAGCGCGTGAACCGCAGCCGCCCAACTAGAGCGAGAGCCATAAGACATAGCAACGGTGGTACGCATAGGAGCGCCGGTACTGGCCATACCACCAAGCAATCCACTGGCGATATTGCTCATGCCTTGTCCCATCAGTTCTTTATCAGGATTATGGCTTTGACGCGTCATTTTTTCCGTAACGACAGAGCCCAACAGGGAAACCAAGCTGGCCACCACCGCTAGGGTAAAAGCGGTTTGAACCAAATAAGGCAGTTGCCAAACTTCAACCGACGGCAAATGCAAGCTCGGCAGGTGAAAACTGAGTTCACCAATAACACGAAAATCCCCCATCCACCACACCCCATTCACCGCGAGTAGGTGATGGTGAGAGAGCAGGCTCACCGCAATAACTCCCAGCAACAGCACCATAATGGGAGCCGGTAAATAGCGATTGAGTCGGGGAAAACGTTTTGGCCAAATCATCATGAATGAAATGGTGGCCATGCCGAGCATCAATTCTGGCCAGGAAGGGGTAGCGAGCATACTAGGTAAGGCCATAATCACTTCCAACGGATAGACCCAGTTTTCACCTCCTAAAATGGCGGGAAGCTGTTCTAGTATCAACATAATACCAATGGCACTGAGCAATCCCGAAATGACCGAATGCGGTAGATATTCAATGAATCGTCCCCATTTAAGCCAACCGAATAGCATTTGCATGGCGCCAGCCAATACCACCACGGCAAAAGTCAGCATCATTGCCGCATCGGGATTGTTGGGAATGGCTTGAGTAAAGTGCGCGACTGATAAAGCCAATAACACCGAAACAGCACCGGTAGGGCCAGAGTGTTGTCCGGGTGTGCCACCCCAAAGCGCCGAGACAAAGCCGGCGATCACGGCACTGAGTACCCCTGCTTCTGCCCCCAGCCCCGAAGCAACACCAAAAGCCAAACCCAAGGGAAGGGCGATCAGGGCGGATACCAGAGCACCAATTAACTGTTGCGAGTAGGATAGAGAGGAGTTCAAGCGCGTTCTCGCTCAAGATAACAAGTGGGTTAATCGAGCCATTAGCTTAACCCCTCTAGCGCGATTAAAACAACCCTGCTACACTGAAATAAAATAAAAGTGGTTAGTGCTCAACGCTGTTCACTTAAAGAATACTTCCGTTCGCCCTGAGCTGGTCGAAGGGGTGGAGGGAAGCAACCAGTGGTTCGACAGGCTCACCACGAACGGTTGAATGAACAGTATTGGGTTAGTGCCGCACAAAAAACGACACCGGGTTAACAGAGATTGATTTTATAATCTTTACGGTGGACTATGCTCGAAAATAATGAGAGTTACGAGCGCTTTTTTGCGCTATTTCAACAACAAAATCACACACGCTTGTCGGGGTTTGATGACTTCATGCAACGTCAGGGTGTGACCTTTAATCTATACAAAAATAATCAGTTTGTCGAACAAACCTTTCCGTTCGATGCCATTCCTCGCATCATTCCGGCCGATGAGTTTGCGCGTCTTTCTAAAGGGTTAGCGCAGCGTGTTGCTGCCTTAAATGCGTTTTTGAATGACATTTATGGTGAGCAAAAAATCATTAAAGACGGCATCATTCCGCCCGATTTTGTCTTCAGTAGCAAAGCTTATCTGCCCAGTTTTCAAGGTTGTGCGGTGGCCAAAAATATTCGTACCCACATTAGTGGTTTGGATTTGGTGAAAGATTCGGCGACGAACGAGTGGTTAATTTTAGAAGACAACCTGCGTGTACCCTCCGGGGCGAGTTATCCCTTGAGTATTCGTCGAGCTTACCGCCAGTTGTTTCCGCAATTATTTGAGCAAATGTCGATTATGCCCAGCGATCACTACGGAGACAGCTTGGCGTCGATGTACGATTTCGTCAATCCAGGTGGCATCAGTGTGGTGTTGAGTCCGGGGCGCTTCAATTCTGCTTTTTATGAGCATAGCTATTTAGCGCGTATCAGCGGTGCACGTTTGGTCACGAATGAAGACCTGTTTGTTGAAAACAAGGTGTTGTATCTTAAAAGTTTTAATGGCAAGCGTATTCGTGTGGGGGTGGTTTATCGCCGCTTAGATGATGACTTTTTAGATCCATTATGTTTCCGTGACGATAGTATGATTGGCGTTCCCAATTTAATGAGTGTTTACCGAGCGGGTAATGTCGCTTTGCTTAATGCGGTGGGTAACGGTATCGCCGATGATAAAGGCATTTACTATTTCGTACCTAAAATGATTGAGTACTATTTGGGCGAAACACCACTTATGTCGAATGCGCCGACCTTCTTGCCGTGGTTCGAAGATGACCGTCGTTTCGTATTGGAAAATCTGCATCGATTAGTCATTAAAGATGTGGCCGAAGCAGGTGGCTATGGTGTGCTCTTTGGCGATAAGCTAAGCCAACAGCAGCTAGCCGATTTAGCGGAACATATCAAGGCCGAGCCGCGTCGCTTCATCGCGCAAGAACGCATTGAATTTTATGATATTCCCACCTTTATCAATGGTCAGGTCGAACCGCGTAAATCTGATTTGCGCATGTACATTGTGCACGGCGAAGTGATTAAAGTATGGGCGGGCGGCTTGACCCGTTTTGCACGAGAAGAGGGGAATTATTTGGTCAACTCTTCGCAAGGTGGCGGTTTCAAAGATACTTGGGTATTGGGGGCGTAATTATGGCAACTTCATTATATTTAAGCCCACGCATGGCCGACGCTTTATTGTGGTTAGGACGTTATCAACAGCGACTGGAAACCTTGGGTAAAGAAGTCTTGGTTCAGTTTGATGCCGTTATCGATAAGGATAAGGCTGCGGGTAGTCGTTTGTTTCACAAGCTAGGTGTTGAGTTGAACTATGCCTGTGCAACCGATTTTTTGAAGCAAGCCTGCTATGGCAATCATGCCACTCAGTTGTTTAGGATCAGTGCTCAGGCACGTGAAAATGCCATAACCGTGCGAGATTTGTTGTCCGATAGCCTGTTTGGCAGTGTTAATGGCGTTTACGATGCGCTCAAACGTCATCAAGCCGACGATAACCTAGACGCTTATGAGCTTGAACAGTTGTTTGGTGAAATTGAATACTTCTGGGGACGACTCAGCACGCGTTTGGTAAAAAGTCGAGCGGCTCAGTTCATCTTACTGGGGCAGGCGATTGAAATCATTGATCTCAAAATGCGTCTCTATGGCGAAATTGACAGCTTGGTTGAGGATGCAAAACGCTTAAACTTACTGGGCACTCAGTTGTCGGATCACTGGAAACCTTTTCAGCCTTTGAATCAAAGCTTGGTGCAGAATATGAATAGTTTAGCTGGCGCGGGTGCGCAGGTCATTCGCTATGCGAGTTAAGGGAAGCGTGGCGTGATGGTGTTTCAGTTAACTTATCAGCTGTCTATCCAGTTTTCGCAGTCGGTGCGTCAGCATCAGTATGCGTTGCGACTGCTACCGCGTTTGGCGAGTGGCGTTCGTGTGCATCAGCAACAACTCAGCATTGCGGGCAGTCATGACCAAGGCGAGTTGCTCGACGGTTTTGCTAATCAACTGATTTATGGCAACTATGCAGCATGTCACGGACATTTTGAGGTCGCTTATCAAGCGCTTGTGAGTCGAGAGATGGTTTTTGGCACAGACTTGCCGGTTGACTGGTTTCGTGCGCCAACGTTACTCACTCTTGCCGAGCCGTCATTATTAGCTCAGTGGATGGTACATCAGCCTAATTTACCGCTATTTGAGCAGGCGATGCGCATTATGGATTCCGTTTATCAGCGCATGACTTATGTTAAAGGGGCGACTCAAGTCGGTCATGGCGTGGATAGCGTGCTCCAACATGCGACGGGGGTGTGCCAAGACTATGCTCATATCATGATCGCATTGTTGCGATTTGTTGGCATACCGGCGCGTTATGTGGCAGGGGTGGCACAGGGTGAAGGAGAGAGTCATGCTTGGGTTGAAGCCTGGATTGACGGTTGGTGGCAAGGCTTTGATCCGACCCATAATTGTATGGTCAGTTATCAAGATGCCTACATTCCCATTGCGGTGGGGCGAGATGCGGCCGATTGCCCGCTGAATCGGGGGCAATTTGTCGGTCAAGCCGAACAAATGCTGTCGGTACAAACGCAGTTATTAGCTGCCTAGTCAAGATTGAGAGAATCAACCATGTTAGAAACTTTGTTAAGTATTGAGTTGCCGGTTGGCGAGCATTATTACCTTAAACGCCATCGTTTTACCCCAGCTGAAGGGAGTAACGATAGCGGTAAACGCATCAGTATTGTTTCGGGCACGCACGGGGATGAGTTAGAGGGTATTTATGTCATTACCTTGCTGGCCGAATGGCTGAAAGCGAATCCCAGCTTGATTACCGGCACCATTGATTTGTATCCTTCGCTTAATTCTTTAGGTATCGACTCCATCACCCGCACCGTGCCCTTTTATCAAACCGATTTGAATCGAATTTTTCCCGGTACGGCAAAAGATACCTTTCCTAATCAAATGGCTGCGGGTATTGTTGAAGCCATTCAGGGTAGTGATATTGCGATTGATATTCATGCCAGTAACATTTTTCTGCGTGAACTGCCGCAGGTACGCATTGCGAGTCCTTATCGAGAGTCGCTTGTGCCTTTAGCAAAACAACTGAATATGGATTTCATTTGGGTTCATGATGCCATTACCGTGCTGGAAGCAACACTGGCGCATAGCTTAAACCAATTGGGTACGCATACCTTGGTGGTGGAGTATGGTGTAGGTATGCGATTAACTCCCAGTTATGGCGAGCAGTTATTGGAAGGATTGTTTAACCTCATGGCGCAGCAAGGCATTCTGGCTATTCCAACCAGACCAGTGCGCGTGCCTTGCTATTCCGATCAGGGTGAGGTTTACTATGTGAATTCACCGGCCGCTGGTTTGTTTGTGCCAGCGATGGATCATTGTCAGATGGTGGTGAAAGGTCAGCTCATCGGTCATATTCATGATCCCTATGGCGTAGAGTCTCCTGTTCCCTGTTATACACCGGGCGCGGGGGTGCTGTTTACACTGCGTGAGTATCCGATTGTTTATGAAGGTTCATTGCTGGCGCGCATTTTCGACGATCAAAAAGGGGTATGTGTATGATGCGACAGCCATTGGTTCGTTTGGCTTCGCCTAGCCGAGACGCTTATCAGGTAGATGGATTTCGTTTTCAGCCGCAAGACAAACAAGACTCGCAAACCTCGGTTGCCATTGTGTCGGGTTTGAATGGACATGAGTTAGCACAAATGCACGTCGCGGCTCAATTAGTGAATTTTTTGAAAGTGCGTCAAGAAGCTGATCCCAGTTTTATTACCGGTGACATTTTGGTGGTTCCAGCGGTGAATACCTTTGGCTTTAACATGGGTGAACGTCATTGGCCATTAGATAAAACCGATATTAATGCCATGTTTCCGGGGTTTGATGCGGGTGAAACGACGCAACGTATCGCCCATCAGTTATTCGAGCAGGTGAAAGGCTTTGAGTGGGGCGTCGAATTAGAAGACAGACGCGACCAATATGATTGTATGCCTTATGTGCGCATGATTAAATCGGGTTTTGAAGACGCGCAAGCGGCGAAGTATTTTGGCCTGCAATTTGCCCATTATCGTGACTTTGTGCCTAGTGATGCAGGTAGTTTGCAGTATAACTGGTCGGTTTGGGAAACGAAAAGCTATGGGCTGGTGTTTGGTAATAAACAGCAAATTCATCGAGATAGCACCCATCAGTTGCTGGATGCGTTGATTCGCTTTTTAGCCAAAGTCGGGGCGATTCGCACTCAAATTTTTGCCGGTTATGATACCAATATCATTACGCAAGAAGCCATTACACTCATACCCGCACAACGAGCCGGCGTGTTCGAACCCAGACAAGCTGTCGGTAGTTTTGTGCAAAAGGGCGATTTATTAGCTAAGGTCTTCGATGCGTTAGATGGTTCATTAAAAGAAAAGTTGTATGCGCCTGTCGATGGCTTGGTAACGTGTCATTACCATTATCCGCTCATTTATCAGAATACCATCGCTTATCGTATGATTTCGATTGGATAGCAATTAAAAAGGCTTTTCTAAAACCAATAGTTCATCCTTCGACAAGCTCAGGACGAACGGCAACTTATCATTTTTACTTTACTCCGTTCGCGCTGAGCTTGTCGAAGTGCTGTTTTTAGCGACTCTCAAATGAACAAGAAAGAGACCCTAACCATTTATATTCAGTAAGCACACTTCAATGGGATGGGCTTGTTGACTCACCATTTGCTTGAGTTCGGTTGCTGCTTCACTAGGGAGCGTTAGGCTGAATCGGTAATAATCGGCAAAGCCTTTCACTTGCTCGCTACGGCTTAATTGAGTGTGATTAAGACCGTAGCGCCGCACGGCTATCACGTCAAGGCTACCCTGGTGCTGTTCAAGCAACCAGGTTAACCAAAAGTCGTAATCGACTGCTGAACAGGTCAGCTCAACACGTTGCCATGATTGCATGTTTATTTTCTCACAAAACGGTTATAAAGTAGCGGCAGTAACACCAAGGTCAACAAGGTCGAGGTAAAGAGTCCGCCAATGATAACAATGGCCAAGGGACGCTGAATCTCTGAGCCAGGACCGGTAGCAAAGAGCAACGGAACTAAGCCTAAAGCAGCAATACTGGCGGTCATTAATACGGGTCGTAAACGACGCTTAGCGCCATGGATGTAAATTTGGCTGGGGTTAATGCCTTGTTGTTCCAGTCGATTAAAGGTATCGAGCATCACCACGCCATTAAGAATGGCAATGCCCAATAGCGCAATAAAGCCTATCGAAGCGGGTAAAGACAGGTATTCACCACTGAGGTAAAGCGAAACGACACCGCCAATCAAGGCAAAAGGAATGGTTGACAGTGCCAGCAAGGTCATTGACCAACGTTTTAAGGTGACGACCAACAACAGGGCTATAAACAGAATGCCTAAAGGAATGAGCCAGCTCAGTCGTTGATTGACCCTTTGTTGATTTTCAAATTGACCGCCAAATACCAAATGGTAGCCAGCTGGCAGCGGTAAATCGGCCAGACGCTGTTGTGCTTCAACCACAACACTGGTTAAATCGCGCTCAGCCACATTAACCAACACCACGGAAAAGCGTTGCCCTTGCTCACGACTGATGGAAACGGCCGATTCACTGCGTTCGCTCGTTGCTAGGTCACCGAGCAGTAAACCGGGTGCATGTGTATTAGGAATGGCTAGCTGGCTTAAATCAGTTAAGGACTCATCGAGAACGCCCGACCCACGGAGCATAATGGGTGTGCGTCGATTGGCTTCATAAACAATGCCCGCCGGAATACCTTCGAGTTGACTGCGCAAGTAGGCTTGCAACTCATCGACGGTGAGAGAAAAATGACGAATCTTTTCATGATCGAGCGTAAACGTCAGATACTGTAAGCCATCGTTAGTGGGGGTGAAAATTTCGCTTACGCCCGCCATACCCTGCAATCTGCCATAAATATCAGTTGCAAGCTGGGTCAGTTGATGACTATCACTTCCATAAACCTTGATAGCAATATCTCCCCGCGTGCCAGTGAGCATTTCAGAAACGCGCATTTCAATGGGTTGCGTAAGCGTGGTGTTAATGCCCGGAAATTGCTCCAATACCGTTTGAATGGCTTGTTTCACCGCTTCTTTATCGTAAGGGGTGCGCCAGGTATGGGCAGGATGTAAGCTGACAAAGGTATCGGTATCGTTCAGTCCCATGGGGTCAAGACCAATTTCATCTGAACCAGCGCGAGCGATAATCGCTTTAATTTCGGGAACTTGGCTTAACAGGGCTTGTTGTACTCGACCATCTATGGCAAGTGAGTCGATGAGGTTAATAGAAGGCGTTTTCTCCAGTTGCACAATCAAATCGCCTTCATCCATGGTCGGTAGAAAAATTTTACCAATTTGTCCAAATAACAACACGGCAGCAACCAGCGAAACAGCTGCGATAGCGAGTAGGGGTAGGGTCAAGTTACGCCAACGCATAAGAGCCTGTTCATAAGCCTGTTCTAGGCGTTCTAACCAGAGCTGCTGATACGGACGATGATGTTTGATAAGCTGAGCGGCAATGGTTGGTATCACCAATAAAGCCAACAGCAATGCGGAAATGAGAGTAAAGATGATGCTTAACGCTACGGGTCTGAAGAGTTTGCCTTCGATATCCTCTAAACTGAGTAGTGGCAAGAAAATAAGCACAATAATGGTCATACCCACGCCTACAGGTAAGGCCATTTCTTTAACCGCCATAGCCATTAGGTTTAACCTAGGCAGTCGATGTTGGGGAGACTGTTCCAAACGATGGACGATGTTTTCGACCACCACCACGCCATTATCGACGATTAAGCCCAAAGCAATGACCAGTCCGCCCAAGCTCATTAAATTAGCAGAGACTCCCAAAGCGTAAAGCCAAATAAAGCTGATGAGCAAGGCCATAGGAAGCAGTGTAGCCACGGTTAGCGCAGCGCGCCAATTACCCAAAAAGACGATCAGTAACACCAAAACAAGCGCAATGGCTTCTAGCAAGGCTTGGCTAATGGTTTCAATCGCACGATCAATTAACTGCCCACGATGATAAAAAACGTTGAGACTGAGATTGGTGGGTAGGGCAGGAGCTAAGCTGTCTAGCTTTTTTTCGACTTCATTCAGAACGGCTTTGGTGTCTACACCTGTCATCGCCAACACAATGCCTTGCACGGTTTCACCTTCGCCATTGCGGGTAACACCGCCGTAACGTGTGAGACTGCCCATGCGTACTCGTGCCACATCACCCACGGTAATGGCTTGATGATTGACTTCGGCTACACGCAATGCGGCAATCGCCTGAGTACTGCTGAGCGTGCCGATACTGCGCACAATCAGCACCTCTTCGCCTTCAACCAGACGCCCGGCACCATCATTTTGATTGTTATCTGCCAAGGCTGCTTGTAATTGTGCGAAGGTAATGCCATGTGCCACCATGCGCTGAGGGTCGGGTTCGACTTCGTAGCTACGCACTTCGCCTCCCAGCGCGTTGACGTCTGCCACACCGGCAACGGTGCGTAGGGCTGGGCGAATGACCCAATCGAGTAACTGACGACGTTCGGCTAGTGACAGTGTTGGGCTATCGAGGGTAAACATTAAAATATCACTTAACGGCGTGGTCGGTGGCGCAATGCCGCCGTCGAGTCCCGAGGGGAGTTTGTCGCGCAAGCCGTTTAAGCGTTCAGCCACTTGCTGACGCGCCCAATAAATATCGGTTCCATCTTCAAAGGTAACGGTAATATCGGTTAGAGCATATTTCGTCACGGATCTGAGTGTCTTCTGCTTGGCAATGCCCAGCATTTCCGTTTCAACCAAAGCGGTAATACGACTTTCGATTTCTTCCGGCGTCATGCCCGGTGCTTTCAAAATAATTTTGACCTGCGGGCTAGTCACATTCGGGAAGGCGTCGATGGGCGTTTTGAACCAAGCCATTAGGCCTAGCGCCAATAAAGCCAATAAGAGCATCCATACCATCAGGCGCTGCGTTAGCGCCGCATCAATCCAGCGGTTTATCATGGGGCGATGCTTTCTGTATAAATGGATTTAGCTGCTGCAGTGCCGCTGATAATCACCGCCGATTGCTCGTTTAAGGCGGGTGCACGTACCACCCAGCCTTCTCGCGTCGCCCGCACCAGCTCCACCTTAATGGCGCTGAGCGCTTGTGCATTGACCACAAACACATGCGGCAGATTGTTGATGTAAACAATCGCCTGACGCGGCAAACGCCAGCTTGGTAGTGCGTTAGCACTGGTTTCGCTTAACTGCACCGACACGCGCTGTCCAGCCCTCAGACTGGCATGCTGAAAACTGGCCGTCACCATTACTTTTTGTGCATCAGAAAGGGTGTTTTGGATATTGATAATGCGAGCCTGAGTGCCATCGCTTAAGCTTAAAAAGTCGCCTAGTTGTAAATTGCCAAGTTGAGCTTGCGTCAAGCCAACTTCTAAGGTTAGCGCGTCACTTGTTAGAAGTGTCATCAGAGTTTTGTTGGCATCGACGCTCTCGCCCATTGTCAGTGAAATCTGCTGAACTTTCCCTTCGGCTGGCGCATTGAGCGTAATATGACCCTCTAAATGCCGATTTTTCGGGTCTTTAAGCAACCTCAACTCTGATTGCGTTAAGCCCATGCGTTGCATTTGCGTGAAAATACCCAGCGCATCTTCCTCGGCCTGCTGGTATTCCGTTTGGGTAACTTCATACTGTTTGGGAGCGATAATCCCTTCTTTTAATAACTGTGCTTCGCGTTGTTTTTTTTGCTGAGCTAACTGAGCGCTGCTCAAGGCATTATGGTATTGATGTTCTAACTTTTGTAATTCGGGCACAAAAATATCGGCTACAACCTGTCCTGGTTTAACCGAGTCACCCACTTTTACGTATAACTGTTTGACCTGAAGGGCATAGGGTTTAGACAGCGTCCAACGAGCACTAGGAGCTTGTTGAACCACGCCAATCACCATAGCTCGAACGGCCACATCGTCAGCGATGGGCGGCGTGGTATGAATACCCAATGCCTGTTGTTGCTCCAGAGAAAGTGTAGCGGTTGCAGCCGCCTGCACCATGCCCGTCGAAAATAAAGCAAGCCATCCGATGACAACCCAGTTCATGTTAAAGGCCTTTTAGGAATAATGTGTGTCATTATTATAAAACAAAAAAGCATTATAAAACAAAAAAGCCTTCATCCTTTTGAGATGAAGGCTTTGAAACCAACATTCAGAGCTTTTATGACATCTGTTCTATGTTGAACTGCGTCCGATCATTTTAGAAATTTAGCCACAGCGGCTGCCACGTCTTCGTTAGCTAGATCGACGAAGAAATGATCGCCGCCGTCAATGGTGGTGATGGTGACGTTTTTCTGGTTTTTAATCGCTTCTAAACGTTTGGGCAGCTCAGGCACCACCGTATCTTCTGACCCGACAATAACCAACGTGGGTTTTTTGATGGATTTCAGCACTGTGGGTGTGTCAAATTTGGGTTTAACGTCATAGTAATCAACAAAGGCTTCAGCCGTAACCTGAGATTTTTCGCAGTAGATAAAGTCGGTGTCCTTCATCATCTGCTTGCCTTTACCGGCTTTGACCATCTCTTTCGCATTTTTCAGTACAGAATCGAGGGATTTGCCGTATTTTTCTTGGTATTCTTTACCAGACTGTTGCTCGCCGGTAGCGGGCGCCAGCAAAATAACCTTGTTAATGGCGTCGCTGTCTTTCTCACTCACATACCAGGCAATTTGATTACCACCGCGAGAATGTCCCATCACTGACACTTTCTTCACGCCTTGTTGTTTGAGCCAATCCATCCAAACACCGACTTCGGCAATGGCATCGCTATGTTTGTGGGTGTGTGGTGTGGCGCAATCATACTCGCCTCGACGATCACTGAGTCCCAATGAAAGGTTCATTGATAAGCTTGTAATGCCTTCTTTCGCTAAATTGTTTTGTAAGTCGGCGTAGGTCGAACGACCATTGTGTGTTAGCGTGCCATGCAATAATAACACCACCTTGTCGCCATAGCTTTTGCCATCGGCATAGACCAAATTGGCGTTAAGGGTTTTGCCTTGGTAGGTTTGTTTGACATCTTCAGCAGATGCTAAGCCAGAAACACTGAGTAGACTGGCAAAAAGTAGGGCTGATAGTTTTTTCATGGTCTTCTCTCTTTTCTGTTGTGAGCGTGGGTAATGTTTACTACTTAAATTTAACGGGAATTAGGCGGCGTGTCAATCAAGGTAATTTGAATTTGAAAGCCAGTCTATTTGATGTGTTAAATGACACAAAATAAAAACCCCAGCATGAACTGGGGCTTTTTTGAGAGGGTCTGCTGAGGCTGGTATTAAGCGGCGGCGACGATATTAAAGCCGCCATCGACATAAATAACGTGCCCCGTGATACCGCTCGATAAGTCAGAAGCTAAGAAAGCCGCTGTATTACCCACTTCTTCAATGGTAACGTTTTTACCCGTAGGGGTCATGTCGGCGACATTATCAAGCATGGTGCGGAAATCTTTAATGCCACTGGCCGCCAGGGTGCGAATCGGACCAGCGGAAATGCTGTTCACACGAATACCGTCTTTACCTAAATCGACTGCTAAATAACGCGTGGTGGCTTCTAATGCCGCTTTGGCAATACCCATGGTGTTGTAGTTAGGGACGGCTCTTACCGCACCCAAATAAGATAGGTTAATGATGCTCGCTTGGCGACCTTGCATTAAGGGATAAGCCGCTTTAGTCAAGGCGGTTAAGCTATAAACACTCACTTCCATGGCGGTGTGGAAGCCTTCGCGCGTGCCGTTTTCGATCATTTTGCCATCAAGTTCATTTTTAGGGGCATAGGCGATGCTATGGACTAAAATATCGAAACCATCTGCCCAAACGCCTTTGACGCCTTCCATGCAGGCCGCGATTTGTTCATCACTGGTAGCGTCAAGTGGGAAAATGGCAGGACTATTCAATTCTGCAGCAGCGGCTTCAACACGACTTTTCAGCTTTTCGTTTTGGTAAGTCAGAATGACTTCAGCGCCTTGAGCGTGTAATTGTTTGGCAATACCCCAAGCAATAGAACGATCATTGGCAACACCGATAACGAGGGCGCGTTTGTTGGCTAGAAAACTCATGAGAAACTCCTGTATTGGTAACGTATGACGGCTATTATAGCCTGATGTCAGGTTTTAGGCGACTTTGCACACAGCGCAATCGTTTCGACAAATGAGCGAAAAGACCTTGCTAGGCTCAATGCTGTTCACTTAAAGAATCTTTCCGTTCGCCCTGAGCTTGTCGAAGGGGTGTAGGTAAGCAACCCGTGGTTCGACAGGCTCACCACGAACGGTTAAATGAACAGTATTGCATGCTAGGCTTGGTGATTGAGAATGAAGGCTTCGGCTTGCTCAACAATCAGCGGTTGACTGTAGAAATAGCCTTGTATGTCGTGGCATCCGGCGGCAACCAGGAAGTTCTTTTGTGCTTCCGTTTCCACCCCTTCGGCAATGGTATTGATCGAAAAACTTTGCGCCAAACCAATAATGGCGGTGACAATCGCCGCATCTTCATAATCATCGGGTAAGTCTTTCACGAAGGATTGATCGATTTTCAAGGTGGTGATCGGCAGTCGTTTTAAGTAGGCCAGCGAGGAATAACCCGTACCAAAGTCATCAATCGATAAGGCAATGCCCAATGCTCGAATGGCTTCTAAAATGGGAATAATTACGTCGGGGTTGGTCATCACTTCCGATTCGGTAACTTCTAATTCAATCCAATCGGCTTGAGCGCCTGTTTCTTGTAATAGCGATTGTAAAAAGGGAATGAAATCGGGTTGTTGAAGTTGTTTCAACGCCAAGTTCATCGATAACACCCCTGTGTTTAAGGCCTTGTTACGCCAGGTCACCAGCTGTGAAATGGCTTGGCGCATCACTTGGCGATCGAGCTGAACAATTAAGCCTGTTTCGATGGCTAGGGGGATAAAACGACCGGGCGGAACGATTTTTCCCTGTTGGTCTCTCATGCGCACTAGGGCTTCGAGACCAATCAAATGATGGCTAAAACCATTCATTTTCGGCTGATAAACAACGATGAAGGACTGATTGGCCAAAGCAAAGCGAATTTCGGATTCGAGCTGAACCCGCTCTAGCGCACGATGCGTCATTTCACAGGTGTAAAATTGGTAGCCATTACGACCCAGCTCTTTAGCACGATACATGGCTGAGTCGGCATTACGCAACAGCGTTTCTGGCGTTTGTGCGTCGTCGGGATAAAGGCTGATACCAATACTACAGGAAATGAACACCGTTTTACCATTGACGACCAGCGGTTGTTTGAGCTGTTCATTTAAGGTGTTAGCGATATCACTAATCAACCCCAAGTGATCAATTTCTTCAACCAATACACAAAACTCATCACCCCCCATACGAACAATGGTATCAATAGGGCGTAGGTTCTGTTTGAATATGGCGGCGACTTCAATGAGTAGGGCGTCACCGGTTTCATGACCATAGGAATCGTTGACTTCCTTAAAATGATCTAAATCGATGAACATGACCGCAACATAATGTTGCGATTTTTGAGAATGTTCAATCGCCCGCTGAAGTCGATCGACTAAGATCACTCTATTGGGTAACTTAGTCAGACTGTCGTGACTGGCTTGATAAGACAATTCTTTAATTTGCGATTTGAGCGATTGAATCATGAGTTCAAAGGCTTTACCCAAAGTGGCGATTTCATCATTGCCATCAAATTTGGGTAGTTTGACCTGAAGTGTGCCTTGCGTAATGGCTTGTGCTGCTACAGCCAGTTGGCTAAGTTGAGCCACCATACTTCTGAGCAGCAACCAAGTAATTAAGGCGCCCACCAACACGGCAATCAAGGCATATAAAACCGTATTGTGTAGTAACCGAGATGATTCCTGCTGAATAAAGCTGGTGTTAGACAGAATACGCGCATAGCCAATAATCGATTGGTCTATCATAATGGGAACGATGCTATCTAACTGAGCTTCGTTATGCCAATATTGGCTCGGCTGAGCCGTGGTAGTGGACAATAATGACTGTTGCCAACGTTGACTGAAATCGTCATTAAGCTGTTGACCTAAATAAGTATCCGGTACAGCCGCTTTGACTTGACCGTGATGATCGACAACAAACACCATATCGACATCACCCAATGCGGACGTATTGTTCACCAGTTCTCTCAGACTGTTTAAGTCATTGTTCAACAGAGGAATGAGGGCGTTATTCGCAACCACTTTCGTTAAGTCTAATGCCTGTTGTTGCGCCTGTTGCGTCAAAATGGTGTGCTGTTTTTTCAGCACATCAATGACCATCAGTCCCATCAGCAAGCTGAGGGTAACGATAACGCCAATAATCAATCGGGTATTAATGCTATTCATAAGCCGTTACTCGAGTCCTGATGCTTGATAAGCTTTCAAAAAGTCGCGCACAGGTTCGTAGTCGGCGTTAGTGGCGGGTAAAAATCCT
Organism: uncultured Francisella sp.; assembly: GCA_964493995.1. Lineage (GTDB taxonomy): Bacteria > Pseudomonadota > Gammaproteobacteria > Thiomicrospirales > Thiomicrospiraceae. Next base: position 61,060 of record CAZBQD010000002.1, read on the forward strand.
TCGCAAGAGGTGGGTGCAAGTAGTGACTTGCCGCGTTCCGTCTCGGCTAGGTGTACCAGTAAGGCGCTGACTGAGTCTCTTAAAGAAGCGGGCACATCATCACGTACCACCCAAGCATTGTTCACCAGCGAGGGCGTTTCCCAAAGGGTTTCTAGTTCCGTTGCCGCTTGGGGAAATTCGCGTTGCCAGGCATGGTAAGCCACCGGCCAGGTGGCAGCGACATCAGTGTCTTTGTTATAAACATTCATAATGGCCGAAAATTGAGAGGTAACGTAGCGCGGGTGCATTTCTTTATCGACATGAACACCTTGTTGATACAAATAGTATTTTGGCATCATGGTCGCTGCTAAGGCAGTTTTGGCGGTAAAGGCGATAGAGCGCTGTTTTAGTTGCGCATGTTGCGTGATGTGGCTGTCCTTACGGGCGATAATCACCCCTTTGAAAACACTATCGGGTGCCATGCGGGCGGTGACGCGATAGCCGGCATCGAGACTAGCCAAGGTTTGGTAAGGATTGGGTAAGGCAAAATGATAATAACCCGAATTGAGCTTTTGTTCGTAGGTTGTGTAGTCGGGCGATGTTTCTAAACTAAAGTCAACGTTGGGTATTTGCTGCTCTAAATAATTGAGAATAGGGGCATAAGCGGAAAAAAGTTTCTGGCTGTTAAGGTAGGGATGAATGCCGACAATGTAATGCTCTTTGTGATGCGGGGCGGCAGTGGGTTGATAACTAGGCTGAGCGGAAGAGGAGTCGCAACCCAGTAAACTGAGCGTACAACCCACGATAAAGCCCCATGTTAACCACTGACCTTTCATCATCGCCCCCTAAATCAGAGACACCATTCTTGCGAAGGGTTACAGCTTTTGCCGGCATTCGCGAGTTGTGTATTGAGCGGTTGTAAATAATCCGCCAGTCGGGTGGGTTGATCGCTCAGTCCTTTGCGTTCGAACACCATCATATATTCCATCACAGCTTTGACGTAATCGCGCGTTTCTTTGAACGGAATCAGCTCAATCCACTGATCCGTCGGCAAAGTCGGTTGTTGTTTTAGCCACTGCTTGACTCTGAATCCGCCTGCATTGTAAGAAGCGGTTGCCAGCACCAAATTACCATTAAACTCTTTTTTCAACTGCCCTAGTAGCTTAGTACCAAGATGAACATTCAGTTCGGGTTGGTAAACATCCCTTAATTGTTGAATGGGCGCGAGCGCTTGCGCTGTTTTGGGCATGAGTTGCATTAATCCCATGGCGCCGGCACTCGATTTAACATCCTGTGCATAGGCACTTTCGCGTCGCATGATGCCATAAGCCCAAGCCAGTGAAATGTCGTGTTGTTCGGCTTTAGGTCTCACAATATCTTGGTAAGGCGTGGCAAAACGCAGGGTGGTGTAGTTCCAGTGTTCTGGTTTGCCCAAGGATAGGACGGCAAAAGAATGCCAACCCATCGATTGAGCCAACTGTGCGTAACCAGGCACCGCATCGGGACTAACTTTTTGAAGATTGCGAGCATAAACCCACTCGCGCCAAGCGACCTCTTTCAATCCCGCTTCGTACAAGGCTTGCAATCTTTGACCTAGAGCTGATTGATGCGCTTGTTTCAGTTGTTCGGCACTGACGGCTTGCGTATTCAGTTTGTACTCTTTACCCAATACATCGGCGGCCATGAAACCGTAGTAACTGCGTTGTGCCGCCAGTTTTTCTAACAAGGGTTGCGCCTGTGCCGCTTGGTTGGTTTGTATTAGGGCTTTAGCGCGCCAGAATGTCCAGGCCTCTTGCGGCATGTCTTCTGGCATTTTCTGGGTCAGTTTAATCATCTCATCCCAGTTAGAATCGCGCAATGCTTGCTGCAATAGTGGCAACAAACTGGCCTCATCGTGCGCACTGGCATCAATTTTAGCCAGCCAGGTCAATTTTTGTTCGGGTTGCAGTTTGGCCAGTTGTACAAACAGTTGTTTTTCGACTTTGCTCTGATCGGAGGGACTAAAGGGCAAAGCAGACTTAGCCTCTTGCCATAATGCCAGCGCTTGCTCGGCATTATTTTTAAGTTGCTGCTGAATCAGCCAGATAAAGGCTTCCGCATCTTGTTCGCGCTGAGCAAAGACAGCTTGATCTGTCAAACGCTGCGCATTGGCCGCTAGGTCACCGTTAAACAAAGTCTGTAAGGTTTGATTGTAGGATTTGAGTGAATCGGGCAAAAGCGCTTGTTTACGGGCGGCTTCATCGACACGGCCATTTGCGTAAAGCTGTTTTAACTTGGCCATCCACTGAGCATCGGACAGCATTTGGCTACTTTCTAATTTTTGATAAAGCGCCGTGCAACTGGCGCTCGATTTTTGCTCGCCCAACCAGCGAGTAGCGCTTTCTGCTAACCAAGCATTGTTGTCTAAAAAACCGGTCGCAAATTGCGCCGACAACACTGAGCAACGGGCATTACCTTGGCTAAGTTGATCTTGATAGCTGATTAATTGCAGCCAGTCTTGGCGCATTTCTAACTGTTCCGCCCAACGTTGCGCTAACTGATTAGCCCAGCCGGTATCGCTAAACTGCTGAATATAAGCAGCAATGGCGGCAGAGTAGGCTGGCTCATTCACCACCGACTTGAGCCATTGATAACGAGCAAAGGCTTCTAACGGGGTCTGTTGAAATTCGGCTGCCATGCTTTCGGCTTGTTTGGGGTTATTAATGGCTGTTTTTTCAATTTGCATCAAGCGTTCGCCCTGAGCGCTGAGTAAGGGTGCATTTGGCGCAACGTGCACACGATGCTTGTTGGCCTGTCCTGACTTGGCCGTCGTTTTGGCTTTCTCTGGGTTACTGGGACTAGATGAGGCCAAGGGCGACACACAGAAACAAGCCACTGTGGTTATTAAGGCCGTAATGTGAGAGGCTTTATTGCTGGTCATATCTTTTACCCTTGTTGCTCACGCTTGTGAATGTTATTGCTATTACAGTTGGGCAGCTCTAAAATCCCCACTTCGTGGCATTTTTAGAGTCCCAAAGTTTATTTTACCTCTGGTGGAAGGGATTAAATCAAAGGGTTGCATGTTCTTTTTTAGACCCCTTCCCCCAGACCCCCTTCACGCTAGGATTTTTAGAGGTCATTAGCTATATATACTTCGATTATATCTTAAATCAACCTAAATAGCGTTAATTAAGTGCTTTGCGCTGCATTTTATAAGATTTATAAATTGCGTATATAAAATAGTTTTATTACGTAATTAACATAAGTAGCTTTGTTGAAATAAATCAGCAATGATAGAATGCTAAAGTTTAGCTCAATTCGACTAAGCCCACTGAGCGCAGCTCCTGCACTGAGTAACGATCATAAATTAATTGATTAACATGAGAGGTATCCTTTCCATGATGAAAGATGAAGCACCTGTAATGCAAGGTCGTCGTCGGTTATTAGCCGGCAGTATTGCCACAGCCTTTGCTTATTTCACCGGTTTAGAGTCGGCTATTGCGGCACAAGAAAGCAGCAAGCCAGTCAACATTGCCATTGTCGGTAGTGGTTCTGCGGGTATCAGCATTGCTAACCGTTTAGCAAAAGCCTTACCTAATGCGAAACTGACCATCATTGATAAAAAAGTAGATCATTACTACTGGCCAGGTTTGACCCTTGTGGCAACCGGTTTGTGGTCGAAAGCAGACGTCTTACCAGGTAAAAATACCGACTTCTTACCGTCGGGTGCTAACGTCAATCTCGTTAAAGAAATGGTAACCAGCTACAACCCCGAACAAAACGAACTGACCACCGATGCCGGTCAAACCATTAAATATGATTACCTTGTCGTCACCAGTGGTATTGAATACAACTACGAAGGCATTGAAGGCATGGATGTGAACGCGATTGGCAGCAACGGCTTGACCAGCGTTTACCACAGTCCCGATATGGCAGAAAAATCTTGGCAAGCGATTAGTGAATACAGCAAGAAGGGTGGTAAGGGTATTTTCACTTTGCCATCGACCCCGATTCGTTGTGCTGGTGCGCCACTAAAAATGACCTTCTTAACGCTCGATCAGTTAAAGCGTAACGGTGGTTTCGATAAAGCGCAAATGAACTTCTACTCATCAACCGGTGGAGTGTTTGGTTTGCCTTGGTTTAACGATTTTGTCATTAATCGTTTCAAAGAAAACAACATGGACGTGAAGCTGAAAACACAACTGAAAGCTGTTGATGTTGCGAAGCGTGAAGCCACCTTCAGCACTGAGGATGGCACGGCACTGACCACCAGCTATGACCTGTTACACGTGGTTCCACCCATGCGCGCGCCTAAGTCGGTTCGTGAATCTGACTTGTCTTGGAAAGAAGGCGGTTTTGCCGGTGGTGGCTGGCTAGCTGTCGATAAAAACACCTTACAACACGTTAAATACGACAATGTTTTCGGTTGTGGTGATGTGAATGGTACGCCGCTGGGTAAAACCGCAGCTACGGTCAAAATGAGTGTGCCGATTGTGGTTGCTAACTTGTTAGACACCATTGCTGGCAAAGAGCCCAGTGCTAAGTTTAATGGCTACACTTCGTGTCCGTTGATCACTCAAATTGGTTCGGCCATGCTAATCGAATTTGATTACGACAAAAATCTCATTCCTACCTTTAGCTTCATTAATCCACAACAAGAATCTTGGTTCGCGTGGATTATGAAAGAGCAAATGCTCAAGCCTGCTTATTTAGGCATGCTCAAAGGCAAAGTGTAATTAAAGGTAGGAGAAGAAAATCATGTCTGCTTATGAAATCAGTTTAGCAGTGGTCACTCTGTTGGGTTTCCTGGAACTGCACTTAACCACAGTCGTGGTGGTGATTGCCGCCTTGGTGCTGTTGTACGGTATGTTGTTGGCGAAAGGCAAGGGCTTGGTGCATGGCAAAGCGTTCATCAATAGCATTGTTATTGGTATTGCCGCTTGGGTATTGTTGATTCTGGTGTTGCCGAGCGCCACTATGTCGTCATTGGCTCAAGTTACTTACTGGGTCGATTGGTTATTCTTAACCATGATCGCTGCTGGTTTTGCTTTTGTGCTGACATTATTGGTTTATCCAGTGTTGGCCATTCAGCAAGCGAAAAAAGCTTAAGCAAAAGCTTCTCTCAATCCGTTAGGGTTGAGTCAGTCAAAACAGACAAGGGCAGCCTTGTCTGTTTTTTTATGTCGCCAGGTGTGACGGCTTACCGTACAAAAAACCTTGAAATTTTTGGTAGCCGAAATTCATTAAAATCTCTTGTTGTTGCTGCGTTTCAACTCCTTCGACCAAAGCAGAAACACCGATGTCCTTGCTCAGTTTCACCACATAGTCTAAAATCGATAAACAACGCTTATCTTTGAAATTTAAGAAAGATTTATCGACTTTGATTTTTTGCACATTGAGTTTCTGTAGTTTTTGGATGCCGGAATAGCCAATACCAAAATCGTCCAAAGCCACATCGATGCCAATATCGTTGAGGTGATCCACCAGCCAACGCAATGAAGCAATATCGACAACCGAAATCGTCTCGGTCAATTCTACGCCGATCAGTTTGGGGTCAATTTTTTCGCGATAAATGGCTTTTTCTAGCGCTAATGAAAAGCGACCATTTTTTTGCACTTGTTTGCCGGAAATATTGAAGTAAAACTTATGTTGCTGACGCTTGGCATTGTAGCGACGTGCATCAATGATTACCTTGTTGAGCACCCAATCACCCAACTCGTTAATAATGCCGTAATCCTCTGCAACCGAAATGAATAAGTCAGCTCGAACACTCGACCAACGGGTTAGGGCTTCGTAACCAATGGTGTGAATTTTACCCGAGTCAGTGATTTCCACTTGAGGTTGATAGAGTAAAGAAAAGTCCTGAAATGCGTTATTCATGCAGGCTTTCATATCACGCAGCATTTTGATTCTTTCGGACATAGAGTGTGACGCTTCTAAAGTTGGGTGATTCGGTTCCTTCCTTGAAGTTTCGAGAGAAGCCGTGCTTCTTCAGCTCGGCTGTGCAAGGAAGCCTCTGTGTCATCTTTACAAGCATGGGCTATGCCAAAAGAGGCGGTAATCGAACCTATTTCTTGTTTTGTGCTGCGTAATAAAATTTTAGAGTAAAAAATAGCCCGACGTGCTTTTTCTGCCCACTCTAATACCTCATCTGGGTTGGTATTGACAAAAATAAACACAAACGACTTGCCACTGTATCTGGCTAGAAAGGCCACGTTGCCCAGTAGTTGTTTCATTTTTTGCGCCAAATAACGCAATACCGCATCGCCAACATGGAAGCCGAAGTTTTCATTTAACAGCGAAAATTGATCGATATCGGCAATGACGCAGCTCAGTTGTTGGGTCGATTCGGCATGGAGTGTTTTCTTGATGAAGTCATCATAAGCCAATCGGGAGTGTAAGCCCGTTAAGGGGTCGTAATTAATACTTTGTTGTAGATCGGATACTTTTTGTTTTAAGTCGGTGAGATGGGATTGTGTGCCTGTTAGGGTTTCCATAAACACATATTGAGAAACCGATAGGGTCATCGCTTCTTTTTTGAGCTTGCCAGCAATCGAGGAGAGATCAAGCGCCGATACCTCGTCGGCATCCAGGCGGTCAATTTGTTGATCGAGCACAGCGCTAGAACGCTCTGTAATGGTTTTGATTTTCAGTGAGCTTTCTTGTAATTGTTCTGTAATATCATCTAATTGTGCAATATTATTAACACAGGATTCGCCAATATATTTGTGATAAAGGGTATTTAAGCCAAATTCGAGCGTTTTGCCTTTTTCTAGTGCCAATAATTCATCGGACAGACTACAGGTAAAACCATTCATAGCCGCCTGATAAAAAACCGCATAGGCTAGGGGAGTAAACTTGATTTTGGCATCTCGAATGGCGGCACACACAATGCCGTGCAGATTAGCGCATTGCTCTTCACTGTAAGGATAGCGAGTTGCTGAAATCATAACAAAGGACAGCTCCTAAGTGTTAAGCGGTAATAGGATTGAACGTTTCAACGACGCCTATTAACCTAGCAATCACTTAGCTCAATCTTATAATGATTATTGATGAGATTCAAGTCTTGACAAAGCCACAAAGCCAATAAACAGGCAATAAAACGCTAAAATAGGATAAACGTCCTATGCCATTTAACCTTATTCTTGCTGCATCAGACGGCGCAGATTCTCTTCGCGATCGGAACGGTCGTATTTAGCGGTGGTATTGGCATTGGCATGACGAGCTAGGGCTTGAACATCGCGTAGTTTGTGACCTTCATCTAACAGGTGGGTAATGCGCGAACGGCGCATATCGTGAGGGGCTAAACTACTAGGGTCAATTCCCGCCAATAATGCAGTTCGTTTGAGTATGTCTCGTATGGCGACGTCACTCAGGGCTTGACTGGCATCCAGTTGTCCACCTTTGCGAATGCGACAAAGGAGTGGACCTGGCTTCTGTCCGCGTATGGCTAACCAGGCTTGTAGATTTTGTTCAATTTCATCACCATAAGGTAATTCAGCTTCTTTATTGCCTTTGCCAACAAAACGAATAATGCGACGTTGCTGATGAATGCTGGCAAGTGTTAATTTGGCGACTTCAAAACGTCGTAATCCCAGTAAATACAATAAATTAAATATCAGTTTATCGCGAATTAGGGTGGCATTATGTGGCAGTTGCGCTTGTGTTGCGCGCATGGCGGTTAATTCCTCGTAGGTAATTTCTCGACCCGCAGGCAAGCGTTGAATTTTCTTAAATGGAATGGCTTTAATGCGAGCATAAACATCGCCATCCATATTGCCCAATAACCATGCATTTTTGGCAACACCACGCACTAAGCTAATGACTTGATTGAGATAACGCTCTGATTTATTGGCATCTTGCAGACGCAACAAAGCTGTGAGCACATCATCAACCGTGAGCTGGTTCCAATCGATGGCATCTAATGAGCGGCTTTGACCGCCAGTTAAAGCTTCGACAAATGCCGGCGCGGCGGCACGTAAATAGCCTTGACGAGAGCTGGTCGAAACGCTACTTAAGTAAGCGGTTAAGGGATTGGCTTGTGCGGTCGCCGGTAAAACAGTTGCTGAACTCATGGGTTAAGACTCACATTTCAGGGTTCATATCATAGGGTGGGTTGAGATAGGATAATACAAAGTTATTACTTTCGACAAGATCTATTGTCGGAAGTAATAATAATCCCTTTGCAATTTATCTTCGCACTAATAATACCAACACTTCAGCATGTTGTGTATGGGGAAACATATCAAACACCCGCGCATGAATCGGCTTGAACTGATGCAGCCGTTCCAAGTCTTGCGCTAAGCTATTCGGATTACAACTGGAATAAATGAGCTGAGTTGCCGTTGTTTCATTTAGGAATGCACATAAGGCTGCACCAATACCGCGTCTGGGCGGATTGACGATAATACAATCTGGCGTGGCGTCGATGGCTGTGTGGGCAAAATCATCAGCTGTTAAGGCTCGAAACCGCATTCGATTTGATAAGCCAAGTTGCTCCGCACTGCGTTGAGCACTGTTTATGGCATCGGCGTTGATTTCAATACCGGTTACATTTCCCTGCATTACTTGCGCCGCATGTAAAGCAAAGCCACCGACACCACAAAACAAGTCCCAGAGTTGATTCGGCTGACTTTCGGCAATCCAAGTTTGTGCTTGTGCGTAAAGTTGAGCGGCAACGGCTGAATTGGTTTGAAAAAAACTGCGCGGATGACAATACAAAGGTAATCCATTCAACCAATGCGTCAGAACCTTTTGTTCCGTCAACACGATTTCTTGCTCACCTTCGACAATTGCCGCTGGCAAGGGTTGAATATTGACCGACACCACCGCTAGCTTTGGCATGGCTTTCATCAGTGCGGGCAAATGCTGTTGAATGGCGGCTATGGCTTGAGTCGATCGTAACACAAACCGACACATCAGCGCATGGGTCTGTTCATCTATGCTGACAATGACGTACTTTAACTCGCCTTGACGTTGAATCACGTCATAAGGCATGAGCTTCACCTGTTGAATCCAGGCTCGGATTGGTTCAAAAGTGGATTGTAATTCAGCAGGATATAAAGGACAGTTAACTAAGTCATGAGCCTGAAATTGCCGATCCAGCAGTCCCAGTATTGGTGCTTGCCAATGACCACTGACCACCATTTTGGCTTTGTTACGAAACCCCTTAATGGCACTTGGCACCAGCGGCAACCAGTTGATGTCACAAGAAAACTGAGACAAAATCGCTTCAACATCAGCCTGTTTTTGCTCACATTGTTGCAGGTAACTCAAGTCTAATTGCGTACAGGAACGACAAATGCCTTGCTCGTAATAACCACAATTCAGTTGATTAGCCAAAAGAAAGACCACCTGCACGTTGTACGGAGCGCCCTACCGCTGTAAATAATGGCTGAGGATCGGCGCACGCCAAAATAAATTGATGCTTGGCGCGTGTGATGGCAGTGTAAATGAGTTCCTTGGTCAAAATGGGGCTATCCTGATATGGTAACAATAAACAAACTCGATTAAATTCAGAGCCTTGCGACTTATGTACGCTCATCGCATAAGCATCTTCTAGGTGAGACAAACGGGCGGGCAGAATCCAACGAATCCCCTTCTCGGTGGCAAAAGCGACACGCAAGCCTAACCTGGGATGAGACAAACATAAGCCAATATCCCCATTCATCAAATTTAGAGTGTAATCGTTGCGGGTGACCATCACCACTCGACCGGCTAGCCATGGCGCCGAATCTAGCCCCAACCACTTTGCCATACGCTGATTCATGGAGAGCAGACCCCAGCGCCCTTCTCTCACCGCGCATAATAATTGAAACTCACTTAATTGACCAAGACATTTTTTTGCCCAATCATCAGCATCCTGCTCTTTAACTGCTTCATTTACCATGACTTTTAGGCTGTGCCACTGAGTTAAAATCAGCTGTTTGAGCGCTTGCGTGTCATAGTCATGAATGGCTAACGCAACCACCGCCTCATTTGAGTTTTTCTGCCACGCAGCGAGTGATTTATAAGCGGTTCTCACCGACTTAACGGCTTGCTGATTCACCCAACCAGCCCACTGACCAATGGCGCTACTGGCATCGAAACGGTGCGAATGACGCAGCATAATCGTTTGTTGCGCTAACCCGCTTCCCCTGAGCGAACAATAAGCCGCCGGCAAGTGTTGACCCGCATAGGCTAACAACCACTGCTGAGTTTCTGACGAATAATGTCCCTGCTCAGCTCCATGGCACAACTGACCTAACACAGCGCCCGCATCAACCGAGGCGAGTTGATCTTTATCGCCTAATAAAATGAGCCGTGTTGTCATGGGTAATTGTGTTAATAATTGCGCCATCAGATGCAAATCAATCATAGAAGCTTCATCGACAATAAAGCAATCGCATTGTGTTAGCTCATCACTAGCCAGCCATTTATGCAAGGTTTGTGCCAGCGTGGGTAAATTGAGCTGAAACTCTGCGGGTAATTGACCGATTGCCTGCTGAATCGAAGAAGCCAATCGGGCGGCGGCTTTACCCGTTGGGGCAGATAAGCCAATACGTAAGGATTGCGTTGTTGTCGAGGTTTGCGCCAAACGTTGCAAGGTGGCTAACAGGCGCACGACGGTTGTGGTTTTACCCGTGCCCGGTCCACCGGTGATAATCGAAAAGGAAGCGCGTGTTGCCAAAGCGCAGGCGATAACTTGCCAATTAGGCTCATTCGCATCAGTGCTATTATTCGGAAACAAGGCTGCTAACCAAGCGATTAATACGGTTTGATTGTCATCACGCAATGCCAAGCGCTGTTGAACATTCAGTTGAATCCTTTGTTCATCCAGCCAAGCACGTCGCATATAAAGTCGATTATCTTGCCACACTAGCGGACTCGATTCGTCATCGGCTTGCCACCAGGAACACTGATGCTGTTGTTCTGACCAAGTAGGACTTAACCGACTTTCAGACACGCCATGAGTATGATGGATGATCAGGCTGGTGATGTATTCGTCTAACAGTAAGCAAGCATGACCGGCACGGTAGGCATGACTGGTGAGTGCCGCCAGTAACCAAGCATCGGGGTGTGCGGCGGCTTGTCGCTGTAATAGATGCGAGAAGGCCTCATCGACGGCATTTAGATGAATGTGCTTTAGCTGGGTCATGGTAATTCACTCGAAAAAATCTGTGATAGCCTTTCTAACTCAGCTAAGCTGGGCTTAGAGCGCCAAATACCCTGTTGCGGCTGTTGCGCATCGGCACCCCTTATGAACCAGTAAATGGCTCCCCCCATGTGCTGCTCATAATCATAATTCGCTAAACGAGTTGATAATAAGCGGTGTAATGCCAACACATACAGCATGGCTTGCACATCGTAACGGTGGGACAGAATGGCTTGTTGACACGCCTTATCATCGTAGCCATGGGCTAGTTTATTGGTTTTATAATCGAGCACATAATAGCGTCCCTCATGTTCAAAAACCAAATCCATAAAACCGGTCAATAAACCACCCAAACGTTGATACGAGAGCTTGGGTCGATCCACGCCAGCCAACACCATAGTGCTGACGGCGTCATCAATCGCTTGACTATGCGATTGCGCCAGAGGTAAGGTGAAACTCATTTCACACCAAAAAGCCCCTTGAATTAGCTGATTCAGACTCAAGGGTGCTGTGTTCGATTCCGCCGCTAGCAGGCAAATGGGATGCTGTGCCAAAGTTATTAACCATTGGTGAAAATCTGGTTCAAAGGTTAAAGCTAATTGATGATAAGTCAGTTGTTGTGACCAGAAACGCGACCAAAAGTCGGTATCGGCATGGGTTCCCTCTAGCAGCATGGTTTCTAACGCTTGGTGCATTAAATCACCGACTCCCGCTCCTGCTGGCAAGTCTTGCCAAGGGGTTTCGATGGCGGCGAATTGAAACAGCGGTAGGTCACGATGACCCACATCATCCTCATCACTTTGAGTCTCTTCTAACTGATCTTCCAGTAAGCGAAACTCACTAGCGTTGATGCGCTGGGCATCGAGTCGTTGTGTTAAGCGTGAATAGCTGCTCACTTGCCAATAGGGCCAGTTGCGTGATTTAGGAAGCAAAACCATTGAGTGACGAGCGAGTGGTGGGTCATGAGTGATGAACTCAGACGTTTTTTCAGACGTTTTTTCAACCGCTTCGACTAAGGGTTCGCACTGAATGCCCGCGGTGGCTGACCAAGGCTTAAAAGCTTCTGCCCAAAGTGTTTCGTCATCGCCACGACGATCTCCTGCCAATAAATAACCCAAGGCGCTTTCATAAAAACCGGCACTTTGTGCGCTCGATTTCAGTCCTGCCACCCCTAACCACAAAGCATGACTGGCACGCGTTAAGGCCACATAAAGCAAGCGAATCGACTCTTGCCAATCGAGTTCACGCTCTTGATCATCGGTTACTTGTCTTTTATTCATACCCAAAGTCATGGCAAAGGGTAAGAACACCAAGGGATATTCAAGGCCTTTCGATTTATGAATGGTAATGATGGTTATGCAAGAAGCATCACTTTCCAATCGCACCAAATGTTCTTGTGCTGTCGAGGCCTGCGGCTGACTGATATGCGAGGCTAACCAGCGAATCAGCGCCACACGCCCTTCTCGCTCTAATGAGGCTTGTTGAAGCACTTCCGCCAAATGCAATAAGTTAGTGAGTTTGCGCTCACCTTCCACCTGTTGTTGCCAATAGTGTGCAATGCCTTGTTCGTGCATGAGCCGATACAGCATCGCCAGAACACCCTGATGTTGCCAGGTATCGCGCCACGATCGAAAACGCGTCACCCATTCATCCCATGCGGCTTCATCATCTTTTAAGCTATCCAGCTCGGTTAACGAAAAAGCAAAGCTGCGACTGGCTAAAGCCGCTTTAATGGCACGGGTCGATTCCGGTTCATGCACTGCCCGTAACCAACGCCAAACATCCAAGGCTTCTTCGCTAGTCAGCACACTTTCCTTGTCCGATAAATAAACACTGGGAATACGTTTTGCTCTTAACGCCTGTTGAATGTTGATCGCTTCAGTGCGGTTTCGTACCAACACCGCGATATCTTTCGCTTCGAGGGATTGAAGTGCTTGCTCTGTGGCGAAACCGGTGTCTGCACTGCTCAGTAAGCAAGCAATTTCATCTGCACACTGGACCGACATCTCCGTTAAGTAGCGCTCTTTAGTGACACATTGACCCGCTGCTAGCTTCCACAAGGTGATGGCGGCTTGATCTTGCCCCGCCACTTTCAAACTCGGGAGTGGCTTGCCCGCACTGACTTCGACAAAGGCAATCGGGTTTTCATCCCCTTGCCGAAATTGAAAAGCGCCTTGTGGATGGCTTTCTGCCAGCTTAAATAAGGCATTAACAGCCGAAATGACTGACTCACTGGAGCGGAAGTTTTGCGTGAGTGTGTGGTGATGCTGTGCATCTTTTCTCGCCCGTAAATAGGTGTCCATATCGGCACCGCGAAAACGGTAAATCGCCTGTTTGGGATCACCAATCATCAGCAACAGGCAATCATCGCGCTGCTGATATAGGGGCATTAAACAGCCATATTGCCAAGGGTCGGTGTCTTGGAACTCATCGACCAGTGCAACGGGAAACTGCTTGCGAATGGCATTGGCTAGGGCTTCGCCCGCCTCTCCTTGCAATGCTTGATAGAGCTGTTGCAACAAATCATCGAAATCGAATAGTCCGTCACGCTGTTTGGCTTGCTGATACAAACGAGCGACCTCAAAACGGGCATGCTCAAGCAAGGCTGATTGATACTCAGGCTCTTGTTGCAACAGGCGCACATAGTTTGCCATGGCATCAAAAGCAGGATGTTCAGGCGCTTTACCTTTTACACTGGTAATAAAACCACCGCTACTCACCGCTGTCAGTTGTTTTATAGTCGGCGCATTATGGCCTGTTTGCAACCAATTCAGTAATTGATTAAACCAACCTTCTTGATAATTTCTACCGTTGAGTGCTTTACTGGCTTTAGCTGCGTTAATTAAAGCCGTAACCTCATCTGTCCACAGCGTTTGAAGTTGCTTAAAACACGCGGTCAGTTCAGCTTGCCAGGCTAACCAAGGTTCAAGCGCTTGGCTGGGTTCGATCATTGCGACCGAGTGATGAAGAGAAGCATCGGGTTTAGCCTGCTGAGCGTTAATCTGAGCCAACAAATCCTCTGGATTGCTTGCCCATGCTTGCACAGCTCGAATGGCATCAGGCTTGAGCGCATAATAAACTTGGCGCCAATAGCGCTTGCAAGCGGCTAATTTGAGTTGATGCGTGTCTTCAACCAAGGTTTGCTCAAACAGCGATAAGCTATCGAAAGCGTGCTGTCGCAACATGCGACTCGCCCAGCCGTGAATGGTAAAAATAGCCGCTTCATCCATCCATTCAATGGCTAAACTCAGTTTTTGCACACAGAGTTCGTAAGTTTCAGGCGCAAACTCGTTCAACAGAGCGGATAACAAAGAGTCGTTGCTGTTCCCTTGCTCAAAAGCCCACTTGGCTTCCTGTAAACGCAAGCGAATACGCTCACGCAATTCCGCCGTTGCCGCTTCGGTAAAGGTCATGACCAAAATGTCGGGCGGCAACAAGAGGCGTTCGCCTTGGTCGAATAGCTGTTGATGCCCTAATACCAAACGCAGGTACAAGGCAGACAAGGTGTAGGTTTTACCCGTACCCGCACTGGCTTCGATCAGTTGTTGACCTTGCAGCGGCAAGGTTAAGGGGTTGAGGTTGGTTGCAGTGAGTGTCACAGTTATTCATTAACAAATTTAAAGTAATTTCTTTCTTTGCCTTCTTGCAATAAAGAAAGAATATCACTTTCGGAAAGGCCTAAGTCCACCCCTTCAACACTTAGCGGCGATTGTTTTGGCGGCACTGGTGTGATGTAGAATGAATCCCCATCTCGACGGCTAATGCAAATAACCCCTTCCTGTTTAGCCGTATCTAACACGAATGCTAGGTTTTGTCGTGCTTCTGTAAAGTTGTATTGTTTCATTTTAATACTCCAATAAGGGAATGCCCATGTCACCAGCCACTTGTTTTAATGCGTTATCCAAGGTTAACAATCGGCTATTGGTTTGTTCAGCACATTGTAATAAATAAGCGTCATATGCATAAATTCCATGACGTTGGCATATTAGTAAAGTTCGTTCCAGTTGAACATCAATAAAACGAATTGAAATGGATTTGTAAGATTCCAATGCCATTTCTGCCTGATTTAGTGAAATGGCGCGACGCTTAAACATCGCTGAAAAAGCGTTACCAATTTCCCAATGAACCGAAAGTGGTGCGACCAAATGAGCGCCCTGAGTTGCTGTAACGAGCCTGATTTTACTGGTTTCGTTTCCAATCACGGCAATGAGAGCTGATGTATCGATAGTGACCAACATGGGGCTGTTCCTTTTAAGCGCTTTAGCTTAAGTACATATGTACAATTATAGCTTAATGACTTAATGAGCGCGAGTCAATTTACTCACTGATCATTCTCTCCAACATCACCCCATAAAGCCGTTGAGCTAACTCAGCAAACTCTGGCTGTAATTCATCAAAAGTGGCAAAACAGCGTTGTAATTCCAAGGATTCTGCCCGCTCTCCTGCATGGTTGAACCCGCCTTCAAAGGTCTTTCTTGCTTCAGCAAGGGCTTTGCTTTGCAAGGCGGCTAAATCGGCTGTTTCATCTTTCTGTTTGGCTTGCTGCTGTTGTAAGCTCTGCACATAAGCGATGCCGCTTTTGCAAGCGACCTTAAGCGGTTGTTGCCAGGCTTGTTGATAGCATTCAACATAGCCTTGTAAATACAAACGTGCTTCTGTTGGCGCAAGGGGTTGAAAACGAATCATCGCATCCGTTGCCAGAATAACACTGGTCACCGGCTGTGCTAAGGCATTGGCTAAACAATGTGCTAACCAGGCATCGATGAGTTTGTAGGCTTTAATCACCTTGTCTTTTTGCAGCTCACCGGGCACTAACTGCACCACACACTGCTCATTTTGTTCATTGGCATAAAGCAAATCGAGCTGACCCGTTAGGGTCGTATTGGCTAGGGTTAACGACAGGGGTAAAGGTGCTAATCGCTGCGTGTAAGGGGCGATGACTGTCTGCCAAGTCTGCCACAACTGCTCGCTGGTTTGTTCTAATTGCTGTTGGTGCAGTTGAGCGAAGCCTGCTAAGGGTAAGGTGCCGCTCAGTTGCCATGGCAGCGCATCGGCTCGACCGGTTGCTAACCAGTGTTCGATTTGTTGTTGATAGTGTTGATGTTGTTGCAGTGGATTGATAGAAAATAGCTCATCATCCCGCTCATCTTCTTGTGGTTGTGTCAGTTTAATGCCTAATCGGTGGCGCAATAGCACCCGCTGCGGATGACGCAACACCGCACTCAGCCGAGACAAGGCGAGCGTGGTGGGTAGGGGTTCGTCGGCAAGGCGCACCTTCGCCCAATCCGGGTCGGTTATGATGTCGTTTTTCTCGCCTAACCAGTCCGTGGCGTAACTTTGCACTCCTGAATCCGTTTGCACATAGCGCTGTGAAAAAGGTTGTAACGGATGTTGTACCACCGTTAAAGGTGGTGTCCAAAGTTGATGGCAATAATCGATAAACTGCGAAACCAATATGCTGGGGGCGCGGTGTTGATCGTCACGAATGCTGCGTCCAGTCCAGCTCAGATAGAGTTGTTGCCGCGCCGATAAAATCGCTTCTAAAAATAAATAGCGGTCATCATAGCGGCGAGACCTGTCCCCCGCTCGCCACTGCCCTGCTAAGGCCATTAAATCAAAGTCTTGTTTCACTTGTTGACGGGGGTAATCGCGCTCGTTTAACCCAATCAAGCAAATCACTTTGAAGGGAATGGCACGCATTGGCATGAGGGTGGCAAATTGCACCCCACCCGATAAAAACGGGCGCTGTAAACTCTGCGCATCATCAATGTTGTCTAGCCATGCTTTAGCAACCACCGACAAAGGCAATTTCTGTTGAAACTGCCCCAACTCACAAGCCGATAACCAACGATTCAAGCCGCTACGAAATCGCGTCAACCATCGCTGACTAGCAAGATCATGAGACTCATCAAAAAAGAGCTGTAACACTTCTTCTAAATAACAGCCCCAGATCGCCGGCGGTAATTCATGACTCAATAAGGCTTGCGCAATCCGAATCGCTTTCAACCATTCAGCTAAAGCACCTAATAAATCCGCTGATGATCCGGTTGCAGCGGAGGTTGGTAAAATCGACTGCCATGCCAAGCCTGTCTCTCCACAAGCGTAACCCAGTAGCAATCGATCTAAGCCAAATAACCAGCTATTAGCATTGATTCCTTGCGGTAACTGGTGGCGTTCGCTTCTGTCGTTGGCATCTAATCCCCAGCGGACGCCGGCTTTTAATAACCACTGATGCAGGCTTTCCACATCGGTTTCACTCAGCTGAAATTTGGCTTTAACGGCGTCTAATTCGAACATAGCGTGCCAATCACTCAGGCCAATATCGGCCGTTGGCAAGGTTAATAACCATTGCAATAATTGCATCATCGGTTCGATGCGTAGGCTGCTGTCGGCAATGGAATAGGGAATGTAGCGCTTGTCTTTAGCGGAAAGTCGTCCAAATACCGAACTCACTGCAGCGGCAAATTGATCCACATCGGGCATCATCACCATCACATCAGCAGGGGTTAAACTCTCATCGGCATCAAACAGCGCCAAGAGATGATCGTGTAACATTTCCACTTCGCGCTGCGATGAATAGCCAGAGCGTAAACAAATGGAATCATCCTGTGCTCTTGCTTCTGGCTCATTGGGTGGCGGCGTTAACTGTAAGATATGCCGTTGTAATTCGGCTAGCCGCGTGTTGTCAATCGGTTCGACAAACACATCGACACGCTGAAACCAATGCTGATGGCTGGGTGTTTCATCAAACTCATTGAGTAACTGCACATAATCCTTGCCCTGTTTGCCCCATGCGGCCAATAAGGGATGAAAACTCGCGTAGTCTTCCTGCAAAGCCTTAAGCGGCAGGCCTTGTTTAATGGCGTGTCGTTGCGCTTTCATCAGTTGATTTCGACGCCAATAGCGCGCGTCTTGCACATCGCCCCAATAATATTGACAAGGATTATTGACAAACAATAATACCTGAGCCACTTTCGCCATCGTCGATAAGGCTTCGAGGGTTTGTTGCGGCAAGCTACTGACACCAAAAACGACAATGCGCTGCGGCAGCTTCACCGATGACAGCCTTTGCTCTTGCCTCATCTGTTGCACAAATTGATCGTGCACACTGGCACGAGAGCTCAGAGAAGGTCTTAGACCTTCTATTTCTGTTTCTTGGTTGGTGGAAGGGATCAAATCTATGGATTGCATATCATTATGGTGCAGCCCTTCCCCCAAGCCCCTATCCCTTTGTATTTTGGAGAGTTGCCCTAAGTTTTTTTGCCCATTCGTTTCAATATCGCGCTGCAAATCGCGCCATAGAGCCGCTTGCCAGGTATTTTCATGCAAGGGGCTACTCTCAGCTTGTTGGTTGGTGATCTGATTGAGCCCCTGTGACCAATCAGCAATCCAGTCGGCTCGATAGGTTTGATATTGATCGTATAAATCGGCAATTTGCGACGCTAACTGAAAACGTCTTTCCGCGGCTTGTTCATTTTGTGCTAAATAATGTCTTAACGGCTGATAAACTTCGTCATCACTGGCTAAAATCGGATCTAACAAGCGGTGAATGCGCCAGGTCAGCGGAGCTTTATCAAAAGCCATCTGCTTAGGAACTTGCTGACCGCCTAATACCTGTCGATAAGCGCGCCACAAAAACTCGCTCGGTAGGTAAAGTTCGACCCCCGCGCTCACGCCCAGTTGCTGTGCCATCGACTGCACCAACCATTGTTTCATGCCATTGCTTTGTACCAGTAGCACTTCGGGCGTTAAGGGCGGAAGCGGATGCGCTTGCAACCAAGACAACATGACATCGCGCAGGTCTTCCATGCGATTACCATGCACGATCACCAAACCCGGTGTTAAACGTGAAGCTGCAGAGGGGTTCATTGAAACTCTGCAATAACGATTTGATTGCGTCCCGACGCTTTCGCTTGATAGAGCAAATCATCCACCTGACGATAGAGCGCATCCCAGTTAACGGCATCATCATGCGGCCAACAACAGGCCCCCATGGAAATCGACAAATAACCCAAAGGAGCCAGTCGATTTTCAATTTTAGCGTCGAGAATCTGTTTTCTCAGGTTTTCTAGGTGTTGATAAAAGGATTCAACATCTTTTGTGAAGGCAATGAGCATAAACTCCTCACCCCCCAAACGGAAAGCTAGCGTGCTTTCTAAATCAGTCGCTTGGCTACAACAATTTTTTAGGCAATCGGCTATTTGTTGCAATACTCGATCACCCACCACATGACCATAGGTATCGTTAATCAGCTTAAAGAAATCGATATCGATCGAGGCCATACACAAATGCTTACCCGAACCCTGATAGTGCTGATAAAGACTCGGCAAGGCTTGATTGAAGTAATGACGGTTGTAAAGCTTGGTTAACTCATCGGTGTTTGACAGCTCTTCAATGCGTTTTTTATCGGTAATATCGACGCGTGTTGCCCAAACGTGGGTCATGTTGCCAAATAAATTAGCTTGAGGTGTTAGGGTTAATTTGACCCAGTAGGCTTCACCATCACAGCGCCTGCCTTGCACCTCACCCACCCAGGTTTGTCCTGCCAGTAATTGCTGTTTAATGGCAGCGATCTCTTGTTGGGAGACTTGGTTACCCGCGAACTCACTAAAACGGCGACCGATTAAATCGTCGGCATCACAGCCGCGCAATCGCGCATAAGACTGACTAACCCAAACCACTCGCTCTGTTGCTAGGTCGATTTTCGAAGCCAAATTCAGCTCATTGACCTGAGTAATATATTGCTGAAAGCGATTACGCTGATAACGATAGACCAGCAAAATACTGAATAAAATGACCAATACGGCCAATACATAACCACTCAGTTGCCATAATTGTTGTTGATCCAATCTTTTAACCAGCTCAATATGAATCCAACGATCATAAATGGCTCGTTTTTCTTCTTCAGACACACTGGCCAGCGCTTTTTGCATAATCGAAAACAAAATGGGGTCTGACTGATGCACACCAAAAGCCAACTCAAAACGCTGGTTAGACTCACCAACAAACGACAATCCCGTCAAACCATACTGCCGCATCGCATAATTAGCGGCTCCTAAATTTTCGGCATAAGCCAATGCCTTTCCTGACATGACGGCTGTCAAACCTTCTTTCACCGAATCGACAATCACTAACTGCACATTTGGAAAGTTATTCTTAAAATGCTCATGGGCAAAATAACCTCGAATGACTGCGACTTTCTTGCCGTTAAGTTGTTGAAAATCATCAATGTAATTAACGTCGTTTTTCGCCACCAACATCATCGGAAAAGACAAGTAAGGATCGGTAAAGTGCATATATTTTTGGCGTTCAGGGGTGCGCGTTGCTCCTGAAAACAGGGTTAATTTGCCTTCGCTGGCTAATTTGAGAACCTCATTCCAAGGAAGTTGCTTTTCGGGGATGAACTTAACACCGAGTTTTTGTTCGAAAATCTCAAAATATTCGGCGGTCAAACCTCGATAATTACCCTCCTCATCAATAAATTCAAAGGGCGCCCAGTCGATATCATTCGCTAATTTTATCGTTGGATGTTTTGCCAGATAGTCCAACTCAGAGGCGCTTAAACTAACCTTTCCTTTCGTTATTCCCATGAAACTTTCCGGATCGAAAGCATCGAATTGAGCTTGATTGATTAAACCGATTTCTTTGAGCTCCACCGCGGTATCTTTAAGACGCGCTGATTCGACCACGCCAATGGGGCGAGACCCGACACTGACATAGGGTTTCAAGGCTTTTGCTTCATACATCAAGGCACGATGTGATTTAGGCACACTGTAATGAGTGAGCATGAAATCAATCACCGTTTCAGGGTTTTCTATGGCAAATTGCCACCCCTTTATGGTTGCTTCACGAAACGCTGCCACAACCGCTGGGTGTGCATTAGCATAGGCTTTAGTGGTGTATACCAAGTCTTCGGCACTATTCACCCCGTAAAGTTTGGGATCAACAATGTGATAAGGCACACCTAATTCTTGTAACTGAAAAGGCTCATTGCTAACGTAAGCACCATAAAAATCGACATGATGATTGATAAACTCGGCTAAATGAGTATTGGCATAGCGTCGCTGCACCGCCTGTTTGTTTTGTTTGCTGGCCTTATTCAATAACGAGAGTACCTGCATACTATCGCTATACATGCCCGTTTTGCCAGCCAATTCTGACAAATCAGCAATGGGTTCGTGCGTTAACAGCACCATTGGAGAATGCTGAAATGAAGCCAACACCAATTGAATGGGCGCGCCTTTAATGTAATCGGCGATAACGCTGGAGTAGCCAATACCAAATTGTGCCCTACCTTCCAGCACTTCGGACAGCACATTTTTTTCCACTTGAAAAGGATGCAAGTGTACGTCAAGCCCAGCTTGCTGGTAATAGCCTTGCTGTAAGGCGGCATAAAACCCACCAAATTGATATTGATGATGCCAATTCAGCTGCACATGAATAGGCGTTAACCCTTTGTCAGTCGGCAAGTTTTGCGCATAAACGAGTGTTGAAGACAGCACAGCCAACCCCACCAGTAACATGAGACTTCTGAGAGCAAGGAGAAAGGTATTGATTTGGGGAACTAAAACAAACATGAAGCTACTTTACGGACTGTTTTAACTGCCTTCGATTATAACAATATTTGTCCATCTTAGTGGGAGTTAATCCCCTTCAAAACGGTAAAAGATATCACCGCCTGAATATTGACCTGTTTGCACTTCCACAGAAAATAATCGATTAATGCGATATTCGGTAATGAAACGCGCGCCATATTCAAATGCGCCTACCACATAGCGGACATACAAATCGGGGGTTAGGCGTTTACCCAAAGAAAGACCGGTATTTTTCTCGCCTTTGATATTGGTTAACCCCAAGTCTAACCCTGCTTCCTGTCCCAGTCGCTGCAATAAGGGATCATCATCACTTTCGGTAGCCAGTTTAGTCGCTAGCACAGCGGCATCGGTAGCGGTCATATCACGCGTTTTTTTGCCCAGAACCAACAGACTTAAGGCATCGGTGTCGGGCATCGTGGGTCGAGAAAACACTTTCAAACGTGGCTTAGCTAGGCTACCGGTTACGGTGACCCCCACCGTTTCATCGAGCACCTTACGCGAGGCGACCACATTCAAACCGGGATTGTCGCTGACACCATTAAATAAAATGCGACCCTGTTCAATGGTTAAGTCTTGTTGGTAAGCCTTAAACTGGCCATTTTTCGTATTCACTTCGCCTTGAAACAACAAATTCCCCAAGCGTGAACGGGTAATTTCTAATTGTCCTGTCAAGCCGGCACTTAAACCCGAACCGGATAGGCTAATATCATCCCCTAACAGCACGCGCATATGTGGCACCAGTTTCATTTTAGCGCTGTTATTTTCTTCACCCACGATAACCACATCGTCAGATAGGCCAACGCCCTTGCTACCGACGCTTTGCGCCCTGAGTCGGGCTTTGGGTACAATCAACTGACCTAAAATATCTACCTGTTCTGGCACCGCACTGAGTTGAATATTGGGCGACAACCAAATATCCGCTTGGGGTGTTTTGGCAATGAGTAGATTCTGCCCCTGAAGGGTTAAATCCATATTCCATTTCGACCAGTTTGCGACGCTTCCCCAGCCTTTCAAACTAGCCTGTCCTTCACCCGCTAAGAGTTGCCCATCGATACTGACCGAGCCGGTAGGTTTAATATCCAAAAACAGTTGAGGTAAGCGAAACTCGACACCGGTCACTATGGGCGTCAGCTTAACCGAAGCCAAAGCCAGTTGTGCCGAAAGCTGGGGTTGGTTAAGCCTACCTGCAAGGGCAAAATGGCTGGTGAGGCGTCCCGCTAATCCTGTGATGTCGGGCAAAAGCCCTTGCGCAATCGATAAGGATTCAACCCTTAACTGACCTTGCACGTCCAGATTATCCCACGCCCCCCAAGTATGGCGTGAACGGGCTTCTAAACTCACCCCTTGCCGAAAGCGAGCATTCAATTCAGTGCTCATCTGCTCATTATTCAATTCGGCTGTTAGGTTAATCCCATCGTAAGCAAAAGACTGAACCCCACTGAGGGTGGCATAATTAAGCTGACTCGCCGGCAAGGATAGTGTCAACCTACCTTGTCGCGTCGAACCCAGTTGACGGAACTGGGCGTGGGCTTGTGCTTTTCCCGGCAACTTAAGCGTTTTGGGTAACCAAGGCTGAAAACGCGATAACCAAAGCTCATCCAGCTTTGCGCTGACTTGGGTGCCCTGCTTTTGCGACCAACTGGCTTGCGTAACACAGGCTTGCGTACTCAGCTGTTGTAAGCAAAGCGGAGACTGCAATGACACCGATGTCGCTGATGCCGATAGTCGTGCAGCCGCTGTTTGTTGCCATAACCCTGCATCGGCTTGAATGAGTTGTAACTGCTCTAATCGTCCCGTCCACTGCTGTTGCTCATCGAGTCCACCCACCAGTCGGCTCGATAAAGACGCACCGCCAGCCACAGCCGACAGGCTCAGTTGATGTTTTGCCAGTGCGCCTTGCCAGCGCATGGTGACTCGACTGTCTTTGCCCACATCGGATAAGCCCTTTGCTTCTAATTGTGCCGAAAGTTGCTGAGTTTCTCCCTTGGCTTGTAACGACAACTGCGACAGTTGATGCGTTTTCCAGGCTAAGCCCTGCGCTTGCAGATTCACCTCTCCTTGCGGAGCTTGCCAGTCGCCCCGCAACTTGCCTTGTGCTTGAATTTTTCCCGCTAAGGGCAATAGGCTCTTGAAATGACTCAAATTGACTGCATCAATGAATAATGATAGGTCCGGCTGCGGAAAGAACTGACCGCGCATCACCAAGGTGTTTTGGTAGGCATCGATGCGGGCAATGGCGGTTAACTGAGGTTCAGCCGACCAGTGAGCCTGAACATCGGCTAAGCTGATCTTACCCAGCGGTGTGACCAAGGTTAACTCAGGGCTACAGACTTGCTCACGAGTTAACCAAATATCACCCTGTGCTAGCACCAAACCCAGTTGCGTCACATCGGCTTGCGTTTCAAGATGGGCAACGAGCGCTTGCGCATCACCGGTTATCATCAGCGATGATTTGGCTTCTGCCCAATCGTCCAGCATAGCATCCGATTCGATACCCAGTTGATAAGTATGGGGCGAAACCAAGCCGACCCTACCCGACAAACTGGCCAATACCGGCATGGGTGTTTGCATTGACACAGAAAAGTGTTTAATGTTCAGTTGGTTAGACTGAATATCTAAAGAAGTCGCCACATCACTCAATTCAATTAATTGTGAGTTGGCTAAAAAAAGACTGAGCTGATGCACCCTAAGCTGACCTAGTTGCACCACGATGGGTAGCATCACATCGGGCAATTCCAGACTGCGCCAATCGAAATCGGCTGTTTCAGGAGATGGCTTAGCGTAGGGCAAATCGATTGCCACACGCCCCAAGCTCACCTGCGCGATATGAACCGACTCCGACTGCCAGAGATCTTGCCAACGCCAGCGCACAAAGCCATCCTCGATAATGAGTACGACATCATCCTGTTTAACCATTAGCTGAGAAAAGGCTAATCCATCCCAAATGTTGCCGCTAATGCGTGCCACAGTCACCATCGGAAACTGTTGCACCAGCTGAGTCACCGCCCAAGCACTGATGGTGGGATGCTTAATCAACGCCCACAAGCCGAGCGAAAGTGTTAGCAGCAATATGAGTAAGGCAAAGCCCAATCGAGTAAACCAGCGCATCAAAAATTAGCTCCGATACCCAAATGCAACCGTGGTTCGTTGGCATTGGGTTGCGAAATGGGAAAAGCCACATCGGCTTTAACATAGCCTACGGGTGTTTTCCAACGCACACCCAGCCCGGCGCCTTGTTTTAGATGCTGCAACCCCAGCTCCCAATCATTAAACGCATCGCCACTATCGACAAAGGCCGCTAACTGCCAACTCTCGCTAACCGGATGACTGTATTCAGCCGAAGCGGCAACGAAATGCTGACCCCCAATCAATACACCCCGCGCATTAGCGGGCGACAAGGCTTCAAAGGCATAGCCTCTCACGGTGGCATCACCGCCGGTGTAAAACCTAAGCGGCTTAGGCAATAAATCGAAGTTTTCCACCCAAGTCGAGCCAGCTTGCGCGCGCAATAATAAGCCGCCTGTGCCCAAGGGCATTAAACCATGAAAATCGATGCGCCCCTGAATGAGAGACGTGGTCGAAAACCAACTGGGGTCGGCCATTTTAACTTCCGCCATCAGCGACCAGCCTTCGGTGGGGAAAATGGGATCATCGGAATCGCGTTTGGTTAATCTTAATCCGGCAAAAAAGAATTGTCCCTCGCGTGGCTTATCACCGATAAATTCTGTACGTGAAGTCCATAATTCCGTAAAGACTACCCCTGTCCAGCCATCGTAAAGTTCGCGCACAAAATTAGGACCGACACGAGCGAAACTACCACTCCCCCAACGGTCATTTTCTTCATATTGCGCTCTAAAACCCCAGTCTAATTTTTCGGTTAAGGGGTTGTCCCAAGGCACAACATAATGGGTTTCTAAAATTTGACGACGCTGGGCGTATTGCATCATGGCATTGCCATAATGTCCACGACGATTGAACCAATGACGTTTGATATCGGCCCCCACCCGCTCGCCCGTATCGGAACCATAACCTGCTGAAAAGGCATAAGACATGCGATTGCGCGGTGTTAGCCCAACCTCAATGGGAATGGACGTTTCAGTTTGATTGGCAGGCGCTTGACGAATACGCACCTCATTAAAATAACCGCTATTAGACAGGTTCTGCGACAGTTGGTTGAGTTGTTCACTATCAAAAGGCTGACCGGCTGAAATGGGTGAATAACGTCGCACAAAATCGTCGTGTAAAAAGTTTTGGCTGAATTGAATGTCACCAAAACGATAACGTTTTGCCGTGTCTAGCGTCATCGTTAAATCGGCTTGATGCGTGCTGGGATTGACCAGAATTTGCGCTTGGCGATATTCAGCATCGACATAACCGCGCTCCTGCAACCTTTGTGCTAGGCCTTGCTTCGCCTCTTCATAGTGACCATGATGCAGCGGCTCTCCCGGTTTCATCGACAGTTTTTGCCAAGCTTGTACAATCACCTCATCCTGCTGACCTTCACCCAACAACTGCTGCTCTACCTGATGGTAAACAACGGGCTGATTAGCCTGAATGTCTAGTACGGCCGTTTCACAATCGGCGGGTCCAGCCTGTTGAAAACGAGTTTTAATAGTCGGCTCATAATAACCTAAGGCCTGCAAAGCCTTAATACTCTGCTTGTGGGCGATACGCATCCAAATGCGCTTCTGTACTTCGCTGGCATCACAGGCTAAGGGAGTGCTGACCAGTGCCTGCACATTGTCTGCCAAAGCACCCTCCACGCCCATTACACGAAGGGACATAGTGCTGGGTGCAGCAGCGGCAGGCTCGGCGGGTGTTTGCGCCCCTGCTGTTAGGGTCAGGCTAGCTAATAACAGAGCGCAACTTAGGGCTAATTGACGTAAAAGAGTAACTAACATGATTGGGATGTTACTTGAGCTGGGCAGTAAATGCAAAAAAGCGAGGCGTAAAGGTCATAATAATTTTTTATATAAGCTATTAATATTATGAAAAACCGAATGTCATAAAATAGCGTAACATAGGAGTACGTGTAAAAAAATACTCATTTTAATTCTCTCAACTCACCAAGGTTCACCAGACAGGAACGTTATGGAACAATTCTTACAAACACGAGACGCATCCAAAACCCTAATGATGCAAGTGTTACAAGCCTTCAAACAACACAATATCAACCCGACACCCATCAATTATGCGGTTTGGTACGAGTTTTTTCTGGCACGCAACCCAGAGTTGCAAAAATGTATGAATGAAAGCCTCAAAGCCAAAGACGGTTTCAGTGATGTGGTGGGCTATCGCCTCTATCAATTACACATTAAATCCTTGCCCGAAGACTTGGTTCACGTACACGATGAAATTACGGATGCGACCAAAAACTTGGTTCAGTCATTACAAGCCGTCACCGCTCATGTTGACTCTCATATCAGTCTGTTTAACGCAGAAGAGTCCCATGAAGCGCTCTATCAGCTTAAAGAGACGATTCGAGATACGAAAATTAAAGCCGTTGAAAGCATGAAGAAGGCAGGCAAAATTGCACAGCAAGTATCGCATGTCTGTAACCACATCACACGCGATCCGGTTACGCGCTTATTTTCTCGCATCAAATTAGATCATGACTATAAATTATTGTGTGATAGCGGCGCCAATCCTGGCTTGTTATTAATTGATTTAGATGGTTTTTCTGAAATTAACAAAGTGCATGGTATGCTGGTCGCTGAAAACATTTTAAGGCACGTCGCTTCCTTAATCAGAGAAGTCACTTCCGCCAATTTTGCTTATCGCATTGGCGGTCATGATGAATTTTGTATCATGACCGGTGTTGCCATGACTGACCCCAGCTTATCGAAAATTGCCAACGACATCACCAAACTTATCAGTGAAATTCGTTTGATTGATAAGAAAACCCAAGCGGTCATTGCCGAAAATATGAGTGCTACGGCCATTTTATTTGAGGGCACAAAAAACGGATTACAAGCCAGCTACGAAAACGCGAAGAAAGAAATGCGCCTAACCAAACGCAACAAACGACTGGCTCGTCAGAAACAAGCCGCTGCTAAATAATAGTCGCGCATTGATCCAGACTGAAATGCTGTCGTGGTTCATGACCTTATTAAATTAACTGGCGAGCCATTCACTAAAGGGTTTAGGGCGACCAAAATGATAGCCTTGAGCATAGTGAACACCGTTCGCTTTTAAGCGTTCGACGACGGCTTCATTCTCGACAAACTCAGCAACGGTCAGTTGACCTCTCAAATTGGCGAGTTTCACCATGAAATTGACCATGGTTTCATCCATCGGGTCATCGACAATGGAAACAATAAACGAACCATCGATTTTAATGATGTCAAAAGGCAGTCGTTTGAGATAGTCAAAGGATGCCATACCGCTGCCAAAGTCATCTAAAGCGAAGCGGATACCGTGTGATTTACAGAATTCGATTAATGAGCGCGCCTGTTCAAAGTTACGCACTGCGGTGGTTTCGGTCACTTCCAATGTCAATTTGTGCCAAGGGAAATCGAAGGTAGCGAGGGCTTTTTCAATGGTGGCTCTGAAGTCGGGATGAACCAAGGCTGCGCCCGTCACATTAATATCGACAAAGCCCAGGCGTTCTAAATGTTGTGGCGATGAACAAGCCTGCTCAAGGTAGTTCCACAACACCCAAGTGTCGAGTCGCAGTAATTCCCCATAGCGTTCGGCTGCGGGCAAGAAAACACCCGGATTAACAATTTGGTTAGCTGCATCGCGCAAACGAATCAAGACTTCATAATGCAATAATCCATCATCAACATCAGGATGAATGGCCGCCAAGGTTTGCGCCCAAAGTTCAAAACGTTCAGGCCCTTTACCTAATGCCGAACGAACTTGGTTCAGCGCAATGACATCGCGCTGATGCCCCTGAACATCCTGATCGTCTTCCTTAAACCAGTGCAACCTGTCTCGACCCAGCGATTTAGCGGTGTAACAGGCGGTATCAGCGGCTTGATAAAGCCACATTAACGGCATATCAGCTCGGGTAACTTCAACTATGCCAACGCTTGCGCCCACTTGGAAAGGCTGAGCTTCCCACATAAAGCGTCTTTCACGAATCAAATCAATCAAGCTTTGTAATTGTGTTTGCGCCCAACGACTATCGAGCAACCAAATACCAAATTCATCACCACCCAAACGACCAACAAAAGCACCTTCTGGAAGCCACTCTTCTAACCATCGCGCCAATTGACGCAGGTAAACGTCACCCGCATTATGCCCTACGGTATCGTTGATGAGCTTGAACTGGTCTAAGTCTAAGTAAGCATAAACCGGTTTTATCTCAGAGGTGTTTTGTTGCAGCCTTAATAACTGATCTTGCACACAGGCATCAAATCCAGAGCGATTGAGCAATCCCGTTAAGCTGTCGTGACTGGCTAGATAAGCCTTTTCAGAGAGCTCACTTTGTAGGGCATGCATACTTTCAGCAATGCGCTGCTCCAGTTTGTTAAATCCTCGATAGAGTTGTTTGACTTCGTCGCTTTCATCGGCAATATTTAGCTGTAATACGCCTGTTTCCGCTTCGGGACGATTCATCGCCAAAACCAGTGAATCGAACGGCTGTAAGAAAGTGCGGGCAACGCGCTGTGCCAGCGGTATCGCCATCAGCAGCATGAGCGGAATCAGCCACAAATCGGCGAGCAAATTGCTAAAAAGACGTTGTGCTAAGGGCTCGCGTTGATAAAAGTAAATGGCTTTACCCAATACTTGCCCCGACAAGATCACGTCGGAAGACAACCAAAACTCACCGTGCATAAAAGCACTGAGAGCAGAACCTTCTAATTCACGAAAATCGGTGGTTAGCTCGCTGCTACGGAACAAGGCATTACCCTGTGGGTCGTAAACCCAAATGCCTTGTAATTCCTTAAGCATGGTCAGTTTTTCCACAAACCCCACGGCAACATCAGGATTACCCGTCAGCAATAACTCAGCAAGGTCATTGGTTAAGAAATGGTGCACCATTTCACTTTGTTGCTTGACCTTAGTTTGCTCTCTGGGTAAGGAAAGCGCATCTAACAGTAGCGTCGTGATGACCATAAATGCTAGCGCAATACCGGCAATTAATAACACCAAACGCTTGCGTAACGACCAATTACGATAGTTAATCCAGCTCATAGCAAGGGGTGTCGTTTATTCTTTGGGTTTAGCTTCGACAATTGGCAAAGCTAAATCGTTACCCCACTCTTGCCATGAAGCATCGTAGTTAGCGACATCAAAGCCCATTTCACGCATAATCAAATATTCTAGGGCAGATTGGTCGCCCATAATGCAGTAGACAATGACCTTTTTATCGCGCGGAACCTTGGCGTAAAGCTCTTTCAATTCGTTCATCGGGCGCAATAATCCGGTCGCAGGGTCGATGTTCAAACGAAAATCAATATTCCAGGCGTTCGGAATGTGTCCTGCACGTTTCGCTTCCGATTTAAGACCTTGATAATGTTCAACTTCACGCGCATCAATGAGTGTGAAGGCATCGGTTTTGTTACTGGCCAATAAGGTGGTTAGGCGTGTTGCCAAACGATCGGGATTAATACTGGGGACATAATTACTGGTTATCACATTAGGTTTGTCTTGCGTGATGCTCATGCCCGCTTGTTGCCATGCTTTCAAACCACCATCAAGCAGTTTAACGTTTTTATGACCGTAGACTTCTAAAGTCCACAAAATACGTGAGGCCTGCAACATGCCGCCCCCATCGTACGCGACGACTAAATCGTCGTTGCGGATACCGGCACTGCTGAATAAGGCTTTGGCCTTGTCTAAGGTGATGACACGACCCGTCGTACCAAATTCAACGAAGGTTGCGGTAAAGGGCATGCTGATGGCATTGGGTAAATGACCTTCGTCATAAAACTTAGCCGGACGCGCATCAATTAATACCACACGCTGTTGTTCGCTGATTTTGGCCAGTTCAGCGGCGCTGATACGAAAACCATCGGCGGCAAAGGCTTGCCAACTGAACAAAGTGATTACAAAAGCCCAGATCAATTCCATCGTATCATCTCCGCTATGCAGGATTGTTATTTCGAAGTCAGTTTATCACAAAAAAATGTCAGATTTGGATAATGCTAAACGAATAAGCTAAAATCCTTCATTGTTTTATTTTGACGAAGCTTTGTAAAATACCAACGGGAAGGAGTTGTAAGGGTACAACCACTCAATAAACCATTACAAGCAGTCTGAATGAGCAGCTTAACTGCTGTTTCAGACTCAACATCAATTAGGATATGATTGCATGCAAACCGATTATTGTCTCTATGGCATTCCAAATTGTGATACCGTTAAAAAAGCGCGTGCTTGGTTAGCGCAACAAGCCATAACGGTCGAGTTCATCGACTTCAAAAAACAGCCTCCAACGACTGAACAACTCACACACTGGTCTCGTCAGTTGGGCTGGCAGAATTTACTGAAAAAAACAGGAACAACCTGGCGAAACCTAGCAGACATTGAGCGTGAACACCTAGATGAAGCGAAAGCCATTGCCTTAATGCAGCAACACATCAACCTGATTAAGCGCCCTTTGTTATTAAAAGGCGATCAAGTGATGTTGGCTGGCTTTAAGCAAGCGGAATGGGAAGCTTACTTTGCTGGCTTATCATGATTAGCACCGTCTGCTACTCAGCTCAACGTTCATAGGAAATATATAATGAATCCTCACTGGTCATCGCATAAAACCAATGTGTTAGCCGGCATTACCGTTGCCATGGCCTTAGTGCCAGAAGCCCTGGCTTTCGCGATTGTGGCGGGTGTTCACCCCATGGCGGGCTTGTTTGCCGTGGTGATTGTCGCTTTTATTACCGCTGCTTTTGGTGGTCGCCCTGGTATGGTATCAGCTGCCGCTGGTTCCTTGGCGGTGGTGATGACAGCACTGGTGGTTCAGCATGGTGTCGAATATCTTTTTGCTGCAGTGATTGGTATGGGCATCATTCAATTGATTATTGGCTGGCAAAAATGGGGGCGTTTTATTCGCATGGTGCCTGCTCCCGTCATGCTCGGTTTTGTTAACGGCTTGGCGTTAATCATTTTTATGGCGCAAATACCATCATTTAAAGATGATGCGGGTAATTGGTTGCAAGGTGCTACTTTATGGCAATTGTTGGCGGCTGTGGCTGCAACTATGGCCATTATTTATCTATTACCTCGCTTAACCAAAGCCATTCCATCGGCATTGGCGGCGATTGTGCTGGTCACACTGGCTGTGGTTGCTTTAGGTTGGGATTTACGTACTGTGGTCGATATTGCCGATATGGAAAGCAGCCTTTCTGTATTGGTATTGGGTGATCCTAACAACCCTGCACTGAATGGTTTTCATCTGCCGATGATTCCTTTCACATGGGAAAGCTTTATTATCGTTGCCCCTTATGCGTTGATTTTAGCGATTATTGGCACGGTTGAGTCCTTGCTCACCATGACCTTAATTGATGACATAACCCAAACGCGCGGTCAAGGCAATCGGGAATGTCTGGCTCTGGGTTCGGCGAACGTGGTTGCAGGACTATTTGGTACCATGGGGGGCTGTGCGCTCATTGGTCAGTCGATGATCAACACCAAATCGGGGGGTACTGGACGCTTGTCGGGCATTACCGCAGCCTTGGTGGTTTTGCTATTCATTTTGGTATTGTCTGATTTAATCGAGCAAATCCCCATTGCTGCGCTCGTTGGTTTAATGTTCTTTGTCGTCATTGCGACCTTTGAATGGTCGAGCATGGCCATTCTGCGTGGCATGAGTAAAGCAGATGCGCTCATCGTTGTCATTGTTACGACACTCACTGTCGTGTTTGATTTGGCCATTGGCGTCATTGCTGGGGTGATTATTGCAGCCTTGGTTTTTGCTTGGCAACATGCACAAAAAGTGATGCTAGACCGAAAAGTACAACCCGATGGCAAGGTCATTTACCACGTGCACGGCCCCTTGTTTTTTGCTTCGGCACACAGTTTTAGCGAACAGTTTGCCATTGATGATGACCCTGAGTGCGTTAAAATTGATTTTAAATACTCGCGCGTTTACGATTATACGGGCGTTGAAGCCATTGATAAGCTAACGGAACGTTATCAAGCCAAAGGCAAGAAATTAGTCTTAAAGCACTTAAGCCCTGAATGCCAAGCACTACTTACCAAAGCGAAAGAGCTGGTGGAAGTGAATGTTTCCGAAGATCCGCATTATCACGTATCTATGAATCGATAAATTGAACAACTAGAGGCAACTAAACTATGCATGAATCGGTTTTTCAACAATTTGCCTTATTACTGATTATTGCTGCGATTGCGGGCGCCATCGCGACGCGGTTAAAGCAGCCCGTAATTATTGCCTATATTTTAGTGGGTATTATTGTCGGTCCCGTTGGCTTTGCTTTAGTGACAGCACACGATCAGATTGAATTACTGGCTAAAATTGGTGTGACGGTTCTGCTGTTCCTAGTTGGACTTAAACTGGATATTCAACACGTTAAGCATATTGGCCCTGTGGCACTGGCCACTGGCTTAGGACAATTGTTATTCACCATTGTTATTGGGTTTTTCATTACCCTACTTTTAGGCAAGGATTGGATGACGGCACTCTACGTCGCTATCGCCCTTACTTTCTCTAGCACCATTATTGTCATTAAATTGTTATCCGATAAACGTGAACTGGATTCGCTACATGGTCGTATCGCCATTGGCTTCTTAATTGTGCAAGATGTGGCCGTGGTAATCGCCATGATGATGGTGAGTACGCTACAAGAAAGCGGATTAGAAGAAAGTTCTCTGGCATTAGAGATAGCGATTATCGCTGCTAAATTAGTTGCCGTGGCGGTTGTTGTCTTTTTGCTGATGCGCTTCGTGCTACCTTGGTTGATGCGCTATGTGGCGCAGTCGCAAGAATTACTACTGGTATTTGCCGTTGCTTGGGGCGTCGCTTTATCGAGTGCTGGGCAGCTGATCGGTTTTTCAATGGAAGCAGGCGCGTTTATTGCTGGTTTCTCGTTGGCTTCTAACGTGTATCGCGATGCCATCAGTGCTCGACTGGGCGGAATTCGTGACTTTTTGCTACTCTTCTTCTTTGTGGAATTGGGCAGTCAGCTCGACTTTAGTTCACTGAGTGAAGAATTATTGTCGGCCGTTATTCTGTCGCTGTTCGTACTCATCGGCAATCCTTTAATTGTCATGACGATTATGGGATATATGGGTTATCGAAAACGTACCGGTTTTATGGCAGGATTAACCGTCGCGCAAATTAGCGAGTTTTTCATTATTTTTGTTGCCATGGGCATTAGCTTGGGTCATGTCGGTCAGGATGCCTTAGGGCTAACCACATTGGTTGGTATTGTGACTATTGCCGTGTCCACTTACATGATTATTTACGCCCAAACCCTCTACCGCTGGTTCGCGCCTTACCTGTCGTTTGGAGTGTCAACCCTTTTTCGTACAAGGAATCTGGTTTTTATCTAAAAGCTTTGCCGTCTCACGTTGACGCTGTTCAAACAGCTCAGGCGGCAAGTAATTGTTCTTACTGTGTGGTCGGACATGATTAAAATGTCCGATATAATCGCTGACTAGCAGGCGCATCTGTTGTGCTGTAACTAAACTAGGTTGTCGATACACCATTTCAACTTTGAGTGTTTTGAAAAAGCTTTCCGCTACCGCATTATCCGGGGCCGTCTCAGAAAACGGAAAAAATCGTACGCTAAGCCGGTTGCAGCGGTCGTAGCGGCCTGAACTTGCCCGCACCGATCTTGGCGCTGCTGCGCCAAAGGTAATCGCCGGTCAGGTTGATATGCTCCCAACCCAGCGGTGACAAGTACTGCAACAGCGCATCATCGACAGCGTGGCCGTTACCACGCAGGGCATTCGCGGCACGCTCCAGATAGACCGTGTTCCACAGCACGATGGCGGCCGTCACCAGGTTGAGGCCGCTGGCCCGGTAGCGCTGCTGCTCAAAACTGCGGTCACGGATTTCGCCCAGGCGGTTGAAGAATACGGCGCGGGCCAGCGCGTTGCGCGCTTCGCCCTTGTTCAGTCCAGCGTGGACGCGGCGGCGCAGCTCCACGCTTTGCAACCAGTCCAGGATGAACAGCGTGCGTTCGATGCGCCCCAGCTCGCGCAGGGCGATGGCTAAGCCGTTCTGGCGCGGATAGCTGCCGAGTTTCCGAAGCATCAGCGAGGCTGTCACCGTGCCCTGCTTGATCGAGGTCGCCAGCCGCAGAATTTCATCCCAGTGGGCACGAATAGCCTTGATGTTCAGCCTGTCGCTGCTAATCATCGGTTTGAGCGCGTCATAGGCGGTATCCCCCTTGGGGATGAACAGCTTGGTGTCGCCCAGGTCACGGATGCGCGGCGCAAAGCGGAAGCCCAGGAGATGCATCAGGGCAAAGACGTGATCGGTGAAGCCTGCCGTGTCGGTGTAGTGTTCCTCGATGCGCAGGTCGGACTCGTGGTACAGCAGGCCGTCAAGTACATAGGTCGAGTCGCGCACGCCGACATTGACCACCTTGGTGTGGAACGGCGCGTACTGGTCGGATATATGGGTGTAGAAGGTTCGCCCAGGGCTGCTGCCATATTTCGGGTTGATGTGACCGGTACTCTCGGCCTTGCTCCCGGTTCGGAAGTTCTGGCCGTCCGACGATGACGTGGTGCCGTCGCCCCAGTGTTCGGCGAAGGGATGCCGGAATTGGGCGTTCACCAACTCGGCCAGCGCTGTCGAATAGGTTTCGTCGCGGGTATGCCAGGCTTGCAGCCAAGCGAGCTTGGCGTAGGTCGTGCCTGGGCAGGACTCGGCCATCTTGGTCAGGCCCAGGTTGATCGCGTCGGCTAGGATGGTGGTCAACAGCAGGTTTTTGTCCTTGGCCAGGTCGCCCGATTTCAGGTGCGTGAAGTGGCGGGTGAAGCCCGTCCACTCATCGACTTCGAGCAGCAATTCGGTGATCTTGACGTGTGGCAGGATCATGGCCGTCTGGTCGATCAGCGCCTGCGCGGTGTCGGGCACCGCCGCATCCAGCGGCGTGATTTTCAAGCCGGACTCGGTGATGATGGCATCGGGCAGATCGTTGGCCGCCGCCATGCGGTTGACGGTGGCAAGCTGCGTTTCCAGTAGGGTCAGCCGGTCGTGCAGATATTGGTCGCAGTCGGTGACAACGGCCAGCGGCAATGTGCTGGACTGCTTGAGGCTGGTGAACTTATCGGGCGGCACCAGGTAGTCCTCGAAGTCCTTGAACTGGCGCGAACCCTGCACCCAAATGTCGCCCGAGCGCAGCGAGTTCTTGAGTTCCGACAGTGCACACAGTTCGTAGTAGCGCCGGTCTATACCGGCATCGGTCATCACCAGTTTCTGCCAGCGCGGCTTGATGAAGCCGGTCGGCGCATCGGCGGGCACCTTGCGGGCGTTGTCGGTGTTCATGCCGCGCAGCACCTCAATGGCGTCGAGAACG
>CAZBQD010000003.1:0-85674 GCA_964493995.1 uncultured Francisella sp.
AAAACTTGAGAAACGCTGCATGATTTTTGCGACAACTATCTTGAAAAACACCGAATCCAAGATACACCAAAAATTAGATTCATTCATTATTTTTTGATTAATGCGCAAGAAAAAATGAAAGCAATAGCTTCAGGTGCAGTGCAAAGTTTTGTTTCTTTGGGTTTTTTAAGATCATATTTATTTCCCCTCCCACCCCTAGCCGAACAACACCGCATTGTCGCTAAAATCGACCAACTGATGGCACGATGCGATGCGCTCGAAGCTTTGCAACAAGCCAAAGAAGCACAACGCCTTAGCGTGCATCAAGCCGCCATTCGTCAACTGCTCGATGCCGAACACACGCACACAGCATGGCAGTTTTTACAAACTCATTTTGCCGAACTCTACAGCGTCAAAGCCAATGTGAGCGAATTACGCAAAGCCATTTTGCAATTAGCGGTAATGGGAAAATTAGTCCCACAAGACCCAAACGACACACCTGCCAGCGAACTGCTCAAAGAGATTGCTGCCGAAAAAGCACGCCTAGTTAGTGAAGGGAAAATCAAAAAACAAAAACCACTGCCAGCAATTAGTGATGATGAAAAACCCTACGACCTGCCGCAAGGGTGGGAATGGGTGAGGTTGGGGGATGTTGTGTCATTGTTAGGTGATGGCATTCATGGTACACCTAGTTATGATGATGCGGGTGATTATTACTTTATCAATGGTAACAATCTTAATGGCGGTGTAATTGAGATAAAGAATAATACAAAAAAAGTTTCTTTTTTTGAGTTTGAAAAACATGGGAAAGATTTAAACGACAGAAGTGTTCTTGTATCAATTAATGGCACTATAGGCAATGTTGCTTTTTATAATGGTGAAAAAGTTGTTTTGGGCAAAAGTGCCTGCTACTTTAATCTATTTTCATGCATAGATAAGCAGTTCATCAAGAAAATAATAAATAGTTCCTACTTTTTGGATTATGCTTTTGAGTCAGCTACTGGTTCTACAATAAAAAATGTTTCATTGAAGTCAATGCGTGAATTCTGTACTCCAGTCCCACCCCTAGCCGAACAACAACGCATTGTCGCTAAAATCGACCAACTGATGAGTTTATGCGATAACCTAGAACAGCAGATCGATGCCAGCCAAGCCAAACAAAGCGAACTACTGGTGGCAGTGATGAGTGGGGTGTGATGTCATACCAAGCACATGAGATTACTTTTGCCGAAATTGCGGGGAATAGCGCCTTATTCACCGCATAATTTGCGGCGATTAGGTTGATTTTACGCCGCAAACAGCGCATACTGCGCTTATGAATACGCCCTTACTCTATATCTGG
The DNA here is from genome assembly GCA_964493995.1 of uncultured Francisella sp. Taxonomy (GTDB): domain Bacteria; phylum Pseudomonadota; class Gammaproteobacteria; order Thiomicrospirales; family Thiomicrospiraceae. The sequence continues at coordinate 1,322 of CAZBQD010000003.1, forward strand.
CAGCAGCCGGAATGGCCAAATTGGCACTATAATCAAGGTCAATTACTGCCGTTACTCAGCAAAGTTGCTTATGCGCAAGGATTGCTCTTGGGTCGAGTTGCTGACATCGGCATGGGTCAGCGTAATCACGCCAGCTTAGTGGTGCTAACCGATGATGTGGTTAAAACCAGTGCGATTGAAGGCGAGCGACTGGATGTGGCATCGGTCAGATCGTCCATAGCGCGTCGTTTAGGGGTTGATATTGGTGCTTTGGCACTCGTTGATCGCCATATTGATGGCGTTGTTGATATGGTGCTGGATGCGACTCAGCACTATCAACGACCCTTAACTGAAGAGCGATTATGTGCTTGGCACGCCGCCTTGTTTCCGACGGGTTATTCTGGCATGAGTAAAATTCGCGTCGGTCAGTGGCGAGATGATGCTAAGGGTGTCATGCAAGTCATATCCGGTTCGATTAACAAGCCTAAAGTGCATTTTGAAGCACCACCGGCAAATGCGATTGCGCATGAAATGGCGACTTTTATTGCTTGGTTTAACCAAACCACGCCTGAGCCATTGATTGTTAAAGCTGCCTTGGCGCACTTGTGGTTTGTGACATTACACCCGTTTGAAGATGGCAATGGTCGTATCGCGCGCGCTTTGGCTGATTTACTATTGGCACGTGCGGAGAAGAGCGATCAGCGGTTTTACAGTTTGTCTGCGCAAATACAGTCACAACGCAGCGCCTATTATCAGGTTCTGGAGTCAACGCAAAAAGGGACGATGGACGTGATGGCATGGCTGGTGTGGTTTTGTGAAAACTTACATGCGGCCATTGTGCAAGCACAATCACGTATTGATGCTGTCCTGGCTAAAGCGGGTTTTTGGCAGCGTTGGTCAGACGTTGCTTTTAATGAGCGTCAGATCAAACTGATCAATCGGTTATTAGATGGTTTTGATGGCAAACTGACCACCAGCAAATGGGCCGCGATTGCCAAGTGCTCACAAGATACGGCATTAAGAGACATCAACGAACTGATGCTGGTTGGGGTGCTGCGTAAATTGCCAGCAGCAGGGCGCAGCACTGGCTATGAATTGGTTTTGTGATTGAGTTATTTGAATATGCCAATAAAAACAAAAGGTTAATACTTATACAGGCTCAGGATTAACGAACTGATTGTTTTTGATCTCCGTTCGCACTGAGCTTGTCGAAGTGACGGCTAGAAGTGTCCGTTAGGGCTTTGTCTGCTTCAACCGCTCATCTAAATCCAACTGCCGAATCATCGCTTTGCCGAGTCTTCTCAGCAATAGCCCCGTTGTCGTGGCTTCCGATCCTTTTTCGACCACTTTGCTTAACACACCTTGGCTGACTTTTTGCATGCCGGCATCGACCAGCAGATCTACGCCTTGTTGAATCACCATGTTTTCGATGGCAATTTTGAGTAGCTTGATGCTGCCAAAAAAGCCGGGTCGGATGCCGTAAACTTGGGCAATATCACGCACCAATTTGGCACTGCGCCAGAGTAAAATCAGGCTATGAATGAGATTATTCGGACTGAGCAAGCTAATGCCTGCGCCTTGTAACATCGCGGGTTGAATGAGTGCTTCTGCTGCTTGTTTTAGAGGCTGACTGACCAGGCGTTGGTAGAGTTCGAGCCGTTCAAAACCGGTGTGATGCGCCTGCACCGTTTGCCAGAAAGCGTGATGCAATCGTCGAGCCTGTTCGCTGTTTTGGTGCTGTTGAGTCAGTTGTTCTAGCCAATGGGTGACGGCTATTTTATCACCTTGCGTCAGTAGCGAGGTTAATTCCTCTGCCTCGTTAATCACCCGATTGACACGACGGTAGGCTAGGGCTTCTCGTCCGACAAACCACAGCAACAATCCCACAAACAGCATATTCGTTACGAATAGCGCACTGGCTAAGAGTGGTAACTGCCCTAAGCTATTCAGCCAAGATTCGATGCTGGTTACAACTAAGGCAAGCAACAGTGAACTGATGCCGGTAATTAATAGCCAGTTGAAGGCACGTTTATACCAAGGGGTTTCAGCACGGGGTGTTTCCGTGGCAACAGGCTGAATAACAGCTTGATAACTGGGAAGGTGATCGAAGTCGTCCTCAATAACCTTATCGCGACTCTGGTGTTGTTGTGCGGTCATCATTCGTCTCCCATGATGCGATTGAGTAGCTGGTCAAGGTGCATAGTATGGAAATCACTCGCTTGATGAATGAGTGGCGGTAAGCAGTGAATGAGCGGGTAAACGCCTTGTTCATTCAGCTCATTAATGCGTTCAGGGATAGGATCGAATTCGACTTGATGCGTGCTGCCGTCTGGGTGTTTGTAGCGCAAGGCTTGCGGGTTGTCGGCGTCGGGTTTGGTGGCGACCAGTGCCGAGAGTAACAGATAATCAAAGGAAATTTGTTGTACACTGAGTTGTTGGCTCGCCCCTTGGCTTACATGCTTGAGCAGCGACAATAGGCGCGGTTGTTCGCTTAAGGGTACTAAATCACATTTACTGGCGACAAAAACAACTTGTTCGATACTGATGGGTTTATGTAGTTTTTCATACCAACGACGTTTGCCGTAAATGAAGCCACTCATTAATTGATTGAGTGACTCTTGCATTTCGGCAAGATAAGCACGGCCAAAAGCCAGACCTTCAAATAAATCGAGCAAGACAATTTGCTGTTGCGCACGACGGAAATAGGTATCGCGCAAGGGTTTAACCCAAGCTTCTAGGTAGTCTTGATAACGCTGTTGAAAGTGCAACAACCAAGGGTGATTGGGTTGCGCCAATACCTTCGCTGGCAGCGGACAGAATCGACCTAATAGATGAGCCGGATCGGGTGGGGTGAGCAACAAAGCGCCCGGCTGTAATCGACTGATACCGTCTGCCTTGGCCTGTTGTAAGTATTGCTGATAGCTGTGTACCAGATGGTCGCTGTAAAGATGACTAACCGGCAAATCAAAATCGAATCCATTGAGCATGGCTAACCAAGACTGTGCGTGGCTAAGCTGAGGTTCGCTGGTTTGTTGTGCCAGTACGTGCGCCGACCAATCGCTGTAGCTGAGATCCGCTAAGCTCAGGTCCATTAACCATTCACCGGGATAATCGTAGATGATAAAACGATGGATTTCGTCGCCTAACAGGGCTTGTTGCCAAGCATGTGAGCGTTTTAAGGTTAGTTCTAGGGTAAATTGACTAATACGCGTGGTGGCTTGTGGCCATTGTCGTTGCTGAAGTTGCGCCAAGTTGGCGGCAAAATCAAAATTCGGCGCTTCATCACTTTCGACCAGTCTAGCTGAGACCAAACGATTGGCTGGAATACGGGTGAGAAAAGGCAGACGATTAATCTCACCGGCTGGGTTGGCGTGTTCACTCAGTTGTGCTATTAAGCTGGTGAGTAAGGTCGATTTGCCACTGCGACTTAAGCCCGTAATGATAATGTGGCGTTCACTGGTCAGTAGATTGGTAAGGTGTTTTTTCATCGTTTCTGACCAGTGATTTTTGACTTAAGAAAGCTCTGTAAAATACAAAAGGGATGGGGGTGTGGGGGAAGGGTTGCACCAGAACAACCTGTGAATGCCTGATTTACTCCCTTCCAACCACTCAAAAAATGGAAATAGGAAGTCTGAATAAGAAGCAACGCGCATTATTCAGACCTTCCTTAGAAAAGCACCATTTGCAACTTGCGACGACCTTCTTTCACCACTTCGGGATGACTTTCACTGAGCATTTCAAACAAGCGAATCAAGGCTTTTTTCGCTGCACCGTCATTCCAGTCTTTATCGACCACCATGATTTGTAAGAACATTTCAATGGCATCACTAAACTGACGGTCGATAATGGCGTAAGACGCGAGTTGGTAGAGAGCTTCGCTATTTTTAGGGTTCGCTTGCAGTTGCTGCGCTAATTCACCCGGCACAGGAGCGGCCAGGGCAATTTCAATAAAGGACAATAAAATGCCGATAGGTTTGCCTTCTTTAGAACCTTTGGCGTCATCGTTTAGCGCTCTGTACAGTTCTAACGCATCGTTCAGTTTGCCTTGTAAAATAAAGATGCTGACCAAATCTAGGTGAATTTTGTAGTTTTCCGGCGTAATGCTAGCGGCTTGTTTGAGTGCATCAATGGCCACATCGACCTGACCTTCCGCCAGTGCTTGTTTAGCGACCATACGCAGGTTATCGGCATCGCTAGGGGTGATGTAAGGGTCGAGCATGGCACGAATCGCCGTGGCAGGCTGAGCGCCCATTTCCGTTTTAACAGCGACCCCATCTTTGAACAACATGATGGTGGGTAGGCTACGGATGCCATATTGTTGTGCTAAGGCTTGTTGTTCATCACTATTGACCAAGGCCAGTACAAAAGCACCGGCGTACTCTACCGCCAGTTGTTCTAACACGGGTTTCAGTTGACGACAAGGCGCACACCAAGGAGCCCAGAAATCGACCAGTACCGGTTTTTGCGCTGACATGGCGAGGATTTCAGCAAAGTTTTCTTGTGTCGCTTCGATAATAAAAGGGCTATTGCTCATGATGAATTAAGTTCCTAAAAGCTGTTTCAGTTCGTAAATTAAGGTTAAGGCTTCTCGTGGCGTTAAATTGTCTGCATCGACCGCTAAGAGCTGAGATTTCAGTTGTTCTGCCTGCGTATCACTGCTGAATAGGGCTAATTGTTGCACGGCTTCTGGTGGGTTTAATGGGGATGCGGCTAGCGGTTTTTCAAGGGGGTGATTACTCACTTCTAATTGCGTTAAGTGTTGTTGCGCTCTTTCCAGTACCGATTTTGGCATACCTGCCAGGGCAGCAACGGCAATACCATAGCTTTGATTGGCCGCGCCTTCGGCGATTTTGTGTAAAAAAATCACCTTGCCTTCATGTTGCATGGCACTGACGTGCGTATTGAAACAACGCGTATGGGTATTTTCGAGTTCCGTTAATTCAAAGTAGTGAGTAGCAAACAGACACAAGGCACCAAGGTTCGCCACTTGTTCACTAATGGCCCAAGCTAAAGAAAGGCCATCATAGGTCGAAGTACCACGTCCAATTTCGTCTAATAAAATCAGCGATTGCGGCGTGGCGTGATGCAGAATGTGGGCGGTTTCACTCATTTCCACCATAAAAGTCGAGCGACCGCTGGCCAGATCATCGCTCGCACCGATACGGGTGAAAATGCGGTCGATATGACCAATACAAGCCGATTCTGCTGGTACAAAAGACCCCATGCAAGCCAAAATGACGATAATGGCCGTCTGTCGCATATAAGTCGATTTACCCCCCATGTTCGGGCCGGTAATGAGCATTAAGCTGCGGCACTGGCTGAGGTGGGCATCGTTTGCAATAAAGGGGGTGCGTAACGCACTTTCGATAACAGGATGACGTCCTGCAACAATATCAATGCGAGTTTGTTCCGTAAAGGTGGGACGATGCCAACGTGATTGTAGCGCTACTTGCGCCAGGTTACTTAATGCATCACAGTGTGCTAAGGCTTGGGCGATATGGGTCAGGGGCTCAAGTTGGTTGCTGACAGTTTGCATCAGCTCCGCATAAAGTTGACGCTCGCGCGCCAAGGCTTTTTCGTCGGCTTGCAGTACCTTAGCTTCATGAGCTTTGAGTTCAGGCGTGATGTAGCGTTCACTGTTTTTAATGGTTTGCCGACGTACATAGTCTTCGGGTAGCGGCGTGTCGTCGCTACGCGAAACTTCAATATAGAAACCATGTACACGGTTGTAACCCACTTTTAGGTTGCTGATACCCGTTCGCGCTTTTTCTCGTGCTTCTAGCTCTAATAAATAAGCACCCCCATCTTGTTGTAAGTTGCGCCATTCATCGAGTTGGGCGTCGAAACCGCTGGCAAAAATACCGCCATCGCGCACCAGTAGGGGTAAGTTTTCTGCCAAAGCCTTATGCAAATGCTGTTGTAGTTCTGGTAAGGGGGTGAGTTGTTGACCTAGTTGCGTGAGTAATGCGCCAGAATGCGCTGACAATAACTTCTGTAACGCCGGTAGCTTAGCCAAGGTCTGTTCAATGTGACGAAACTCTCTCGGTCGAATACTGCCTAAAGCGAGTCGCGTTAAGATACGTTCGATATCGAAGCATTCTGCTAGCAAACGGGTGAGATCGTGTAACTGAGTGCTGTCGGCGATCAGGCTTTCAATGGCATCTAGGCGTTGATTAATGGCATGCGCATGGCGTAACGGCTGATGCAACCATCGACGTAATAGTCGGCTACCCATGGGCGTTTGGCACTGGTCGATGGTCGAAAATAATGTGTAGTCTGTGCCGCCAGACAGGTTGGTATCCAGTTCTAAATTGCGTCGGGTGGTGCTATCAATGAGCAAATAATCGTTGAGTTGATAGCTTTTAAGTGCGCTAATATGCGAGAGAGATTGTTGTTGTGTATGTTGAGCGTAGCCTAAAGCCGCAGCGGCAGCACCAATGGCTAATGGACTATTTTCCAGACCAAAGGCATGTAGGTTTTGGACAGCAAAGTGATCGCAAAGCTTGTTTTGAGCGGTTTGTGTTTCAAAATGCCAAGCGGGGTAGGGCGTGAAATTGTGCTGGCTTTTTAGATGGTCGGGAATCACCAAGCTTTCGGGCCACAAGACTTCAGCGGGTTTGAGTCGATTCAGTTCATTATCCAACTGCGTTAAGCTAAGCTCGCTGGCTTCAAAGCGGTTGCTGCTCAGTTCTAGTAAGGCTAATCCAACGTGATTACCCTTGGGATAGAGAGATACCAGCAAGCACTCTTGTTTGTCATCCAACAGGGAATCATCTGTGAGCGTTCCTGCGGTGACAATACGCACCACTTTGCGCTCGACAATGCCTTTGCCTTGTCCTGGTTCGCTTACTTGTTCAGCAATGGCGACAGATTGCCCAAGCTTAACCAAGCGTATCAGGTAATTTTCTAGGGTGTGAACGGGCACACCGGCCATAGCAATGGCTTCACCTGCCGATTTACCGCGATGTGTCAGGGTTAAATCCAGTAGTTTCGCCGCTTGTACCGCATCGTCATAAAACAGCTCGTAAAAATCACCCATACGGTAGAGCAACAACTTATCGGGGTTTTCCGCTTTTAAGCGAAAATACTGTTGCATCATGGGGGTGTGTTGAGCAAGACTATCGGCAGATAAAGTCATAACATCCTAGCGTGAGTGGGGCGAAATATGGGCAATATTGTAGCAAAAAACCGTTCATGCGACGGCTCTGCTTGTCAGTTGCTAGTGAAAAGCGGATGATAGCCTTCATCAGTGTTAGAAATTAAGGTGGAATGACGATGCAACAACAAATCGAACAGCGGGTATTGGAATTGGCTGATTGCCTTGTTCAAGCGCAAATGATGGTAGCAACGGCTGAATCTTGCACGGGTGGCATGGTAGCGCAATATCTCACGCAAGTTCCAGGGAGTTCTCGTTGGTTTGAGCGAACCTTTGTCAGTTATAGCTATGAAGCCAAATATGAAATGCTGGGTGTCAGACCAACCACCATTATGGCGCATGGTGCGGTGAGTCAGGAGTGTGTGGAAGAGATGGCTCTGGGGTGTTTGCAACAATCTCATGCCCAGCTGGTGGTGGCTATTTCCGGTGTCGCCGGACCGGATGGGGGAACACCTCATAAACCTGTGGGCAGTGTGTGGATTGCCTGGGCGGGTCATCATATGTCGCTCGACAGTCAGTTGTTTCATTTTCACGGAGATCGTCAGTCGATTCGTGAACAAGCCACGTTAGCAGCAATCGAAGGTATGCTGGCGCGCGTCAAAGGTAAGTTGATGAGCGTTTAAAAGCAAACGCATTGTTCACAATTTGTGATTGTTACCAGTCGCTAGAAGTCGGGATTTGTGCGATAATTCACCATTCCCCTCGCAATATTATGCCTTTAGGTTTTAAGGAGATAGCTACCTTATGGATGAACAGAAAAAACAGGCGCTGACAGCGGCCTTAGCCCAGATCGAAAAACAGTTTGGTAAAGGTTCGATTATGCGCTTGGGTGATGGTAATGCCATGCGCGATATTCAAGTAGTATCAACGGGTTCTATTGGGCTGGATATTGCGTTAGGAGCGGGCGGTGTGCCGCGTGGTCGTATTATTGAAGTTTATGGTCCAGAATCGTCAGGTAAAACCACCCTGGCTTTGCACATTGTGGCGCAAATCCAAAAGTTGGGTGGAACGGCGGCATTCGTCGATGCGGAACATGCGTTAGACCCGCAATATGCTGAAAAGCTGGGCGTGGACTTAAAAGACCTACTCATCTCTCAGCCAGACAATGGCGAACAAGCTTTAGAAATTACCGACATGCTGGTGCGTTCGGGTGGTGTCGAAGTGGTGGTGGTTGACTCGGTTGCCGCCTTAACGCCTAAAGCTGAAATTGAAGGCGATATGGGCGACTCGCACATGGGGCTGCAAGCGCGTTTAATGTCGCAGGCCTTGCGTAAATTAACGGGTAGTATCAGTCGTACCAATACGCTGGTAATTTTTATTAACCAGATTCGCTCGAAAATTGGCGTGATGTTTGGTAGTCCTGAAACCACGACCGGCGGTAATGCGCTGAAGTTCTACGCTTCGGTGCGCTTAGATGTGCGTCGCATCGGTTCGATCAAAAAAGGCGACGATGTGTTGGGTAACGAAACACGCGTTAAAGTGGTGAAGAACAAAATTGCTCCTCCGTTCAAAGAAGTGGTTTTTGAAATTCTCTATGGTGAAGGCATTTCACGTGAAGGCGAACTTATTGATTTGGCTTCCGAGTTGAAGATTATTGAAAAATCAGGCTCTTGGTATAGCTACAACGGCGAGAAGATTGGTCAGGGTAAAGACAATGTGCGTCAATTCCTGAAATCTAACCCCCATGTTGCCGCCGAGTTAGAAGCAAAAATTCGCGCCGAGAAGTTGCCACAGACAGTGCCCGCAGCGGATGCCGCTGCCTGATTGTCAATCTATTCTGCGTGCTAAAGCGCAACAGTTGCTAGCGCAACGAGAGCACGGCACGCAGGAGCTGATTCGTAAATTAACCTACAAACACCCCGATTGTGTGGAGTGGATTGATGAGGTAGTGGCTGAATTAAGCGACAGTGATTGGCTCAATGAAGTCAGGTATGTGCGGGCCTTTATTCGTAAGGAAATTGGTCTGGGACATGGACAGCGTCATATTCAGCAAGCGTTGCAACAAAAAGCAGCGCATGTTGAAGTCGTTAGTCAGTGTTTGCAAGAAGCCGATGTCGATTGGCTAGAGTTAGCCGTGTCGGTTAGAGTGAAAAAATTTGGTTCGGCTTTACCCAAAGCGGCGAGCGATGTGGCAAAGCAAATGCGTTTTTTAAGTTATCGAGGCTTCGATAGTGATACGGTGCGTTCGGCACTGAAAACAGAAAGTGATTAATGGATATTGGTACAACAGTGATGAAAAACCTCAGCTCTCAACAAATTCGTGATGCCTTTGCTGGCTTTTTTGCCGAGAAAGGTCACACCAGTGTGCACTCGTCTCCGGTAGTGCCAGGTAATGACCCGACCTTGTTGTTTACCAATGCGGGTATGGTGCAGTTTAAGGATGTCTTCTTAGGTCAGGATAAACGCGCTTATAACCGTGCGGTGAGTGTACAACGCTGTATTCGTGCCGGCGGCAAACATAATGACCTAGATAACGTTGGCTATACCGCTCGTCACCACACTTTCTTCGAAATGCTGGGTAATTTTAGTTTTGGTGATTATTTCAAACGGGATGCCATCTTTTTTGCTTGGGAACTGCTCACACAACGCTTGGGTATTCCGGCTGAAAAACTCTGGGTAACGGTGTTTCATGAAGACGACGAAGCGGCCGATATTTGGTTAAAAGAAGTGGGCGTTCCTGCCGATCGTTTGTCTCGTTGTGGCGCTAAAGACAACTTCTGGTCGATGGGTGACACGGGTCCTTGTGGTCCTTGTACCGAAATTTTCTATGATCATGGTGAGTCAATTGCCGGTGGTCCGCCCGGTTCTCCCGATGAAGATGGCGATCGTTATATCGAGATTTGGAACTTGGTGTTTATGCAGTTCGATCGCTCTGCAGACGGCACGCTAACGCCCTTACCTAAGCCTTCGGTCGATACCGGCATGGGCTTAGAGCGTTTAGCGGCGGTGCTACAAGGCGTGCATAGTAACTATGAAATCGACACCTTTGTTACGCTGATTAATGCTGTGCGTGCTTTCACGCCGACAACAGCGATGGATCATCCTTCATTGCGCGTGATTGCCGATCATATCCGCAGTACCAGTTTCATGATTGTCGATGGCGTTTTACCGTCTAACGAAGGTCGGGGTTATGTGCTGCGCCGTATCATTCGTCGTGCCTTGCGTCATGGTAATAAGCTGGGTATCCAGGGTCATTTCTTCCATCAATTAGTCAAGGCATTAGTGCAAACCATGGGCGGTGCTTACCCTGAATTGGCGGCAGCACAAAGCAAGGTTGAGCAGGCCTTACTGCAAGAAGAAGAGCGCTTTGCGCTGACGCTAGCGAATGGCATGAAACTCCTCGGCGAAGCCTTGGCAGAGCTGAAAGGCACAGAGTTACCGGGTGAGGTGGTGTTCAAACTTTATGACACCTATGGTTTCCCAGTGGACTTAACGGCGGATGTGGCGCGTGAGCATAATCTCACCATTGATGAGGCCGGCTTTGAGCGCGAAATGCAAGCACAACGTGAGCGAGCTCGTAAAGCCAGTAGCTTTGCTGCCGGTGAAGCGGGTGTGACAGATTTTTATCAAGCGACCACTTTCTTAGGCTATGAGGCGACACAGGCAGATGTCACCGTTGCGGCAATTTTTGTTGGCGGTGAACGTCGTTTTGAAGTAGCCGCAGGCGAAACGGCTTTAGTGGTGCTCAATCAAACGCCCTTTTATGCCGAATCGGGCGGTCAAGTGGGTGATGTCGGTAGTTTAACGAGCGGTATGCATTCGGCTCAGGTCATCGATACGCAAAAACAAGGTGATATGTGGGTACATCGTGTCACTGTCACGGCGGGGACGCTGAGTGAAGGTCAGACACTCACCGCGCAGGTGAACAGTCAGTTGCGTTCAGCGATTGTGGCTCATCATTCTGCCACTCATTTGCTACACGCTGCTTTGCGTGAAGTATTGGGCACGCATGTTGAGCAAAAAGGTTCGTTGGTCAATGCTGATGGCTTGCGTTTTGACTTCTCGCATGGTGAACCCATTACAGCGGAGCAGATGATGCGTGTTGAAGCCATCATTAATGCCAACGTGATGCGTAATTTGCCGGTGGTGATTGAGCAAATGAGCATTGATGCCGCCAAGGCAAAAGGGGCGATGGCGCTCTTCGGTGAGAAATACGGTGATGTGGTGCGTGTCGTTGATATGGGCGATGCCTCGATTGAACTGTGCGGTGGTATCCATGTGCAACGCACGGGTGAAATTGGTTTCATTAAAGTTGTCAGTGATGGCGCGGTTGCTTCGGGTATTCGTCGTGTCGAAGCCGTGGCTGGTGTGAAAGCCCTGGCTTACGTGCAGCAACAAGATGCTCAGTTAGGCTCGCTCGCGAATAGCTTTAAAGTATCTCGTGATAAGGTCATGGAACGTATTGACGCGATGACGCAACAGATCAAGTCGCTCGAAAAACAACTGGAGTCGGCTAAATTAGCGCTGGCTTTGGCAAAAGAAGGTGAATTGGTGGCGGCTGCTCACAGCACCGCTTCAGGCAAATGTGTGGTGGCGCAACTGGCTGATATTGATGGCAAGTCGTTGCGTGAGTTGGCCGAACGCGTGCGTGATAAGTGTCAGCCTGCGGCGGTGGTATTGGCGTCGGTCAGTGAAGGTAAAGTAACCTTGATCGCGGCCGTGAGTAAAGACTTGCATGCCAACCTGAAAGCCGGTGAGCTGGTATCAAGCATTGCGCAAGCGATTGGTGGTAAGGGCGGTGGACGTCCTGATGTCGCACAAGCGGGTGGCAGCGATGTTGATGCCTTACCTGCTGCATTAGCCGCTGCTAAAGATAGCATCATCAGTAAATTGATTTGATTGAATATAAACTTGTAACGGGAAAACTGTAAGAAAATGGCGTTAATCGTTCAAAAATACGGCGGTACTTCCATTGGCACTGTCGATCGCATTCAAAATGTGGCCAAAAAAATTAAAAAATGGCGTGAGCAAGGTAACGAGCTAGTCATCGTTGTTTCTGCCATGTCAGGTGAGACTAATCGTTTGATTGGCTTGGCACAGCAAATCACCGCTAAACCCAATCCGCGTGAGTTAGATATGATTCTGACCACCGGTGAGCAGGTCACGATTGGCTTATTGGCCATTGCCTTAGAAAGTATTGGTGTTCCCGCCATTTCTTTCACCGGTCAACAAGTGGGTATTGTCACCGACCAGTCTTTTAACAAAGCCCGTATTCAATCGATTGATAACCAAAAAATTCGTGCTGAGTTAGATGCGGGTAAAGTGGTTGTTATTGCTGGTTTCCAAGGTGTGGACGAGCAGGGTAACTTAACGACACTGGGTCGTGGTGGTTCTGATACCACTGGGGTTGCCTTAGCCGCAGCCTTAAAAGCGGATGAGTGCCAAATTTACACCGACGTGGATGGTGTTTACACCACTGACCCACGTGTGGTTCCTAAAGCACGCCGCTTGAATCGCATTTCGTTTGATGAAATGCTAGAAATGGCCAGCTTGGGTTCTAAAGTATTACAAATTCGCTCGGTCGAGTTTGCTAGCAAGTATAAAGTGCGCCTTCGTGTGCTATCTACATTTGAAGAAAACCCGCAAGGGACACTGATTTGTTCAGAGGAAGAGTTGATGGAAAACCCCGTTATTTCAGGTATTGCCTTTAGTCGTGATGAAGCCAAATTAACCGTTTTAGGTGTGCCCGATCGTCCCGGTATCGCTTATGCGATTTTGAAGCCGATTTCAGAAGCCAATATCGAAGTGGACATGATTATTCAGAACCAATCGGTTGCGGGTACCACTGACTTTACCTTTACCGTTTCACGTAATGATTGCGAAAAGGCCTTGGCTATTTTGAATACGCATGCCACTGAAATGGGTGCGAAAGAAGTCTTGTCAGACAAGGGCATTGTGAAAGTGTCTTTAGTGGGTATTGGCATGCGCTCACACGCTGGCGTGGCGGCTCGTATGTTCGAAGTGCTTTATAACGAAGGCGTGAACATTGAAATGATTAGCACCACAGAAATTAAGATTTCTGTGGTTATTCGTGAAGGTGAATTAGAACGCGCGGTGCAGTCATTGCATTCTGCTTTCGATTTAGACGCTTAAAACCGTCGCGGATTGATGAAGGGGGAGTGTCTGTTCTTGCCTAGTGCAATAAACAGACTTTCTCCTTGCAATGGTGGCGGTAAGCCCGTATAATATACGAATTACTTGATTGGTGAGTTGGCCGAGTGGCTGAAGGCACACCCCTGCTAAGGGTGCATAGGGGAAACTCTATCGAGGGTTCGAATCCCTCACTTACCGCCAAGTAATTATTTGATAAATAAACTTGACTTAGTGATAAAGACGGTTTATAATTATCAAATAAGTTAAGCGCTCGTAGCTCAGCTGGATAGAGCATTCGGCTACGAACCGAAAGGTCAGGGGTTCGACTCCCTTCGAGCGCACCATATATCAAACCCAGATACATCGATAGATGATCTGGGTTTTTTATTACCTGTTTTACGTGAATAATTTCTTAAGCCTTAATTTAAATTCACATTGTGACTCATCAAACTAAGGCAATCTGTCTATTTTTATCCCTAACGCTTCCAAACCATCAACAACAAGCCTAAGGCAACTAAGCTAAGCTGTTGCCATTGTGCCAATGCCACACTGGGTGGCAGTAACAGGCCAATGAGTACCAAGGATAATCCTAAAGCAAGTCGCTGCTGACTGCGTCGTGAGCTCGCTTGTTCTTGCGCCATGCGATTTAACAGCTCGCTTTGTAACGGTAACTGAGCGGTTAAGGTTTTCATCATCGCTTGGTGCTGCGCGGGCAACTGCGGTAGGTTTTCCATCAGGAAAGGGAGTTGTTCTTTCACGCCACGCACAAAACCTTTTGGTCCTAAGCGGTCGTTCATCCATTCTTGTAAGAAAGGCTTGGCTGTTTTCCACAAATCCAGTTCGTCGTTTAACTGACGCCCTAAGCCTTCGATATTCAATAGTGTTTTTTGCAGTAGTACCAGTTGTGGTTGTACTTCCATTTTGAAGCGTCGCGCCACTTGGAACAGCCGTAACAGCACCAAACCAAAAGAAATGTCTTTTAGGGGTCGGTCGAAAATCGGTTCACAGACGGAACGAATGGCGGCTTCTAACTCATTAACGCGCGTATCTGCACCCACCCAATTGGAGTCGATGTGCAATTGAGCGACACGCCAGTAATCACGATTAAAGAACGCCAAGAAGTTTTCTGCCAGATAACGCTGATCTTCCGGTGTGAGTGTGCCCATAATGCCAAAATCAATGGCGGCATAACGACCATCGGGTAAGACAAAAATATTGCCTGGGTGCATATCAGCATGGAAAAAGTTGTGTTTGAACACCTGCGTAAAGAAGATGGTGACGCCATTTTCCGATAGTTTTTGAATGGAAACGCCTTGTTCGCGTAGTGTGTCCAAATCAGAAACAGGACTGCCAAAAATGCGCTCCATGGTCATCACTTGGGTGGCGGTATGCGACCAGTAAATTTCCGGAACATAAAGTAGGGGAGAATGATCGAAATTGCGTTTTAATAAGGCAGCGTTAGCGGCTTCGCGCATTAAATCTAATTCGTCTAGAATGGTTTTTTCAAACTCAGCCACCACCTCGACAGGGTGCAGGCGTCGGGTGAAGGGAATGAGCGTTTCGGTAATGCGTGCTAGGGTACGTAAAATACCGGTATCTAGCTTAATCACCGGCAAAATGTCAGGGCGCACCACTTTAACCACGACATCACTGCCATCGTGCAGTTGTGCGGTGTGAACTTGGGCAATAGAAGCGGAAGCCAGCGGGGTGGCGTCGAAGTGGCGATACAGCTCGTTAATCGGTTTACCCAGTTGGCTTTCGATCAATTTCATCGCTTGTTCGTTGTCAAACGGCGGAACCTTGTCTTGCAGTTTAATCAGTTCTTGCGCAATGTCGGGCGGTAATAAATCAAGGCGTGTCGATAGCGCCTGACCGAATTTAATGAAAATCGGGCCGAGTGTTTCTAAAGCTAAGCGAATGGCCTCACCGCGTTCACCATCGAATCGGCTTTGCCAAGTCCAAGGTGCAAGCCATTGTAACGGCAATAAAAAAGAAACGGGACTTTCAGCTAATAACTGCTGATCTAGTTTGTATTTATGTAGTGTGCGATGAATAAACAGCAAGCGTTTGAGGTGTTGGTAAGAGCGAAGCATAACTTAGGAACTCGTCGATTCATTGCGTCGCCAAAAATCATAACTCTGACTGAGGCTCTGTTTAGCATGTTGCAGTTGTTCAATCGCAAGTTGTCCGACAGTCGTAAGCTGATAGGTGAGCGCGTCAGGCATGATCTGTGCCAGTTGGCTTTCCCAGTCGGCATGATGACAGCGCACAAAATGCAATAGCGCCTTCACTGCTTGCTCATCGCCCATCAGTTGCAGATGACCTTCTTCAATCGCTTGTGCTGTTTGCCCCACGTCTTTTAATGAACTTAAATAACGACAACGGGTAATCAATCTCACGTCGGCTTGGGTGTAGGGCGCTAAACAATGCACATCAGTGGGTCCAAATTGAATGACACGCTTAAAGCCCAAGTCGATCAGTTCAATATAGAGGTGCAGTCCATTGAGTTGTGCCAGCTGTTCACGCCAAAAAGGATCCAATCTCACCATGGCGCGTAATTTGGCTTCTAAGGCACTATTAGCTAAGGTACTGATGAGAGGCGGCATCATGACGCTGATTTCCAGCCTTTATGAATCGCCACCACGCCGGCGGTGAGGTTTTCATAGCTAACCTTAACCAGTCCGGCTTGTCGGAACATATCGGCCAGCGTTTCTTGGTCGGGATGCATACGAATACTTTCGGCTAGGTATTGATAGCTATCACGGTCATTAGCCACTAATTGCCCCAAGTGAGGCAAGACATTAAACGAGTAAAAGTCGTAACCTTTGGCTAAGAGGGGGTCAATCACCTTAGAGAACTCAACGACCATGAGCAAGCCATTGGGTTTGAGCACCCGATGCAGTTCATTCAGTGCTAGCTGTTTGTCCGTCACATTGCGTAGCCCAAAAGCCATGGTGATGCGATCAAAACTGTTATCAGCAAAGGGGAGTGATTCAGCATTGGCAACCGCATATTCAGCGCGCAGGTAACCCGCATCAATCATGCGCTGCTTGCCAATATTTAGCATTGATTCATTAATGTCGGATAAGGTAATTTTGCCTTGATCGTTCAATAACGGTGCCATACGCAAGGCTAAATCGCCTGTGCCGCTGGCTAAGTCTAGCACATGATGATGGGGCAATAAGCCCAAAGTATCAATCGCATGACGCTTCCACAAGCGATGAATGCCCATCGACATGAGATCATTCATCAGGTCGTATTTCGGCGCAACGGAATCGAATACCCCTTTGACACGCTGTGCTTTTTCGGCCCAGTCTACTTGT
The DNA here is from genome assembly GCA_964493995.1 of uncultured Francisella sp. Lineage (GTDB taxonomy): Bacteria > Pseudomonadota > Gammaproteobacteria > Thiomicrospirales > Thiomicrospiraceae. Next base: position 17,873 of record CAZBQD010000003.1, read on the forward strand.
TGGAATCCAAAATCGATTTTCTCCATGTTACAAACCTACCTATTTGTGAGGGGTAAGGTGTGAGGTGGGCTTCTCCTCACGTTTAACACCTTACGCATCACTGACTACAAAATGTACTGTGTTAAATCTACCTTGGCGACTAATTCACTGAGACGACCATCGACATAGGCACGATCAATGCTAACACTTTCGCCTTCACTGTTGGCTTTGAACGAAAGCTCTTCCAACACTTTTTCGATGACGGTGTGCAGGCGACGTGCGCCAATATTTTCTAGCTGATCGTTCACTTGATGGGCATATTCAGCAATCGCTAGAACGCCACACTCGGTAAAGTGAACATCAATCCCTTCTGTAGCAAGGAGTGCTTCCGCTTGAGCGGTGAGGGCAGCCTTTGGCTCTGTCAAAATGCGGACAAAATCTTCTATCGTCAGTGGTGTTAATTCCACGCGAATCGGTAGACGACCCTGAAGTTCAGCAATCAAATCAGATGGTTTGGTGAGGTGGAAAGCGCCTGAACAGATAAAGAGAATATGATCAGTTTTGACCATGCCGTATTTTGTTGATACGGTTGTGCCTTCAATGAGCGGCAGTAGGTCACGTTGCACACCTTCTCGCGAAACTTCACCACCACGGCTGCCTTCGCGTACGCAGACCTTATCGATTTCATCAATGAAAACGATGCCTTGTTGCTCTACTTTTTCTAGCGCAACACGGCGTGTGTCTTCTTCATTAATGAGACGTGAGGCTTCTTCGTCCAACAGTTTTTTGTAGGCTTTAGCGACGGTCATGCGACGATTGGTTTTTTTGTCGCGAGCGATACCTTCAAACATTTCTTGGATTTGACTGGTAAAGTCTTCCATGCCAGAAGGGCCTAAAATTTCCATTTGCGGTTTGGGTGAAGAAAGGTCAATGTCAATTTCGGTGTTATCCAGCTTGCCGTCGCGTAGTCGTTGGCGGAATTTCTCGCGTGTTTCCAAACTGCTGGGTTCGGGTTGTGCATCACGCGGTGGTGGCAACAAGGCATCTAAAATGCGTTCTTCAGCGGCAGCTTGCGCTTTAGGTCGAGCCTGTTCGATGGCGCGAGCACGCAACATCTTTACCGAGTTTTCCATCAGGTCTTTAATGATGCTCTCGACATCACGACCGACATAACCCACTTCGGTGAATTTAGTCGCTTCAATTTTAAGGAAGGGCGCATCGGCTAACTGAGCCAAACGACGGGCGATTTCGGTTTTACCCACACCCGTTGGACCAATCATTAAAATGTTTTTGGGCGTAATCTCGGTACGCAAGTCATCACCGACTTGCATGCGACGCCAACGGTTTCTTAACGCAATAGCCACAGCACGCTTAGCAGCGGCTTGACCAACAATATGTGCATCCAGTTCTTGTACGATCTGTTGCGGAGTAAGGGCAGGAGTATTGAGTGTCTTCATAGTCTTTTATTGTAGCGGAAAATGCGGCAGGTGTCTCGAATGAAATCGGTCAAACGATATGATTATCTTTGTGGCAGCCATGCCTGCAAGTGGATTGGTCTATGTCTTCCTTGTTGCCACTATGTGAACGGCTCGTTTGTATTGCGTTGTGGGTTTTTATTGCCATGGGTTCAGGTTTTTCGATTAGAATACTAAAGGATTTTATCCTGAATACACGCATTTTAGTGGTCACGTTTTATTTGTTTTCAAGGTTCAATAAGGAAATCCAGCGCTTATGGAACACAACATTCCCCTCATCAGTACCATTGCAGCGGGTTTTGGCTTTGCATTGATTTTTGGTTTTATCGCTGAACGTTTCAAGATTCCGGCGTTAGTAGGCTATTTGGCGGCTGGTATCCTGATTGGTCCGGCAACACCTGGTTTTGTCGCTGATATGTCGATTGCGTCTGAATTGGCAGAAATTGGCGTGATGTTGCTGATGTTTGGTGTTGGATTGCACTTTTCATTTAAAGACCTGTTAGCCGTGAAAAAAATTGCTGTACCAGGGGCGGTGGTGCAAATGAGCATTGCCACGATTTTGGGTATGATGTTGGCCATGTCTTGGGGTTGGACTTGGGGGCAGGCTTTAGTATTGGGCTTGTCCTTGTCTTGTGCCAGTACGGTTGTGTTGTTAAAAGCCTTGGAAAAACGCGGTGCGCTAGAGAGCATGAACGGACAAATTGCGGTCGGTTGGCTGGTGGTTGAAGACTTAGCAACGGTGTTGATTTTGGTTATCTTGCCGCCTCTAGCCGGCGTGTTAGGTGGGAGTTTACTGACCGAATCTAGTGCCGAAGGGTCGGGCGAGCTTTGGTTAACGCTGGGTCAAACCTTGGTGCAAATTGTGGCGTTCGTCGTATTAATGCTGGTGGTGGGACGTCGTTTAATCCCTTGGTTGTTATGGCAAGTCACTAAAACCGGTTCGAGAGAATTGTTCACCTTATTGATTATTGCCGCTGCTATTGGTATCGCCTTTGGTGCTTCCGCCTTGTTCAATGTGTCTTTTGCTTTGGGTGCTTTTTTCGCTGGCATGGTGATGAAAGAATCGGAGTTTAGCCATCGCGCTGCCGAAGAGTCTTTGCCCTTGCGTGATGCGTTTTCGGTGCTTTTCTTCGTTTCTGTGGGGATGTTGTTTGAACCGAGCATTGTGTTTAATGAGCCGCTGAAGGTATTGGCCGTTGTGGCGATTATTGTGTTGGGTAAGTCGCTGGCCGCCTTGATGTTGGTGTTGGTGATGAAATATCCGCTTAATACGGCGCTCATTATTTCGGTTAGTTTGGCACAGATTGGTGAGTTCTCCTTTATTTTGGCCGGTTTGGGTCTGACTATGGGTGTGTTACCGGCGGAAGGGATGAGCTTGGTTTTGGCGGCAGCATTGATTTCGATTGTGCTTAATCCTCTGTTGTTTGCGCTCATTAGTCCGGTTAACGATTGGTTGCTGGCACGTTCAGAATTGGCGCGCCGATTGAGTCGTCGTCAGGAACCCATGCGCCATGTGCCAGAAGTCGATGAAGCAGAAAGCAAGCCTGCTAAGGTGATTATCATTGGTTATGGTCGCGTGGGTAAGCGCATTGCCGATCACTTAGATGAGCAAGCCATACCTTATGTGGTGATCGAACAACGAAAACAACTGGTGCAGTTGTTGGTCGATGCTAATAAACCGGTCATTCATGGCACAGCTAGTGAAGCGGAAGCTTTGCAGCAGGCTGGGATTGAGGAAGCTAATTTGCTGGTGGTGGCAACGCCAGACCCGATTAACTTACGTCAGGTGGTCAATACTGCGTTGTTGCTTAATCCCTCGATTCAGTTGGTGCTCAGAACCCATAGTGAAGAAGAGTGTGCTTTCTTGAAAGAGGAGGCGGGTGCTGCTGTGTTCTTCGGTGAAGCTGAGTTGGCGCAGGGTATGTCACGTTATGTGGTTAATCGCCTTAAACCACTGTAAATCGTGTTCCTATGCAGACATCTGCTGTCAGGGCAGGTGTCGCTGGGGCAGCGTGGGTATTCAGTTGACTAACAACTCATCGAGCATCTTGGGTGCATGCAGAATAAAGCCTTGCACATAGTCAATTTCATGGTGTTGTAACCAGTCGTAAATAAAAAAGTCTTCGACTTGTTGGGCAATCGTTTGCATCTTGGCTTCTTGTGCCATTTCGTGAATGGCTTTGACCAAAATAACGCCATAAGCGGAGCGCTGAATTTGTTGAATCAATTGACCATCGATTTTGGCAATACTAATGGGTAATTGGGTTAATCGTTCGAACGCACTTAAATCCGCATCCACATCATCGACGGCAAACAGACAACCCAGCTTGACCAAACGTTGCATGAATTTTTCAGTGTGATTGAGATTATGCACTATCGAACTTTCGCTCACTTCAAAACACAATAAGCCCGGCGGTAGCGCGGTGTTAATGAGCAAGGCTTCCACTGAATCTAAAAAATATTGGCTGGAAAAAGAGTAGGCCGATAGGTTGACGTGGATACGCGCAAAATTGACCATCAGTTGCGGGTGTTCAACCAGTTTTTCTAACAAGTTTTGAATCACCCATAAATCCAACTGCACCACTAAACCCGTTTTTTCGAAAAGCGGTAAGAAGCTAGCCGGTTCTTGTTCTCGACCTTGTTCATCGCGATAACGTAATAAAATTTCGCATACCGGAGCCAGCCCGCGTGTTGATTCAATGGTTTGATAGTAAAGTTGAAAGTCGTGATTATGCATGGCGCTTTGTAAGGCAACCAATTCACGATTAAAGTTTTGATAGGCTTGTTCATTGAATACGGCACAGCTATTGCGTCCAGAACGTTTAGCGCTAAACGTGGCGCTTTCGACCCGATGCAATAGCTCACTGACCGAGTCTGGACAGTGTTCATCGATGACAGTAATGCCAATAGAGCAGGTAACCGGCCAGTGACCATGATCAATGTCTAGGCTGATGTGTTCAATTTGCTGTCTGAGGTTGTCGGCAATCTGCTGCGCACGTTCTAACTGGCAGTGGGACAACAAAATTAAAAATTGATCGGCGTGATTGCGCGATAAATGGTCGGTTGCACGCAACAGACTTTTTAACAACTGTGCGGTCTGAACGAGCAGGTCATCACCGTAATGATTGCCCGCCAATTCGTTCAGTTGACGAAAGTGATCGATGTCAATCAGCAGCAGGGCGTGCTGACTGTGATCGCGCTTGGCTGTCAACATGAGACGGTGACAGTGTTGATCGAACTCGAAACGATTGAATACCCCTGTTAAGGCATCATGACTGGCATTCCAAGACAACTGTTTGCGTGAAAAGCGTGCTAAGCGCACATCGTGTAGGGTGAGCAGAACACCATTCACTTCTCCCGCTGTGCGCAAAGGGGTGGCAATGACTTCGACCGGCAGTTCACTCAGTCCATCTCGACCGATTAATAAGGCGTTACTGCCCGCATTTTCTTGTTGTCCCGATTGAATGGCTTTGTGTGCCAAACAAGGCAGGGCTTCATCGGTTGTTTCGTCAACCAAACACAACACATCGGATAAAGGGCGGTCGATGGCTTCTTGCGCACTATAACTCAGGGTGGTTTCGGCAACCGCATTGAGGAATTTAATCTTGCCCAAATGGTCGGTAACGACTATGGCATCGGGGAGGGCGTGAATGATTTGCTTGATGCGAATATCGGGTGCCTGAAACATAATACATGACTCTCCAATGCCTTGCTCAAAAAGGTGAGCGCAGCCGTTAATGCGCTAGAGGGGGTGCAGGCTAGAGAGCCAAATTCAGGCGCTCCAGTGTTGCTGCATTGGGGTAACCATCAGCGGGTAGGTTTTGATCTTTCTGAAATTGACGTAGTGCTTGCGTACTTTTACTACCAAACCAGCCATCTACTCCCCCCGTATCATAGCCTTTATCGGTTAGGGTTTGTTGAACTTGAGTGATAAAGGTTTTTGGCCAGGGTTTTAAGTTGCTGGGTGCTTTAGCCACTAACCCCGCCTGTCCACTGAGTTTGTGCGCTAATATGCCCACCGATAAAGCATAGTTGTTCGAATTGTTCCAACGTTTAATGACCTTAAAATTGGGCCAAACGACAAAAGCCGGACCTTCATAGCCAGCGGGTAGCACTAAGTTGATACTGTCTTCCGTTGTGCCTTGCCAAGCCTGTTGACCGGCTGGGCGCACATTCAGTTTGATTAAGTCGGCACGTTTGAATTCTTGTTTGCCATCGGCTAGGGCATAGTTAAATCCAGTGGGCAGGGTCACCTCTTGCAACCAAGGCTGGCCGGCCTGCCAACCAGAACGTTTCAGGTAAATGGCGGCAGAGGTCAGGGCATCGTCGGTGCTTGCCCATAAATTGGCTTTTTGGTCACCATCGGCATCGGTAGCGTGTTTTAGAAAGACGCTGGGCATAAATTGCATTTGCCCAACCGCACCAGCCCAAGAACCTTTCATTTCTGCGGCACTGATGTGTCCTTGATCGAGAATGTGAACCGCGGCAATCAACTCTTTACGAAAAAAGCTGCTGCGTCGTTGATCGTAGGCTAGGGTGGTTAAGGCTTCAAGGGTGTTAAAACCGCCCAAATAAGTGCCATAGTTAGTTTCTAACCCCCAAAAGGCAACCAAAATTTCCGCAGGGAGTCCTTGTTCTTGTTCAATTTTGCTTAACAAGGTTTGAAAGCGATAGCTTTGAAGCTTGCCCGCTTGCACACGAATGGGCGAGAGGCGTTTATCAATATAGGTCCAAAAGGTCTGCGTAAATTCAGGTTGTTGTTGGTCTAACGCGATGACCTTATCATTCAGACGTAGAAAAGGTTTAATGGCGGCGAGGGTGTTATCCTTAATGCCTTGCTTTTTCAGTTCCGCTAACAACTCATTCAACCAAAGTTCGAATGTTAGGGTGGGCGCACTAATGGCGTTGTTCAGCGTTGTGTTTGTGTCTGTGGTAGCGCTATTAACAGCTTGTGTGGCCGTCGCAGAAGAGGTGTTGGGGGAGCTTGTGGCACAAGCCGTTAATGATAGCGAAATGCCAATGGCTATTAAACTGCTCAAGCCTGCATGGGGTTTCATTCGACGGCCTGTCTAGTCGATGTGACAGAAGGTTTGTTGCATAACATCCATCAGCGTGAGCAACTCAGCATCTTTAATGCTACACAAAATTTTGCTGCCATCACGACGCGAGACAATAATGCCTTTTTCGCGCAAAATATCAATATGCTGTGAAACGTTGCTTTGCGTCGTACCGACTTGTTCAACGATATCCATCACCGGCACTTCTTCGTTGCCAATCACGCACAAAATTTTCAAACGCAATGGGTGAGCCATGGCTTTGAGCGCTGTTGCTGCTTTATTAATGTTATCTTCACGTCCATCAAAGGGGACGGCGTCTAAAAAACCACTCATGAGTTTGCCTCTCTATTTTGTTATGGTTCAGCCTGCTGATCGAACTGGCTCAACCTTCTTTTTATGTGGCTAATATTAGCATAAAGCTATATGGGTAGAAACTCCTTTAATGCTGTCGATAGATTTTGTTGTGAATAGACACCAGTTAATGGGTTATTTAGGGTATGATTATGCTCATTTAATAGCCTTTGCTTTAGGAAAGAGAAAACAAATGACAAACAAAAAGACCTTATGGATTGCGCTGGGTTTTAGTGTCGGCGTGGTCATTGCCGGTTCGGCTAGTGTGTTGGCAGACAAAGCCAAGCCGGCAGAAACCACGGCAAATGGTTTGCCGCTGAATGAATTGCGTGCCTTTGCCGAAGTGTTCGAGCGTATTGGTAAAGATTATGTCGAAACCGTGGACGACAAAGCCTTACTGGAAAATGCCATCGATGGCATGTTATCCAATCTAGACCCCCATTCAGCCTACCTAAAGCCCGATTCGTTCAAAGATATGGAAGAAAGCACCAAGGGTGAATTTGGTGGTGTCGGCATGGAAGTGGGTATGGAAGATGGCTTCGTTAAAGTCGTGGCGCCGATTGACGATACCCCTGCCTTCAAAGCTGGCGTTAAAGCGGGTGATTTGGTGGTGCGTATTGATGATACCCCCGTCAAAGGTCTGAGTTTGCAGCAAGCGGTAGAAAAATTGCGTGGTAAAGTGGGCACCGATGTGCAACTCACCATTATGCGCAAGTCGGAAGATAAGCCAATTATCGTTAAACTCACCCGTGCTGTGATTAAGGTCAATAGCGTTAAACAGCGCTTATTGGCACCCGATTACGGTTATGTGCGCATCAGTCAATTCCAAGTGAAAACGGGTGCGCAATTAGTGGAAGCAGTCGAAAAACTGACCAAAGAAAATAGCAACCCGTTGAAAGGGTTGGTGCTCGATTTGCGCAATAACCCCGGTGGTGTCTTGAATGCTGCGGTTGAAGTGTCGGACGCTTTCTTAGAAAAAGGCCTAATCGTTTACACCGAAGGTCGTGTGAAAGATTCGGAAATGCGCTTTAGTGCCACTCGCGGTGATATTTTGAATGGCGTGCCAGTGATTGTGCTGATTAATGAAGGTTCCGCATCGGCTTCTGAAATTGTCGCAGGTGCGTTACAAGATAACGCTCGTGCCGTGGTTGCGGGACGCACCAGTTTCGGTAAGGGGTCGGTGCAAAGCGTCATTCCACTTAATAATGGCGCGGCCATTAAATTGACCACAGCTCGTTATTTCACGCCTAATGGCCGTTCTATTCAGGCAGAAGGAATTGTTCCCGATGTTAAAATCGAACAGGTTAAGGTAGATTTAATTGAGAAAAGCATGGAGCGCGTTAAAGAAGCGGACTTGAATCGTCATTTAAGCAATCCGAAAGAGAAAGATGAAAAAGCAGATAAAGCCGCTAAAGATACGGCTAAAAACAAAGTTGAAACCAAAGTGACTAGCGAAAACAAAGAGGAAGAAGCCTTGGTAACGAAAGATTATGAGCTTTACGAAGCCTTTAATTTGCTCAAAGCCATGACCGTGCTGAAGCGTTGATGCTGCGCACTTGCCGATCATCGGGTCGGTAGGCTTTAATCAGTGTTGACACTAGCGTTAACACTGGTTAGAATGAAGCAATAATATAAAACCCCGTCTAACGGGGTTTTTTCATTTACTGGAGATACACGTGACCTTACTCGAGAAACTCGATCAATTACTGCGCCCTGTTGTGTCGGGGTTAAACTATGTGCTGTGGGGCATTGAGTTTGCGCGTCATGCGCAGTCGGCAACGCTGCGTATTTATATCGATCGTGCCGGCGGTATTACCGTCGATGACTGTGCTCGGGTTTCTCGTCAAGTGAGTGCCGTAATGGATGTGGAAGACCCCATTGACGTGCCTTATCGTTTAGAGATTTCCTCACCTGGATTGGAGCGTTCCTTCTACCACTACGAACAACTCGCCGATTACATTGGTGAAGAAATAAAGATTCGTATCCATTCCTTAGGTAAGGGTAAAAAGCGGAATTTTAGCGGTTTTTTGCGTCAGCATGCTGACGGACAGCTAACCTTAGAAGATGAAACCGGTCAGCTATTGGTGTTTCCTTGGAGTGATGTTGACAAAGCATCACTAATTGTTCGATTTGATGATTGAGGGCGAGTAACGTGAGCAAAGAAGTTTTGCTGGTTGTTGAAGGTATTGCAAACGAAAAGCGCGTACCAAAAGAAGCGATTTTTCAGGCGATTGAAGAGGCCTTAGCAATGGCAACCCGTAAGCGTCACGATGATGCTTGCGAAGTGCGTGTCGCCATTGATCGCAAAACAGGTGAATATGACACCTTCCGCTGCTGGGAAGTGGTCGCGACAGATGATGACATGATCGATGGTTCGATTCAGATGTTGCTGGAAGATGCGCGTCAGATCGATGCTGACGTCCAAGTCGGTGATTTTGTTGAGCAACCGATGGAATCGATTGATTTCGGTCGTATTGGTGCGCAAACGGCAAAACAAGTCATTCTGCAAAAACTGCGCGAAGTGGAACGTGCTAAAGTCGTTGAAGAATACGCTGGTCGTCAGGGTAAGCTGATTACGGGTGTGGTGAAACGTATCGATAAAGGCATGCTGTATTTAGATTTGGGCGAAAACGTCGAAGCGGTGCTAATGAAGCAAGATCAGTTGCCCAATGACAATTTCCGTATGGGTGAACGCGTGCGTGGTTTGTTGCGTGAAGTGAAGTTCATGCCGCGTGGTCCACAACTGTTCATGTCGCGTACTGTGCCAGAAATGCTCATTGAACTGTTCAAAATCGAAGTGCCTGAAGTGGGCGATGAGATGATCGACATCATGGGTGCGGCTCGCGATCCAGGTATTCGTGCTAAGGTGGGTGTGCGTGCCAATGATAAACGCATCGACCCGATTGGTGCCTGTATTGGTATGCGTGGCGCCCGTGTGCAAGCCATTACCAACGAGTTGGGTGGTGAGCGTATCGATGTGGTGCTATGGAACGAAGACCCAGTGCAGTGTGTTATTAACGCGATGGCGCCTGCCGAAATCGTTAAAATCGCCATGGACGAAGACTTGCACAGCATGGACTTAGCGGTCCCCGATGACGGTCTAGCTAAAGCCATCGGTATTCGCGGACAAAACGTGCGCTTAGCCAGTGAGTTGACGGGTTGGGAATTGAACGTGATGACAGAAAGCGAAATGGAAGCTAAGGCTTACGCTGAGTCAGCCACGCAAATCAACCTATTCGTTAATGCCTTGGGCGTTGACGAAGACTTGGCGCAGGTACTGGTGATGGAAGGTTTCACCACGGTGGAAGAAGTCGCCTATGTGCCCGTTGCTGAAATGTTGGAAATTGAAGGCTTTGATGAAGAGCTGATTAACGTGTTGCGTGAGCGTGCTAAGGATTACCTGCTCACCAAAGCCATTGAATTAGAAGAGCGTAAAGAAACTATTCAACCCGATGCCGACTTGTTAGCGTTAGAAGGGATGAATGAAGAAATGGCGCAGACGTTAGCTGAAAATGGCGTCACTTCGCAAGAGTTGTTGGCGGAGTTAGGCGTCGATGAATTATTAGAATTATTACCAATGTCCGAAAGCAAAGCATCTGCTTTGATTATGGCGGCGCGTGCGCCTTGGTTTGCTTGAAGAGATAAGGAGGTCAGATAATGGCCGATATGACAGTAGTCCAATTTGCACAGAGCTTAAATCGCTCTGTTGAACAGTTAGTCGATCAGTTTATGGCGGCAGGCGTCGGTAAGAAGCGCTTGAACGATGTGGTCACGGAAGAAGAAAAGAAAGCCTTGCTCACTTATTTGCAACGCAAGCATGGTCATGCTGAAGAAGCATCACCAACCAAGGTGACTCTGACGCGTAAAACGGTGCAAACCGTCAATGTGGCGACCAATGCCAGCGGTAGTCGTGGTGCGGCTCGCACGGTGAATGTGGAAGTGAAAAAGAAACGCACTTACGTTAAAAAGGAAGCGGAAGCACCCGTAGCCGCTATTCCCGAAGTGACTGAAGCACCAACGCCAGCTCCTGTGGCGGTTAAAGCTGAACCAAAACCGGAAACGGTCGCAGTTGCCGCAGCTAAGCCTGAGCCAGTTGCTGTAACTGCGAAAGCGGATACAGCCGATAAAAAACCGGTTAAAGTCGCTGCTGAACCCAAGGTTGAAGTCATTGGTAGCAAGCAAGTGATTGTTGAAACTGCTCCTAAAAATGACGCGGTTGAACCAGGCGATAAGAAAAAACTGGTCAAACACGGCGGAGCGCTGAAGCAAGCGAACAAATCTTCACCTAAAGCCAACCAAAACGAAGACCGCTTTAGTCGTGGTGCGAAAAAAGCACCGCACAAAGGCGGCAAAAAAGTCATGGACGACAATCAGCATGGTTTCAAAAAACCCGCTGCACCGATTGTGCGTGAAGTGGCTATTGGTGAAACCATTACCGTTGCTGAATTAGCCGATAAAATGTCGGTAAAAGCTTCTGAAGTGATTAAGTTCATGATGGTGAGCTTAGGTAGCATGGTGACCATTAACCAAACCATCGATCAAGAAACTGCGGTTTTGGTGGTCGAGGAAATGGGACACACGCCGAAAATTATCAATGAAAACGCCATTGAAGAAGCCTTGTTGGCGAGCGCTGGCGAAGGTGATTTGGTAACCCGTTCACCCGTTGTGACCATTATGGGTCACGTTGACCATGGTAAAACCTCATTACTCGATGCCATTCGTCGTGCCAAAGTGGCACATGGCGAAGCCGGTGGTATTACACAGCATATTGGTGCTTATCACGTCGAAACTGGTCATGGTGGCATCACCTTTATCGATACGCCAGGTCACCAAGCCTTTACCGCCATGCGTGCGCGTGGTGCTAAGGTAACGGATATTGTCGTATTGGTGGTGGCGGCTGATGATGGTGTCATGCCACAAACAGTCGAAGCCATTCAGCATGCGAAAGCTGCCGGTGTGGCGATCGTGGTGGCGGTGAATAAAATCGATAAGCCAGAAGCCAATCCAGATCGCGTTATGCAAGAGTTGTCTGGCTATGACGTGGTGGCTGAAGAGTGGGGTGGTGACGTTCAATTCGTTAAGGTTTCAGCCAAACAAGGCTTGAATTTGGATGGATTGCTCGATGCGATTTTGATTCAGTCGGAAGTATTAGAGCTGCAAGCGGTACGAGATGCACCGGCTCATGGTTCGGTACTCGAATCCCGTCTGGACAAGGGGCGTGGTCCGGTTGCGACGGTATTGGTACAGCAGGGTACCTTACGTAAAGGCGATATCGTTGTCTGTGGTATGGAATACGGTCGTGTTCGTGCCTTGGTCAACGAAAATGGTCGTATCATGGATGATGCGGGTCCCGGTATTCCGGCAGAAGTGCTAGGCCTGTCGGGCGTTCCTAATGCGGGGGACGAGTTGTCAGTGGTGCCGGATGAGCGTAAAGCGCGTGAAGTGGCGATGTTCCGTCAGAATCGTGCTAAAAATCTGAAAGAAGCGGCACAGCAAAAAGCGAAACTGGAAGACATGTTCAAAGGCATGACCGAAGGTGACGTGAAAGTCGTCAACTTGGTCATTAAAGCCGATGTACAAGGTTCCGTGGAAGCGCTGATTGGTTCGTTAGAAAAACTCTCAACCGATGAAGTAAAAGTGAAAGTGATCTTCTCTGGCGTGGGTGGTATTACGGAATCAGACGTTGACTTGGCCATTTCTGCCAATGCCATTATGTTCGGCTTTAACGTGCGTGCTGATGCCAGCGCCAAGCGTCGTATTGAACAAGAAGGCGTTGACTTGCATTACCACAGCATCATCTACGAAGTGGTTGATGAAGTGAAAAGCGCCATGTTGGGTAAACTTGAGCCTGAGTTCAAAGAAGAAATCATCGGTATTGCAGAAGTACGTGATGTCTTCCGTTCGCCGAAATTTGGTGCCATTGCCGGTTGTATGGTCATCGATGGTTTGATTAAACGTAATAACCCGATTCGTGTATTGCGCGACAACGTGGTGATTTATGAAGGTGAATTGGAGTCCTTACGTCGCTTCAAAGACGATGCCGCCGAAGTGCGTCAAGGGTTTGAATGTGGTGTCGGTGTGAAAAACTACAACGACGTTCGTCCCGGCGATCAAATCGAAGTTTATGAGCGCGTACAGGTTAAACGTACTTTGTAAACGTTCGACAACTTAAACAAGGGGTGCTGTTGGGTGTTCATATAAACTCTCATCAGCACTTTTTTGTTTGTGGCATATCGTAAAAGAAGGGTGTTCAAGACACTTCTTGCAAAAAGGAAATAGCTCAGATGGCTAAAGAATTTTCTCGTGCTCGACGCATCGAGCAACAAATTTTACGTGAACTCGCGCAACTATTGAGATTTGAAGCGAAAGATCAGCGCTTAACCTGGGTAACTCCCGTCGATGTGCGTCTTTCGCCAGATTTGTCGGTTGCCAGCGTCTATGTGGGCGTTTTAGGTAAGAGCGAAAGCGAAGCAGCGGATATTATGAAGGTGCTTAATCAAGCGGCGGGTTTTTTTCGCAGTGAATTGGGCAAACGTATGATGTTACGCCTAACGCCACAATTGCGTTTTTACTTTGATTCGGTTGAAGCAGAAGCGCAAAAAGTCGATGCTTTATTAAAGCGTGCTGCCGACATTTCAAAAGATGTCAGCGATGATGACGCGCCGACAACGCAAGGCTAGTCATGGCACAAGTTGACGGCATCTTATTACTAGATAAACCCAGCGGCATCAGTTCGAATGGCGCTTTGCAAAAAGTACGCTATATGCTGAACGCCAGTAAAGCAGGCCATAGTGGCACGTTAGACCCCATGGCAACCGGGCTTTTGCCTATTGGTTTGGGGCAAGGAACGAAAGCGCTCCCTTATTTGTTAGATGCCCATAAGCGTTATGTCGCGACGCTGAAATTAGGCGAGACGACGGCAACCGGTGATGCGGAAGGCGAGGTTGTTGAGCGTAAATCAGTGCCACACTTATCGGTATCCTTGTTAGAGTCGGTTATTTCTCGATTTCGTGGTGCTTTTTCACAAACACCGCCCATGTATTCTGCCTTAAAACAACAGGGTCGCCCTTTGTACGAGTTAGCTCGTGAGGGTATTGTGGTTGAGCGAGCCGCTAGGGATATTCACTTTTACGCCATCGAATTGTTAAGCTGGACAGAGGAAAGGATTCAGCTTCAGGTTTGGTGCTCTAAAGGGACTTACATTCGGGTGTTGGCAGAGGATATCGGAGAAACTTTGGGTTGTGGTGCGCATTTAACGGCATTGCGTCGTATTGGTGTGGCGGGTTTTGATCCGATTAGTGAAGGCGATGACAGTCGTTTTGCATGGTGTGATTGGCAATCGGTGCTGAATCAAGCGCTGACGCCTTTTTTAATGCCTGTCGATAGCGCTTTAAGGCATTTTGAAGCCATCACTGTTTCGGATGAGGTACTACAACGCTTGTCGCAAGGACAAAAAATATCCGCTAACGATCTGTCGGCAACGGTTGAAAGTCAGTTGCCTTTACGTTGTTACAGCGAATCTGGCGAGTTTTTTGCTTTAGTGAAAGCCACGCCTTATCAAGGGATTATGTTAGAGCGTTGGATGCGCTCCTGATGTTTTGCTAGCTGGTAAAGTCGCCATGATTGTATTTGTCATGGTCTTTTGCTATCGTTTAATCATTGCCATTTAAAGAGTTATCAAAATATGAATATGACCACTGAAGAAATGATCGACTACTTTCGTAAAAATCTCATTTGCGAAACCCTAACGCGCCAAGAAGTGGCAACGCTACGCGAGTATCTACAAGAAATCAGCTTCAAAAAAGAACAGATCATTGCTGAAATTGGTGAAGTGGGCGACGCGCTTTATTTCGTTGTTAATGGTAAGTCGGGTTTGTACCGCGAAGAAGAGGGCGAAGAAATTAAAGTTGCCAGCTTAAAAGAAGGCACTTTGGTGGGTGAAATGTCTTTCTTTGATCGCAAACCGCGCAATGTGCGTATGAAAGCCGACTCTAAAAATGTGCAAATGCTGGTGTTAACCCGCCCTATGTATCAACGTCTTAAAATCGAACATCCGATTATTGCCGTGAATTTATTAGAAAATGCGATTGTGAGCTTGGATTACATCATTCGACACATGGGGGATGATATTGCCAACTTGAATCATTATTTCTATGGTACGGGTCGCCACTAATCCGACTGCGCTGTCATCTGGCTTTGTTGCTGCAGTGCTCGAACTGTGTCATCTAGTGATCTACACTTCTAGTTCAGCGCGCTTTGCGCCTCGCCATTTTGCCAACTCGTGACGGATTAGCTTTATGTGAGGACGCTGTCATTTGGTTTTGTTTCCATCATGTTAACTCAGGCGTGGATTTTATTGGCTTGCTTGTCGAATTAAGTTATAATAACGTATTCCCTGCTATCGGTTGTGGGGATGCTTTTTGTATTAACCGATCCTAGGAGTTTGACATGTCTTTATCTAAAGAACAAACTGCAGCGATTATTGCTGAACACGGCACCGTTGCAAATGACACGGGTTCACCTGAAGTTCAAGTTGCCTTGATGACAACGCGTATCGTTCAGTTGACCGATCACTTCAAAACGCATAAAAAAGATCACCATTCACGTCGTGGTCTGTTGCGTTTAGTTAGCCAACGTCGTAAGCTATTAGACTATCTGAATCGTAAAGATCATGAACGTTATAAAGCTTTAATTGCTCGTTTAGGCCTGCGTAAGTAATCGTTACGCCAAGAAAAAGCCTGTCAGCAATGATGGGCTTTTTTTTCACCCCGAATTTTTCGACTATTGCAAAAGGCAGTTATCCGTGTTCAATAAAAAAACCATTTCTTTCCCTTATGGTCAACACACAGTCACGCTAGAAACCGGTGAAATCGCTCGTCAAGCAGACGGCGCTGTGTTGGTTAAAATGGGTGACACTCAGTTATTAGTGACTGTCGTGGCGGCCAAAAAAGCCAAACCCGGTCAAGATTTCTTCCCTTTGAGTGTCCATTATCAAGAAAAAGCCTTTGCAGCTGGTAAAATTCCGGGGGGCTATGGTAAACGTGAAGGCAAGCCTTCTGATGCAGAAACCCTCATTTCGCGTTTGATTGACCGTCCGTTGCGTCCTTTATTTCCCGAAAGTTTTTTTAATGAAGTGCAGATTATTGCTACTTTATTGTCATTAGATCCTGAAATTCAAGCCGATATTCCCGCCATGTTAGGTGCGTCAGCCGCTTTAGCTTTGTCGGGTGTGCCGTTTAATGGTCCGATTGGTGGTGCTCGTGTGGCTTACATCGATGGTCAATATGTGCTGAACCCACTACGTGCACAAATGGCGGATAGCAAATTAGACTTGGTGGTCGCGGGTACGTCACAAGCGGTATTAATGGTTGAATCGGAAGCGCAAGAACTCAGCGAAGAGACTATGTTGGGTGCGGTGGTGTTTGGTCATCATCAAATGCAAGCGGCCATTAACGCCATTAATGAATTTGCCGCCGATGCCGGTAAAGCGCCATGGGATTGGACGCCTGCTGAAGAAAATACCGCTTTGAAACAGGCATTGAGTAGTTTGGTTGAAGCTCGTTTGGGCGAAGCTTACCGCATTACCGAAAAGCAAACGCGTTATACCATGGTTGGCGCTTTGCGTGATGAGGCTTTAGCGGCTTTAGCAGAAGGTGATGAGCCTCAGTTTGACGCCCATGATATTGAAGTGGCTTTTGGCAAAATGGAAGAAAAAATCGTTCGCGGTCGTATTTTAGCCGGTGAGCCACGCATCGATGGTCGTGATACGAAAACCATTCGCCCGATTAATGTGCAAGTGGGTGTTTTACCTCGCGTGCATGGCTCTGCGTTGTTTACGCGTGGTGAAACTCAGGCTTTGGTGGTCACCACTTTGGGTACTGAAACCGATGCGAAAATCACCGACGATTTAGCAACGGGTGCTTATCGTGATCGTTTTGCACTGCATTACAATTTCCCGCCTTATTCTGTCGGTGAAACAGGACGTCTAGGTACACCGGGTCGTCGTGAAATTGGTCATGGTAACTTGGCGCGTCGTGGTGTCTTTCCCGTTGTGCCTTCGCAAGAAGTCTGGCCTTATACCATTCGTGTGGTGTCTGAAATTACCGAGTCAAATGGTTCAAGCTCGATGGCGACCGTTTGTGGCTCTTCTTTGGCGATGATGGATGCGGGCGTACCCTTGAAATCACCGGTTGCCGGTATTGCCATGGGGCTGATTCAGGAAGGGGATCGTTTTGCCGTGCTGTCTGACATTTTGGGTGATGAAGATCACCTAGGTGATATGGACTTCAAAGTGGTGGGTACGGCCGAAGGCGTGACCGCCTTGCAAATGGACATTAAAACCTTGGGTATTACGCCAGAGATTATGGATGTGGCGTTGAAACAAGCGCGCGATGGTCGTTTGCATATTATGGGCATTATGAATGCGGTCATTGAACGTCCGCGTGCTGAAGTTTCTGAATGGGCGCCACGCTTTACCGTGTTCAAAATTAACCCCGATAAAATCCGTGATGTCATTGGTAAAGGTGGTGCGGTGATTCGCAGCATTACCGAACAAACGGGTACAACGGTTGAGTTGAGCGACGATGGTACGGTTAAAATCGCTTCCGTCACGAAAGCTGCCGCCGCCGCTGCTCGCAAAATGATTGATGACATTACCGCTGAGATCGAAGTGGGTAAAACCTACCGTGGTAAGGTCGTTAAATTGGCTGAGTTTGGTGCTTTCGTTAATGTATTGCCAGGTAAAGATGGACTGGTGCACATTTCACAAATCGCGCATGAGCGTGTTGAGGATGTCAGCAAGTACCTCTCTGAAGGACAAGAAGTCAATGTTTACGTCATGGAACTCGATAAACAGGGTAAAGTGCGTTTAACCATGAAAGACGTGGATCAGACCGCGATTCCCGCTAAGGCCGAATAAGGCGTTAACCGGAATGAAGCACCGCTACGGCGGTGCTTTTGCATTTAGATTTTATTGCGCTACAGATTGGATATTGATTTAATCTTGCTAGAATCGTTAGGATTTTAGTTTTTTATGGTAATTAAAGATGTTTTTATGCCATAAAATGCAAGAATCTTGTTTCAATGATTTTGTACAATAAGATCTATGGAATTAAGTAATCGCCTTCTTTGAAGAAGTGCTGAATGAGGAAGTGAAAAATGGCTGGAAAAACACTCTACGACAAACTTTGGGATCAACATGTGGTTCGCATGGATGCCGATGGTACGGCGCTCATTTATATTGATCGTCAATTAGTGCATGAAGTGACCAGTCCACAAGCCTTTGAAGGCTTGCGTATTGCGCATCGTAAGCCTTGGCGCGTTTCGGCCAATGCCGCTGTGCCTGATCATAATGTGCCAACCACCGATCGTGCCGGTGGTGTTGATGCCATCGTCGATCCCATTTCGCGTATCCAAGTACAAACGCTCGACAAAAACGCCAGCGAGTTCGGTATTACCGAATTCAAAATGGGCGATATTCGTCAGGGTATCGTGCATGTGGTGGGACCTGAACAAGGGCTGACCTTGCCGGGCATGACCGTGGTTTGTGGTGATTCGCACACTTCGACGCATGGCGCTGTGGGTGCTTTGGCTTTCGGTATCGGTACTTCCGAAGTCGAGCATGTGTTGGCAACGCAATGTTTGTTGCAGAAAAAAATGAAAAACATGCGCATTCGCGTGGAAGGAAAATTGCAACCGGGTGTGACGGCGAAGGATGTGGTGCTGGCGATTATCGGTAAGATTGGTACGGCGGGCGGCACAGGTTATGCCATCGAGTTCGCCGGTCAGGTTATTCGTGACTTGTCGGTTGAAGGGCGTATGACCATTTGTAATATGTCCATTGAAGCCGGTGCGCGTGCGGGTATGGTTGCACCGGATGAGAAGACCATTGCTTATGTGCAAGGTCGTCCGTTTGCGCCTAAGGGTGAGGTGATGGCTCAGGCGATTGAAGCTTGGAAACACCTGTACTCGGATGATGATGCGGTGTTCGATGCGGAAGTGGTATTGCAGGGTGAAGACATTGCACCACAGGTTTCTTGGGGAACTTCGCCTGAAATGGTTATTCCGGTCAATGGCGCTGTGCCCGATCCGGAAGCAGAGACGGATGCCGTTAAAGCCGGTAGTATTCGTCGTGCGCTCGATTACATGGGTTTGAAGCCCGGTATGAAGGCAACCGATATTCCTGTCAATGTGGTGTTTATTGGCTCATGCACCAATTCGCGCATCGAAGACTTGCGTCAGGCAGCGGCGGTACTTAAAGGTAAAAAAATTGCCGACTCAGTGGAAATGGCTTTGGTGGTTCCCGGTTCGGGTTTGGTCAAACAACAGGCTGAAAAAGAAGGCTTGGATAAGATTTTCACCGCTGCCGGTTTTGAATGGCGCGAACCAGGCTGTTCAATGTGCTTGGCGATGAATGCGGATCGTGTGCCAGCTGGTAAACACTGTGCTTCGACATCGAATCGTAACTTTGAGGGTCGCCAAGGGGCGGGTGGACGCACTCACTTGGTCAGTCCTGCTATGGCGGCAGCGGCAGCGGTGGCGGGTCATTTTGTCGATGTGCGTAGTGTGATGGCGTAACGAAGAAGGAGTTTATTCATGTATCAATTTACAACATTAACCGCTGTGGTTGCGCCCTTAGATCGTGCTAACGTCGATACCGATGCCATTATTCCGAAACAGTTTTTGAAGTCGATTAAGCGTTCTGGTTTTGGTCCTTTTGCTTTTGACGAATGGCGTTACATGGACATTGGCGAACCCGATATGGATTGCACACATCGTCCCATTAACCCCGATTTTTCATTGAATCAGCCGCGTTATCAAGGCGCTAAGATTCTGCTGACACGTCAAAATTTTGGCTGTGGTTCATCGCGCGAACACGCGCCTTGGGCATTGAAAGACTATGGCTTTGATGCCATCATCGCGCCTAGCTATGCCGATATCTTTTTCAATAATAGCTTTAAGAATGGTATCTTACCCATTGTTTTATCAGATGAATTAGTGCAACAGCTTTTTGAAGAAGTGGAAGCTAATGAAGGTTATCAATTAACCATTGATCTGCCTTCGCAAACCATTACCACACCTTCTGGTCAGCAAATTGGTTTTACGGTAGACGCTTTCCGCAAGCATTGCCTGCTGAACGGTCTGGATGACATTGGTTTAACGTTGCAGCACGCGGACGAAATCAAGCGTTATGAAGATGCACGCCGAATCTCCATGCCATGGATGTTTAACGACTAAAACGAGACAACTCGGTGAGTTGCTCGTTAGTCATTTTTGACCTCTAGGGGAAGGTGTCACAGCTTTGGTATGTCTTGGCTAATACTAAACCTTCTCCCAGACCCCCATCCTATAAATATGATTGAATTAACGAGGGGCTTTCATGAAAAGCTGGTTGAACAAACTCTTTGCACGTGAGCTTAATGCCGATACACAAGCACAACTCGCTCGTTTACTTGACGAGGTGGTAGATGCCTTTTCAGGGCAAACACTGAATGACTGGCTTGTTGATGCGCGTCAGGGCGTGTTGGGATTGTCACTGGTTTTTGAAGTGCCTTACCCAGCGAAAAGTCTCTGGGCAAATTGGCAACAACAGATTGAAGCTAAAGCTTTGGCAGCAGGCGTGAAGATTAGCCAGGTTGATTTTGTGCTGAAAGTGCTGGCGCGTCAAACTCAAGGCAATATCGAGCCCATTTCCGGTATTACCAATATTATTGCCGTTGGCTCTGGTAAGGGTGGTGTGGGTAAAAGTACCACCTCGGCTAACTTAGCGCTGGCCTTGGCCAGTGAAGGTGCTAAAGTGGGCGTGTTAGATGCTGACATTTACGGTCCGAGCATGCCAACGGTGTTTGGCTTAGTGGGTAAAATGCCACATAGTGTCGATGGTAAAACCATGGAGCCTTTAGTAGCTTATGACGTTAAGGTCAATTCGATCGGCTTTTTAGTTGAACCTGATTCACCGATGATTTGGCGTGGTCCAGTCGTCACGGGTAGCTTAATGCAACTGCTTAATGAAACCAATTGGGGAACTTTAGATTATCTGATTGTCGATTTACCCCCTGGTACAGGCGACACCCAATTGACCATGGCGCAAAAAATTCCCGTTGCCGGTGCGGTCATTGTCACCACACCGCAAGACTTAGCCATGATTGACGCGCGTAAAGGCCTCAAAATGTTCGAGAAGGTCAATATTCCGGTATTGGGTATTGTCGAGAACATGGCGTTGCATGTTTGTAGTCAGTGTGGTCACGTTGAACCTATTTTTGGCGAGGGCGGTGGTGCGAAAATGGCGCAAGACTTTAATGTTAAGCTCTTAGCCTCGTTACCCTTAACCATGAGCATTCGTGTGCAAGCCGACAGTGGCAAGCCAACCATGGTGGCAGAGCCAGAGGGTGAAATTGCGCAACATTATCGTCAGTTAGCGCATCAGGTTGGGTCAGCCTTGGCGTTACGTCCGCAAAGTTTCGCTAATAAGTTTGGTAAGATCGAAGTAAAAGCCCTTTAATTGTTCTTATCCTTCGCTTACGTTGGTTTATTGTGGCCTACTCGGTTAAAATGAGCCCATTGTTTTAATCGACACTTTCATAAGGGCATTTCATGCAGACTTCGCCGTCTGGCACACACTTGCGAGCTTCACAAAAACCAGCGTTAGGTTTGATTGCTCGCCTGCGTCAGCGTTCTGAGCAGTTTAATGGCTTACTGACGCATGAGTGGGGCTTGCTGATTGGCTTTGTGCTGGCGCTTTTCCTGTTTTTGGTGCTATTTAGTTACGATCCACGTGATGCTGGATTTTTCTCATCCGGAACCGCCGAAGGTAAGCTCTACAATTGGGGTGATGCGACGGGAGCGTGGATTGCTTCCTTCTTGCTGTTTCTATTCGGTGTTTTTGCTTATGCTGTTCCCTTTGGTGTGGCCTTAGTTAGTTGGGTGGTGTTTCGTATTCGGGTAACGCAGACTGAATTGAATCGTCGCCAACTCATTATTTCTTCTGCCAGTTTGTTTTTGTTGCTTTCAACCGGTGCGGCACTGGCATCTCTCTATTTGAATGGACAAGATTGGTTTGTACCCTTGCCTTATTCGGGTGGCGGCATGTGGGGCTATGCGCTAGCGCAATTCATGGTATCGACCATTGATCGCTTAGCCGCTACCCTATTGTTGTTATCTTTTTTTGCCTTGGCCTTTAGTTGGATTGTCGGCATAACACTATTGCAACTGGTTGATGTGACCGGTGAAGTTTTATGGTTATCTTGGCACTGGACGTTAGAAAGCTGGCAAGAACAGTGGAAGCCCGCCTTGCTATCCTTTGCCGATTGGTTGGTGGAAAAATACCAAGCTTGGCGACGGGGTGAGCGTGTTTTACCCACACAACAAGTGTTGATTGCCTCACTCGTGTCTGCTTGGTCAGAACTAAAAGGGCGCATTGCTCGATTGATTTTAGGTCGTCCAGCCGTGCCGGAGCGTGCTGTGGGTGAGCATTTCAAACCCGTTGATTTATTGGATACGCCAAGTTGGTCGGGTCAAGCGGTCAGCATTCCTGGCTTGGTTCAACCAGTTACACCTCAGCCTGCAACAACGACTAAGCCAGCTGTTTCGAGTTTGGATTCACCTTTGCCTAGTCCTGTTAGCGCCACGCACTCTGTTGAAGCCAAGCCGGTTAAACCGATTGTAACTGTGTCAGAAAGCCCGCTGCCTACTGAGGAAGAGTCAGAGTCGTCTGAACATCTTGCGGCGATGCTGGATATGGCGATGAAAGTGCGAGATGATCGTGATGTGACGCTGGTGAGTGAAGATGGAACCAAACCGGCTAGCTTGCCGTCGCTAACGCTGTTAGATGATATTCCCCAGCAAGTTCATTCAATTGACAAATCAGTGTTGGAGTCGATGGGCGTGTTGCTAGAGCAGACGCTGAAAGAATATAACATTAAAGCCGATGTGGTGGGCATTGTTTCTGGTCCCGTGGTGACGCTATTTGAATTGCAACCCGCACCGGGCGTGAAAGTGGGTTCAATCACCAATTTGGCTAAAGACTTAGCGCGCTCTATGTCGGTATTGGCAGTGCGTGTCGTTGATATTATTCCCGGGAAATCAGTGATTGGTATTGAGATTCCCAATCCGGTACAAGAGTCGATTAGCTTCCGCGAAGTCCTGTCTTCCGATGTTTATCAGCATACGAGCATGACTTTGCCCTTAGTCATGGGTAAGGATACCGCTGGTCGGCCGGTTGTCGCTGACTTGGCCAAAATGCCCCATGCTCTGGTCGCCGGTCAAACGGGTTCGGGTAAATCGGTTGGGGTAAATGCGATGATTGTCAGCTTGCTTTATCATGCGACGGCTGATGAAGTGAAATTCATTATGATTGACCCCAAAATGCTGGAATTGTCTGTTTATGAAGGCATTCCGCATCTATTAGCACCAGTTGTTACCGATATGAGCGAAGCGGCTAATGCACTGCGCTGGTGTGTGGTGGAGATGGAGCGACGTTATCAGCTCATGTCGAAACTGGGTGTGCGTAATATTGCCGGTTATAACGAGAAAGTTCAAGCCGCCATCGATGCCGGTAAACCGCTGATTGACCCAACTGCCACCATGCCGATGATGGGTACTTTTGATATGGCACCACCGATGCCAACGTTAGAACCCTTGCCTTATATTGTGGTCATTGTCGATGAATTTGCCGACCTATTCATGGTGGTGGGTAAAAAGATTGAAGAGCTAATTGCGCGTTTGGCGCAAAAGGCACGAGCAGCCGGTATTCATTTGGTTTTAGCAACGCAACGTCCTTCGGTTGATGTGGTCACGGGATTGATTAAAGCCAATATTCCGGCTAGGGTTTCGTTTAAGGTGGCTTCTAAAATTGACTCGCGCACCATTCTCGATCAAATGGGAGCTGACCAATTGTTAGGGCGTGGCGACATGCTTTACTTAGGCAATGGTATGAGTATTCCACAGCGGGTACATGGTCCTTTTGTTTCTGATGATGAAGTGCATCGGGTCGTTGAATTTTTGAAGACACAGGGAACGCCTGAATATGTCACTCTAGATCCGGCAGCAGCTCTAGGTGGTGGTTCGGCGTCTTTGACAGGCTTGTTTGATGATGAAGCGGGCGGGGCAGAAAAAGACGTACTTTACGATGAAGCGGTGGCGTTTGTGATTGAAGCGCGTCGGGTATCGGTCTCTAGTGTGCAGCGCCGTTTCAAAATTGGTTATAACCGAGCGGCACGCATTGTGGAAGCCATGGAAATAGCCGGTTTGGTCAGTGCGCAACAGCCGAATGGCAATCGTGAAGTACTCGGAATTGAATAAAGGACGCAGTGTGTTAAAAAGTTTGATTGGTTTAGTGATCTTTGTCGCCTCATGGTCAGCGTGGGCAGCCGCCCCGGAAGTGGAAAAAGCGCTAGATAGCATGACCAGCTATGAGGCCGAGTTCACGCAAGTGGTGAAAGAGGCGCAAGGGTTTCGTGAGGAAAAATCATCGGGTAAAGTGTGGGTGCAGCGTCCCGGTAAGTTTAACTGGCGCTACGACAAAGGCCCACAAAAAATGGATATCGTCGCCGATGGCGTCAATTTATGGATTTATCAACCTGCCTTAGCGCAAGTGATGGTTTATGCCTTGTCTGAAATCGACAAAGACTTACCGATTAGTTGGTTAGCGAGCAGCCAACCGATTGCGCAGCGTTATAATACACGCAAATTAGAAGACAGAGGCGATGGCTTGATGTGGTTCGATTTGCAAAATAAGAAAGGCGGCACGCAAGAAATTGCGTTTATTGAGCTAGCGTTGCAAGGCGATGTGATGAAAGAAGTGGTTATTACGGGTTCGGATGGTAAGGAAACTCGCGTCAGTTTCAAAAGTGCGAAACGCAACATACCCATGAATCCCAGTCAGTTTGAATATCGTCCGGCGCCGAATATCGACATCATTGGAAATCCTCAGTAGTGTCGGTGGCAGCACCCTTAGCAGAGCGCCTTCGTGCGCGTCAGTTGTCTGAAGTCTTAGGGCAACAACATCTGTTGGGTGCAGGCAAGCCCTTAGCGCAAATGCTGGCTAAAGGGCGTTTACAGTCGATGATTCTTTGGGGGCCTCCGGGTACGGGAAAAACCAGTTTAGCGCGCTTGCTTGCTGAAGCTTCGGGGGCGCACTGGCGCGCTATTTCAGCTGTTCATGATGGTGTGAAAGAAATTAAGCGCATGATTGACGAGGCTAAGGCTGACCAGTTGCTGGGTCAACGCTCAGTGCTGTTTGTCGATGAAATTCACCGCTTTAATAAAGCTCAGCAAGATGCCTTGTTGCCCGTTGTCGAAAGTGGGTTACTGACCCTCATTGGTGCGACGACTGAAAATCCTTCCTTTGCTTTAAATAACGCACTCTTGTCTCGGGCGCGGGTGTATGTGCTCAAGTCACTGACGACAACGGAGTTGGTTCAGTTGCTAGAACGAGGGCTAGAACACTTGGCGCAAGAGCAGCAATGGGCGCGTCTGACGCTTGAAGCCAGTGCGCAACCTTGGGTGTTGGCTTATGCCGATGGTGACGGAAGAAAACTACTGAACTTGTTAGAACAACTAGCCGATTTTGCTGAAGCGGAGAACGAAGGCGCTGACTCAATGTTGATTTCCGCTGAGTCGGTGAAGATTGCTTTGTCGGGTGGACAAGTTAGGCGTTTTGATCGGGAAGGCGAAG
This sequence comes from uncultured Francisella sp., assembly GCA_964493995.1. Classification (GTDB taxonomy): domain Bacteria; phylum Pseudomonadota; class Gammaproteobacteria; order Thiomicrospirales; family Thiomicrospiraceae. Next base: position 43,408 of record CAZBQD010000003.1, read on the forward strand.
CCTTTTACGATCAAATTTCTGCCTTACATAAAGCGGTTAGAGGTTCGTCGGTCGATGCTGCTCTGTACTGGTTTGCCCGTATGTTAGACGGGGGTTGTGATCCGCTGTATTTGGCGCGTCGTTTGGTGCGTATGGCCAGCGAGGAAATCGCTAATGCCGATCCGCGAGCGTTAACGGTTGCCTTAGATGCACTCAATGCTTATCAATTACTGGGTAGTCCTGAAGGCGAGTTGGCGTTAGCACAAGCGGTCACTTATTTGGCGACGGCGCCTAAGTCCAATGCCGTTTACATGGCATACAAATCGGCACGTAAAGCTGTGTCAACGATGCCCAGTCTTGATGTGCCGCTACACCTACGTAATGCGCCTACACGTTTAATGGCCAGCTTAGACTATGGTAAGGGCTATCGCTATGCGCACGATGAACCTCATGCTTATGCGGCAGGTGAGTGTTATTTTCCCGATGTCTTAGCTGAGCCACCCCCTGTTTTTTATCAGCCTGTTGATAGAGGTTATGAGCAGACGATTCGTCAACGCTTGGCTTTTTGGCAGAGTTTGGATCAGGAACAGCAAGGAGTCGAGTCATCATGATGTCGTTCAGCGCCTTAGCAGCGGTAGCGATCGGGGGAGCAGCAGGTTCGGTGTTGCGCTACTGGTTGGCGCATCAAGTTAATCTCGTGATGGGAGTGGGCGGCTTTGCTTGGGGAACCTTTAGTGTTAATGCCATTGGTGGATTTGCCATCGGTTTTGCACTCATTGCCTTGCAAGAGTGGTTACATGCCGACCCGGTATGGCGTTTGTTACTGGTGATTGGTTTTTTAGGTGGTTTTACCACTTTTTCGAGCTTTTCTTGGGATACTTACACGTTGTGGATAAATGGTAAACAGGGGTTAGCAGGGTTGAATGTGTTGGCGAATGTCGCTTTTTCCTTAGTGGGAACGGCGCTGGGTGTTTGGTTGGCTAGAGTTTGGTTGGTCAATAGCGGAGCGGCTTAGGCACGATTTTAAGCCTTATGTTGAACGACGGTGAAGGGCTAAATATCGGCTGTTCTCACAATCACGATCGCATTGCACGTTATAATAAGTACATTACAGTGAACCATTGGGATGCAAGCGGCGCGTTATGGCCAATTTAACTTTCTTCAAAATGCATGGCTTAGGCAATGATTTCATGGTGTTTGACGCCATTCATCAAAATGTTCAACTGTCGTCAGAGCAGATTCGTCGCTGGGCGAATCGTCACACTGGTGTGGGCTTTGACCAATTGTTGTTGGTGGAAAGGGCGCAGCAGGCGGGCGTTGACTTTCGTTATCGTATTTTCAATGCCGACGGTTCAGAAGTGGCTCAGTGTGGCAATGGTGCGCGTTGTTTTGCTCGTTTTGTGCGTGAACAGGGTTTGTCGGATAAAGACGAGTTAATCGTTGAAACGGCTTCAGGCATCATTAAACTCTATCATGAAGCCAATGGTGTGCGCGTCAATATGGGCGCTCCGCGTTTTGAGTCGCAAGACATTCCCTTAACCCTGATTCGTGCGCCGCATTATTTGTTGACCTTGGGTGATGACGTGGTGACTTTTTATGCCGTTTCTATGGGTAATCCGCATGCGGTGATTGAAGTCGATAACATCGATGAGGCTGATGTGGTTGGCATTGGCGCAGCCTTACAAGCTAGAGCGGATATTTTCCCTGAAAGCGTCAATGTCGGTTTTGTGCAGATTGTCAGTCGTGAGCAGGTGCGTTTGCGTGTTTACGAGCGGGGTTCAGGTGAAACTCAGGCGTGTGGTACGGGGGCATCGGCAGCGATGGCGGCATTGCGTTCGGCTGATTTGGTTGACGAGCAGGTCAGGGTCAGCTTGTTGGGCGGCGATTTGATGATTCGCTGGTCGGGCGATGAAAGTGAACCCCTGTGGATGACTGGACCGGCTGAAACCGTTTTCAAAGGCATGATTGACGCATGAGTGAATCCATATCAACTCAATTGAGTTCGGCGAAAGTCGTTTCATTTGTTGATAAACAGTTGCAGTTAACGCAACAGCGCCAAGCTCAGCTTGAAGCTTCCTTGTCGGAAATGATGGAAGCCATTGAAGATAATGCACGCTTACAACTGAATTTACATGATTTGACCTTAGAAGTGATGCAAGCCCAAACCTTGGATCAGGCGATTGTGCTGATTCAACAGGGGTTAAAACAACGTTTTGACTTACGCGATGTCCAGCTTTGGGGGCAGCCTAATGCGAGTTTGGCTAAAGCGGTGCCGACGGAAAATATGGGCTATTTTCTAGCGCACATGCAAAGCAATGCATTGGCCTTTGGTGCTGTGTCGGCTTTTCCGACTGAGGTCTGGGGTGCAACGGGCGTGTTATCTGGCTGTGCGTTTCGCCTGAGCGCTTTTGGACAAGCCTACGGTGTATTGGTGTTAGGACGCGGAGACAGTTTGTTTAATGAAGCGGCTGACACCTTGTTTTTGCAGCAGTTTGTGGACGTGATGGGGATTTGGCTGGCGCGTTTAGGTGCGCTGAAACCGTCTTTAATTGATTAAGAGGAAACCGTTTGAATGAGTAGTATTGAAATGCATTCAACCACGATTTTGTGTGTACGTAAAGGCAATATGCTGGCCATGGGTGGCGACGGTCAAGTGACCCTGGGTCATGTGGTGATGAAAGGTAATGCACGTAAAGTGCGACGCCTCAATCAAGGTAAGGTATTAGCCGGATTTGCCGGCGCAACGGCAGATGCATTTACCTTGTTTGAGCGTTTTGAAGCCAAATTACAAGCCCATTCGGGGCAGTTATTGCGTGCAGCGGTCGAAATGGCGAAGGATTGGCGTACCGATCGTGCCTTGCGTCGTCTGGAAGCCATGTTAATTGTCGCTGATTTAAGCGGTATGCTGGTGATTTCCGGGAATGGCGATGTTATTGAACCAGAAAAGTCCTTAGTGGCGATTGGTAGTGGTGGTAGTTATGCTACCTCAGCCGCAACCGCTTTGTGGGAAAATACCGACTTAACGGCGGCTGAAATTGTTGAAAAAAGTTTGAAAATTGCCGGTGATATTTGCATTTATACCAATCATCACCTAACCTTAGAAACCATGGTAGAGGAGAATTCATAAATGCAAAACCCTTCTTTGTTCGAGCGCTTGTTTGAAGGCGCCCTATGGCGCAGTCGTTTAGTGGTTTATGCGGCGGTCATTTGTTCGATGTTAGCCGCCTTCGCCTTATTTTACGTCACGGTGATTGATGTTTATTACACCTTGGCGCATTTAACCCATTATGCAGCACTCGATGATGCTGCGCGTGAAGAATTGCGTGCCAATACGGTAGCGCACATTGTTGGCTCGGTAGATGGATTCTTACTGGCGATTGTGTTGCTGATTTTTGCGTTTGGTATTTACGAGTTGTTTATTTCTGACATTGATTGTGCTCAAAATGAGCGTTCAAGTAAAGTCTTAATCATTGAATCGTTGGACGATTTAAAAAGTCGTTTGGCAAGTGTTATCTTGATGATTCTAGTGGTTATTTTCTTTGAACATGCCATCCACTTTCAACCGAATGGTATTATGGATTTAGTCTATTTTTCGATAGCCATTTCCTTGATTTCATTGGCATTGTATTTACTACACAAGAGTCATGAACATCCTGAACATGGCGATGCCAATCATGGTCATTCAGGGCATGATGCTAAGGACGCTCATTAATGAGCGCCCGTCCGCCCAAGGTCGTAGCACAACAACAAATGGCGCAATCGCGCCATTTTTGTATTGAGCAACAACAGCTGATATTCAGTAATGGCGCTGAACGGACTTATGAGCGTCTGGTTACGCGCGGTCATGGTGCGGTATTGGTGGTGCCTTTGTTGGACGACGATCATTTTTTGCTCATTCGAGAATGGGGTACAGGTACGGGACGTTATGAGTTGGGTTTCCCCAAGGGTAAAATTGACGCAGGTGAAACGCCACTCGAAGCCGCTTTGCGTGAGTGTATGGAAGAGGTCGGCTATGCCGCACAATCGCTTACGCCACTTCATGTTCCGCTTACCCTAGCACCGGCTTACATGACCCATGCTATTCATGTGGTGTTAGCCCAAGAATTGACACCGGCTTCAGCCGAAGGTGATGAGCCCGAACCCTTGGAAGTGATTGCTTGGCGTTGGGATAATTTGGATGCACTGATGATGCGAGAGGATTTTACCGAAGCACGTTCTATTGCCGCCCTGTGGTTAGCGAAACGCCATTTGGCGAGTCGGTCAGCAACATGACCTTGGATAGCATGGCATTGTTATCGGCAGTAGAGCAGATTGCGGTGCGCGCTGGTGAGGTCATCATGCCTTACTTTAGTGCTGCCGTTCACTTTGATGCCAAAGCCGACGGCTCTCCGGTAACACGTGCTGACAAAGCCGCAGATGCCTTGATTCAGCAAGCCTTAGCTGAATTAACGCCCGATATTCTGGTGTTAAGTGAAGAAATGGAGCAACAGCTGGCTGTCTCGGAGCGGTTGCAGCTTAGGCGTTTATGGCTGGTTGATCCCTTGGATGGAACGCGACAATTCATTCGCGGTAATGCCGGGTTTTCGGTCAATATTGCTTTGATTGTGGATCATCAACCGGTGTTGGGTGTGGTTTATTCTCCTGTGGAAGCGGTTGGTTATAGTGCTGTTTCGGGGCAGGGAGCTTGGCGTTGGCAATCTGGAGAGCGTCAACCGATTCAGGTGGCGCCCATTGCGCATCCCATGCGCGTGTTGACCGGTTTTTCTGCCACACGACGTGGCGAAAAAACACGCACCTTTTTAGCCCATTTGCCTGAATATCAATTAAGTGAGTTAGGTAGCTCGTTGAAAATGTGTCGCATCGCTGAAGGGTTAGCCGATGTGTATCCCCGATTTGGCTTAACCAGTGAGTGGGACACAGCCGCCGCACAAGTGATTTTGTCGGAAGCAGGCGGATTAGTGTGTGGTTTAGATGGGCAAGCGCTCAGTTACAACGCGCGTGATACGCTGGAAAATCCGCCGTTTATTGCTGTCGGTGATCCGACTTATGATTGGCCTTTATCGACCATTAGCTCATTATGATTGAAGCCTTAGCCATTGTCTTTTTAGGGCTATTAGTGGCTTGGCTGGTGGTGCCTGCCTTAAAGATCCTTCGCTGGTTGCTCGCGTTGATTCTGGTGTTGGTGTTATTGAGTTTGGCAGTTCCTTGGTTAATGCTTAATTTCATGTGATCTTTAATCACCGCTTCGACAAGCACAGCGCGAACGGAGTTTGTAAAATTCAATACATTAATGTTCATCCTGAGCTTGTCGAATGGGTACAGGTAAGCAACCAGTGGTTCGACGAGCTCACCACGAACGAGTGTTGCAACAATAAGTTATCAATCGTCCTTAGCCTGTTTAAAGATCAGCTCTCTGCTGTTAAAGATATCAATTAAGCGGATTGTTTTTTCCGCGTTGTTCTCGCTAACATTTGCTCGGCATGAGCGAGGGTTTCCTGACTGGCTTCTTGCGTGCCGACCATACGAGATAATTCTTCGATACGTTGAGCTGAATCCACTGTTCGCACTTGTGTTATGGTCTGCTCACCATCGGTTTGTTTGGCAATATGCCAATGCTGATCGCCCCAAGCCGCCACTTGCGCTTGGTGGGTAATGCACAGCACCTGCTTGTGTTGGGCAATTTTCGCCAGTTTCTGACCAATACTATCGGCAATACCGCCACCAACACCGACATCGACTTCATCAAAAATGAGCGTCGGTAAGGCAATTTGTTCGGCAACACAGACTTCAATCGCTAAACTAATGCGCGCCAATTCACCACCTGAAGCCACTTTGCTCATCGGGTAGAGTGTTTGCCCCGGATTGGCAGAGAAGACAATTTCGCACTGATCGATCCCATGACTATGAGGTTGTGTGAGCGCATTAAAACGCCATTCTAAACGACTGTGTGTCATGCCCAACTGATGCAATTCTTGCATCACGAGTGCGGCCAGTTGCGGTGCCACCGATTGACGCTGTTCACTGAGTTGTTGTGCCAACTGTTGATAGCGAGTTAAGGCTTGCTCGCAGGCTTCTGCTAAGGAATCTCGATTGGCATCCTGAGCGGTGAGTTGGTCCAGTTCGTTCGTAATGTCGGCTTTTTTGCGCCACAATTCATCCGCCGTGACAAAATATTTTTTGCTCAGGCGGTGTAATTCAGACAGTTGGCTCTCACATTCAGCTAATCGGTGGTCATCGACTAGGGTGTGTCGCGCGCGGTGATGCAGTTGGTCTTGAATGTCACCTAGCTCCACCACACTGGCTTGGAATTGTTCAATTAAGGGTGTCAAACTGGCATCGTGTGCTTGAATGCTTTCGAGCAAGCGTAACCCTTGATTGAGTTGCCCTAAAATGCCCTGGCGGTCGTGCTCGAATAGAGACAGGGTTTGTTGTAGGTGTTGTGTAATTTCAGCCGCATGAGCCAGTCGAGCATGTTCACTGGTTAGCGTTTCGTAGTCGCCTTCTTCAAGGTTCATGTCTTTCAACTCATCGGCTTGGAAGCGTAACAGGGTTAAGCGTTCTTGACGTTGTTGTTCGCTAGTTAGCAGCTGTTGTTGCTGTTGATAGAGGCTGTGCCATGCTTGCCAAGCTTGTTTTACCTGTTTGCGTAAGTCATGGTTCTGACTCCAAGTATCAACCAGCGTCAGCTGACGCTGAGCCGTAAGCAAGGCGTGATGCTCGTGCTGGCTGTGTAGCTCAATCAGCATTTCGGCTAGCTGACGCAGTTGTCCTAGTGTCACACTGGTGCCATTAATGTAGGCCTTGCTGCGTCCATCGCTATTGATGACACGTCTGAGCAAGCAGATATCCTCATCGGCTAATTCTTGCTCTGCCAGCCACTGTTGGGCACTTGGTAATACCGATACATTAAATTCAGCACTGACTTCCGCTTTATCACTGCCTGGACGCACCCAAAAAGGTTGCGCTTTATCGCCTAAAACCGCTCCCAATGCATCGAGCAGTAAGGATTTACCAGCGCCCGTTTCCCCGGTTAAAACCGTTAATCCCGCTTCAACGTTTAGTTGTGCTTCATCAACTAAAACAAAATTACGAATGTGGAGTGTTAGTAACATTTACAGCTTTTCTCCCCAATGTAATTTTTGACGCAGCATTAAAAAGTGATCGTGTGGGCGAGGGTGAACCATGGAAACCACGTGACTATGGCGCTCAATAAAAATGCGGTCAGAAGACATCAGATCGAACTTCACATGACCATCGCAGGTAACTTGTGCCGGTTCTTTGCGTTGCTCGCCAGAATGAATTTCGATACGACTGGTACTGGCTACGACAATAGGGCGATTACTCATCGAATGAGGATTAATCGATACCAGCGTTAAGGCTTCGAGTGATGGCTGTAAAATCGGACCACCAGCCGATAAGGCATAAGCAGTTGAGCCTGTTGGTGTGGCAATAATCAAACCATCTGAGCGTTGCGATTGCACGAAGCGATTATCGATCACTACTTCAAACTCAATCATGTGTTCCATGTGTACTTTATGTAACACCACATCATTCAGTGCCAATTGATCGTAAAGGGTTTCGCCATCGCGCTCTATGCGCACACGCAACATTAACCGTTGTTCTATTTCAAACTGACCAGCCAACACAGCCAAAACCATCTCTTCCATTTGTGCCGCGGGAATGTCAGTTAAGAAGCCTAAACGCCCCAGATTAATGCCCAAAATAGGGCGCTGCCAGTTGACGATATTGCGTGCGGTTTCTAGAAACGTGCCATCACCCCCCACCACAATGACCAAATCAACCGCTTGCGCTAATAAATGTCGCGGTAAGCTAGGGGGTTGATCTTCCATGGCGGGATTGGTGGTAACACTGTCCTCGTCTAATTGCACGCTACAACCCTGCTTACGCAGTAGTTGCGTTAACATGCCGACCATCTGCCAAGCTGCTGTTGAATTTCGTTTTGCAATAATACCAATACGGGCAAAATGCATGACTGACCGCCATTCTTGTTAAAATTTCCCATTAGGTTAACATGAGCGCTCAAAAAATAACAGATAGAACGAATGTTCTTTTTGCTTTGTTTTTTATCGGGTCATACCTCTTGAAAGTCAGCCTGATCGTCCCCATATCAAAAATGTTTGAATGAATAGACCAGGTTAGGGAGATTTTATGAGTAATACACCAGAGCAGCATAACGCGGTTGAAGCCGAAGATCAGGTAAACGCATCTGCAACAGAGCAAAGTGCCGTTGAACAAGACGTTCAAGCTTTACTGGCCGAAGCGCAAGCGCAAGCCGCTCAACACTTTGACAGTCTGCTACGTTTGCAGGCAGATATGGAAAATCTGCGTCGCCGTACTGAGCGTGAAATTGATAATGCCAAAAAATTTGCGCTAGAACGCATGATTACTGATTTGATTCCCGTGCTAGACAGTATGGAAATGGGGTTGCAAGCTTCCAGTCAAGCCGTAAACGAGCAAGATACCATTCGTCAGGGTTTGGAAATGACCCTTAAAATGTTCCAAGATGTGATGGCGCGTTTCCATGTGGAAGCGGTTGACCCAACCGGCCATCCATTCAATCCACAAGAACATGAAGCTATGACCATGCAACCCAGTAAAGACCATGAGCCTAATACCGTCATGTTTACCGTACAGAAGGGTTATAAACTACATGGTCGCGTGGTGCGTCCTGCACGCGTTGTCGTTTCGGCTGCCTCATAATGATCACAAAACTGACAGAAGTAGAAAAAGTAAGCGTTTAAAAGTAACCATAAAAAAATAGCATGATTGAACACTTGAAAGTGTCATCATCTATCACCATAAACGGTTCAACGGATTGTTAAATTTTTTAGGAGTTTAGGAAAGATGGCTAAAATTATCGGTATTGACTTAGGTACAACCAACTCTTGTGTTGCTGTGATGGACGGTGGCAGTGTTAAAGTAATCGAAAACAGCGAAGGCGCTCGTACCACCCCTTCGGTTGTGGCTTTTACCAACGACGACGAAGTATTAGTCGGTGAAACAGCAAAACGCCAAGCGATTACCAATCCCAAAAACACCATGCACGCGGTGAAACGCTTAATCGGTCGTAAATTTACTGACAAAGAAGTTCAGCGTGACATCGAAATGGTACCCTACGGCATTGTTAAAGCCGACAATGGTGATGCTTGGGTTGAAGCACATGGTAAGAAAATGGCGCCGCCAGAAATTTCTGCCCGTGTTCTGATGAAAATGAAAAAAACCGCTGAAGATTACTTGGGTGAGCCAGTCACTGAGGCCGTGATTACTGTACCTGCCTACTTTAACGATGCACAACGTCAAGCCACTAAAGATGCCGGTAAAATTGCGGGCTTAGAAGTGAAACGTATCATTAATGAGCCGACTGCAGCCGCTTTGGCTTACGGAGTCGATAAAAAATCGAAAGGCGATAGCAAGATTGTTGTTTACGACTTAGGTGGTGGTACTTTTGACGTTTCTATCATCGAAATTGCCGACCTAGATGGCGACAAACAAGTCGAAGTATTGGCAACCAATGGTGATACCTTCTTGGGTGGTGAAGACTTTGACCAGTTGGTGATTGAGCATATCGTCACTGAGTTCAAGAAAGAACAGGGCGTTGATCTGAAAAACGATCCCTTGGCCTTGCAGCGTCTGCGTGAAGCGGCAGAAAAAGCGAAGATTGAGTTGTCGTCACGCGAACAAACCGACATCAACTTACCTTACATCACGGCGGATGCTTCAGGTCCCAAACACTTAAATATGCGTATTACGCGTGCTAAGTTTGAGTCGCTGATTGAAGACTTGGTGAAAAAATCGATTGAGCCTTGCCGTATTGCATTGAAAGATGCTGGCCTGTCAGCTTCTGAAATCGATGAAGTGATTTTGGTGGGCGGTTCAACCCGTATCCCGATGGTGCAAAAAGCGGTCAAAGACTTCTTTGGTAAAGAGCCACGTAAAGATGTGAACCCAGATGAAGCGGTAGCCATTGGTGCTGCTATTCAAGGCGGTGTCTTAGGTGGTGACGTGAAAGACGTTCTTCTGTTAGACGTGACTCCTTTGTCTTTGGGTATTGAGACCATGGGCGGCGTGATGACTAAGTTGATCGAGAAAAACACCACTATCCCGACGCGTAAGTCACAAGTTTTCTCGACGGCGGATGACAACCAGTCAGCCGTAACCATTCATGTGTTGCAAGGTGAGCGTGAAATGGCGAGCGGTAACAAGTCGTTAGGTCGTTTTGACTTGTCCGACATTCCGCCTGCACCACGTGGTATGCCGCAAATCGAAGTGACATTCGATATTGATGCCAACGGTATTTTGAACGTGTCGGCTAAAGATAAAGCGACGAACAAAGAGCAATCGATTGTCATTAAAGCCAGCTCAGGTTTGTCGGAAGCTGAAATCGAGAAAATGGTACGCGATGCCGAAGCTCATGCGGAAGAAGACAAAAAACTGCGCGAGCTAGTGGAAACGCGTAACCAAGCAGACAGCTTAATTCATTCGGTTAATAAATCGGTGAAAGAGTTGGGCGACGATAAAGTGTCGGCAGAAGAAAAAGCAGCAGTAGAAGCGGCTGTTAAAGCTCTGGAAGAAGCCATGAAGGGCGATGACAAAGACGCGATTACAGCGAAAACGGAAGAGCTGGCAAAAGTGAGCCATGGTATTGCTGAAAAAGCCTACGCCGAAAGCAATGCCGGTGCAGCGGGTGCTCAAGCACACGATGCGAACACAACTAAGCCGAACAAAGGTGGCGATGATGACATCGTTGATGCTGAGTTCGAGGAAGTGAAGAAGTAAAATCCGATGGCAAAAAAGGATTATTACGAAGCGCTGGGGCTGTCGCGTACAGCCTCAGAGGATGAAATTAAACGAGCCTACAAAAAGCTCGCCATGAAACATCACCCGGACCGCAATCCGGGTGATGCTTCTGCTGAAGAAAAGTTCAAGGAAATCAAAGAAGCTTACGAAATTTTGTCGGATGCGCAGAAACGCTCTGCTTATGACCAGTTTGGTCATGCCGGTGTCGATGGTTCGGCAGGTGGTTTTGGTGGCGGGCAAGGTTTTGGTGGCGGGCAAGGTTTTGGTGGCGGCTTTGGTGGCTTTGGCGATATCTTCTCGGATATTTTTGGTGGCGGTGGTCGTGGTTTTAATGGGCCGCGTCCGGGGGACGATTTAGAGTATCGCTTGACGCTAACCTTAGAGCAGGCGGTTTCTGGCGCTAAAATCGACATTCAAGTGCCCAGACGCGAAGTCTGTGACAGCTGTCATGGGTCAGGTGCGGCTGAGGGTTCTAGTGTGGAAACCTGCTCGACCTGTGGTGGTCATGGCAAAGTGCGCGTACAACAAGGGTTCTTTGTTGTCGAGCGTACTTGCCATACCTGTCATGGCAAGGGCAAAATCATCAAGAAACCTTGCTCGAAATGTCATGGCGAAGGCTTTGTTACCCGTAACAAAACGCTTACCGTTAGCATTCCAGCTGGGGTGGACGAAGGTGATCGCATCCGCTTGAGCGGACAAGGTGAAGCAGGGGATGTGGGAGCACCACCGGGTGATCTTTATGTTCGCATCAGCTTGCAGCCGCACGCTATCTTTAAGCGTCAAGGTGATACGCTGTTCTGCGAAATGCCGCTGTCCTTCACCACGGCCGCTTTGGGTGGCGAAATTGAAGTGCCTACGTTAGATGGGCGTGTCAATTTGAAAATCCCAGCCGGTACGCAAACAGGACGTAAGTTCAAAATTGGCGGCAAAGGGGTGAAATCGGTGCGTTCAGGGCGCCAAGGTGATTTAATTTGCCAAGTGCATTTGGAAACACCCGTTAACCTCACTGCGGAACAACAAGAGCTGTTACGTCAGTTCGACGCCAGCCTTTCGGGTAAAGGGGCAACTCATAACCCGAAATCACACAGTTGGCTGGATTCGGTGAAATCGTTTATTAACGATGCGCTGAAGTAAGTGTTCTAGGCTGTCAGTAGAAAGGAGGCTCTCGGGTCTCCTTTTTTCTTTTGCGGTTACAACTATGATCCTTGGTGCTTTTCTGTAAATTAATCCATGACCCTAGCTGCATTTAGCGGTAAAATAAAGCCCGTTCTCGGCCATGTTAAAAGGAATAGCTCATGGATTTTCGTTATCTTCTTCCCCTGTCTGCGCTGATGCTGGCTGCTTGTGTGCCACCGCCTGCGGAAAAAGCGGATGCTCCTAAAGCCCCGGTGGTGGTGCCTAGCGATAAAAAACCTGCAGCGCCCAGTGCAGTGGTCAAGCCAGAAGTGGTTAAACCCGTACCGTCACAAAGTGTCATTTTACCTTCGGGGTGGTCGGTGATGGATCCGAAAGGCATTTTAGAAAAAGTGGAATACAAACCCGAGCAAGGCGGCGTGTTATTTACCTTAAAAAATAACAGTAATTTAGAGCTGTTTTCGGCCGAAGATGCGGAAAAACGCTCTTATTACAAAGGACGACTGAATGGTGCTCATTTGGTTGCTTTACCGCCACAGCAACGTAATGTGCTGATTATTTTCACCAGTCGGCAAAATGCGCGTTCGTCGGTACTATTAAGGTATGCGAAATAATCAGCTGGATTGAAATCACGTCAATTGGATTAAGACTAATAAGGAAATAAGATGGCACAAAAAATTGCCCTAGTGGGCGTGAATGGACGCATGGGACGTGCATTGGTTCAAGCGGTTCAGGAAGATAAATCAAGCTTGTTGACTGCGGCTTTTGTGCGTTCGGGTTCGACTTTAACCGGCATGGACGCAGGTGAAATGACGGGTTTCGGTCGGGTCAATGTCCCCTTACAAGATCGTCTCGATTGTAGTCTATTCGATGTGCTGATTGATTTTACTCGTCCTGAAGCGACTATGGCTTATATGAGTGCTTGTGTTGCGGCACGCAAACCTATAGTGATTGGTACGACGGGTTTTTCAGCCGCTGAATTGAATGAAATGAAAGTCTCTGCACAACAGATTCCCATCGTATTTGCGCCTAATTTTAGTGTCGGTGTGAATTTGCTGCTGGGTTTGGTAGCTAAGGCGGCTCAAGTGCTAACCGATTATGATATCGAAGTGATCGAAGCTCACCATCGTTACAAGGTGGATGCGCCTTCTGGCACCGCCTTGCGTTTAGGTCAAGCCGCAGCCGATGCCTTGGGTTGGGACTTAGAACAATGCGCCGTTTACGGTCGCGAGGGCATTACCGGCGAGCGCCCTGCACAACAAATTGGTTTTGCCACCGTACGCGGAGGCGACGTGGTAGGTGACCATACGGTGTTGTTCGCCGGATTGGGTGAACGCGTTGAATTAACCCATAAAGCATCATCGCGTCTGACCTTTGCACAGGGTGCTGTCAGGGCTGCTCATTGGTTGGCACATCAACCCGCGGGACTCTATGATATGCAGGATGTACTGGGTTTGAGATAAATCGGCTGGACGATTGGGCTGATTTTGCGCTATAATGGCCAAAATTAGCGGAGTACTAAGACGTGTTGACAACAACGGGTCACATCACAGAATCAGTAAAAAACGGAGTTGGCTCTGCCTTCTCCGTTTTTTTGTATCGCAATTTTGGCATTAGGACATTCGGGTTAAAGAGATAGGGAAGTGGGTAGATGAAAGCGTTACTGGCATTGGCAGATGGCAGTTTGTTCTGGGGCGAGTCAATTGGCGCTGCAGGAGAAACCGTAGGTGAGGTGGTATTTAATACCTCAATGACTGGATATCAAGAGATTCTGACGGATCCTTCCTATTTTCGTCAGCTGGTGACGCTGACCTATCCACATATTGGTAACGTTGGCGTTAATGATGAGGATGCCGAAAGCGGTGCTGTCATGGCCAGTGGTCTCATCATTCGCGATTTGCCCTTAATGCACTCCAGTTTTCGCGCGCAACATTCACTTGCTGACTATTTAGTGCAGCAAAATGTGGTGGCTATTGCCGACATTGATACGCGCGAGTTAACCCGGGTGTTACGTGAAAAAGGCGCTCAGAATGGCGTGATCATTGCAGCCGATGAAATTGACGCACAAGCCGCCATTGCCAAAGCGCAAGCCTTTGCGGGGCTAGATGGCATGGATTTGGCCATCGAAGTCACGGCTAAGCAGAGTTATACCTTCCGTGAAGGCGAGTGGCGTTTAGGTGAGGGGTTTGCTGTTAAAAACGATGCAGAATTACCTTACCATGTCGTTGCTTACGATTATGGGGTTAAGACCAACATCCTGCGCATGCTAACCGAGCGTGGTTGTCGTTTAACGGTCGTTCCAGCCAACACGCCTGCCAGCGAAGTGAAGGCACTGAATCCGGATGGGATTTTCTTATCGAATGGTCCCGGTGATCCCGCAGCTTGTGGCTATGCCATTGAGGCGATTGCAGAGTTAATTCAAGGCGACACCCCGATTTATGGCATTTGCCTGGGTCATCAATTATTGGCGTTAGCCTCGGGCGCTAAAACACTAAAAATGAAGTTTGGTCATCATGGTGGTAATCATCCTGTGCAAGATATGCGCTCAGGAAAAGTATTAATTACCGCGCAAAATCATGGTTTTGCTGTTGATGAATCTACGCTTCCTGCTGGTGTTGAAGCGACGCATCGTTCGTTATTCGATCAATCAAACCAAGGTATTCGCTTTGCTAACAAGCCTTTCTTTAGTTTTCAGGGGCATCCTGAAGCCAGTCCAGGTCCTCATGATTTAGCCTACCTATTTGATGAATTTATTGCCAACATGGCTGCGCGTCGCGCCTAACTCGAGCTATCACAAGGAATAAGACGATGCCCAAAAGAACGGATATTAAAAGCGTATTAATTATTGGTGCTGGCCCCATTGTCATTGGTCAGGCCTGTGAATTCGACTACTCAGGTGCTCAAGCCTGTAAAGCCTTACGTGAAGAGGGTTATCGTGTGGTGCTGGTTAATTCTAACCCGGCAACCATCATGACTGATCCGGATATGGCTGATGCCACTTACATTGAAGCCATTACCTGGCAAACGGTAGCGAATATCATCGAAAAAGAGCGTCCAGATGCCTTATTGCCGACCATGGGTGGGCAAACGGCGCTCAATTGTGCCTTAGACTTATGGCGTCATGGCGTTTTAGAAAAGTTCAATGTTGAGTTGATTGGTGCTAAGCCAGAGGCGATTGATAAGGGCGAGGATCGTGAAAAGTTCCGTCAAGCGATGATTAAAATCGGTATTGATGTCCCTGATTCAGGTGTTGCACATAGTTTGGATGAAGCTTGGGCCATTCAACAGCGCGTCGGTTTCCCAACTGTGATTCGTCCTTCGTTTACCCTAGGTGGTACGGGTGGTGGTATCGCTTACAATAAAGATGAATTTGAACAAATTTGTAAGCATGGTTTGTACATGTCGCCAACCAATGAGTTGCTGATTGAAGAATCCATTTTGGGCTGGAAAGAGTACGAAATGGAAGTGGTACGTGATACCAAAGACAACTGTATTATTGTCTGTTCGATTGAGAACTTTGACCCAATGGGTGTGCATACGGGCGACTCAATTACGGTCGCTCCAGCGCAAACCTTGACGGATAAAGAATATCAAATCATGCGTAATGCATCGATTGCGATTTTGCGTGAAATTGGTGTTGAAACCGGCGGTTCGAATGTGCAGTTTGCCATCAATCCTAAAGATGGTCGCATGATTGTGATTGAAATGAATCCACGTGTATCGCGTTCATCGGCTTTAGCATCGAAAGCAACGGGTTTCCCCATTGCTAAAGTGGCGGCGAAGTTGGCGATTGGTTACACCTTGGATGAATTAACCAACGACATTACGGGTGGGTTAACGCCTGCTTCTTTTGAGCCGTCTATTGACTATGTTGTGACCAAAATCCCTCGTTTTACCTTTGAAAAATTCCCACAGGCAGAGCCTCGTTTATCGACGCAGATGAAGTCGGTTGGTGAGGTTATGGCCATGGGGCGTACTTTCCAAGAGTCATTGCAAAAAGCTATTCGTGGTTTAGAAACGGGTAAAACAGGCTTAGACCCCATGCTAGATTTAAGTAGTATGGACGATAAGGCTGTGCGTGATATTTTACGTCACGAGCTTCGTTCTCCCGGACCGGATCGTTTGTGGTACGTGGCTGATGCCTTCCGTTTTGGATGGACACTAGACGAAGTATTTGAAGTCTGTTCGATTGATCCTTGGTTCTTAGCACAGGTTGAAGACATTGTGCGCGATGAGCAAAAAGTTGTATCAGGCGGCTTAGATGCGCTCGATAAGGACCGCATGTTGAAATTGAAGCGCAAAGGCTTTTCCGACATGCGTCTGGCCAAGTTGTTGAATACCGATAGTGCTTTCTTGCGTAAGTTCCGTCATACCCTGGGTGTCAAACCCGTTTATAAACGCGTGGATACTTGTGCAGCAGAGTTTGCCACCAACACCGCTTATTTGTATTCAACCTATGAGCAGGTTTGTGAAGCAGCGCCCACCGATAAACGTAAGATTATGATTTTGGGTGGCGGACCTAACCGCATTGGTCAGGGAATTGAGTTTGACTACTGTTGCGTGCATGCAGCCATGGCATTGCGTGAAGATGGTTTCGAGACCATTATGGTCAACTGTAACCCCGAAACGGTTTCAACCGATTATGACACTTCAGATCGTTTGTATTTTGAACCGCTAACATTGGAAGATGTACTGGAAATTGTCGCTGTCGAAAAACCTGAAGGGGTCATTGTACAGTATGGCGGTCAAACGCCGCTGAAATTGTCGCGCGATTTAGAGGCAGCGGGTGTGCCCATTATTGGTACTTCGCCTGACTCAATCGACTTGGCGGAAGACCGTGAGCGATTCCAGAAGTTATTGCAAGAATTGGGCTTGCGACAACCGGCCAACCGTACCGCTCGCACACCCGAACAAGCGCTCACCTTGGCCGATGAAATTGGTTATCCGTTGGTGGTGCGTCCTTCTTATGTGTTGGGTGGGCGTGCGATGGAAATCGTTTATAGCGAAAAAGACTTATCACGTTACATGCGTGAAGCGGTTCAGGTTTCAAATGATTCTCCCGTGTTGCTTGATCGCTTCCTAGATGATGCCACTGAATTGGACGTAGATGCCATTTGTGATGGTGAACAGGTGGTGATTGGTGGTTTGATGGAGCACATTGAACAGGCCGGTATTCACTCAGGTGACTCCGCCTGTTCATTGCCTCCTTACACTGTGCCGGCACACATTCAAGACGAAATTCGTCGTCAAACCGTGGCAATGGCCTTTGCTTTGAAAGTACGCGGTTTAATGAATGTGCAATTTGCCGTTAAAGGTGAAGATATTTATGTGCTTGAAGTAAATCCACGTGCTTCTCGTACGGCACCATTTGTTTCGAAAGCCATTGGTGCGCCACTAGCGAAAGTGGCAGCGCGCGTCATGGCGGGAACCAGTTTAGCGGCACAAAACTTTACCAAAGAAATTCTGCCAGAGCATGTCTCGGTAAAAGAAGTGGTTTTCCCGTTCATCAAATTCGGTGGTGTTGATCCGATTCTTGGCCCAGAAATGAAGTCAACTGGTGAGGTGATGGGGATTGGGCAAAATTTTGCTCAAGCTTTTGCCAAAGGTCTTTTGGCTGCGGGTACGGTATTGCCGACCGGTGGTAAAGCCTTTATTTCAGTTCGTCAAGCCGACCGTGCCGCAGCTGTTGAAGTTGCCAAGATGTTGATTGCTAGAGGGTTTGACATTGTTGCAACGAGAGGTACGTCCAAAACACTCACTGAAGCGGGGATTGTCCATTCAGTGGTGAATAAGGTCACTGAAGGGCGTCCTAACATCGTTGATATGATTAAAAATGATGAAATTGCCCTCATTGTCAACACTTCGGATGGTGCTATGGGAGTCGCTGATTCCTTCTCTATTCGTCGTGAAGCCCTGATGCATCGTGTTGCCTACACGACAACCGTAGCAGGTGCTGAGGCGATGGCGATGGCGATGGATTATGTCAACGATCAACCGGTTTATCGTATCCAAGATTTAGCCTAATCAGGTATCACTAAAACTCCACCTTGTGTCGTTTTTAGTGCTCCTGAATGTTGTTTTTTTCTGGTGGAAGGGGCTATGTCAAAGAGTTGCATGCATCTTTCTTGCATCCCTTCCCCCAGACCTCCAACCCTCTAATATTTTTTGTGGTTGGAAATGGTTTTATCATCATTTTATGAGAAGCCGCACTTAGCGATTGAGTGCGGCTTCTGCTTATTAAAAAGGAGTTGAGTTCATGAGTACACGTCCTCCGTTGACAGCTGCGGGTGCAGAGCATTTGCGTAATGAATTGACCAAGTTGAAAAACATTGAGCGTCCGCGTATTGCTGAAGCCATTGCTGAAGCGCGTGCGCATGGTGACTTAAAAGAAAATGCCGAATATCATGCAGCACGTGAGCAACAAGGCTTACTTGAGGCACGTATTCGTCACATTGAGTCGGTGCTATCTCATGCACAGATTATCGATATTGCCTTGATTCAATCACACGGAAAAATTGTGTTCGGTGCTACGGTCGAGCTGTTAAATATTGATAATGAAGATACTGTTATCTATCAAATTGTTGGCGATGAAGAAGCAGACTTAAATCATAATAAAATTTCTATCAATTCACCGATTGCGCGTGCGTTAATTGGTAAAGAGGAAGGAGAAGAAGTCACGGTCAAAGCACCGGGTGGAGATATCGAATATGAAATTTTAACCGTCAGCTATGTCTGATTCGCTGGTTGCTTTGCATAAAGCTGTGCGCGATTGCCGAGGCGACCATTTGGTCGCTTCGTTTTTTTCAGCGCCTGAGCATGCGCATTGGTTTGAACAGCCCTGGTATGCGATTGCGTTAGGCAAAGCCTCGCTGGCCATGATGGAAGGGGCTTTAGCGGTTGGTGGGTCAACCTTGGTTGCCGGCTTAGTCGTCAGTAAACAAGGAAATGGTTATGCGCTAGCCGATGATCGACTGACTTGTTTAAAAGCGGCGCATCCGATTCCAGATGACCGTTCATTAGAAGCCGGTCAGGCTTTGCTCCGTTTTGTGCAACAACTTCCCAGTCAGGCTAGGGTTCTTTTTTTACTATCGGGCGGTGCTTCCGCGCTGGTCGAAGTCCTGCCTGATGATTGGAGTTTGGCGCGTTGGCAAGCACTAACTCAACAATGGTTAGCATCAGGTTGGGATATCCAACGGATTAATAAGATGCGTAAAAGCCTGTCGTTAATTAAGGGTGGTAAATTATTAGCTCGTTTTCCTGAACAAGTGGAGGTATTGCAGCTGATGATTGCCGACGTGCCCAACGGAGATTTGTCCGCTGTGGGGTCGGGGTTGTTGTTTGCTCAGGATGAAGATCGGCGAGTTTCCAGTCATTGTTTGGCGGATAATGGGTTTCTGTTAAACAGGCTGACTCACTATTTTCCTGGCGCAAAAATGCAGACTCACTATGTCGATGCTGAGGTAAATGCCCTAGCGCAACAGATTGCGGCAGAAGCCGTTGTGGGTCAGTGTGTGATTTTTGGCGGTGAACCCGTCGTCGAATTACCCGACAATGCACCGATTGGTGGGCGTATGCAACACCTTGCTTTGGCGCTAGCCTGGCAATTACGCAAGGTGACATTTTCTTGGTCGTTCATTACGTTTGCTAGTGATGGCGACGACGGTAATACGTCAGTCGCTGGTGCATGGGTGAATGAGCAAACGATAGCACAAGCCCAGTGTCAGGGTTGGCATATCGAGGATACCCTAGCAAAAGCGAATGCTCATGCGTTATTAGCCGATGTGGGGGCTTTGATCGAAACAGGCTATACGGGTACCAATGTGAATGATGTGATGATTTTGTGTTGTGGGGAAGGACGCTAAATGGATTCAGTGTATCAACGCGCTTATGAGGCGCTTATGCATGTGGAGGCAAACCAAAAAGCACAAGCTGTGTTTACGCTTTTAGACGATTGGCGTGAACAGCGTTTGAGTATGGCCTCTACAGCGGTGGTTTCGATTGTACAACCGGGTCGCCCTGATCGCCCCGAATTGGTGCCGCCGAAATCGCTTAAAGCGAGAGGCCTAGGGACGCATGAAGGTCGGGCAAGCCTACTGCACTCCATTGCCCATATCGAATTTAATGCGGTGAACCTGGCTCTGGATGCGGTTTACCGTTTCCAGCAAATGCCGCCCGCTTTTATCGATGACTGGCTGAAGGTCGCGGCTGAAGAAGCCTACCATTTTCAATTATTACGCGAGCAGCTAGCCGGTTATGGTTATGACTATGGCGACTTTCCCGCGCATAATGGCCTGTGGGAAACCACGCACGAAACCGATTTTGATGTGCTGGCACGTATGGCACTGGTTCCCCGCACCTTAGAGGCAAGAGGGCTGGACGTCACACCAGATATGATGAAAAAGCTACGAGCGGTGGGTGAAACTCGTGCTGTCGAGGTGTTGCATATTTTATTACGCGACGAAGTAGGGCATGTTGCGGTTGGTAGTTTTTGGTTTAATTGGCTATGTCAACAGCGCGGCTTAGATCGCTTCGATACTTTCAAAATGCTGATTGACAAGCACCTGAAAGGCGGCCTTAAGCCCCCTTTTAACATCGAAGCCCGACGTGAAGCGGGCTTTTCGGAAGTGGAACTATCTTGGTTGATGAGCTTATCGCCCAAGATGCCGGCCGCAAACTAGAAAAGTCTGATTCAATGGCTAAGCCCAGCATGCAGACCTTACTCAGTTGGCTTCAATACCCGATTTAATTTTGAGGGTGTGGCTGAGCAAATGCAGTAATATTTCTTCTGCATCTTGTGACTGATCTGTCTCGATGGATTTGACGCGTGAGCAAACCAGGTTAATGTGGATGCGTCTCAAGCGAGAGCTGCCATCGTTGAGATGTTCTTCATCTACGCCGCAGATACTAGTGTAGGGAATGATGCTGTTTTCGACGCTGTCTCTCAATTCATTATGCAAGGAAACATAATGAGGTTTGAACGTAATGCTTAATGAACCACCGCGACCACAGAGTAACGAGTAGGTAGGAAAACTCATGGGCTTGACTCCGTTACCAGAAAAAAGTTGAAAAAATAGCCTCTACCGAGGCTATTTGTTTGTCATCACTGATTAGTGCGCTTTCAGTTTTTCTTTATACTTCAGCACTTGGCGATCTAGCTTATCGGTCATAGCATCAATGGCGAGGTACATATCAGCATCTTGTGCTTCGGCATGAAAATCATGTCCAGAAGCATGCAAGTTAGCACTGGCTTTTTGTACTTTATTATCCACTTCTAAGGTCACATGAATGCTAATTGCCTGATCGAAATGACGTTTAATGCGAGCCAGTTTGTCGTCACAATGACCGCGAAGACCTTCGGTGACATCGACGTGGTGTCCAGTAATATTTACTTGCATAGTCATTTTCTCCTTGTTATTTGACGCTCTTTCATCCGACTCGTTCGGGCCTCACTCTGGAGTGCCGAAAGCGAGAGTGGGTGAAATGGGGGACAGTTTTTCGCACTGTCAGTTTGATTTAATCACGCTGTGAAGTGTTTGTCTAGTGGGCGCGTCATATTTATTCGTTCATTAATCCGGAGCCGTAGTTTTCGCCCAGGTATGCATCAATCACTTTTGAGTTAGTTAATAACTCGTTAGGGGTTCCCTGCGCTAGGATGTGTCCTTGCGATAAAATATAGGCACGATCAACCACCGCTAGGGTTTCGCGCACGTTATGGTCGGTAATCAGAATACCAATACCACTCTGTTGGAGTTGACGAATGATGCTTTGAATATCGGCCACTGCGATGGGGTCAACGCCGGCAAAAGGCTCATCGAGCAATAAGAAGTGAGGGTTGATGGCCAGCGCACGTGCAATTTCCACACGACGGCGTTCGCCACCGGATAGGGCTTGTCCTAGGCTATCTCGGATATGGGTAATGGCCAGCGCTTCTAATAGCGTTTCCAGTCGATCCTGACGTTGAGCGCTATCTAATTCCGGTTGCATTTCCAAAATCGCCATGATGTTATCACTTACCGATAGCCGTCTAAAAATAGAAGCTTCTTGCGGTAAATAGCCAATGCCTTTTTTAGCACGTTGATGCATGGGCATGAGCGTAATGTCTTCATCGTCCAGTAAAATACGTCCAGCGTCACTGTTAACTAATCCGGTCATCATGTAGAAGGTGGTGGTTTTACCAGCGCCATTAGGGCCAAGCAAACCAATGACTTCGCCACTGCGTACCGAAAAGCTAACGTCTTCAACCACACTGCGCTTTTTGTAGCGTTTGGCTAATTGTTGGGCGCTAAAATGATGCTCTCGCACGACATCGGACATAAACCAGCCTCTTAATTTTCAGGTTGAATGGTCATTTTGACGCGACCGCTCTGTTTGCCGCCAAAGGCTTCAAAGGTTTCATCTTTATTATAGATAACGATTTTATCTGCATTGATTTTATTGCCATTATCCATGACGATATATGCATTTTCGGTTAAGGTGACAGTGTCTTTATCCTGTTGGAAAACGATGTTTTTGGCCTCACCATTAACCCATTGCTGTTTTTTGGGCAAGTAGTCTTTGAATTTGGCAGGCGTGCCAGACATGGTTGCTTGTTGTAATTTATCACCCGGATGAATGATTTTTAAGCTATTGCCTTGCAGCGTCAGTTTATTGCGTTCTAGCACGACATTGCCACGATACTCACTTTGACCGCCTTTGGTTTGACTAATCAGCTGATCGGCGCTGATATCCACGGGATAGTTTTTGCTGTCAGCCGTTTCGGTTTTCGCTTTAGTTGTTTTGGCTGGTGCTGTGGTTGTGGCCGTTACTTTCTCTTCTGGCTTAGGGTTGGCATGAGCCAGTTGAGCGCCCAGCAGTATACAACTGCCCAGCCATAAACTGAGAATCGACTTATTGCCATTGTGTTTTAACGTGTTGAGTAAACTCATACCATCCTTCTTCATAATTGCCGACTAAACTGTCGGCTTCAATCTGTTGTTTTTCATCGACCATGCGAATCGCACCAGGGCTGTTGAGTTGGTGCGTTTTCAAGCCAATAATCAGTTGGTCGCTGTAAAAGCGTCGTGGCAGTTTATGTTCGGCGCTTTGTTGCAGTACAACTTGATCCATTAGGTTCATTTCTAACTGGGTTAAGCTGGCGCTGTTGCTGTTGCCCTTGAGGGA
This sequence comes from uncultured Francisella sp., assembly GCA_964493995.1. Lineage (GTDB taxonomy): Bacteria > Pseudomonadota > Gammaproteobacteria > Thiomicrospirales > Thiomicrospiraceae. The sequence continues at coordinate 66,499 of CAZBQD010000003.1, forward strand.
TTGTTCTCCGGTGTGACCAGTCAATTCAAAGGGCGTAAAGGTGGTTAGATTGCTTTTTTCATCAAAATTGAGTGACTGACTCACCACCCGGTAGCGTTTTTCGGGCTCTGAACGATGCACAATCAGGCTAACGGTTTGTTTCATGTCGATAGCCAGATGATTGTGTTCCGTCGCCACATAACTCGTATCTTGACGCAAAGGCAAATAGGTGAAGGTAATGACTGACAGCACCATGATGACGACAAAGGTTTTTAACCACATCTTACGAGCGTCACGCTTAACGAAAATGAGGGGCTAGTTGAGCGTCGAGTTTGCCTTGCGCGGCCAAAATCAGTTCACATAGCTCGCGGGCTGCACCTTCACCACCTTTATGTTCAGTAATGAAATGTGCATACTGTTTGCTGATGGGCTGGGCGTTTGCCACCGATACCGCTAAGCCACAACGACGCATAACGGGAAGGTCGAGACAATCATCACCCATGTAGCAGACTTGCTCGGCTGTTAATTCCAGTCGCGTTAACAGTGTTTCAAAAGCGACCAGTTTGTCACGTGCTCCCTGAAATACATGCTCAATACCCAGGTCATCCATGCGTTTACGCACTAAATCCGATTGACGAGCCGTGATAATGGCAACTGGGATGCCGCTAGCTTGAAGCATTTTCATGCCGTGTCCATCGTGGACATGAAATGCCTTGAATTCGTTGCCGTAGTTGTCATAGTAAAGACGCCCATCCGTCAAAACACCATCCACGTCAAAAATCACGCAGCGAATCTGTTGAAGACGTTGTTCAATGTCTGGGTGGTTAGAAATCATGTCTGGCTCTTGTTAAGATTGCGAATTTGACCATGATAGAAGAAAAAGGACGATTTGAGAACAATCCTGAAAAAGAAATTGACGGCTTTTGTGCATAAGTTGCTTTTATAGGCTAAAATTAACCGTTTAATTATTTATTTGCTTTTAATCAATCTGCGACCAAACCGATTGCTGGGTTTGAGTGTCGGTTGGCCGGTATTGAAGGAAGTGGTGCAATCATCCATGAGTAAACAAGCGCGTTGGGTCGGAGTGGCCTGTGTGGATTGGGATAATCCGACTTTGGTGGCTTCCGCTTTTTATCCTGACGATGTTCCCCAGGATTGGTATCTGACTTATTATGCCAACTATATCATGGCCTGTGTGCTGTCACCGGCGAAGTGGCGGTCGGCTAGCATGGAACAGATTCAGGATTGGTTAGAGCAGACACAAGATAATTTTTGGTTTTATTTACTGTGCGAAACGCCTGAACAGGTTGAGATGGCTCAAAGCCGAGCGGCGGCCTTTGGTCAAAAGTTTGCCGGTTTGGTGTTGTCTGCTGCCTTGTCAAAAGAAGCTGTGAGTTCCGAATTGCCGATGCTGAATAGAGGGCAAGAAGTGTTTGATTACGATTATGCCGATCTGCGTCAAGCTAAAGCTCAGCTAATTGCTTGGTTATCGAGTGAGTCTGCCCAAGATCATGCGTTGGTGTTGATGTCGGCTGGTTGCGCCGCTGAAGCCCATAATGTTCAAACTCTATTAGATTTGTTAGGGGGCACGCATTGAGCGAGACAATCATACAAATTGAAGGGATGAGCTTTGAGCGTGGACCACGTCGTATTTTTGATGAGTTGACCTTATCCATTCCGCGTGGCAAGGTGACGGCGGTGATGGGGCCTTCGGGTACGGGTAAAACGACGTTACTCAAGCTGATTTCGGGACAGTTAACGCCCAGTCAGGGTCGTGTGTTGGTTGACGGTTTGAATGTGCATCAACTGGCGCGTCAGGACTTATTCAGCTTGCGTCAACGTATGGGCATGTTGTTTCAAAGTGGCGCCTTGCTAACGGATCTGTCGGTGTTTGAAAATATTGCCCTACCATTGAGAGAGCATACGCAATTGTGCGAATCGGCGATTCGTTCTTTGGTATTAATGAAGTTAGAAGCGGTGGGTTTGCGCGGAGCGAGTGAGCTTAGGCCGGCTGAATTGTCGGGCGGCATGAGTCGTCGTGTGGCCTTGGCTAGAGCGGTGGCATTGGACCCGCAAATGATTTTTTATGATGAGCCTTTTGCCGGTCAAGACCCCATTGGCATGGGAGTGTTAGTAAGATTGATTCGCACCCTGAACGATGCTATGGGCTTAACCAGTGTGGTCGTGACGCACGATGTGGATGAGGTTTTGTCGATTGCCGACTATGCCGTAGTGTTATCGGGCGGTAAGGTCATCATAGCCGGTAGTGTCGATGAGTTGCGTGCATCGCAGAATGCCTGGGTTCATCAGTTTATTCATGGTGAAGCGGATGGTCCGGTTGCTTTTCACTATCCCGCTATGGATTACCAGCAACAATTATTAGGCAAGGTGTCATGAAAGAACGAATAGAAGCGCTTGGCGCTCAGTTTATGGCCCTAACCAGTAGTTTTGCACAGGGATTTGCCTTCAGTGTTCAATTGCTGTTGGCTGTACCCAGTGCATTGTTGCGTGTGGGTGAATGGATGCGTCAGCTTTACTTTGCTGGTGTGCTGTCGCTGCTCATTGTCATGGTTGCGGGTTTTTTCGTTGGCATGGTGCTGGCGTTGCAAGGGTATAATATCCTGGTGTCGTTTAATGCCACAGAAATTGTTGGGCAAATGGTGGCGCTGAGTTTGTTGCGAGAACTGGGGCCGGTGGTGGCAGCCTTACTCTTTGCCGGTCGGGCGGGTTCGGCTTTAACGGCCGAGCTGGGTTTGATGAAATCGACCGAACAATTATCGGCGTTAGAAATGATGGGATTAGACCCTGTTAAGCGTATTTTTGCACCACGCTTTATTGCGGTAATGTTAGCCTTGCCTATGTTAGCGATGTTATTCAGTGTGATGGGTATTTTAGGTGGCTACTTGGTCGCAGTGCCGGGATTAAGTGTCGATGATGGTGCTTTCTGGGCGCAAATACAGGCGTCGGTTGATTGGCAGGACGACGTGATGAATAGCGTCATTAAGTCGTTGGTTTTTGCGATGACGATTGCTTTGGTGGCGTTATTTCAAGGTATTCAAGCCATGCCGACGGCAGAAGGTGTGAGTCGAGCAACCACCAAAACGGTGGTTCATAGTTCGTTGTTGGTGTTAGGGTTAGACTTTGTGCTAACCGCTTTAATGTTCAATTAAGGAAGAGTCTGCGATGCAAGCGACAAAGAAAATGGAATTTTGGGTTGGCTTGATGGTGCTGTTGACTATCATCGCGACCTTATTTATGGCCTTGAAAGTGAGCAATTTTGGACAAATGGCGGGGCTGCAAGAGCGTGACAGCTACCGAGTGATGGCACAATTTTCCGATATTGGTGGACTGAAACCGCGTGCTAAGGTTTCTATGGGTGGCGTGGTGATTGGTCGTGTGCATCATATTGAGCTGGATAGCAAAACCTTCAAAGCGGTAGTACACATGGACATGGACAGCCGTTTTGCACAGATTCCACTGGACTCTTCAGCCAGCATCTTAACGTCTGGTTTATTGGGAGATCAATACATCGGTATTGAACCCGGTGGTGAAGAAGAAAACCTGAAAGAAGGTAGTGTGATTACCTTTACCCAGCCAGCGATGGTGTTGGAGAAGTTGATTGGTCAGTTTTTAGTCAAACTTTCTGAAAAATAAGGTGAGATGAATGATGAATAAGTTTTTGACGACGCTAGCACTCCTATTGAGTCTGTCGTGGATGTCGGTAACAGCAGCTAGCATTGCAGAGCAAGACCCAGTGTTGCAAGCGAAAAAAGTGGCTGACCAGCTCATTTCGCGTATCGAAGTAGAGCGTAAACAATTGGAAACAGACAATGCCCGCGTTAATCAGTTGGCCAATGAGTTGGTTTTTCCTTATGTTGATGTCAGTAAAATGGCGCGATTCGTTATGGGAGCGACTTGGCGCAGCGCAACGGCAGAACAACAACAAAACTTTATTGAGCTGTTTAAGAAGATTTTGCTGAATAGCTATGCCAGAAGTTTCATTAAGTTGCAAATTGATCGTGTCGATTTTGCTGCCAGCCGTCCCGGTGCGAGTGGTAAAGATGTGGAAATTCCGGCCACGGTATATGAAAAATCGGGCAATGCTGTTCCGGTTATCTTCCGCTTATTTCCTGCAGCCGATACCTGGAAAATTTATGACGTTGAAATTCAAGGCGTGAGCCTACTGCTGAATTACCGCAGCGTCTATGCCAACGATATTGATCAAAAAGGCTTGCCAGCGGTGTTAGAGCAAATGCGAGTGCAGGCCAATGCCCTCTAAATCAGCATGGCAACAACAAGGCGATACCCTCATTTTTACAGGGGAGTGGAATCACCTTGCGGTCAGTCAACATTGGCATGCCTTGCAAACACGAGCTTGCTCTCGGGTGGATGTTGCGGCTGTTTCGGTTTTAGACAGTTCGTTTTTAACCCTATTGTTGACTTTGCCAGCACAAGCTCAGCCTGTGTTCATTCAAGGTGCTTCTCGGGCCATGTTGTCGTTAATTGAGCTGTATAACTTAGGGGCTTTTTTTCAAATCGATCCGAATACTAAGGCGGTATCATGAAAGCGGCAGCGATTCACATTGAGCAAGTGAGCAAATCTTATCGTGGCACTAGCGCTTTAGAGTCAGTGAGTTTGACCATTCCTCAAGGCAGTTTTTTTGCGCTACTTGGACCCAATGGCGCCGGAAAATCCACGCTGATTAGTATTATTGCGGGCTTGGTTAAAGCCGATGCGGGTCGCGTTAGTATTATGGGGCACGATGTCGTCAATGACTATGCGCAAGCCCGACGTGCCATTGGTTTGGTGCCTCAAGAGTTGATTGATGAGCCTTTTTTCTCCATTCAGGATTTATTGCGCATTCAGGCCGGATATTTTGGTTTTGGATCAGAGCAATGGCCTTGGATTGATGAATTGCTGACTAATTTAGGACTGTGGGATAAGCGCAAGGAAACCATGCCCAGTCTGTCGGGCGGCATGAAGCGTCGCGTGCTCATTGCACTGGCTTTAGTGCACAAACCTAAGGTGTTGGTGTTAGATGAGCCCACGGCGGGCGTGGATATCGAGCTGCGCTTGGGATTGTGGACCTTTATCCGTCAGTTGCATGGGCAGGGCATGACCATCATCCTGACTACGCATTACTTAGAAGAAGCTGAACAACTGTGCGAACAGATTGCGATTTTACGCGAAGGGCAGTTATTGGCTTTGTCATCAACACAGGATTTGCTCAACTCTCATCCGTGGGAGTATATTGAGGTGAGTTTGCAGGGCGAAGCGAGTAGCTTGCCAGAACACTTACAGCCCAGTGTGCACCGTCAACAAGGCAATAAATGGGTGTTGCGCTTACCGCGTGGCCAGGTACGTACTGAGTTGGTGGCAGAGCTACAACGGGCGGGTTGTTTACTCAGTGAGATGCGTTCGATTGAAGCCAGCTTGGAAGATGTTTTTCGTGCTATGACCAGTAAGGATTTGTCATGACAGCTCGTTTTCGTGGTTTTATCACGCTTTGTCGTAAAGAAATTCAGCGCTTTTTAAGCGTCTCGGTGCAGACAGTGTTTGCGCCTTTAGTGTCAACCTTGCTCTACTTGCTTATTTTTGGTCAAGTGATGCCAGAGGGCGCATCCGGATTTGATGCCTTGTCCTATCATCAGTTCTTATTGCCCGGACTGATTATGATGGCGATGCTGCAGAATGCGTTTTCCAATAGTTCGTCCAGTTTGATTCAGTCGAAAATGTATCGTAATTTAGACTTATTATTACTCAGTCCCTTGTCTCCCTTGGCTATTTTTGCCGCCTTTGTCGTCGGAGCGGTGGTGCGAGGCTTAATGGTGGGGATTGCGATTGGTTTGGTGGCGAGTGTTTGGGTGCCTCTTTCTGTTGCCCATTTTGCATGGTTATTGGTGTTTGCCCTGTTAACCACCATGGTGCTGGGCGCAATGGGTTTTTTGGCGGGTCTATGGGCAGAAAAATACGATAAGCTGGCTGCCTTCCAAAACTTTGTCATTTTGCCCTTGACCTTCCTAAGCGGTGTCTTTTATTCTGTGGCTATTTTGCCCCCCGTTTGGCAGGCTGCCACTTGGTTAAACCCCTTTTTCTATATGGTAGATGGTTTTCGTTACGGGGTGTTGGGGGTTTCCGATGTTTCGCCCTGGTTGAGTTTGGCGGTTACCCTAGGATTTATGTTGGTACTGTCATTGGTCACGGTGACGCTATTAGCCCGAGGTTGGAAAACCCGTCGGTAAGAGTCCGTAGCTAGGACGCTACTGAAACGGGTATGTTAAAGATTATGAGAGAGTGTAAGCAGTTATGAACGAAAACGAAGTTATTGACCGAATCACATCGGCTTTGCCCGATGCCTCAGTCGTGGTATCTGGCGCCGATTGCCATTTAACCCTAACGATTGTGAGCGATGCCTTTGATGGTAAAGGGTTATTGGCACGTCATCGTTCTATTCAAGCCTTGTTCAAAGACGAATTGGCTTCGGGTGAATTACATGCTTTATCGCTCATTACAAAAACGCCAACAGAGGCAAGGGTTTAATGGATCAACTGCAAATTCAAGGTGGCGTGCCCTTATCTGGTGAGTTAGAAATCTCAGGTGCTAAAAATGCGGTGTTACCAATCATTGTTGGGGCACTCTTAGCCGATTCAACTGTCACCTTGACTAATATTCCGCATCTGCGTGATGTGACGACATCAATCGAGTTATTAGCCACCATGGGTGCTGCCATTACAGTGGATGAACGCCTGTCGTTAGAGATTGATCCGAGCACCATTAACCGTTGTGAAGTGCCCTATGAGTTAGTCAAAACCATGCGCGCTTCTATCTTGGTGTTAGGACCTTTGTTGAGTAAGTATGGTGAAGCACGTGTTTCCTTGCCCGGTGGTTGTGCCATTGGTTCTCGTCCGGTGAACATTCACTTGGATGGTTTACGTGCCATGGGTGCGGACATTCGCGTGGAAAAGGGCTTTATTGTGGCGCGGGCGGATCGGCTACAGGGCGCGCATGTTTATATGGATGTGGTGACCGTAACCGGAACTGAAAACCTGCTGATGGCAGCCGTACTGGCCAAGGGTGTAACAGTACTCGAAAATGCTGCCCGTGAACCTGAAGTGAATGATTTAGCCAACTTCTTAAATGCCATGGGTGCACAAATTGAAGGGATTGGTAGCTCTACATTACGCATTACGGGCGTGGAAAAATTGCATGGTGTCAATTATCGTGTTATCCCCGATCGCATCGAAGCAGGAACCTACTTAGCGGCTGCCGTGGTGACACAGGGAGAGGTGACGCTGCGTAAGGTTGATCCTAGTCACTTAGAGTCGGTTTTGCTGAAATTCGAAGAAAGTGGCGCCATGTTAGATGTGGGCGATGATTGGATTCGTTGTGATATGCGAGGTCGCACCCTCAAGCCGGTTAATATTGTCACTATGCCTTATCCGGCATTTCCGACCGATATGCAGGCGCAGTTTTTGGTGATGAATACGCTGGCAAAAGGGGTGGCTCATGTTAAAGAAACCATCTTTGAAAACCGTTTCATGCATGTGCCAGAGCTCATTCGTATGGGCGCGAATATCAGTATTGATGGTAATGTCGCGATCACACAAGGCGTGGACAGACTGGTCGGCGCTCAAGTGATGGCGACGGACTTACGTGCATCCGCTTCGCTCATTTTGGCGGGTTTAGCAGCCGAGGGTGAAACGATCATTAATCGTGTGTATCATATTGACCGCGGTTATGAACGTATTGAAGAAAAACTCAGCCGCGTCGGTGCCAATATTCAGCGCTTAGCCAGTTAACAAGGAACTTTAACCAAATGATTACTCTTGCTTTATCCAAAGGTCGAATCTTAAAAGATACCTTGCCATTATTAGCGAAACTTGGCATTACGCCCACAGAAGATTTAGACAAAACGCGTAAGTTGATTATTCCCACCACGCGCGAAGATGTGCAGTTATTGGTGGTGCGTGCCACCGACGTTCCGGTTTATGTGGCTCATGGCGGTGCAGACATGGGGGTTGTCGGTAAAGACGTGCTCATGGAGCAGGGCGGCGATAATCAGTTCGAATTATTGGATTTGAACATTGCGCGTTGCAAGTTGATGGTGGCGGCTCCGGTGAATCATCAGCGTCAATCGCATCGTTTGCGTGTGGCCACTAAGTACGTCAATGTGGCTCAAGACTACTTTGCCAGCAAGGGCGAGCAGGTCGATTTAATTAAACTTTATGGTTCGATGGAGCTTGCCCCTTTGGTGGGCATGGCTGACTGTATTGTTGACTTAGTCGATACAGGCAATACCTTGAAAGCCAATGGACTAGAGCCAACAGAGCATATTGTCGATATCAGCTCTCGCTTGGTGGTGAATAGCATGGCTTACAAACGCCAATACACAGAGATTCAATCGCTAGTTGATGATTTGTCGGCTAGTGTCGCAGCGATGAACAACGAGGGAAAATAATGAAACACTTATCTTCAACATCACCTGAGTTTTGGAATGAATTAGCCGACTTATTGGCATGGGAATCGAGCTCGGAAGAGCGTATTGAGCAAACTGTTAAGAAAATCATTGCCGACATTCGTCAGCAGGGTGACGAAGCGCTGATTGCTTTCACTAACCAATTCGACCGTCGTGCGGTAAGCAATGCCATGGAGTTGGAAATTCCGCATCACCGTTTGAAACAAGCGTTTGATGACTTGCCGGAAGCGGGGCAAAAAGCGCTGGCCACCGCTGCGGCGCGTATTCGTACCTACCATGAGCGTCAAACTCAAAGCTCATGGCATTATGTGGAAGCAGACGGCACCTTGTTGGGTCAGCAAGTCACAGCATTGGATAGTGTGGGCTTGTATGTACCCGGCGGTAAAGCCGCTTATCCCTCATCCGTGCTGATGAATGCCATTCCCGCCAAGGTAGCTGGTGTGGGTCAGTTGGTGATGGTTGTGCCAACCCCTGATGAAGTGGTTAATGAGTGGGTGTTAGCCGCCGCCTACATTGGTGGCGTGGATCGTGTCTTCACCGTGGGAGGAGCGCAAGCGGTTGCGGCTCTGGCTTATGGTACGGAAACCATTCCAGCCGTGGATAAGATCGTCGGTCCGGGCAACATTTATGTTGCTACCGCTAAACGCATTGTGTTCGGTACGGTGGGTATTGATATGATTGCCGGTCCATCGGAAATTTTAGTGGTGTCCGATGGCTTAACCGATCCCGATTGGATTGCCATGGACTTATTCTCGCAAGCCGAGCATGATGAAGATGCACAATCCATTTTAGTGACTTGGGATGCGGAGCACGCCTTAGCGGTACAAGCGTCGATTGATAAGTTGCTGCCACAGCAGCCACGACATGAGATTATTCGTGCAGCCTTAACCAATCGTGGTGGCATTGTCGTGGTTAAAAACGAACAAGAAGCGGCCAAAGTGGTGAACTATGTGTCGCCTGAGCATTTAGAATTGTCGGTAGAAGACCCTCAAGCTTGGTTGCCCAATATTCGCCATGCGGGTGCTATTTTTATGGGCCGTTACACGGCTGAAGCGATTGGTGATTACTGTGCCGGTCCTAACCATGTCCTGCCCACAGCGCGTACGGCTCGTTTCTCGTCACCGCTGGGTGTTTACGATTTTCAAAAGCGTTCGAGCTTAATTTTCTGTTCGCCAGAAGGGGCTTCGACCTTGGGTGACATTGCGGGCACACTGGCTGATGCAGAAGGCTTGCATGCTCATGCCGCTTCGGCTCGTTATCGCGTAACAGGACGTTAAGAAGATGAGCCGCTTTTGGAGTAAAGTGGTTCAAGGCTTAACGCCTTACACCCCCGGTGAACAACCGAAAGTGGATAATTTGGTTAAGTTGAATACCAACGAGAACCCTTATCCGCCTTCACCGAAAGTGATTGCCGCCATTCAGTCAGCGTTGGGAGACGGCTTGCGTTTGTATCCCGATCCGAACGCACAAGTGCTGAAAGATGCGCTGGCGCGTTATCACCAAGTCGAATCGAATCAAGTGTTTGTTGGCAATAGTTCAGATGAAGTCTTAGCTCATGTGTTTCAGGCTTTTTTTAAGCAAGACTTGCCTTTATTATTCCCCGACATCACTTACAGTTTTTATCCGGTTTACTGCGGACTTTACGAAATCAATTATCGTACCATCCCCTTGCGTGATGACTTTTCTATTTCGATTGATGACTACGACCAACCCCATAGTGCCATTATTTTTCCTAATCCTAATGCGCCGACGGGTCGTTTATTGCCCTTAGAACAGATTGAGCTGTTGCTAAAACGCTATCCCGATGCTTTATTGGTGGTGGATGAAGCCTATGTCGATTTTGGCGGCGTTTCGGCCATTCGTTTGGTCAATCAATACGACAACCTACTAGTGGTGCAAACGCTGTCTAAGTCTCGTTCATTAGCTGGTTTGCGTGTTGGTTTTGCTATTGGTCATGCAAGTTTAATTGAAGGATTGGAAAGGGTTAAAAATAGTTTTAACTCCTATCCATTAGATCGATTAGCCATTGCGGGTGCGGTGGCAGCTTATGAAGATGAAGCCTATTTTGTGCAAACGCGTGATTGGGTTATTTCAGAACGTATTAAGTTAACCAGTGCCTTTGAAGCCATGGGTTTCGTTGTTGTGCCTTCCGCAGCTAATTTTATTTTCACCACCCATCCTCAACATAAAGCGATTGATTTGGCCGCGCGTTTACGTGCTCAAAAGGTCATTGTGCGTCATTTTAATGTGCCACGTATCGATAGCTATTTACGCATTAGTATTGGTAACGAATCGGAGAACCTAGCCTTGTTGTCGGCAATGCGCCAGATTTTAGATGACTTGTCTGGGAGCAGCGCATCATGATTTTACGAGATGATTTAGCTCGTCTGTGTGCGCAATGGATGGCGGTTGATCAAATCCAAGACTATTGCCCAAATGGGTTGCAAGTGGAAGGTAAAGCCGAAATCCATAAATTAGCCACCTCGGTCACGGCCTCTGTGGCAGCGATTGAGGCCGCGATTGAGTGGGGCGCGGATGCTTTGTTGGTTCATCATGGCTATTTTTGGCACAATGAACCGGCTTCAATTGTGGGTGCTAAGGCAGCACGTATTCGCCGATTGATGCAGTCGGATATGAATTTATTTGCCTATCATTTACCCTTAGATATGCACGCTGAGTTTGGTAATAACGCTGAGTTGGCGAAGCTGTGGAATTTGCTGGATGATGGCAGTGATGCCAAACGCGTTTGGCGCACAGGTAGTTTGGATTTTACTTTACCGATTGAGGGCTTTGTTGAGCGCATTCGCCGTACCCTACGTCGTGAACCGCTGGTGATTGCTGCTGGTCCCGCCCAGGTGAAACGCGTAGCCTGGTGTTCGGGAGGGGCTCAGGGTTATTTTGCACAAGCGATTGAACAGGGAATTGATGCATTCATTACCGGTGAGGTTTCTGAGCAATGTTATCATCAGGCGCTGGAAGCGGGTGTGCATTTTATTGCTGCGGGTCATCACGCGACGGAACGTTACGGCGTTCAAGCTTTGGCTGAAAAGTTAGTTCAAAGCCATGGTTTGCAACATCGTTATATAGAATTAGCTAATCCCATATAATAAGTAATATTTATTGAGCGATAAAAATTTGTAATCGCGCGCAGAAGGGTTTCGAGGCATAATAGCGCCTCATTTGTGTATCAACCGAATTTTTAGTTACGGAGCAACGTTATGACAGAACCAGTCAATCAAAAACGTCGCAATTTCTTGGTTGCGGCTACCGGTGTTGTCGGTGCTGTTGGGGCAACTTTTGTTGCAGTGCCTTTTGTTTCTTCATGGAAACCGAGCGAAAAAGCACAGGCAGCTGGTGCTCCTGTCGATGTCGATATTTCCGCTCTAGCGGAAGGGCAAATGCTCACCGTAGAATGGCGCGGTAAACCTGTTTGGGTGGTGCGTCGTCCGCAAGCATCCGTTGATGCCTTGGCTGGGGTTCGTGATAACCTTCGTGACCCTGATTCGGCAGAATCATTACAACCCGATTTTGCTAAAAATGAATATCGTGCCTTGAAACCAGAATATTTGGTTATGGTCGGTATTTGTACGCATCTAGGCTGCGCGCCCTTATACAAACCTAACGCGGGTGCAATCAGTCCAGACTGGCAAGGTGGCTTCTTTTGCCCTTGTCATGGTTCTCGTTTCGATATGGCAGGTCGCGTATATAAAGCGGTGCCTGCTCCAACAAACCTTGAGGTTCCGCCTTACCGATTCCTATCCGACACCATGGTTCGTATCGGTGAAAATGAGCAAGGAGTGGCTTAATGTCTGAACAAAAAACGGGTGATAATGCGTCGAACGGACGCTTATTGGCTTGGATTGATGATCGTTTTCCGTTAACTCAGGTGTGGAATGAGCATGTGGCTCAATACTACGCCCCGAAAAACTTCAACTTTTTCTACTTTTTCGGTGCTTTAGCGCTATTAGTATTAGTTAACCAGTTGGTAACCGGTATTTGGTTGACCATGAGTTACAAACCTGATGCACAAGAAGCGTTCAACTCGGTGGAATACATCATGCGTGATGTGGACTGGGGTTGGTTGATTCGTTATATGCACTCAACGGGCGCATCGGCCTTTTTCGTGGTCATTTATTTTCATATGTTCCGTGGCATCATGTATGGTTCATATCAAAAACCACGTGAATTGGTGTGGTTGATTGGTATGCTCATTTTCCTGGTGCTGATGGCAGAAGCCTTTATGGGTTATTTGTTACCTTGGGGACAAATGTCATACTGGGGTGCTCAGGTCATTATTTCACTGTTTGGTGCTATCCCTGTGATTGGTGAAGGAATGGCGACCTGGATTCGGGGCGATTTCGTCATCTCTGATGTCACCTTGAACCGTTTCTTTGCACTGCACGTCATTGCGCTGCCTTTGGTGTTGGTTTTGTTGGTTTATTTGCACATTGTCGCCTTGCACAAGGTGGGTTCAAACAACCCCGACGGGATTGATATTAAGAAAAACAAAAACGAGCTGGGTTTACCTAAAGACGGTATTCCTTTCCATCCTTACTATTCTGTCAAAGATATGTTGGGTGCATCGGTGTTTATGTTCTTCTTTGCGGCCGTCATTTTCTTTTGGCCAGAAGGCGGTGGATTCTTCTTGGAAGCACCTAACTTTGAACCTGCGGATCCGATGAAAACACCTGAGCACATTGCGCCTGTGTGGTACTTTACACCCTTCTATGCCATTTTGCGTGCTGTGCCAGATAAGCTACTTGGGGTAATTGCTATGGGTATGGCGATTATGTTCCTGTTTGTGTTGCCGTGGTTGGATCGTTGTAAAGTGCGTTCAATTCGTTACCGTGGCTGGCAGTTCAAAGCTAACCTGTCGTTGTTTGTCATCAGTTTCTTTGTGCTGGGCTATTTAGGAACGCAAGCGCCGACGCCATTCTTAACTTTATTGGCACAAATTTTCACCTTTACCTATTTTGCGTTTTTTGTCATTCTATGGCTGACGTCGCCGATGGAAAAAACCAAGCCATTGCCAGAGAGGGTTACCGGATGAAACAACTGTTCACTAAGCTGATTATCGGAGTGGCATTGGTTTCTGCATCGCTTGCTTATGCAGGCGGTGGTGCTCATCCGATTCCATTAGATAAAGCCAAAATCAGTGTGTTAGACCAGGCTTCATTACAACGCGGTGCAGACTTGTATGCGCAGTATTGTATGGGCTGTCACTCAATGAAATATCTACGCGTTAATCGTGCGGCACGTGATTTGGGTTGGAGTGACGAAGAGGGTGTGGCGCACTTTCAACACATTCGCAATGGTCAGGGTAAGCCCACGGATATGATCCAAACAACGCTCAATCCGGAGACGGCAAAACTGGCGTTTGGTAACGTGCCACCCGATTTGTCTTTAGAAGCGCGATTGCGCGGTACCGATTGGGTTTACACCTTTTTAAGAAGCTATGAGCGTGCTGAAGATGGTACGCTAACCAATAAACTTTTCCCTGGTGTGGCTATGCCACACATTTTGGAAGGTTTGCAAAACAGTTTGCCGCCTGCCGAATTTGATGCCGCAGTGGGTGACTTGGTTAATTTTATGGACTATGCCGCTGAGCCAGCCAAACCACAACGCTTGATGATGGGTTGGTGGGTGTTAGGCTTTTTAGCCTTACTCATTCTACTCACTTATTTGTTGAAGAAAGAGTTTTGGCGCGACGTTAAGTAATCGACGTAAAGTAACCTACTTTAACTAACTTTATCCATAGACTCGCTAGAACAAGCGTTATCTTTTTTGTCAAGGGGTGATATCATCACCCCTTATTGTTTTTTGTTTGGGAGTAGCTTGATATGATGACCCTTTTTTCAGATCCATCCGATTTTAATTCACACCGTGTCCGCGTGGTGGTGAAAGAAAAAGACATTATGATGGACATTAAAGAGGTAGACCCTCAAGCCATGCCCGAAGATGTGCTTTTGGCTAGCCCTTACGGTACTCTGCCGGCCTTAGTCGAGCGCGACTTGAAACTTTACGATCCCTTAGTAATGATTGAGTTTTTGGATGAGCGTTATCCTTTCCCGCCGATGATGCCAGTTGACCCGCAGATTCGCGCCACCGCTCGCCAAACCTTACTGTATATTCGTCGTGAATGGGAACCGAGTATTCAACTGATTACAGCGGGCGAAGATAAAAAAGGCATTGAAAAAGCGCGCAAGTTATTGAAAGAAGAATTCATTAAATTGACGCCGGCTTTCCAACACAAACCGTTTTTCATGAGTGACGAATACACGGTTGTTGACGTTACCTTGTCAGTTATTTTCTGGCGCTTGAATGCTTTGGGCATTGATATTCCTAAAACGCACAAGACCTTCCACGAATACGCTAAACGCATGTTCATGCGCGATGCCTTCCGCGATAGTCTGACCGATTTGGAATTGGAAATGGGAGACATCTGATATGATGCGTGACCAAAAGCCCTATTTAGTTAGGGCTTTTTATGAGTGGATTGTCGATAGCGGTTGTACGCCTTATTTACAAATTCAGATTAACTATCCTGGTGTCGTTGCCCCGGAAGGTTTTGATGACGAAGGCGTGTTGGTGTTGAATATTTCTGGCCAAGCAACCAATCGTTTACAGTTGGGTGATAACAGCATCGATTTTGAAGCGCGTTTTCGCGGCAAACCTATGGTGGTGCATGTGCCTATGCCGGCGGTGTTAGCCATTTTCGCTAAAGAAAACGCCCAAGGTATGGGCTTTGCTCCACCCGATTTAGAAGCAGCACTCAAAGAGGCTGAAGCGCTTGTGAGTGAGAACACCACTGCACAGAGCACAGCGGAAAAACCCAAACGAGATCGCAGCCACCTAAAAGTGGTTAAGTAACCCAACGTCATGGCGAAAAAAGCGGATAAAGTCACTTTTTATTGCACCGAGTGTGGCTCAGAACACAGTCGCTGGGCTGGACAGTGTTCGGCCTGTGGCACTTGGAATAGCATTAAAGAATGGACAACACCGAAAGCTCCCAGTACCCAAGGCGTTTCTAAGGGTGTGGTGGGTTATGCCGGTTCGCGCTCATCGGTTATTAAACTGTCTGAGGTTTCTTTAGCCGAATCACCTCGTTGGCATACCGGTTTGCACGAGTTCGATCGTGTACTGGGTGGCGGGCTAGTTCCCGGTTCGGTGGTGCTGATTGGTGGTGATCCGGGTATCGGCAAGTCGTCTATTTTATTGCAAGTGCAAACCTTTCTAGCGCAACAGAATCTATCGACTTTGTATGTTTCGGGTGAGGAGTCGTTGCAACAGATTGCCCTACGGGCGCATCGAATGCAGTTGCCAGCGGATAATTTGTCTTTATTAGCTGAAACCGATATGGACAATATTTTAGCAGTAGCAACGCAAACTCAACCGCAAGTGATGGTCATCGATTCGATTCAAACGATGCAATTAGAAACCATTAGCTCGGCAGCCGGCAGTGTGGTGCAGGTACGAGAAACGGCGGCGGTACTCACACGTTATGCCAAACAAACGGGTACAGCGGTTTTTTTAGTCGGGCATGTGACCAAGAGTGGTGAAGTAGCGGGGCCTCGTGTACTAGAGCATATTGTCGATGCGGTCATTTTTATTGAAGGGCAAGACAGTCGTTATCGCTTAATGCGCGCACTCAAGAATCGCTTTGGTGCGGTCAATGAAATTGGTTTTTTTGCCATGACCGATAAAGGCATGAAAGAGGTAAAAAATCCCTCTGCCATTTTCTTAAATCGAGATAAACAGGTTGCCACACCAGGAGCCGTTGTTTTGGGGCTGTGGGAGGGAACGCGTCCCTTACTGGTCGAGTTGCAGGCCTTGGTTGATCATAATGCCTTTGGTGCACCGAGAAGAGTGGCAGTAGGCTTAGACGGCAATCGGCTCACGCTCTTGTTAGCGGTACTCAATCGTCATGGTGGTGTGCAAGCAGGCGATCAAGATGTTTACGTCAATGTCGTTGGCGGTGTTAAGGTTACAGAAACCAGTGCCGACTTACCTTTATTGCTAGCCATTGTGTCGAGTTTGCGCAATAAAGCGGTTTCCCCTGATTTGTTGGCTTTTGGTGAGGTGGGTTTGTCGGGCGAAATTCGTCCGGTGCAGAATGGGCAAGAGCGATTGCAAGAAGCGGTTAAGCATGGTTTTACGAAAGCCATAGTGCCACAAGGCAATGTCCCCAAAACACCGATTAATGGCTTGGAAGTGGTTGGCGTTGCCAGTGTTGAGGCAGCGTTGGCTGCCTTGCTAACACTATCGTCATGATGATGTTGCCCTCCGTCTCTGTTAAAATAAACCAAAATTTGAAAAGGATATGACACAGATGATGCCTGTTGAGCGTGGTCTCTTTATTAAAACCTATGGTTGTCAGATGAACGAGTACGATTCTGATAAAATGCTAAAACTGCTCGAAAAAACACATAATTACAAACTGGTTGAAGACCCAGAACAGGCAGATTTGGTCATATTGAACACCTGCTCGGTACGTGAAAAAGCACAAGAAAAAGTATTCGATGCTTTGGGTGTTTGGCGTGGCTGGAAAGCCCGTAAGCCTGGTCGAGTCATTGGTGTCGGTGGCTGTGTGGCTTCGCAAGAAGGTGAGGCAATTCGTGCTCGCGCTCCTTATGTCGATATGATTTTTGGCCCGCAGACCCTACACCGTTTGCCCGCTATGTTAGATGAAGCGATGCAGCTTTCTGGCGAAGGTAAAAAACCAGCGGTGATTGACATTAGTTTCCCCGAAATTGAGAAGTTCGATAACTTGCCCACACCTGAAGCTAATGGCGTCAGTGCTTTCGTTTCGGTGATGGAAGGTTGCTCTAAATATTGTACCTTCTGCGTGGTACCTTACACGCGTGGCGAGGAGTTTAGCCGTCCCTTTGATGATGTCATTGCTGAAGTGACGCGTTTAGCCGAACAAGGCGTACGTGAAATTAATTTATTGGGACAGAACGTTAATGCCTACCGAGGTGAAATGGCAGATGGAAGCACCGCAGATTTAGCGTTGCTGCTTCACGCCATTGCGCGTATTGAGGGTATTGGACGTTTGCGCTATACCACTTCTCACCCGATGGAAATGACGCAATCTCTGATCGATGCTTATGCCGAAATACCTCAGTTGGTTAGTCATTTACATCTGCCCATTCAGTCAGGTTCGGATCGTATTTTGGCACTAATGAAGCGGGGTCACATGGCGATTGAATACAAGTCGATCATTCGTAAAATCCGCGCCATTCGTCCTAATTTGTCTTTATCGGGTGATTTTATTGTTGGATTTCCTGGTGAAACCGACAAAGATTTTGAAGACACCATGAATCTGATTGCGGAGCTAACCTACGATCGTTCGTTCAGCTTCATTTACAGTCCTCGTCCGGGAACGCCAGCGGCTTTCCTGCCAGATGATGTACCGATGGATACCAAAAAAGAGCGCTTACAGCGATTACAAGATCGTTTGAATCGGTTAACGATGGATGTTTCAGAATCGATGTTAGGCACGGTTCAGCGCGTGTTGATTGAGCGACCAGCGCGTAAGAATCCAAAAGAAATGGCCGGTCGTACTGAAAATAATCGTGTCGTTAATTTTGAAGCCAGTTCGGATTTATTGGGACAGTTTGTTGATGTGCGCATTACCGAAGCCTTGCCTAATTCCTTGCGTGGTGAGTTGGTAGCCACACCAGAAGCGGAAGTTTATGCCGGTCGTCCGCGTCAAAAATTCTTTCAGATTTATGCACTATGAGTGAATCATCAACCGTTCGTTTCAGCTTGCATCCGCAAGACAATGAAGCCTTGCAGAATTTGTGTGGTTGGCATGAGGAACATTTAGCGCAAATAGAAACCCGTTTGGGTGTTGCGATTAATCACCTTGGCTTTGACTTTCAGGTTAGTGGTGATGCAAATTTATTAGTGCCAACGCAGCAATTACTCATCAATCTTTATCAACACTCTTTCAAAGGGCTGATGGATAGCGAGCAGGTGCATTTACAACTTATGGCGATGGCTACCTTACCCTCTTTACCGAAGGTTGAAACAACCGTTGACTCAACAACGCCAGCGAGTGAAAGTGGTTATGCGGTGTTGCGTCCGCATCGTAAATTGGTGAGAGCGAGAACTGTCAACCAACATACTTATATTCGCAACATGCACCAGTTCGATGTCAATTTTGGTGTTGGTCCGGCGGGGACAGGTAAGACCTACATGGCCGTCGCTAGGGCGGTAGAACTCTTAGAAAATGAGCAGGTAAGACGGCTTATTTTGACGCGTCCGGCGGTAGAGGCAGGAGAAAAGCTCGGCTTTTTGCCTGGTGATTTAGCGCAAAAGGTTGATCCTTATTTACGCCCTTTATACGATGCACTTTATGAGTTGTTAGGCTTTGAAAAAGTCGAACGATTAATGGAGCGCCATGTGATTGAAGTCGCTCCTTTGGCCTTTATGCGTGGGCGTACCTTGAACGAAAGCTGTATTATTTTGGACGAAGCACAAAATACCACCAGCGAACAAATGAAAATGTTCTTAACCCGCGTTGGCTTTGGCTCTAAAGTGATTGTCACGGGCGACATGACGCAGATTGATTTGCCGAACAAAGTCGGTTCTGGTTTGCGACAGGCTAGTGAAATTTTACAGGGGGTGGAAGGCATTGGTTTTACCTTCTTCACTTCGAAAGACGTGGTTCGTCATCCATTAGTACAAAGGGTTATTGAAGCTTATGAGCGCTTTG
>CAZBQD010000004.1:0-72494 GCA_964493995.1 uncultured Francisella sp.
CGTTCCATAAACTTGAGGTAATTGGCGTAATAAACGACACCGCCAGCGTCAGTGTCTTCGTAATACACCCTAACTGGCCAATGATATGTGCTCATTTTAGCACCTCTGGCACATCAATACCAAGGTGAGAATAAGCAATTGCATTAGCAACACGTCCTCGCGTGGTACGCTGAATGAACCCTTGTTGGATTAAGTAAGGCTCTAGCACATCTTCCAGCGTACCCTTATCTTCACCCAAGGCGGTCGCCAAAGAGTCCACTCCCGCTGGCCCGCCTGAAAAATGCTCAATTAAGGTTTGCAAATAACGAATGTCCATCTTATCTAAACCTGTGTCGTCAATTTGCAATAAGTCCAAAGCAGCGCCCGCCAATGCCTGTGTGACCACACCGTCGGCATGAACTTGGGCGTAATCACGAACCCGCTTCAGCAGACGATTAGCAATGCGAGGCGTTCCGCGAGAACGACGTGCGATTTCGACTGCACCCAAAGCATCCATCGGTACAACCAAGCGTTCAGCATTGCGCTGCACAATCGTTGTTAGGTCTTCGACAGAATAAAACTCAAGTCGCTGCACAATACCAAAACGATCACGCAAAGGTGCTGTTAGCATACCAGCACGCGTCGTCGCACCCACCAGCGTAAAGGGTGGTAAATCGATTTTAACACTCTGAGCGGCAGGCCCCTCACCAATCATAATGTCAATATGATAGTCTTCCATCGCAGGATAAAGCACTTCTTCGATAACTGGGTTAAGACGATGAATTTCATCGACAAACAACACATCGTAAGGTTCTAACCGTGTGAGCATTGCCGCTAAATCACCTGGCTTTTCCAACACGGGACCGGATGTTTGACGCAAATTAGCGCCCATTTCATTCGCCAAGACTTGCGCCAAGGTGGTTTTACCCAAACCCGGTGGCCCATAAAGGAGCACATGATCCATCGCTTCACGACGTCCCTGAGCCGCTTTAACAAAGGTGGTTAATTGTTCACAAACCGAACGCTGACCAATATACTCATTGAATCGTTGCGGACGCAATGAAGTGACAGCCGTGAAATCTTCCTGCTGTTGCTGATTACCGACAATGCGATCCAGTTCTATCACAAGGTCACCTGAAGCGCATATTTAATTTGGTCGCTTAACACGGCATTATCTTGCCAAGCCTTATCAACACGCTGCGCTGCTTCGGCATTTTTATAGCCCAAGGCTTCTAGCGCCTGAATCGCTTGTTGTCTCATCATGCTATCCGCGTTATTAAGCGATAAGGGAACCGCAGTGCCGTTCAACACAAAAGCGCCGACAATGGAATCAACCGCTGTTGCCAATTCGAGCACCATGCGCTCAGCCGTTTTCTTACCAACACCGGGAATTTTCGTTAACAAAGCAGCGTTCTTTTCTCTAACCGCTTGCACAAAGGCATCTACCGACAGGGACGACAACACGGCCAAGGCTAGCTTGGGACCAATACCATTCACTTTCACCAACAGACGAAACAAGGACTTCTCTTTTTCCGTGGCGAAACCGTAAAGCAACATCGCATCTTCACGCACCACCATGTCGATCAGCAAACAACTTTGCTCACCTAAAGCGGGCAACACCTCAAAGGTAGATAAGGGCACTTCAACTTGATAGCCCACCCCGGCAACATCCAAAATGACCCAAGGTGGCATTTTTTCAATCAATTGACCTCGTAGACGAGCGATCATCGCTGAACCTTGTGTGTAAAAGCAGCTATTTTAGCATGAGTTAAGGCGCAAGCGAGGGCATCGGCAGCATCTTCTGAAGGCGGTTCGGACAAACCTAGTAATTGACTGACCATATATTGCACCTGCGACTTATTAGCATGACCTTTACCGACAACCGAACTTTTAATTTGGGTCGGTGAGTATTCCGCAATGGGCAAAGCTCGACTGGCAGCCGACAACATCACCACGCCACGCGCCATACCCAACTTAATCGCAGTTTGTGGGTTTTTATAAATAAACGGACTTTCAATCGCTACACAAGCCGGTGAAAATTGTTGAATGAGCGTTTGCATACTTTCATGCAGCTTAACCAAACGCTCTCCATCCGACAAATGACCCACTTTAATACTACCGGAAGCGATATAACGCGGTGTAAAACGAGTTAATTCAATCACGCCAAAACCAGAAACACGAAAGGCAGGGTCGATGCCCAATATAATCACGCTATTCGCCCAGCTGAGCCATGACTTCTTCTGAAATATCTAAATTATGATAGACCTCTTGAACGTCATCCAAGTCTTCCATCATATCGATTAAATCCAGTACTTTTTGTGTTTCTTCGGCGTTAAGCGAGACTTTAACATCGGCTTCCATCACGACATCGGCATGTTCTGCTACCAACCCTGCCGCTTCTAGCGCTGTTTTCACATCCATAAAGGCTTCAGGTGTGCTGATCACATCCATACTACCATCTTCATGCGTCACCACATCATCAGCACCCGCTTCTAACGCAGCATCCATGACCGTATCTTCGTCCACACCAGCGGCAAAGCTAATCACGCCTTGTTTTTTGAACATATAAGAAACCGATCCATCGGTTCCCATATTGCCGCCTTTTTTCGAGAAGGCATGGCGCACTTCGGCAACGGTGCGTTGCTTGTTATCGGTCATAGTTTCCACAATCACTGCCACACCAAAAGGCGCATAACCTTCGTAACGCAATTCTTCGTAGTTTTCCCCTTCCGCTGTACCCGCCGCACGGGCAATGGTTTTTTCGATGGTATCGCGCTTCATATTATTAACCAGCGCTTTATCAACGGCCGCTCTTAAACGTGGGTTCAAAGAAGGGTCGGGATTCATTTTGGCTGCCACTAAAATTTCACGTAATAATCGAGTGAAAATTTTCGCTTTTTTCACATCTTGACGCGCTTTGCGATGTTTAATATTGGCCCATTTACTGTGTCCAGCCACAGCCTACTCCTTTTTAGATGTTTTTTAGGTATCTTTACGACCAGCAACAACTAATCCTTGTTGGCGTGAAAAGTCCAACATCCGATTGAGCGAGTTGACGGCACCTTGCCTAATGCTTTCTTCTATTAGAATTTCGTTGGCGCCCGTAGCTAACACCTGCGCTAAATTTTGCAAGCCGTTCATCGCCATCCAAGGACAATGGGCACAGCTTTGGCAGGTAGCGCCTTCGCCACTGGTTGGCGCAACCAATAGGGTTTTATGCGGCGCGAGTTGCTGCATTTTCCAAAAAATACCGGCATCGGTGGCGATAATGAACTTCTCATCGGGTAAGTTTTGCACCGCATTAATCAACACCTTGGTCGAACCCACCACATGCGCTAACTTCACCACTGCTTCTGGCGATTCAGGATGCACCAGCACCTTAGCATCGGGATGTTGCGCAATCAAGGCTTCCAAGGCTTGCGTTTTAAACTCATCATGCACCAAACAATGCCCTTGCCAACGAATCATATCAGCGCCCGTTTCTCGCGCAATCCAATTGCCTAAATGACGATCCGGCGCCCAGAGCAGTTTTTTTCCTTGCGCATGCAGGTGGCGCACGATTTGCAGAGCATTGCCTGAGGTAACCACCCAATCGGCCAGCGCTTTCACTTGCGCACTGGTATTGGCGTAAACCAAAGCAACCCGATCGGGATAGTGTGCTCGCCAAGCGGCGAACTCATCTGCCGGACAACCTTCATCTAAGGAACAGGTTGCGCCCAAGTCTGGCATCAGCACGCGTTTTTCGGGATTGAGAATCTTCGCCGTCTCGCCCATAAAACGCACCCCCACCACTACCAGCGTTTTAGCGGGATGCTGATTACCAAAATTCGCCATCTCTAATGAATCGGCGACACAGCCGCCCGTTTCCTCGGCTAAGGCTTGCAGGTCAGCATCGACATAATAATGCGCTACCAACACCGCATCTTTTTCAATCAGCAGTGCTTTGATGCGTTGGCGCAATGCCTCTTTGTCAGCGTCAGACAACCAAGGCGACGTCGGAGCCGCCGTGGCTAAGGCTTGAATCCGTTGCGCCAGCGCAATTGGAATCGTGGTGTGGTGGGTATGTGTTGTCATGTGGGGTATTTTACACCGAGAAGGTGGGGTTCTGATAGGTCAAACACAAAAGCAGCCCGAAGGCTGCTCATGAATTAACACAGACGAAAAGCGATTAAGCTTTTTGTTCTACCACACGAGGGCGAATGCCCAGCTCGCGTAGTTGCGTTGCCGCCACGTCTGAAGGCGCATTGGTAAGAACACAAGCCGCAGACTGCGTTTTCGGGAAAGCAATGACATCACGAATCGAAGGCGCACCGACCATCATCATCACCAAACGATCTAGGCCAAATGCCATACCCGCATGCGGTGGTGTACCGTATTGTAAGGCTTCAACGAACCAACCAAACTTAGCGTCGATGTCTTCTTGTGACAAGCCCAACAACTCAAACACGCGCGATTGCATACGGGGATCGTGAATACGCACCGAACCACCACCTAACTCAATACCATTGAGTACCAAGTCGTAAGCTTTAGCTGTTAGGTTAGCAAGGTCAGCACCATCAGCCAACGCATCTAACCCACCTTGTGGTGCGGTAAACGGATGGTGAACGGCGACATAACGGTTGGCTTTGTCGTCGTACTCGAACATGGGGAAATCAACGACCCATAAAGGCGCCCATTGTTTTTCCATCATGTTGCGATCTTCCGCTACTTTCACGCGCAACGCACCCAAGGCATCGTTAACCACTTTAGCTTTATCGGCACCAAAGAACACCAAGTCGCCATTTTTCGCGCCAACACGTTCTAAAATCTGCATCACTTGATCGGGGAAGAACTTCACGATAGGCGATTGTAGGCCGTCAATGCCGTTTTCGATGGCATTCACCTTAATCCACGCCAAGCCTTTCGCGCCGTAAATACCGACAAACTGCGTGTAGTCGTCGATTTCTTTACGTGACATTTCGCCACCGTTTGGCACACACATGGCAACGACACGACTTTTCGGGTCTTTGGCTGGGGCAGCAAATACCTTAAATTCGATATCTTGCAATAAATCAGCCACATCCACCAATTCCATACCAAAACGCATATCAGGACGGTCTGAACCGAAGCGACGCATGGCTTCAGCGTAAGGCATACGTTGAAAGTCACCCTCGAACGTCTCGCCCAACACTTCTTGAAATACGGTTTTGAACAAACCTTCCATTAACGCCATGTATTCTTCTTGATCGACGAAAGACGCTTCCATGTCCACTTGCGTGAACTCCGGTTGACGGTCTGCACGCAGGTCTTCATCACGGAAACAACGCGCGACTTGGTAGTAACGATCCATACCCGACATCATCAACATCTGTTTGAACAGCTGAGGCGATTGTGGCAAGGCAAACCACTCGCCCTGATGCGTACGGCTAGGCACCAAATAATCGCGCGCCCCTTCTGGCGTCGATTTGGTCAAAATCGGTGTTTCGATTTCATTAAAAGCATGACTTTCTAAGTAACGACGCATGATCGAAACCGTTTTAGAGCGCGTACGCAAATTGTTCTGCATGCCATCGCGACGCAGATCAAGGTAACGATACTTCAAACGTACTTCTTCAGAAAGGTGCTTTTCATCTAATTGGAAAGGAATCGGCTCGGCCATACTCAGCACTTGCAAGTCTTTTGCTAAGACTTCAATTTTACCGCTAGCGATATTAGCATTCGCTGTCCCTTCTGGACGCAAACGCACACGACCTTGAATCTGCAACACACATTCGTTACGGATATGCTCGGCTTTAGCAAAAGCTTCAGCCGTATCCGGATCGACCACCACTTGCACAAAACCGGTATGGTCGCGCAAATCGATAAAAATAACGCCACCATGGTCACGACGACGATTGACCCAACCACATAATTGAACCGTTTGACCTTCTAAAGCTTCTGTCACGCCATTGGCTAAATGCGAACGCATTGTCATGTTTTAATTTTCCTTTACTAACTGTGTTTGCTGACTTTCTGGTCGAACAACCTGTTCTGTGGTGCTGCCTGGAACGACAACACCGCCTGAAATCACCATTTTTAACGCTTGTTCAACCGTCATCGACAGCGGCAATAAATCTTGACTGGGCACCATTAAAAAGAACCCCGATGTTGGGTTGGGGGTGGTCGGTACAAATACATTCACTAAATTCATTTGACCTGTAACCTGATGCGCTTCACTCTGCTTAGTACTGGTCTGAAACGCAATCGTCCAGATACCTTTACGAGGATATTCAATGAGATAGGCCTTTTGAAACGACTGCTCAGATCCCACAAAAGCCTCGGTTACCTGTTTAACCGCAGAATAAATTGAGCGCACCAAGGGAATTTTACCCAGTATCGCTTCCCACACATCCACCAATCGCTCACCAAAATAATTGGCGGCAATCACCCCCGTAACCAGAATCACCACGGCGGTCATTAACAAACCAAATCCGGGTATGTGGAAGCCCAACAACACGTCGGGACGGTAATCCGGTGGCAATAGCAGCAGCACCTGATCGAAGGTTTGAATTAAAAAGTTAATGACCAGTACTGTTACCCCTAAAGGCAACCATACCAATAAACCAGCCATTAAATATTTACGCATTCCGTGCTACCTTGTCGATTGTTGCTTGTTATCATTATGAGTTAACAATAAAATCATGAATTATAACACGGCAACCTCCTAAAAACGCACAAGGTAGAGATGATGAACGACACAAAACCGCCACTTTGTCTAAACTTAAAACGCATCGGCATCGACACCTATCGCGAACAAGTTGCCTATTTACATCGTCACTGCCCTTTATACCAAACCGAAGGCTTCCGCGCTTTATCGAAGTTGGAAATTCGTGCCGAAGGTCAAACCATTTTAGCGACACTGAATATTGTTGAAGACGACCAACTGCTCAGCCCATCTGAATTAGGATTAAGTACCACCGCTTTCAGTCAATTAGGTCTATCGGAAGGAACGCAGGTAACGGTAGGACAACCACCGCCCGTTCATTCAATGAAATCGGTTCGAGCTAAAATTGCCGGTGAACGCTTGAATCAAAGTGAATACGACGCCATTTGCGAAGACATTGTGGCACACCGATACGCCAAAGAAGAACTGGCCGCCTTTTTGGTTTCTTCTGCGCAATCAGGCATGGATCGAGAAGAAGTTTTATTTTTAACGCGCGCCATGACCGCAACAGGTAAGCACATCAACTGGGATGAATCCATGGTCGTCGATAAGCATTGCATTGGTGGCATTCCCGGCAATCGAACCACCATGATTGTCACCCCCATCGTCGCGGCTTACGGTTTATTAATGCCCAAAACATCCAGCCGTGCCATCACCTCACCAGCGGGAACGGCCGACACCATGGAAGTGCTAGCCGAAGTCAATCTGAGCATCGACAAGCTAAAACAAATCGTCCACCAAGAACGAGCCTGTTTAGCCTGGGGCGGCACGGCTAATTTGGCACCTGTTGATGACATTCTCATTTCCGTAGAACGTCCCTTAAGCCTAGACTCTCAAGGACAAATGATTGCTTCGATTTTGTCTAAAAAATTAGCAGCCGGTGCGACTCACTTGTTGTTAGACATACCTGTCGGCCCCCATGCCAAAGTAACCAATATGCGCGACGCCATTCAACTGCGCAAACTGTTTGAGTATGTGGCCTTGCACGTTGGTTTACATATTGAAGTGATTATTACCGACGGTAGCCAACCCATTGGTAAAGGCATTGGCCCGGTGTTAGAGGCGCGCGACGTGATGCAGGTGCTGGCTAACGACAGCCGCGCGCCCGCCGATTTACGCGAAAAATCTTTACAGTTAGCGGGTCGCATACTGGAATTTCACGCTGACGTTCGTGGTGGAAATGGCTATCACCTTGCTCGAGACATTCTTGAATCCGGTCGAGCGCTCGAAAAAATGAACCGCATCATTGAGCGACAAGGACCAAAAGAAGCGATCTCTGTTGCTGAATTGGTCATTTCGGTTAAAAGCAATCACACAGGCATCATTAAATCTATCGACAATTTGACCATAGCACGCATTGCCCACATGGCAG
Organism: uncultured Francisella sp.; assembly: GCA_964493995.1. GTDB lineage: Bacteria > Pseudomonadota > Gammaproteobacteria > Thiomicrospirales > Thiomicrospiraceae. Next base: position 8,034 of record CAZBQD010000004.1, read on the forward strand.
GTGCGCCACTCAATGCGGGTGCCGGTATTGACCTGAACCGCAAACTGGGCGATAAAGTTCGCAAAGGTGAAACCTTGTATCAGGTCTATACCAGTTTCCGCGCCAACTGGGACTTTGTGCAGCAGTTCATTCATGAACAAGGCAATGGATACCAAGTGGGATAAAGCGACCTACCCCAATGCTGTTCACTTAAAGAATATTTCCGTTCGCCCTGAGCTTGTCGAAGGGATACAGGTAAGCAACCCGTGGTTCGACAGGCTCACCACGAACGTTTAAATGAACAGTATTGCGACCTACCCAGAAAAAAACGCTAATAAGGTCTTGCAAAATTTCAAAGCTCTGCTATAATTCTCTTCATCGATTCCCTGATAGCTCAGTCGGTAGAGCGACGGACTGTTAATCCGCAGGTCCCTGGTTCGAGTCCAGGTCGGGGAGCCAAATTCAGCTTGTAATTCATGTAGTTACAATCTTAAAAAAGCCACAATCAAAAATGAGTTGTGGCTTTTTTGTTTCTAAGCCTTTGTTTTGTGTGATCACTGCAAGCAATAGGTGAGCAACCGATGAGAATAAGAAACCACTTCTCTTATCGCTCACGTTATCGAACTCACTGCCACGCAAAACTACCCTGCCAACCCAGCAAAAAGAAAAATCCTTCCAATCCATTCGATTGAGTCACCTCACCAATTTGCCAGCGCGTGCGTAGCCAACTGGTGGCATCGTATTCGACCAATAAACTGAGCTTGTGCTGATTGGGCAACACATCGTTTTGACTGACATCAGCACGCTCATCTCGCACCCCGATTCGCCATTGCGGATGCCAACGGTGTAGTAACATGGCATAGTATCCCGATTGATTCGCCACAGCACCAGCCGATGCGCCAGCTTCACGATTCAGCCATTCAGACTGCCATAACCAATAACGCCCATTGGGCAAATAATGCTTTACAGACAAATCAATCGCCTGCCATTGACTGGCATAATAGCGACCATCTAGCCCTCTTTGTTCACCTTGTACCAGACTTGCTCCCAGCAAAGCGTGTGTGTTTGGCGTCCAAGCCTGCGCCCACCGTCCGAACAATGTTGTCGTGGCTAACTGCATCCGATCATCGGCGAACTGATCTCGATTGGTGGCAGTAAGTGCCTCTCCCCCTAACACCAATCCATTTCCAACTAACTGATTTATCTGAATGCCTTTTTCCAGCATCGACGAATCACCAAACAGTCGTTGATAAATGACAGGGGCATCAATAAAATCGCGATCGTGCGGATGCTGGCTGTTCAATCGCCCCAAGGCTGAATAAAACTGACCCAGCTTGGCTTGTGTTAAAGGAAATAGTGGCATGTTCGCGTAGGCTTCATCGACTGAAACCCCTTCGGCGGTGACATTCAAATTGGTGAAATAGCGCCAGCGTTGATTGGGGCGTCCTTCTACCACCACATCCGTCCATTGTGCATCGGGATGTTGGTGTTGCTCTTGCCATTGCTCGTCGAACCGATTGGCTCTATCTACCCATAAATGCGACCCTTGAGCAATCGCCATCATGCGACTGTCTTTTAATGGCCACCCTTGAAATACCTTATGCGGTGCTTCATCATTTAACCACTCATTGAGCACCGCTTGACGATCTTCAATGGGGTTGGCTAACGCCTGCCACACACTCACCTTTTCTTCCGAGCCAAAGGCCATATTCGCTGACATTAGCGCCGCCAAACTCATCAATAAGGTGCGTGTTTTCAAGACGCAGGCCGCGCTTGTAAAAATGCCTCAAACGCTTTTAAGGTCACCTCGCTGACATGATGCTCCATGCCTTCGGCGTCTGCTTGTGCGGTCTCTTCGTCAACGCCTAATGCCATGAGTAAATTGGCCACCACTTGATGACGATGACGGGATTCAGCGGCTAAATCCTCGCCGGTCGAGGTCAGAAAAATACCTCGGTAAGGTTTGGTATTAATCAAGCCTTCTTTTTGTAATCGGTTAATGGTTTTGACGACCGTGGCATGACTCACACCCAAACGCTTAGCCACATCGACCGAGCGTGCCTCACCTTCTGTAGCAATTAAATCCGAAATGAGTTCGACATAATCTTGCGCGGTGGCCGCACTGCGGGCATCACGCGCTTGTTGAAATCGCGCCGCTTGCGCTTGTTCATTCGGCAGGGTTTCTGGGGTATTTTTCATATAAAACGACACTAAATGTTAATTGCTGTTGTAAATTGTAGCCAAGGCTGTAAAATAATGCCAGTAAAAAGTTTTATGGCTTTCAATCAAAAAGATATATCAGCATGTCAACACCCTTAGCAGAACAAGTGAGTCTCCCCGAATCGCATCGCAGTGTTGCTATTCCCGACGCTTCGTCAAAAAGACGACTGTGGGCGTTTATGGGACCAGGCTTTCTGGTAGCGGTGGGTTACATGGATCCCGGAAACTGGGCGACGGGACTGGCGGCGGGTTCGGCTTATGGCTATACCCTACTTTCTGTCGTGTTAATGGCGAGCTTAATGGCCATTGTGTTGCAAATCATGACCGCTCGATTAGGTATTGCCACCGGAAAAGATTTAGCGCAGCTGTGTCGCGAGCGCTACAGCAAACCAACCACTTTTGGCCTATGGATTATGGCGGAATTAGCGGTCATTGCTACCGACCTAGCTGAGTTGTTAGGTAGTGCCATTGCCTTACATCTGTTATTCGACATTCCGATTATGCTCGGCATTGTGCTGACGGTCCTGGATGTGTTGCTGATTTTATCTTTGCAACAACGCGGATTTAGACTCATTGAAGCCGTCGTTGTCACCCTCATTACCACCATCACCGTGTGCTTCGTGTTTGAACTTGCCGTCGCCGATCCCGATTGGATGGCAGCGGCTCAGGGATTAGCGCCCACCTCTGGATTATTGACCGATCCGACCATGCTGTATTTAGCCTTGGGCATCTTAGGTGCAACAGTGATGCCACATAACCTTTACCTGCATTCTGCCCTAGTGCATACCCGCGCCATAGAACACAACGACAGCGCTAAACGTGAAGCCATGCGTTACGCTAGCTACGATACCGTCATTGCGTTAAGTTTTGCCTTTTTTATTAATGCCGCTATTGTGGTGCTGGCTGCTTCCGTCTTTCATGCTAATGGCAAAACGGATATTGCCGAAATTCAAGACGCTTATCAGCTACTCACGCCTATGCTTGGAGCGGGGTTGGCGTCAACGCTCTTTGCCGTTGCCCTGCTGGCTTCGGGACAAAATGCGACCTTAACGGCCACGCTAGCGGGACAAGTGGTGATGGAAGGGTTTTTGAACATGCGCTTACCCGCTTGGCAAAGACGCTTGGTCACGCGCGGATTAGCGGTGATTCCGGCCATTGCCGTTACGTGGTATTTCGGAGAACACGGCACCGCCGCCTTGCTCGTGTTCAGTCAAGTGGTGCTAAGTTTGCAGTTGCCTTTTGCCCTCGTTCCCTTATGGGCGATGACTCGAGACAAGGGCTTAATGGGGGCTTTCACCAATCCAGCTTGGCTGACAGCCTTAGCAGGCTTCATCACCTTACTCATTATTGTATTGAACTTAAAGCTGATTTTTGACTTTGTGACAGGTTTGTCCGCCTAACCGCTAGGGTGCTGGATTCATGTAAAGCAGTTGCAGCTTATCAATCGCTTTCAGCAATTCTGCCGACAAGGGTTTATGCCAAGCCTCGATGTTTTCTTCAAGTTGCGTCATGCTGGTAGCGCCAATAATGGTGCTGCTAACAAACCAACGATGATAAACATACGACAAAGCCATCTCGGTGGGTGTTAAGCCATGCTGACGAGCTAAGTCGGCATAAGCTGCCACCGCAGGTTGCACCGCAGGTTTTTCATATCGTTGCCCAAACCCTGGAAACTGATCGATGCGCCCTGAACCTATGGGTTGTTGCTGGTACTTTTCGGTTAAATGTCCAAAAGCCAAAGGCGAATAAGCCAGTAACCCCACTTGCTCACGGAAACCGATTTCGCTCATGCCAAATTCATAGGTTCGGTTGAGCAGACTGTACGCATTTTGTGTGGACACAATGCGCGGTAAATCATAGTCCTTAGCCGCCTGTAAAAACGACATCATGCCCCAAGGCGTTTCATTCGACACACCAATATAACGCACCTTACCGGCCTGTACCTGTTCGTGCAAAGCTTCCAACTGTTCGCGCACCGAAACGCATTCCATTTCTTGGCTGGGGTCGAAACGAAACTGACCAAACATAGGCACATTGCGCACCGGCCAATGAATTTGATACAGGTCGATATAATCCGTTTGCAAACGACGTAATGAGCCTTCTATCGCTTGTTGCACATTGATGCGATCGACCGATTGAGGTCCTTGTCGAATCCATTTCAAGTTTCGATTCGGTCCCGCCACCTTAGTCGCCAAAATTACCTGGTCGCGCGGCTGGTTGACCAACCAGTTACCGACAATGGTTTCCGTTCGCGTGTAGGTTTCGGACTTAGGCGGTACGGGGTAAAGCTCAGCCGTATCAATGAAATTAATACCGCTATCTCGTGCATAATCCATCTGTGCAAAGGCTTCTTGCTGCGTGTTCTGTTGACCAAAGGTCATGGTTCCTAAACAAATGGCAGAAACCTGAAGATCGGATTGCCCTAACTGACGATATTCCATTTCAACACCTCATTTTTATTTTGATACATTGTAAACGATATCATTTAGCAAGGGTCGAACATGCTAAAATGTTCATCATTCATAACATAATTAAATAAAAGCATCACTCAGCACAGACATGAGCTACCCCATACCCCAATCGCTGGCACAAGCCGAAATCGAAATTAAGAAAAGTCGCTTTATTGGTTTAGCCAAGCCGATTCGTGACCGTGCAGAGGGAATGCAATGGCTAGATGAAATCAAAGCCACTTACCCTGATGCTCGTCATCATTGCTGGGCTTATCTTCTGGGTAATCCCTCTTGTGCCACCAACGCGGGCATGGGCGATGATGGCGAACCTTCTGGCACAGCAGGCAAACCCATTTTGAATGTGTTACAACATAAGGGTGTTGGCGATATTATGCTCATTGTAGTGCGCTATTTTGGCGGCATTAAATTGGGCGCTGGCGGACTGACGCGCGCTTATGGTCAGGCGGCACAGGCGGTGATGAGCCTATTACCCATTCAAACCTTTATTCCCATGTTGTCCGTTTCCATTACTTGTGACTATGGACAAGAGCAACACATTCGTCATTGGGTCGATAAGCTACAAGGCTCGGTGTCTCGTGTCGATTATCTTGATCCGCTAACCATGGAAGTGAATATTCCTGAAGCCGAAATCAACTCGTTTATTCAGCACTTAAAAACACTTCATCACCTAACCTTTCAAATAGGTGAGCTATGCCCGCACTGATGATCCAAGGCTGCACCTCCGATGCAGGCAAAAGTACCCTCGTTGCTGGGCTATGTCGATTATTGCATCGACAAGCCTATTCGGTTGCTCCCTTCAAGCCACAAAACATGGCGTTATCGGCTGCTGTTTCGGTCGATGGTGGCGAGATTGGTCGTGCTCAAGCCACGCAAGCCCTTGCTTGTGGGCTGGAACCCCATAGTGACATGAACCCTGTTTTACTCAAACCCACATCAGATCGCAAAGCACAAGTGATTATTCGTGGCAAGCCAATTGGTCACTTAGACGCGCTCGATTATCACGCCTACAAAACGACTGCCAGAAATGCCGTCTTAGACGCCTGGCAAAGACTGACCAGCCAATACGATATTTGTTTGGTCGAAGGGGCTGGTAGCCCTGCTGAAATTAATTTACGCGAAAACGACATTGCCAATATGGGTTTTGCTGAAGCGGTTGATATCCCCGTTATCTTGGTTGCCGACATTGACCGTGGCGGGGTGTTTGCCCATATTATTGGCACGTTGGCGTGTTTGTCGGAAAGTGAGCAAGCACGCATTAAAGGCTTTGTCATTAATCGCTTTCGCGGTGATATTGCCTTACTGCAATCGGGGCTAGATTGGCTCGAAGCTAAAACAGGCAAACCTATTTTAGGTGTATTGCCTTATCTCATGGATTTGAAGCTCGACGAAGAAGACGCTGTTCGCCGTCCAACCCATGCAGACGCAGCACAACTGAAAATTCGCATTCTGCGCTTACCCCACATCAGCAATCACAGCGACTTCACCCCTCTACTCAATGACCCACGTCTGGATGTCGATTACTTGGACATTGATGCACCAGCCGTTAATGCCGATGTTTTAATCATTCCCGGCAGCAAAGCGGTGATGAGCGACTTAGCGCAACTGAACGAACACGACTGGCGCAACAAACTGTTACGTCATTTGCGTTATGGCGGTAAATTGCTCGCCATTTGTGGGGGTTTCCAAATGCTCGGCAGACAACTACTCGACCCCAAAAGAATTGAAGGCGACCGTCCAACCATGGCGGGACTAGCCGTTTTTGACTTTGCTACACGTTGGCAAAGCGACAAAATCCTCGCCCAACGCACCGGAAAACTCTGGAATGGTGAACCGATTCGTGGCTACGAAATGCACCAAGGCATCAGCAGCGGCAACGGCTTAACCCAACGCGCTTTCGCTATCTTTGATGATGGTAGCACCGATGGTGCCATCAGTGAAGACGGCAAAATCATCGGTACTTATTTACATGGTCTGTTCGACCATCCCGATGCTTACCACGCCTTGTTAAGCTGGATGGGGTTAACCGATACGAGCTATCAAACCATCGACCACAAGACACAACAACTGGTCGAATTGGACAGATTAGCGGATATGCTGGAACAGCATGTGGATATGGAAAAAGTGATGGCATTATTATCATGAAATCCCTCATCCTCGGCGGTATGAAATCGGGCAAAAGCCGCTTTGCCGAACAGCTTGCCATTCAACTGGAACAGCCCGTGGTTTACATCGCCACAGCCCAAGCATGGGATGATGAAATGCGCGAGCGCATTCGCGTTCACCAACAACAACGCCCCAGCCAGTGGCAAACAGTCGAAGTACCGCTCCATCTGGCCGCTGCGCTGAAACAACAGGACGCGCCCAATCGCACCCTGTTGGTAGACTGCTTAACGTTATGGATAACGCAACTGCTGTGTCACGACAACCCCGCACTCTTAATGAAAGAGTTAACCGCTTTTCAAACCCTATTGCCCAGCCTAAAAGCGAACCTGATTTTGGTCAGCAATGAAACCAATATGGGCGTGATCCCGATGGATGCTCTCAGTCGCCATTTTTGCGATACGGCTGGCAAACTGCACCAGCAACTCGCACCCGTCATGGATAGCATCGTGCTCACCGTGGCTGGCTTACCCCTATACGTTAAAGGAAAACCCTATGAATTGGACACTGGCGTCTTCAGCTATTCTTTGTACAGCTAGTCGAAAGGCAGCCATGGCTCGCCAAGTGGTGCTAACCAAACCCGCTGGCTCACTGGGACAATTAGAAAACATTGCCATTCAACTGGCCGCCATGCAAGGAACTGATACGCCCAACATTCGACAACCTTATATTGCCATCTTTGCTGGCGATCACGGTATTGCAAATGAAGGGGTATCTGCTTTCCCTCAGGTTGTTACTGGCGAGATGATTCGTAACTTTGCCCGTGGTGGTGCGGCGATTAGTGTACTGGCCAAATCGCAAGGCGCAACCTTACACGTCTATAATTGTGGTACTGCTTACCCTGTCGAACCCCTAACAGGTGTGACGGATTGCAGCATTGCCGCAGGCACGGCCAACTTTTTACAGCAAGCCGCCATGACCGAAACACAATGCACTCAAGCCCTCTCCATTGGCAAGCAAGCGGTCGAAAATGCCTTAGCGCAAGGTTGTGATTTGTTTATTGCTGGCGAAATGGGTATTGCCAACACCACCTCTGCTACCGCAGTAGCTGCTGCGTTACTTTCCATCAACCCAGAAAGCATTACAGGACGCGGTACAGGCATTGATGATAAAACACTGAGTCATAAAATTAATGTCATTGAGCAAGCCTTAGCGCACCACAATCTTCTCACCCCTCACCCCTCACCTATCACCGTTTTACAAACTGTCGGTGGTTTTGAAATTGCCGCTATTGCCGGCGCTTATATCACTGCGGCACAAGCAGGGCTACCCATCTTAGTCGATGGCTTTATCAGCAGCGCCGCTGCACTGGTGGCAGTCAAACACAACCCGAGTGTGCGTGATTGGATGCTGTTCGCCCATGCCAGTGCCGAGCCAGGTCACGCTACCATGATGCAAGCACTCGCAGCAAAACCCTTACTCGATTTAGGAATGCGCTTGGGTGAAGGTTCAGGCGCTGGCGTTGCCATTAGCTTATTACGCCTAGCTTGCGATTTGCACAACCAAATGGCGACTTTTACGCAAGCACAAGTCAGCAAAGGGGAATAGAGAAATAAAAAAACGTGGCGAACTAGCGCCACGTTAGCTTGTCTTATGACTCTATTAGAAAGTGTTCTGAATTAACACTTGCTCAATGCTCAATTGTCCCGCTCGAGGACGTGCTGCCTCAAGACCCTTGCCAACAGCAATCATCATCACAATAGCATGATCTGAAGGCAAGTTAATCAGTTGAGCAACAGCATCAAAATCAAAACCATCCATCGGGCAAGTATCGTATCCCATGCCTTTGGCTGCCAGCATCATCGTTTGTGCAATAATACCACCCGATCGCATTGCTTCATCGCGCTGAACCTGATCTCGCCCACGATAATACTGATCAATCGCACCGACCATAAATTCACGCACTGCTTCTGGGGCATTAACCCAATAACGACCCGTATCTTTTTGCCAAGCTTGCACATCGGCACAAAGCACAAATAGGGCTGAAGCATCGGTGACCTGAGCTTGATTCCAAGCGACTGCTTTAATCTGTTCACGCAATGCTGCGTCTTTAACTTGCACCCAACGCCAATGTTGAATATTGAATGCCGTGGGCGAGAGCATGGTCGCCGCAATCAACTTATTCACTTCATCATCACTCATTTTATGTGATGAGTCGTATGATCTAATTGAGCGACGCTGTTCGATTGCACTGAATACATCCATATGAATACTCCTAAATTAACATGGTTACCTAAAAACATCCCGCGCGATAATCACTAAAAGCTTTTCGAATTTCCGCTTCACTATTCATAACAAAAGGCCCACCGGCGACAATCGGCTCATGCAAGGGCTTGGCAGAAACCAGCAGAAAAGCGCTATTCGCCTGTGCTTCAACAACTAACCGTTCCCCTTCTATCGATAACACCCCCAACTCTGCTGCTGCCAAGGTTACATCAGCACTGGCAATCTTTCCCTCATAAACATAAATATAAGCATGATGCCCCGACTGAATATCAAAAGTCAGTGTTTGCGCCTCAGTCACTTTGATGTCCAAAATCATCGGTTGCGTTACTTCTCGCTGAATCGGTCCAAACAGCCCTGCAAAAGTTCCCGCAATCACTTTGACTGCATAACCTTGCCCGCTGCTCCAAACAGGAATAGCATCTGCTGCTATGTCAGCCCAATCGGGCTCCAACATTTTTTGTTCGCGAGGCAAATTCAACCAGAACTGAAAACCCCACATCAGCCCCGCTTCTTGCGCCGGCATTTCAGAATGAATGATGCCCTTACCCGCACGCATCCATTGCACACCACCCGCTTCAACCACCCCTCGGTTGCCTCGATTATCCTGATGTTCCATGCGACCAGCCAACATGTAAGTGATGGTCTCGAAACCGCGATGCGGATGCGCCGGGAATCCGGCAATATAATCGCTAGCCTCATTCGAACCAAATTCATCTAACATCAACCAAGGATCAAGGCGCTGATGATGTTCCGAAGTGATGACTCGGCGCAACTTGACCCCAGCACCATCACTGGCATGCTGACCCTTAACCCGCTGTTCGATGCGTTTTTCGATCCACATCATTGCCTCCCATGTCATCAACCATGCAAAAAAATTGCTATTTATACCCATTAAAGTTATTATAGCCAGGAGAATACAACAATTAAATCGAATTAAACTGCACTTCAATCCAAAGAGATTAAATACAATGAAAACTCAACTTGAACATTGGCGCGTTTTGGATGCGGTGATTAGCTGCGGTGGCGTCAGTCAAGCGGCAAAAGCCCTATTTCGCACCCAATCCGCCGTGAGTTACAGCTTAAAACAGCTAGAAGAACAAGCCGGCGTTGAGTTACTGGTACTCGTTGGGCGCAAATTACAGTTGACGCCTGCTGGCTATCAACTGTTACAAGAAGCGCGTCAAATTTTGCAACGTATGCAACTGCTCGATGAACAAACCACGCTGCTATCGCAAGGGATTGAATCGACCATCACCATCGCCATTGAGCAAATTGCCCCCATGCAACCTATTCTCAAAGCGCTTGAAGCGATACAAGACCGCTACCCTCACATTAATTTGCACTGGCATGAGTTAATTCTGTCAGAAGTTGATACTGCCTTCCATCAATACAACGCCGACTTAATTATTGCCACTCACGTGCCCTTAAATCATACCGGCAAAGAATGGTTAAAAGTCGATTTGATTGGCGTGGTTTCCAAACATCACCCGCTCGCCAAGGCAGAATCGATTGAATTGAATGATTTGGCCGAATACACGCAAGTGGTGGTTCGAGATAAAGGCAAAGGGGACAAAGATACCGGTTGGCTAGCGAGTCCTAAGCGTTACACGGTAGACAACATTCACACCGCCCAACAAATGGTACACGCTGGCTTGGCCTACGCTTGGCTACCAGAACACGCCATTGCTCAACCGGTCAACAAGGGGCAATTAGTTAAACTAGCACTGACCGAAGGCGACCTACAAGAAGCACGCTTAAAGGTCATTTTGAACCCCACGAAATCTCAAGGGGAAGTGGTGAACACGCTGCGCGATCAACTAATGAAAGTTATTGAAAGCAAAAAGTAAACTGAATAACTTATCTACGCTAGCAAACTGCTAGCGTAGCATATCCACCGCCATTTCAACACCTGCCACCAATTTATCAATATCACTCGGCTGATTGTAAACAGCAAAAGAAGCACGCACCGTCGCGGGAACTTGGTAGCGTTGCATCACGGGCTGGGCGCAATGATGACTGGCGCGCAGGCAAATCTGCTCATAACCCAATAATGTCGCCATGTCGGACGGATGCACGCCATCGACAATGAAAGAGACCACCGCTTCTTTATGTGCCGCCGTACCAACAATACGCAAGCCATCAATCTGCTGCAATGCCTGAGTCGCCTGCGCCAATAAGGCTTGCTCATGCGCCATGATTTCAGACCATCCTAAAGACTCGACAAAGGCAATCGCTGGTGCTAAGGCCAATACCCCTTCGATATTCGGTGTACCCGCTTCAAATTTGTAAGGAATATCGTTAAACGTTGTTTTTTCAAGCGTGACAGTGCGAATCATATCTCCACCGCCCATATAAGGCGGCAGAGCCTCTAACCAAGCACGCTTGCCATAAAGCACGCCCACACCAGTCGGGCCATAGAGTTTATGACCCGAAAAGACGAGAAAATCACAATCCCACGCCTGCACATCAATCGGCATATGTGCAATGGCTTGCGCGGCATCGACCAAAATAATCATGTCTGGGCGCACGGCTCTGACACGCGCAATCATCTGCTGCACGGGATTGACCGTACCCAAGGCATTAGACACGGCTGTAAACGCAAACACCTTCACATCAGGTGTTAACTGAGACTCTAAGTCATCTAATAACAGCTCACCATTATCTGCCAAATACAGCGACTTAACCTGAATGCCTTGATCGGCCAACAACTGCCAAGGCACAATGTTGGCATGATGCTCCATCTCGGTAATCAGTACCGCATCGCCCGCATTAAGCAGTTTTCCCAGGCCGGCAGCCACCAAATTAATGCTTTGTGTTGTGCCGGTAGTAAAAACCACCTCTTCACGTTCAGCAGCGTTAATAAAGCGCTTCACCGCATCGCGTGTTGCTTCAAAATCGGCTGTAGCCCGCTCACTCAGTGGATAGAGTCCTCGGTGAATATTGGAATAGCCCATTTCATAAAAACGCTGCGCTGTTTCAATCACCGAACGCGGTTTTTGCGTGCTACTGGCACTATCCAACCACACCAAATCAGGCTGATGCGAAAAGATGGGAAACTGCTCGCGCACCGATAACATTAGCGCATCGCCTCAGTCAATTTTTGCTGAATCAACGACTGCCAAGCCTCAGCCACTTCTGGCACGGCAACGTCCGACAGTGCCGCTTGCGCAAACGCCGCAGAGACCATCAAACGAGCCGTTGCTTCTGGAATACCACGTGCACGCAAGTAGAAAATTTGCGTTTCATCGAGCGTGCCGCTGGTCACGCCGTGGGTACAACGCACGTCATCGGCATAAATTTCGAGCTGTGGTTTACTGTTCGCTTGCGCGGTGGGCGATAACAACAGATTGTTGGTGGCCATATTGGCATCGGTTTTATCAGCCCCTTTTTCCACCAAAATATCGCCATGGAAAACACCATTGGCTTGACCACCAACAGCAAAGCGATGCAACTGCTCAGAACGCGCATTCAAACAAGCATGACGCGTATGGGTGCGCACATCTTGCGTTTGTTTCGCCAGCGCCACCACACCGGTGGCCATGTTCGACTCGGCATTTTCGCCCAATACATTTACCGTGAAGTGTTGACGAGATAAGAGGCCACTGGTCATCAACGAGCGTTGTATCAAACGCGAATCGCGCTGAAGACTCGCTGTTCTCCAGCCAAAGCTGTAAGCCGAATCGGCTAAATCGTGCCACAATAAATGCGTCAACTGCGAATTGTCAGACACGTCTAACTGCGTGTGCATAAAAATCACGCCATCCGACGCACCGCTCATCACTTCAATCAGAGTCAGTTCGGCACTTTTTCCTAAGGTCACGGACAAAGCTAACGACTGCCCCACACCTGCTTCACCCAAACAACGCACCACAATCGGACGTTCAATACGCTTATTGTTAGCCACCTCGATCACTAACTGAGCACTCAATCCCGCCACAGCCAGCGAGGCGAAGGCGTCTCCCGCTAATGCCTGTGGCAGTGCGTTGACAGCAACATTTTGTACGCTTAGCCCAGCCGGTAAGTCAGTTAATGAACTCGACAAATGCTCACTGAACTTTCCATTAACCCAAACCAACTGGATGGCATCATCGGGCAGACTTAACTCAGGCAAAGTGACCGATGGCGCTACCTGCTCATTAGCCCATTGCAGTGGCAGCTTCCAAAACCCAGCCAAGCGGGTGTATTTCCAATCTTCATCTCGTGCGGTCGGCAGTGTGGCTTGGCCAAAACCCTGCAGCGCCTCTTGCTGCGCGACACTGACCGAGCGTGTGGCTTGCCAATCACTCAGTAAGGCCTGTAAACGCTGTTGCGCCTGCTCAGAGGGGTTAAGCAGTGGCGAGTGCGTCATAACCCAACTCCTCGATTTGCGCAACCAACTCCATACCACCCGATTTCACGATGCGACCTTGATACAAAATATGAATCACATCCGGTGCCACATATTCTAATAAGCGTTGATAATGCGTGACCAAAACAAAACCACGATCCGGCGAACGCATGGCATTCACGCCTTGGGCGACCGCTTTCAGCGCATCAATATCCAAACCCGAATCAGTTTCATCCAAAATACACAAGCTTGGCTCTAATAAGGCCATTTGTAACATGTCATTACGTTTCTTCTCACCACCGGAAAAGCCGACGTTCACATCACGTTCTAAAAACTCCTGGCGCATGCCCAACAGCTTCATTTTTTCTTGAACGAGTTGACTGAATTCAAACATATCCAACTCAGGCAAACCCTTAGCAGTGCGCACAGCATTTACCGCTGTTTGCAAAAATAGCTTATTGCTCACACCGGGAATTTCGACCGGATATTGAAAAGCCAAAAACAGACCCGCTTGAGCGCGTTCTTCAGGATCCATGTCAAGTAAATCTTCACCATTCAGCGAAGCCGAACCACCGGTAACTTCATAATCCTCACGACCCGCCAGCACCGATGCTAACGAACTTTTACCCGCGCCATTAGGCCCCATAATCGCATGCACTTCACCCGCTTTGATGCTTAAATTCAGCCCACGCAATACGTCTTTTTCGGCAACCGTCGCCTGCAAATTTTCAACTTCTAATAACATCATCCCACACTTCCTTCCAAACTGATGGCTAGTAACTTCTCGGCTTCAACGGCAAATTCCAATGGCAACTTTTGAAACACTTCTTTACAAAAGCCATTCACAATCATCGAAATTGCATCTTCTTCACGAATGCCGCGTTGCGCACAATAGAAAAGCTGATCCTCGCCCACATTCGATGTCGTCGCTTCATGTTCAACCTGCGCTGTGGCGTTTTGCACTTCTAAATAAGGGAAAGTATGCGCGCCACAGGTCTTGCCGATGAGCATCGAGTCACACTGGGTAAAATTACGTGCACCTTCCGCGGTGGGTAAAATTTTGACCAAGCCACGATAGACGTTTTCGCTTTTGCCGGCGCTAATACCTTTAGAAATAATGGTACTTTTAGTACGTTTGCCAATGTGAATCATCTTAGTGCCGGTATCAGCTTGCTGACGACGATTGGTAAGTGCTACCGAATAGAATTCGCCCACGCTATCATCACCCTCTAACACACAGCTGGGGTACTTCCAGGTAATAGCAGAACCGGTTTCAGCCTGCGTCCACGACAATTTACTGCGCGCGCCTTTACAAATACCGCGCTTAGTCACGAAATTCAAAATACCGCCTTCGCAATTTTCATCGCCAGGGTACCAGTTTTGCACCGTCGAATACTTCACTTCGGCATCGGCATGCACAATCACTTCGACCACTGCCGCGTGTAATTGATAACTGTCACGCACAGGCGCCGAACAGCCTTCAATGTAACTCACCGAACTGCCCTCGTCGGCAATGACAATGGTGCGCTCGAACTGACCGGTTTTCGCTTCATTGATGCGGAAATAAGTCGATAATGGCACGGGACAATTCACACCTTTGGGAATGTAAACAAAGGTTCCATCCGAAGCCACCGCCGCATTCAAACAGGCAAAGAAGTTATCATGGTGCGGCACGACAGTACCGAGATATTTTTGTACTAATTCAGGATGATGTTGTACGGCATCTGAGAAAGAGCAGAAAATAACACCGTATTTTTCAAGTAAAGCACGGGATTTGGTGGTTGAAACCGACACCGAATCAAAAATGGCATCGACAGCAATTTCCGCGGCTTCTCCTTCAGCTCCCAAATGAATACCCAAGGCGGCAAAGGCCTTCGCCACTTCGGGATCGATCTCAGGTTCTTTCGGTGCCGCGCCAGCACTGGCACAACTATCACTGGTACAGCTTCCGCACTGGGGAGCTGAATAATAACTGTAATCTTGATAGTCTAACGGTGTGTAGGTCGCTTTCGCCCAATGAGGTTCAGGCATGGTGAGCCAATGCTGGTAGGCTTTTAAGCGAAAATCTAACATCCACTGAGGTTCGTTCTTTTTCGCCGAAATGGCACGCACCACCGACTCGCTCAACCCTTTCGCAAAGGTCTCCACCAAGGTCTGGGTTACAAAACCTTCCTTATAGGTGGACTGCGCCCCTAACAAGTCTTCAATTTCAACTTGTGTTTGCACCGTCAACTCCTAATCATTTATCGATTCATTAATAGTTGACTATTTTAGTCAACTATTACCTCAAAAGTCCAGTTTTACCACTCCATTACGGCCTTTTTTGGCAATTACTGATCGCTTTTGCTTGATCTAACAGCCAAGCCGCATAACCACCTGAATAATTGGCATTTCCTAAGGGATCTGTCATAGCTTCGTTCAGGTTGGGAGCTAAGGCTTTCAACCAATCCATCGCCTTGGGCTCTAACTGAGGCTCACGCAACAAACAACGCAATTCACCGCTACGCAGGCGTTGCTCCAACTGTGCCACCGAAGCCGCTCCAATCGATTGCTCTGGCGTTTTCTGCACCATCGCCCCCTGAGTCAGCCCATAATGACGGAAAAAATATCGCCACGCATCATGCATCACCAGCAAGGGTTCTGCCTGCATCGGCTGAAGGAATTGTTTGGCTTGAGTGTCAGCTTGTTGAATATCACTGATTAATTGAAGCGCATTCTGACGATAACGATCTGCATTGGCGGCATCTCGAATCATCAATTCATCACGCAAGTGCCCGACATATGCCTGAACAAGGGTCGGATCAAGCCATAAGTGCATATCCCAAGCACCCGAATGATGATGGTGCTCATGTCCGCCCGCCTGCTCCGCTTTTTGACGCATTTTGGCCTGTTGCACCGCCGTAGCCGGCAAGAATTGAATGCCGGCGGTATCGCGCATAGCCAGTTGTGGCGGCTTGATCTGCGTCATGGGTTTGACCAGCCAAGATTCAAAATCAGGCCCTACCCACAACACCAAATCGGCTTTTTCTAAACTCGCACGTTGAGAAGGCAATAGACTCATACCATGCGGCGATTGTTTCCCATCAACCAACACCACAGTATTGCCCTGGGTTCCTGCTAACAAACTCTGCGACAACATCGCTAAAGGCGGAATCGAGCTCACCACCGTCAAGGCTTGTGCCGATAAGGAACACAAGCTCAGGCTAACCCCTGCCAACAAAGCGCAAACTCTGGCACAATAGAACATCTTTTATCTTTCCTTTATTTAAGAATGGCTATAGCCGATGCTAACATCTCATTATCCCCCGCTGATTGAAGCCCGTCAAATAGAACATCACTTTAACGGCCAACGCTTATTTGAACCCCTTAATATTCGTATCGAGGCAGGACACTACATCAGTTTAATTGGCTTAAATGGAGCGGGAAAATCAACCCTGTTGCGTTTGTTATTAAAACTCATTCCCGCTCAACAGGGTGTGGTCGAACATCAGCCCCATTTACGCATTGGCTACGTGCCACAACGCTGGCATGCTAATGCGCAACTCCCCATCAGTGCGCGCGAGTTTTTAACCCTCAACTTAAGCGCAACACCCACCACCGCTTCGCTAGATGATCTTATGACGACATGGCAATGCCAAGCTTTTGCCAAACAACCCATCCACACCCTATCAGGTGGACAATGGCAACGTTTACTACTGGCACGGGCGCTGCTCAATCAACCGCAACTGCTTGCTTTAGATGAACCAACTCAAGGACTGGATTTACAATCCCAGCATGACTTTTACCAACAACTGCAAAAACTGCATCAACAGGGAGTCACCATTTTAATGATTTCTCATGATTTGGCCCACGCTATGAGTTACAGTCAACGGGTCATTGCGCTGTCGGAGGGGCGAATCTGTTGTGATGGTGTCCCTCAAACACTGCTCAAAGATCCAGAATATCAACGGCGATTTGTCTGTGCACACCAAGATGCGATGGTGCCTCACACTCACTGCGGACACAATCATCATGCCTGAATTTTTACTCATTGCCCTGTTCGGCGGCCTCATTACCACCCTAATGACCGCTCCCATTGGCGCCTTTATGCTTTGGCGACGCATGGCTTATGTCGGCGATGCCTTAGCCCACACCACTCTATTAGGCCTAGCCATTGGGTTGTGGTTACAGTTGCCGCTGACCCTCAGCATGATGATGATTGCCCTTATTGTTGCTGTGAGCATTAGCCTGCTCAATCAACGTCCCCATACCAGCAGCGACACCCTACTAGCCATAGCCGCGCACAGTAGCTTGGGTCTGGGGATGCTGGCCATTGCACTGCTACCCGAAGCGCGGGTGGATTTAATGGGGTATTTGTTTGGCGATCTACTTAATCTCACCTACACAGATCTGATGATCTTAGCAGCTGTTGCCGCGACCCTCTTAACCAGTATCGGTTACTTTTGGCGTGCTTTGCTGTTAAACACCTTGAACGCTGAACTCGCCCGTCTTTCAGGGGTTAACAATCAGCGCGTGGAATTATTATTGGCGATTGGCGTTGCTGTGGTGGTAGCGGTCAGCACCAAACTGGTGGGTGCGCTACTGATGACCGCATTACTCATCACGCCCGCCGCAACGGCTAGAGTGTTCAGCCGCTCACCCCGCGCCATGATTGTGATCGCCGTAATCATCAGTCAAATGGGAATTGGCGGCGGCTTGGCACTATCTTGGTTGTTCGATTTACCGGTTGCGCCCAGTATTGTCAGCCTACTCTTTATCGGATTTTTACTGAGTCGCTTGCTACCATCCCGCTATTGAGCCGACACTAAGCTGGGTGGGGTGGGCGTCGCGACCTGCTTAGCCGCATCAATCTGAACATCACGCCAGGTCATGCCCCAGTGCAAATGGGGACCGGTGGCACGACCTGTCTTACCAACCTTACCAATCAGCTGACCCCGCTTAACCTCATCCCCCACAGAGACGTTCATGTCGGATAAATGCACATAAATCGACATCAAGCCCAGCCCATGATCGATCATCATCGTTTGCCCGGTCAGCACCATATTCGGATGCACTAATACAACACGACCGTCTGTCGGTGCCACAATCGGCGTGCCTTCTGGCGCGGCAATATCGACACCAAAATGTGGACGACGCGGCTCGCCATTGAGCACCCGCTGCGAACCATAGACCCCACTAATCCGCCCTGCCGTTGGCCAAATCATGGGAAGCTGGGGCGTCATGGACATACTCGGTTTAGCACGCGCTTGTGCCACCAATCGATTATTGGCTTGAATCTCGGCCACTTCTTGCGGATTCGGGTTGACCTTGTTGTTCGGCAAGCCATTAATGTGCTGAATATCGTAAGTGCGAGCCGCAATCGCTTGCTGATGACGATGCCATTTTCCTTCATGATCTTGCCAGCGCAAACTCACTTCCGTGGCATCGCGCCCTACACCCAACAGACTATGACCCTGAGCATCGATCAATAACGGCTTATCATCGACCAGCAGTTGTTGCACATCATGCAAATGCACTGCCACAATTGAGCCCTGCTGCCACTCACCATAGGTCACTTGAAATGGCAGGTTACTGGCCTGCAGCGTCCAAGCTGACAGCATTAAGCCTAAAGCCAACATCCATTGCTTCATAACACCTACCCTATTAGCAAAATATAATTCATGAGAAACGCCCAAAGCAAAAAAGGCAACACTTTCGTGTTGCCTTTAATTTGGCGCAGCGGACGGGACTCGAACCCGCGACCCTCGGCGTGACAGGCCGATATTCTAACCGACTGAACTACCGCTGCAATTTGGTGGGTGCAGAGAGATTCGAACTCCCGACCGTCTCGGTGTAAACGAGATGCTCTACCAGCTGAGCTATGCACCCAAAAACTTTTCAAACCAGTTCTGTCCAACTGTTTTTTGTGTTTGCGTCGTTTCGATAAGGAGTATATTACAGCTTTGTTACCTGACTGTCAACTGCTTTTATCGCTTTTCTTCATGTTAACCGAGCTTTCGATTGACATGAACGATTAATCAAGCATTTACCGCGTCTTTTAAACCCTTACCAGGAACAAAGCGAGGTAATTTAGAAGCGGCAATTTTCATTTCTTTACCCGTTTGTGGGTTACGACCCATACGCTCAGCGCGCTCGCTCACTTTAAAGGTACCAAAACCAATTAAAGTCACTGTATCACCACCGGCCATGGCAGCAGAAATCGCATCAATGGCAGCATCTAAGGCTTTTTGTGCTTGAACTTTAGTTAAACCTGAATCGTTTGCAATCGCTGCCACTAATTCTGTCTTATTCATGAGTTATCTCTCCGCTTCAAGGATGTTATTAAATAAAGGCACTTCTACCGTTATTTTTAGAAGATTGGGGCTTGGAAACAAGGAGGTGGTTGAAATAGCATTTAAGCCAAACATACCCTTCCTTCCATCAGCCATTAAAACACGCCTAGCAATACCAACAAGGCTATTGACTGCCCTATGTATATTGCCCATAAATCAACTGTGTTTATACCCCTGCGCGCCTAGCGCTGTCAAGCGCTAAGCCAACAAAGTCAGGTATTTAGTGTCGAATTGGGGTCATTTCATCGCCAATGACCTGAGTAGCAGGCTCACTGACAACGACCAAGGGTTTAGGTTGCTCTGCCAGAGCAATGCTCAGCACCTCATCAATCCAACGTACAGGACGAATATCTACCTGATTTTTGACCTCATCGGGGACGTCTTTCAAATCACGTAAATTATCGTGCGGGATCAAGACAGTGGTAATGCCACCACGTAAGGCCGCTAGCAGTTTTTCTTTCAAGCCACCGATGGGTAAGACTTCTCCGCGCAGCGTAATCTCACCGGTCATGGCCACATCACAACGCACAGGAATACCGGTAGCAATGGAAACCAAACCGGTACAAATGGCAATACCCGCTGAAGGACCATCTTTGGGCGTAGCCCCTTCTGGTGCATGCAAGTGAATGTCATGAGTCTCAAAATAATCGGCAACAATACCCAAGGACTGGCTGCGCGAACGCACCACACTCATGGCCGCTTCGATGGATTCTTTCATCACGTCGCCCAGTTTACCGGTACGAACCAATTTACCCTTACCAGACATGCTCGTGGCTTCAATGGTCAACAATTCGCCACCCACTGAAGTCCAAGCCAAGCCTGTCACCTGCCCCACCCGGTTCTCGCTTTCAGCCAAACCAAAACGGTAACGTGCCACGCCTAAATAAGCTTCTAAATCCGTTTCATCGACCACAATGGGCGCAGTCTTCTCGGCCAACATCAGTTGTTTCACCGCTTTACGCGCCAGTTTTGCCAACTCACGATCCAAACTACGCACACCCGCCTCACGCGTGTAAACACGAATGAGTTGAATCAACGCCGCATCCGTCAATTGCAACTCGCCTGATTTCAGACCATGTTCGGATAGTTGCTTGCTCCACAGATGCTCACGCGCAATATGGAATTTTTCTTGTTCGGTGTAACCCGACAAACGAATGATTTCCATGCGATCCAATAGGGGTTCGGGAATATCCATTGAGTTGGCGGTGGCAACAAACATCACTTCCGACAAGTCATAATCCACATCAAGGTAATGATCGTTGAAATGTTTGTGTTGCTCAGGGTCTAACACCTCTAACAAAGCGGCTGCGGGATCACCACGGAAATCACGCGCCATTTTGTCAATTTCATCGAGCAAAAACAGCGGGTTTTTAACCTTTACCTTCGCCATTTTTTGAATCAGCTTACCCGGCATCGCCCCTAAGTAAGTCCGACGATGACCGCGAATTTCCGATTCATCACGCACGCCGCCTAGGGAAAAGCGCACGTATTCACGGTGCGTTGCCTGTGCAATGGAATGCGCCAAAGAGGTCTTACCCACACCGGGCGGACCAACCAGACAGAGAATCGGACCCCGTTGATGCTTCACACGAGACTGCACCGCGAGATATTCCAAAATGCGTTCTTTAACTTTCTCTAAACCGTAATGACGCTCATTTAATAGTTGTTGCGCTTTAACTAAATCACGGTGCACACGGGTGCGCTTTTTCCAAGGCACATCCAGCAACCATTCTAGGTAGTTGCGCACCACACTGGATTCAGCTGACATGGGCGGCATCGACTTAAGTTTCTTCAGCTCAGCTGTCGCTTGTTTCTGCGCCTCTTCCGTCATGCCCGATTCAGCAATACGCTGAGCAAAGACTTCAAACTCGTCTTTATCGTTATCATTCAAATTGCCCAACTCTTTTTGAATGGCTTTCATTTGCTCATTCAAATAGTATTCGCGCTGGTTTTTTTCCATTTGCGTTTTCACACGCTTACGAATGCGGCCTTCGACTTCATTCAAGTCGATTTCATTTTCAATGACCACCAACAACTGCTCAAGGCGTGCACCCAAGCCGGCTAACGACAAAATTTCTTGCTTTTGTGCCAGTTTCAAATTCAGATGAACCGCCACCAAGTCAACCAGTTGATTGGGATCGGTGATTTCTTTTACCGACGCCAACACCTCGCTGGGTACCTTGCGATTGATTTTGGCAAAGGCATCGAATTGTGACTGCACACTATGAAACAAGGCCTCGATTTGTTTCGGGTCTTCTGCCTCATCGATAATCGGGTCAATATCTGCCACCCAATGCTCGCCATTGTCTTGCAATCGCTGAATGCGGCAACGCACCTGCCCTTCAACCAGCACCTTAATGGTGTTATCAGGCAAGCGCAACATTTGCAAAATAACGGACAGGGTGCCCACATCATACAAGTCATCGCGGTTGGTTGGCTCTTCTTCGGTGACTTTCTTTTGTGTCACCAACATAATTTGTTTGCCCTGATGCATTGCCGCTTCTAAGGCAGCCGCACTGCGCGCACGCCCCACAAACAAGGGCATCACCGTACCCGGAAACACCACTACATCGCGCAATGGCAATAAGGGAACATCAAAACGTTGGTGTGGATTTGTCGTTAATCCCATCAATACCTCCCGAAAAAAAAGCGGCCTTAAGCCGCTTTTGCTTGTATTGTTTCAATGATCGGCGGTTTGCTTCCTGCAACCACTTCGGCGTCCACAGTGACCGATTCAACCGTCTTCATCCCTGGTAACTCAAACATGGTTTCCATGAGCAAGCCTTCCACAATGGAACGTAGCCCACGCGCTCCCGTTTTGCGTTTCAAGGCTTCTGTCGCCATGGCTTTTAACGCATCTTCAGCGAATACCAGTTTAGCGCCTTCCATATCAAACAGCTTAATAAATTGCTTGGTAATGGCATTTTTAGGTTCCGTGAGAATGCGTACCAAAGCATCTACGTCCAGCTCATCCAAGGAAGCGACCACAGGCAAACGTCCAATGAATTCAGGAATCAGACCAAAACGCATTAAATCGTCCGGTTCAACTTGACGCAACATATCCGATTTGGGAGCTTCGTCTTTTTCTTTCACTGTTGCAGCAAAACCAATACCCGCTGATTTTTCCACGCGTTTGGCAATCACCTTGTCCAAACCTTCGAAAGCGCCGCCACAAATGAACAAAATGCGCGAGGTGTCAATCTGCACCATTTCGTTGGAAGGGTTCTTGCGTCCCCCTTGGGCTGGAATAGAGGAAACTGTCCCCTCAATCAGCTTCAGCAAGGCTTGTTGCACACCTTCACCGGAAACATCACGGGTAATCGAACGGTTTTCCGATTTACGCGCAATCTTGTCGATTTCATCGAGGTAAATAATACCTTGCTGAGCTTTTTCGGGATCACCGTCGGCATTTTGCAGCAAACGATGCAAAATACTTTCCACATCATCACCCACATAGCCGGCTTCCGTTAAGGTGGTCGCATCGGCAATGGCAAAGGGCACCGACAGCACCCGCGCCAAGGTTTGTGCCAACAGGGTTTTACCCGAACCCGTCGGACCAATCAGCAGAATGTTACTTTTGCTCAGTTCAACACTATCATCCGACAAAGCATTCAAACGCAACCGCTTGTAATGGTTGTAAACGGCAACCGCCAGGGTTTTCTTAGCCACATCTTGCCCGATGATGTAATCATCCAAGATGGCCTTGATTTCAGTGGGGGTGGGTAAGGCTTCTAGGTTAAGCGAATTCGACTTTTCACCTTCAGAGCGCAGTTCGCCAAACTCCTCGGCAAGAATCTCATTACACAGGTCAACGCATTCATTACAAATGAATACCGAAGGTCCTGCAATGAGTTTTTTCACTTCATGCTGACTTTTGCCACAAAATGAACAGTTGAAGTCACCTTCATCAATGTGTTCTGACATGCTTAATTCCGCAGTTTATTCAGGACGATGGACGCCGCTAATAACCTCACACTGTTGAGTTTCTAGCGGCGCCAAGTTTTATTTTATTTCTGGTGAAAGGGATTTGATAGACAGGTTACATACATTATTTCGTACAGCCCTTTCCCCAGACCCCTATCCCATTTATGCTTTTAGAGATCACCGCGATGAGTTAGTACTGCATCAATCAAGCCGTAATCACGCGCTTCTTCACTGCTCATAAAGTTATCCCGATCTGTATCTTGCGCCAGCTTTTCGACCGGTTGACCGGTGAAGTTAGCCATGTGCTGATTCAGACTGTCTTTTAAGCGCAGGATTTCACGGGCATGAATTTCAATGTCACTTGCTTGACCACGGAAACCACCTAGCGGCTGGTGAATCATGATACGCGCATTCGGCAGAGCAAAGCGTTTACCCTTAGCACCTGCACCCAATAGGAATGCACCCATACTGGCTGCCTGTCCCATACATATGGTGCTCACATCGGGCTTAATGAAATTCATGGTATCAAAAATCGACATACCTGCTGTCACCACCCCACCAGGTGAGTTGATGTAGAGGTAAATATCTTGCTTGGGATTTTCAGCTTCCAAAAACAACATTTGCGCCACAATTAGGCTTGCCATATTTTCTTCGACCTGTCCGGTCAAAAAAATGACGCGTTCTTTTAATAGGCGCGAATAAATATCGTAGGAACGCTCTCCGCGACCTGATTGCTCGACCACCATGGGTACCAGCATATCAACTGTTGGGGGCATTGCCCCCATCATTGAGGTCATCATCAATTAACCCGCTAACTCAGCCAAAGGCTTACTCACTTCGGTCACTTTAGCCTTGCCCATCACCAAGTCAACAACTGCGTTCTCAATCGCAATCGCTTCGACTTCAGCACGACGGTTTTGATCAGCTAAGTACCACTCGATGAACTGTTCTGGATTGTCATAGCTATCGGCTTCAATCGCTAAGATTTCACGTACTGTCGCTTCATCCGCTTTCAGTTCATTAGCGCGAACCACTTCACCTAACAAAAGTCCCAAAGAAACGCGCTTAGTGGCTTCTTCGCGGTAGTTGTCTGGATTTAAGTCGTTGGCAGGCATATTTTGTTCGCGCATACGCTGAGTCATCGCATCCATCATGGCGCGCAATTCACGCTCAACCAAGGTTTTTGGCGTATCGAAATTGACCGCTGCCAATAAGGCGTGCATGACATTGTCTTTGTTCTGCTTAATCAATGACAAGTTCACTTGACGAGACAGGTTCTTTTTCACATCTTCACGGAAGGCTTCAACCGTACCCGCGTCAACGCCAAACGTCTTAATGAAGTCTTCATCCACTTCTGGCAACTGTGTTTCTTGCACAGAATTGACTTTGATATCGAACTGAGCTGTTTTGCCGGCTAAATGAGCCGCTTGATAACCCTCTGGGAAGGTCACATCAATGACTTTTTGCTCACCGGCTTTCATGCCCAGGATACCATCTTCGAATCCTGGAATCATGCGACCAGAACCCAATACTAGTGGCACATTCTCAGCACTACCACCATCGAATTTAACACCATCGATGCTGCCCGAAAAATCTAGGTTAACCATATCCCCATTGGCGGCTGCTTTATCAACAACGACATAGGTTTTACGCATTTCACGTAAACGTTGGATCATATCATCCACATCGCTGTCTTTAATGTCGGCAGTGACTTTCTCAACGCTTACGGCCGAGAAATCTGGCATAGTAATGCTTGGGTAGCTTTCGAAGCGTGTCACAAAACGAATATCTTCGCCTTCATTCGCCGAAACTTCTTCAAACCCTAAAATACCGGCAACGCGAACTTGTTCTTGTTCTGCTGCTTTGAAAAAGCTGTCATAGAGTAAATTTTCTAAAGCTTCAGCTCGCACCTGTTGCAAGTGACGGGCGCGCACCATGTTCATGGGTACTTTTCCAGGACGGAAACCATCCATACGAACGGTTTTTTGAATCTCTTTCAAGCGTTGCTCGACAGCGCTTGTCATACCTTCGCTACCA
The DNA here is from genome assembly GCA_964493995.1 of uncultured Francisella sp. Taxonomy (GTDB): domain Bacteria; phylum Pseudomonadota; class Gammaproteobacteria; order Thiomicrospirales; family Thiomicrospiraceae. The sequence goes on from CAZBQD010000004.1 coordinate 33,710, forward strand.
ACAGAAACAGTAATTACGTGCTCTAGTCCTTCAGTTGGACGTTGGATTGAAACTTGCATGGAATCCCCAATGATAAATTTAACTTAAATAGAATGCGGTGACTAATCAACCATCGTTAACGATTTCAAACACTTATCGGAGCAGTTAAAATGCCATTTAACGACGACTAATAAAACAGCTTAATGAGATAGATTTTCGCCCATTCATGCGTTAAAGTCAAGTTTGACGGGATAGAGAGAAATGAAGGATACAGCATAGCTGTTTGGTGCGGATGAGAAGACTCGAACTTCCACGATGTTACTCGCTAGTACCTGAAACTAGTGCGTCTACCAATTCCGCCACATCCGCAAAGGTGGGTAGATTATACCCGTTAAATCAATAATTGCAACCCGACTCAATGCAGGTTGCATCATTAGGGCTTATTTTGTTGCTTTCACCACACGAACCAACTCGTCGAAGGGTGCTAACCCTGGAATCAGCCGACCATCTGCCAAGATGATACTGGGCGTACCTTGCAATCCTAACTCAGCCGCCAACTCAAATTGCTGCTTAATCGGATGAGTACAGGTTGTTAACTTAGCCGGTGCGGCTCCGCCTTTCATTAGCTGATCTAGCTCGGCTTTGTTGGCACGCTGACACCAAGCGTGAACCGTTTTCTGATAGCTGGGTGAATCAATACCTGCGCGCGGATACATGACGTAACGCACCGCAATGCCGGCCTCTAATAACTGAGGAATCATTTGGTGCATTTGATGACAGTAAGGGCAATCGACATCGGTAAATACGGTAATACGATGGCTGGCTTTCGTTTTTTCTGGCACAAAATTAATCGTATCCTTATCCGTTAGCTTATTCAAAGTGGAAACACGAAAAGACTGTTGCGCTTCTTCAGTCAGATTACGCTGATCTGACAAACTGAGCAAATCACCACGCAATACGTAATTGCCATCTGCCGAGGTGTAAAAGACAAAAGCGCCTTGCTGCACTGAAAACAAGCCTGGCACGGGCGTCGTCGTTACTTTAGCGTCAGACAACTCGGGAATTTGCTTAACTAGACATTGTTTAACCGCTTCAACACTATTGGCAATCACTGTACTCGAAAATAACAGTAGCATCCATCCTATTATCGCCATGCGCATCATGGACTCTCCTTAATGATTTGTTTCGTTGACAACTGCTGCATAGCAAAAAAGCGCCAAAAAGGCGCTCTTTTGCTGTAACCAGTGAAGCTGATTACACTTTTTCGCGAATACGCGCTGCTTTACCACGTAGGTTGCGCAGGTAGTACAGCTTAGCACGACGAACGTCACCACGACGCACGACTGCAATGCTTGCCACGATTGGGCTATGCGTTTGGAACACGCGCTCTACACCCACACCATGCGAAATTTTACGCACAGTAAATGCCGAGTTTAAACCACGGTTACGTTTTGCAATCACCACGCCTTCAAACGTTTGTAAACGTTCACGTGAACCTTCTACTACTTTAACCTGAACACTGACCGTGTCGCCAGGACCAAAAGCAGGAACATCATTCTTCAGCTGGGCAGTTTCCAGAGCTTGAATCTTTGGGTTAATCATTTTATCACCTCAAATCAGCACCGCATCTCATGCGGTTTAATCAATTAATTATACTTGGTTTGACAGCAAGCAACAAATTTCAATTTTATTCTGTTTTTATGTTAACCAAACCCTGTTCGGTTAACCAATCCTGTTCGGTTTTTGTCAGCGCAAGCTGAGCTAACAAGTCGGGCCGACGAAGCGCTGTGCGTGCTAGCTTCTGTTGTCGTCGCCATTTGGCGATTTCAGCATGGTTTCCCGACTGCAGCACCGCTGGAACCGCCATACCGTCAACCAGAGCCGGACGTGTGTAATGGGGACAATCTAGCAAACCATCGCTAAATGAGTCCTCAACAGCCGAGGCCTGATGCCCTAAAGCACCGGGTAACAAACGTACCACTGCATCCATCAACATCATGGCGGGAAGCTCGCCACCAGAAACGACAAAGTCTCCAACAGCGATTTCTTCATCGACATGCGCTTGAATAAAACGCTCATCGACACCTTCATAACGACCGCACAACAACACCAAATGTTGCCACTGTGCTAGCTCTGCCACCTTCGCTTGCGTTAACGGGCGACCTTGCGGTGATAGATAAATCACTTTAACGCTTGCTGAATCTTCGATTGAAGAAGTTATCTGACCTAGCGCATCCTTTAATGGCTGATACATCATCACCATTCCAGGACCGCCGCCAAACGGACGATCATCAACCGTATTATGCACATCATGAACCTGATCTCTGGGATTGACGCAATGGCAAGCCCAAATCCCTTTCTGATGCGCTCTTCCCGTTACCCCTGAATCCCTGACTGCTGAAAACAGTTCAGGAAACAAACTGATAACGTGAAAATTAAGCATTGGTTTCGTTAAAGTAACCCGTTTCCCAATCAATGACGATACGTTTTTGTGCTATGTCAACCTGTTTAACCACTCGGTCTAACACAAAGGGAATCAACTCATCGTTTTTTCCCTGACGTACGCGCATCACATCATGAGCACCGGTTTCCATCATTTCCTTCACTACCCCCAAAAGCTCACCCGATTGGGTTTCTACCGCACAACCTACTAGGTCAACCCAGTAAAAATCGGTCGGATCATCTTTTGGAAGCTGCTCCGGCATGATAGCCACATCACACCCCATTAACACTCGCGCGGCTTCGCGCTCATCTATCCCCTTAAACTTAGCCACCAAGCGACCATCAGCGTAGGCTTGTGAGCTTTCCACTTCAAATGCTTGCCAACCTTGCGGGGTTTTTAACCATAACGGATTGTAGCTAATCAAATTAGCAGGCGGACGCGTGTAAGAAAAAAATCTTAACCAACCACGAACACCAAACAGACCGTTGACACGGCCAATTAAAATTTTATTGTCTGCTAACGTTTGCACGCTAAATTAAGCAGTCTTAGACTGTTTAACCAAACTCACCACACGATCAGATGGCTGAGCGCCCTGACCTACCCAGTAATTTAAACGGTCGCTGTCGATATTGAGTTTCACTTCATTACCACGAGCAACAGGGTTAAAGAACCCAATGCGTTCAATATAACGACCATCGCGACGCATGCGGCTGTCCGCTACGACGATAGAATAAAAAGGCTTTTTCTTAGCACCACCACGGGCTAGACGGATTACGACCATCTGTCACTCCTTGTAACATTTCAACAGCGACAACAGGAATTCCTGCTGACAATTTCTTATGCCATCTCAACCGAGTCGGAAGAGAATAGAATATTATCCCATAAAATGCTAATAGTCACAAGTTAAGCCCTATTTAGGACACACCGCAGCAAAAAAACGATGTGACAGTGCAGTCGCATTAGCGCATAAAGGGAAGCTTACCCGCCATCCCCCGCATCATATTCTTCATGCCACCTTTTTTCATACTTTTCATCATTTTTTGCATGTCTTCGAACTGCTTCATCATGCGATTCAGTTCTTGCACACTGGTTCCCGAACCCATGGCAATACGGCGTTTACGCGATCCTTTAATAAGCGCTGGATTTTGTCGTTCTTTAATGGTCATGGAATCAATCATGGCTTCAATGCGCTTGAATTGCTTTTCACCTTGCGTTTGGTCGATTTTTTGCGATAAGCCACTCATGCCGGGCATTTTTTCGAGCATAGAAAAAACACCGCCCATTTTTTGAATTTGCTGTAGCTGGGCTTTGAAATCTTCAAAGGTAAAGCTACTCCCTTCTTGCAGTTTTTTGGCTAGTTTCTCTGCTTCGGCTTTATCGACTTTTTGCTCAACCTGTTCAATGAGACTCAGCACATCGCCCATACCCAAAATGCGTGAGGCCATGCGTTCTGGGTGGAAAGGTTCTAGTGCTTCTAACTTTTCTCCGATACCCAAAAACTTAATGGGCTTACCGGTTAATTCACGCACCGACAGAGCCGCACCGCCACGAGCATCACCATCTGTTTTGGTGAGCACCACACCCGTCAGAGGTAAAGCCTCATTAAACGCCTTAGCGGTACGAGCGGCATCTTGCCCCGTCATGGCATCGACAACGAACAAGGTTTCAATCGGATTAATGGCAGCATGGATGGCTTTGGCTTCATCCATCATGGCTTCATCAATGTGCAATCGGCCTGCCGTATCAACGATTAGTACGTCATAAAACTCTTTTTTCGCCAAGGCGGCGGCAGCGGTTGCGATAGCAACCGGTTGTTGATTGGCTTCTGAAGGGAAAAAACCCACACCCACTTGTTGCGCCACCGTTTTGAGCTGAATGATAGCAGCGGGACGATATACGTCGGCTGAGACGACCAATACTTTTTTCTTTTCGCGCTCTTTTAAGTAACGCGCCAGCTTACCAACCGTGGTAGTTTTACCCGCACCTTGTAAGCCTGCCATTAAGACAATGGCGGGAGGAGCCACATTGAGTTTGAGTGCATCATTACTTTCACCCATCACCGCCGTCAGTTCATCTTTAACGATTTTAATGAAGGCTTGACCTGGGCTCAGGCTTAACGAAACCTCTTGACCGATGGCTCGTGTTTGGACACGCTCAATAAAGCCCTTAATCACTTCCAAGGCGACGTCGGCTTCTAACAGCGCACGACGGACTTCGCGCAACGCTTCTTTAATGTTGTCTTCAGTTAAACGACCTTGGCCACGAATGGTTTTTAACGTGCGTTGTAAACGATCGCTTAGGCTCTCAAACATGCCAATTCCTCTTCACCTTATCTTTAATTTTGCTATTATAAGCGAGGGCGAACTATCTTCTGCGCCCTAAATTGGAAAAACCTATGAGTAAACTCATTTTTATTGCATCTTTTGCTTATCTGTTCAGCACGGCTCTGCTGTTTGCACGCATGAAAGGTTATCAACTGCCCTGGGCGCGACACGTCAGTTTGGTTTCGGTGATACTGGCGAGCATCATCCACGGTGTCTTACTTTGGGGTACCTTATTAGACGACTATAGTATTCAAATGGGACTAGGGGTCAGTTTAAGTCTAGCAGGTTGGTTATCGACCCTGTTGGTCATCATCAGTAGCATCAAAAAACCCATGGAATCGCTGGGCATCATTGTCTTTCCGCTCAGTTTGGTGGGACTATGGCTGGCTCCTTTGCTGCCGCCGCCACACGTGTTGGATATGGGAATTGGCATTCATGCTCTAGCGTCTTTAATCGCTTACACCTTACTGGGGCTAGCTGCGGCACAAGCGGCGTTAATTATTTTCCAAGAAAAACGCCTACGCGAACGTCAATGGCACGGCTTACTGGGAGCGCTTCCGCCTTTAGCACTGATGGAACAAACCCTGCTGGAGTGGTTAATTGCCAGTTTCGTCACCTTAAGTTTTGCCCTACTCAGCGGTGCTATTTTTGTCGATAACATGATGGCTCAACACCTGGCGCATAAAACTTTCTTTTCTGTGATCAGTTGGTTATCGTTAGCTACCCTCATTTGGGGTCACATTCAACACGGTTGGCGTGGTCAGCGTGCGGCGCGTTTGGTCTTGTGGGGCTATGCGATGATTGTCTTAGGCTACGCCGGTTCACAATTTGTCATTGAGGTGGTTTTAGCATGACACAGGCATTTTTAACGCAATGGCAAGCCTTGTTGTCAGACTTGGTCAACACTGCGCAGCAGATTTTTGATCAAGTTAGTCACGGGACTCAGCAGACGAATCGTAAAAGCGATGGCAGCTTGGTTACCGAAACCGATTTGGCCTTACAACATGCCATTAGTGCTTGCTTACTAAAACATTTTCCGAACATTCCCGTTTTGGGCGAGGAAATGACTGAAGCAGAACAGCAAGCCATACTCTCTACAGGCAACTGCTGGTTACTCGACCCGCTAGATGGAACCAGCAATTTCAGTCACGGCATTCCGGTTTATGCAGTCAGTTGTGCGCTACTGCAAACAGGAGAGGTCGTTGCGGGTATGGTCTACGACCCAAATCGTCAGGAGTGTTTTCATGCGGTTAAAGGTGAAGGGGCTTGGCTTAATGAACAAGCGCTTAAACGCCAAGCTGCAGAACATAGTGGTCAATTGAAACATGCCATGGCCATTATCGACACCAAGCGTTTAGAGAGCAACCTAGCGCAAGCCATTGGTCAGCAACACCCTTATCACTCGCAACGGAGTTTTGGCTCGGTTGCCTTAGACTGGTGCTGGCTAGCCAACGGACGCATTCAAACTTATCTTCATGGCAAGCAAAAACTGTGGGATTTTGCGGCCGGCGCACTCATTGCTGAAGAAGCGGGATGTATTGCGCAAACCCTTTCTGGTGAGCACATCCTAAGTTTGCCGCTCAGCTTAACTGCGCGCTCTGCGGTGGGTGCTTGCCCTGCCCTAGCGCAGACTTGGCCAGAATGGATTCAACAACATCGCTAAGAACTCCACGGCGTTAATAACGAGTGGGAATTAAATCGACTTCGTTTAATTTCCAGCTCTCGTCTTGCGTGTCGAGGCTCAGTCGTTGTTTTAGCTCTGCGTTTAGCTCTGGTAAAAAATCCAATCCCGTTTTGGCTTCAACTTCCGCAATACTCGTTCGATAGTGAGACAGGGGTTCTTTACCCTCAACCCCCTGCTCTACTAAAAAAGCCAACGCATGCCACTGACCCGCCTGTTCAGCTAAATAAATTTTATAAAATTCAGACGGCAACTGCACCGGACCATTAGGCAAGTTAACCGGATAGTCGGCAAATACAGGACCCGCAATCACCCAAACCTTATCGAAAATGCGCGTAAAGTGATTGAACTCAACCCGTTCTAAACGCTCCCACCAGCGCTGATTGAGTGCTTTACTTTGAGGTGCAATATTGGTCATCAAGAAGGTTTCTTTTTGTGCTTCATCATCACACAAGGCACCAATCGCATGATTAGGCGCCATGTGACCACGATCATAACCGGAGCGATTGTAATGTTCGTGCACAATCTGCGCTGAAGTTCGTGTGTCAGTAATGAACTTGCTTTGGCGCTTATCAACGCCTTCATCCTTGTGTCGCGTCAGTCGATAAGTGACCCATAAAGGGTTAGCACGCGCATTACTGTAACCTACGTCGTAACATTTGTTTTCTAATAATTGCACCGGATCAATGATCTTGCTATCTGAAATCGGCACTGGCCATCCAAATGGCAAGGTCGATTCACTACTGCTAACAAACTGCGGACTAGCAGCTGTTACACTAGCCGGTAATTGATGCGTCAACCAATAACTGATTGCCAGCGCTATGATGGCGTAAATCACGATTCTTAACAAAGAAGAAGAGGATTTCACCGCCGTTTTTCGTGTCGCTCGACGCGCCATAATCATTAACCCTTAAACAGTTAGAGAAAGCAACGCGCTACTAACCGCGCTTAGGCGGCAGAGGACGCTGTTGAAGTGAACGAGATAACTGATCAACCCCTTGTACCAGCTGTGTCGCTGCCATAGAGGGTTTGAGTTGAGCGGCATAGGATTGACCTTGTTCTGACTGAGCTTGCCAGCTCGTCATCTGCGAACGACCTTGCTGCAACTGCTCATTCGCCGAAGCCAAATCTGCCGAAAGTGGCGTCAGCCATTCCAATGCTTGTTCTGTTGTCTGCAAACTCGCTTGATGCGAATCGCGACTGCGTGTTAACGCACTGTCGACATCGGATGTGGCTTGTTGAATGTTATCGACAATTTGGCGAATTTCATCGGTCGATTCCTGTGTTTTATTGGCCAAGCGACGCACTTCATCGGCAACCACGGCGAAACCCCGCCCATATTCACCGGCACGAGCCGCTTCAATAGCAGCATTCAACGACAACATCGCAATTTGCTCAGAAATGCCTTGAATGGCTTTGAGCACCTGCCCCACCGATTGACCATCGACCACCAGCCGAGCCACTGCTGTTTGAATCTGAGCTAATTCGGTGGTGAACGTCAGCATGGTTTGACGCATTTGTTGCACTGTGTGCTGACCTTGTTGAGCTTGTGCCAAACTGCCACTAATTTGATTACCGCTGCGATCCAGCAACACACTCATTTCATGCGCCGTTTGCTGCATTCGCGCTAGGCTCTGCGATAAGCGACCACTGGCTTGTTGCTGATCCAGCATCCATTGATGGGTTTGCGTTTTAGCTGCTTGCAACACCTGCATTTGCCCACTGATTTGACCTTGGTAGGTTTCCCAATGCGCCAGCACTTGTGTCAGCTGTTGTTTTTCTTGCTGACGTTGACGCCAAGCCAACATCAGCCATTGCATTTCATCACCGGATTGCGACGCCAAGCCCGATTGACGCAAACTCGGTAGCCAAACCTGCTGCCAGTAATTTAGCCATAAGAACACAACCGCCAACCACCAAAGCAAAGTCGCCATCAAACTCACCAGCAAAACGGTTGTTAGGGACTGTTGAGGTGGTTCTACCGCACTCATATCAACCGCTGGCATGGGAGTGGTTTGAGTCAGCGCTTTTACAGGAACCGCTGTTTGTTGCCATGCTTGCCATTGTTGCTGCCAAGCCAAAGACCATTTGGGCAGCGTCTCATTGACGGGTTCAGACCACAAGGCCTGATCCGCTTCGAGTTCCGTGATCTGATCCTTGAACTGTTCAAACGCTTGTGTCGCTTCCTGTTGCGCTGCATCTGGCGAAGCCCAACGCATTAAAGCCAACAACGACTGTTGCTGTGAGTGTACCGGCAACCAAGCCAACGCAAAATTAGAGTCTAACCGCGCTTCTAAATTAAGCACCGCTTCTGCCTGAGTTAAGTCATCGGACAAACGCATTGACGTGACGGGTAGCGGCTGTGGCGGTGTTATATCGACTGGCTGAGAAACAGCATGAGTGTGAGAGGTAGCGAGCCCCCTGTCGGCAACCAGGGCTAGTAATACTAGCAAAAGGCTTAACAATGACAACAACAACCCTGGTAATAAACTGAACCAGAGTTTTCGTTGCATCGATAAGCGGTTGAAAGCATTCATGACAGGGCTCGCTCAGGGGGTGAATGATTAAAATACAGACAGAGATAAGCAAACACCATGCCTAATCGGCAGAGGCTAGCGACGCTTACGTTTCTCGGCCTTTTTAACAAATTTCACCAAGCGTTTTTTGCGCTTAATTTGGCGTTCTGACAACTTATTTGGCCTATCTTCATAGGGATTTTCACTGGTCTTGTATTCAATGCGTACTGGCGTACCATACAAATCAAACGCCTTGCGGAAGCGCTGCTCAAGGTAACGCGTGTAAGCCGCGGGCATATCATCCAACTGATTACCATGAATGACGATAATGGGTGGATTATGTCCCCCCGTGTGTGCATAGCGCATTTTGACACGACGTCCGCGCACCAAAGGTGGCTGATGCGCCAATTGCGCTTCTTGCAACTCACGCGTCAGCGCCGGTGTTGACAGTTGACGTGTCGCTGCGGCATAAACCTGTTTCACCATACCCAGTAACAAGCCCACACCCGTACCATGTAACGCTGAAATGAAATGATGTTCGGCATAAGACGCAAACTGTAAGCGCAAATCAATCTGACCTTTAACGTGATCGCGCTGATCTTTCGTTAAACCGTCCCATTTATTAATGGCCAAAATCAAGCCACGACCCGCCTCCAGTGCCATGCCAACCAAGTGCAAATCTTGATCCGTAATCCCTTCCGAGCCATCCAACATGACAATGACCACATGCGCGGCTTCCATGGCTTGCAGGGCTTTAATGACGCTGAATTTTTCAATCATGTCATTCACACGGGCACGACGGCGAATACCGGCGGTATCTATCAAGGTGTATTGTTGATCGTCGCGCTCAAAGGGCACAAAAATACTGTCGCGCGTCGTTCCTGGCATGTCGTAAGCGATAACGCGCTCTTCACCCACCATACGATTAATCAGCGTCGATTTACCAACATTCGGACGTCCCACCACCGCAATACGAATGCCCGGTGCTAAGGTGGTGACTGAACTTTCCACGCCTTCATCTTGTTCGCGCAAAGTGTCGAAGGTCGATTGCATCAGCGCCTGAATATTATCGCCATGCGCCGATGAAATCGGAATCGGCTCACCCAGTCCCAAACTGAAAAAATCATTTTGTGCGCGAGATTCTGCCAAACCTTCACTCTTGTTCACCAACAAGTAAACCGGCTTATTCAACGCCCTCACTTTTTCTGCAATGACTTCATCGTGTGGCACCAAACCATCCCGTGCATCGACTAGGAAAAACACAACCGATGCTTCTTCTAGCGCCATTTGCACCTGCTGTTGCATGAACACATCGACGCCGTCCGTTTCCCCACTCAAGCCGCCCGTGTCCACCACGATGTAGGGCTCATCCCCCAAACGACCTAGACCGTATTGACGGTCTCGCGTCAGTCCCGGAAAATCGGATACCAAGGCGTTGCGTGAACGCGTTAACCGGTTAAACAGCGTCGATTTACCGACATTAGGTCTTCCTACTAAGGCGACGACACGTTGCATTGATGCTTACTCCACACTTCCAGCTTGCCAGAAGGTTAAATTACCAGCGACATCCAATAATAATAAACGACGATCACTCACAGCAACGCCGTCAGCCAACCCCTCTTTAACCGCACCATCGACACGCCCAATCAAGCTACCATCGGCCGCGTCCAGCAGATGCAATACCCCTTGCATGTCGGTTACCGCCACCCAGTTGCCCCAAGCGATGGCTTTACTCACACGACGATACTTTAAGGCTTCTTGTTTCCAAAGTACGCGCCCCGAATCAATCGATAACGCACGTAGGGTATCATCTTCAGCAACGACAAATAAACTGCGCTCACCCAGCGCCATATCGACCCAGGTTGAGGTATCACTGGTCCACATGGGATTACCCGATTGCGCCTCTAACGCTGTTACCTTACCATTGGTGGCCGCAGCAAATACCCGCACACCATCAGTCAAAATCGATGCCTGCACGTCCACCATGCGTTCAATATCGGTACGACCACGGGGTAAGGCAATACGCGCTTCCCACGAGCGTTCCCCATTTTCTTGCAGCATCACCTCTACCGATCCATCTTCCCAGCCTAGCAGTAAGGCATTGGCTAGACGCAGTGGTGCCGACATACCTCGCACCGATAAAGAAGGCATATCATGGTCTAATACCCACAATTTATCGCCCGCTAAGGCATCCAGGGATGTTAAGCGACCATCAGCAGTGCGCACAAACAAACGCCCTGAACCCGCCGTCAGCGCCAGCACTTCCGTTTCCATTTGCGTTGTCCACACTGTCTCGCCTGTTTTAGCTTTCAGACAAATAACCTGTCCACGTGCACTACCAACGTAAAGCAGCTCGGATACTTCAGAGAAAGCCGGCCCCGAAACCAACGGCTGTTCCAGTTTCACTTGCCACAGCACCTGCCCCTCTAGCGACACAGCCGCCACACCACCATTACCAGCCGCTGCATAAGCCACTTTTTCATGCTCAACGATTTTTAAGCCGGGTACATCTTTACGCCCCATCGAACCAATTGACTGATTCCACAAGGGTGAAAGATTGACTTTCGGGGTAATCGCCTGCAAGGGTGTTGGCGGATTGATTGGCTCGTTACGACTACAACCAGCCATCATCAGTCCGGTTGCTGACAACAGCGAAATAAATTGGCGACGATTCATCATGGTGTTACCTGTCCCAGATCATCAACCCATAGTTGAGACAAACTGCGCACACTGGTCGAGAGAGATTCGTTAGCCTGTGCTTGCGCAAAGGCTTTTTCCGCTTCTACGGGTTTATTGAGCGATAATAACGCCATACCACGCACATAATCTGCCATGCCTTGAAATGACTTACTCATCGCAGGCGACTCTTTAACCAATAAGGCGACCGACTCATCTGCTTTCTTGGCTTCAATCAGCACACGCGCCAAACGAATGACGGCCAAAGAACGCCAGTGTGCTTCGTCGCTGTGCGTCATGACCCAACGCAAGTGCGCTTGTGCATCTTCCCAATCCGACTGATCCATCGCATGCTTAGCCAGTAAAAATGCCGCTGCTACCGCATAGGGGCTATCGGCATGATCGACTAAGAGTTGTTTGGCTTGAGTTGTCACACTGGCAAAGTTGTTTTGCTCTGCCTGAGTGCGCAGGGCTTCATAACTTGCTGAAGCGGCTTCACTATTGGCTTTTTCATAACTCTGGTAAGACTGCCAACCCAGTAGTGCCGCAACAGCTAAGGCACCGCCGGTTAATATCGCCATACCATTAGCTTTCCACCAACTTTTAAGGGACTCTAACTCATGTTGTTCGTGAACGTCGCTCATCATCTCTCCTGAATATAAGACAAATTAATTCAATGATTCTGTTACCAATGCGCTTTGTAACCAAGCCGTTACCTCTGTCCAGGCCAAGGTTAACTGCTCAGATTCTTCGCGCAAAAACTTCACACCCACTTGCTGATTCGCCACTTCATCATCCCCTAACACCAGGGCAAAACGGGCGCCCGATTTATCAGCTTTCTTAAATTGTGATTTGAAATTACCGCCACCATGATGCACCATTAAGCGCAACTGCGGTGCTTGATCGCGCCAAGTTTCAACCAGAGCCTGCACAGTCAATTGCGCCGCATCACCGGCTGCAATAACATAAGCATCTACTGACGAAGGCAGCCTGCGCTCCGTCAGTTGCATTAAGGCTACGACCCGCTCCATGCCCATGGCAAAACCAATGGCGGGAGTGGCTTTACCACCCAACTGGGTAACCAGCCCATCATAACGACCACCGGCGCAAATCGTCCCCTGCGAACCCAGCGCATCCGTAACCCATTCAAAAACGCTATCGTTGTAATAATCCAAACCACGCACCAAGGTCGGCGTGACTTCATACGCCACCCCAGCGGCATCTAATAACGCCAACAGACGGTTAAAACTCTGTTGACTCGCTTCATCCAACCAATCCATGAGCTTGGGCGCTCCGGCGATACAGGCAGCTAAGGCTGGGTTTTTGCTATCTAATATACGCAACGGATTACGATACAAGCGTTTTTGCGAATCTTCATCGAGTAATTCATAATGAGCAGCAAAATATTGAGTCAGTGCTTCTTTGTAAGTAGCACGCGATTCGGTCGAACCCAACGAATTAATCAGCAGTCGCGCCTCAATGCCCAGCTGTTTCCACAGCCGTGCCGTCAGTAAAATCAGTTCCGCATCAATATCAGGGCCGGCAAAACCATAGGTTTCAACGCCTAATTGATAAAACTGGCGGTAGCGTCCATTCTGTGGACGTTCATGGCGAAACATGGGGCCCATGTAATAGAGCTTTTGCGCTCCCCTATTCAGCCAGCTGTTTTCAATAGCCGCTCGCACACAACCTGCTGTTCCTTCGGGACGTAAAGTCAATGAATCACCATTACGATCGGCAAAGGTGTACATTTCTTTTTCGACAATATCCGTCACTTCGCCAATAGAACGGCAAAAAAGTTCTGTTTTCTCCACCACAGGCAAACGCACGTGCTGATAGCCGTAACAGGCCAAAAGGTTACGTGCCTGTAATTCTAACTGATCGAACCAATAGCTCTGTTCGTCCGCAATATCATTCATTCCACGAACAGCTGATACACTCGCCACACTCATTCCTTATTTATTTTCTTGACTGAACCATGAACTCAAATTCACATCCTGAAACAGACTGGCCTGACTCCATAAGGCAACCAACACAATCGCTAATAACACACTCAACCACAACCAACGCCACCGACGATTTCCTCGAGCTGCTGGCACATAGTGCATAGGTCGCTCTAACTGATTCACCGAAGACAGAGAAGCCGAAACATCAGCACCCTCTTCAACCCACTGAGGAGGCATTTCAATGCCCAACAACTGAGCGTAATTACGTGCATAGCCGCGCATAAATTGCTCAGAAACACCCGTAGTCGTCCAATCGTCCGTTTCCAACGCCAAAACAACCGGCTCGGCAATTTTAAGCTGTAACGCCATATCGGCCACTGACCAACCGCGGGCTTTGCGCTGACTGGCGAGTTGTTGACCTAATGAAAGTGAGGCGTCGGGCTGTAACGGCATCATCCTTGGAAATCCACCTTCACTCATAGGGGTGCTGCCTGTTTAGTATCTCGACGCTTAAATTGAATCGTTTGCTGATAACTGGCTTTGCGCTTGGTACGATCACTGACATCACCGGCCAGTTGACCACAAGCCGCATCAATGTCTTCACCGCGTGTCTTACGAATATTGGTTTGCAATCCCGCTTTCATTAAGCGTTGTTGAAAAGCCAACACGCGTTCGAAAGGACTGGTCTGGTAATCGGTATCGGGAAAGGGGTTAAACGGAATTAAATTCACTTTCGCTGAAATACCTTGCAACAAAGTAATGACATCACGCGCATGTGAAATAGAATCATTAACGCCATCTAACATAACATATTCGAACAACACATGACGCTTAGGATAGCGCTGCAAGTAACGACGACAGGCGCCCATCAACTCAGCTAAGGGATATTTCTGATTCACCGGCACTAAAATATCACGAAGTGCATTGTTAGCAGCATGCAAGGAAACCGCCAAAGAAATATCCAAACGTTCGGTCATCATATCCATAGCGGGTACGATACCGGATGTGGAAATGGTCACACGTCGCTTAGAGAGACCATATCCCCAGTCATCCATCAAAATCTCAGCGGCCGGAAAAACCTGATTCACATTCAGTAATGGCTCACCCATACCCATAAACACGACATTGGTAATGGGATTATCTCCCCAGCCCGCTTGGCGCAGCAAGTGTTGAGCCAACCACATTTGACCGATGATTTCATCGCTGGTTAAATTACGATTGAACCCCTGCTTAGCCGTCATACAAAAGGTACAGGCTAAAGCGCAACCCACTTGCGATGAAATACACAAGGTACCACGGTTACTCTCAGGAATAAACACCATTTCAATGGCATTATGTCCATCCACCTCGAGTAACCATTTACGCGTACCATCACTGGCAACCTGATCGATTTTAACTTCTGGCAAACGAATGGGAGCCAACTGGGATAACTTAGCACGAAGCACCTTCGACAAATCGGTCATTTGTGCATAGTCAATAATTCCGCGCTGATGCACCCATTGCATTAGCTGCTGCGCACGAAAAGGCTTCTCGCCTTGCGAGCGCAACCAATCAGCCAACATTTGGCGATTCATACCCAGCAAAGAGACAGGATTCGATGAATCGCTGGCGGTTGTTTCCAACTCGGTCGGGGTTGCGGGCATTAACGACACAACTCTAACGCATCAAAGAAAAAATTGATCTCTCGCTCAGCACTGGCCACGCTATCTGAACCATGCACCGCATTTTCTCTGGTGCTATTGGCAAATTGCGCGCGTACCGTACCTGCGGCAGCGGTAGTGGGATCTGTTGTTCCCATCAACTGACGATGATAGGCAATAGCATTTTCCCCGGTCAGCACTGAAACCACAACCGGACCAGAAAGCATAAAATCGACTAAAGGACGATAGAAAGGCTTACCTTCATGTTCCGCATAAAAAGCTTCCGCTTGATGACGTGTCAAGCGTAGCATTTTGCAGGCAGCAACACGCAAGCCCGCTTGTTCATAAATCGCTAAAATTTGACCAATGGCATTTTTACCCACCGCATCGGGTTTGATAATCGATAACGTACGCTCAATCGCCATACAACACACTCAATTCCGTTCAAAATACTTTCATTTTAACAAAAAACCAGCGCTAACGGATTTTATTCACTTACTTTTCTTAAGCTAGCGCTAAAAATGACTCGGCCGCCCCAAGTTGAGCCATAAAAAAACCCCATCATAAAGACGGGGTTTTTCAGAATCATCTCAGCAAACTGAATTAGTTCACTTTTTGATCCAAGGCACCAGAAGCGTAACGCGCTTGCATCACTTCTAAACCAACCGCTTTGATTTTAGAAGCATGGCCCGCACAACCGAACGCTTCGAAACGTGCTTTACAAATTTCCATCATCGCATCTTCAGCCGCTTTGTAAAATTTACGTGGGTCGAAGTTAGATGGGTTTTCTGCTAAGTGTTTACGAATCGCACCCGTAGAAGCCATACGCAAGTCAGTATCGATGTTCACTTTACGCACACCATATTTGATGCCTTCAACAATGGCTTCAACTGGTACACCGTAAGTTTGACCCATATCACCACCGTAGTTGTTGATGATGGTCAACCACTCTTCAGGAACTGAAGAAGAACCATGCATTACCAAGTGAGTGGTCGGAATACGAGCATGAATTTTCTTGATTTGGTCAATTTTCAATACATCGTCAGATGGCTTAGAAGTGAACTTGTAAGCACCATGAGAAGTACCTACTGCCACGGCTAAGCAGTCAACGTTGGTGTCTTTAACGAATTGAGCCGCTTCTTCTGGGTCAGTCAACAAAGCTGAATGATCCATTTTTTGATCCGAACCGTGACCGTCTTCTTCACCCATCATACCGGTTTCTAATGAACCTAGGCAACCTAGTTCACCTTCAACAGAAACACCGCCTGCATGAGCAATTTTAACCACTTCAGCTGTGATACCGGCATTGTATTCATAAGAAGCTGGCGTTTTCATGTCGGCCATCAAAGAACCGTCCATCATCACCGAAGTGAAACCAGATTGGATAGCGCGCAAGCAAACGCCCACATCCGAACCATGGTCTTGGTGCATCACAACAGGAACATTAGGATACATTTCAACCGCAGCCGCTACCATGTGACGCAGCATAGGCTCACCCGCGTACTTACGTGCACCGGCTGAACCCTGAAGAATAACAGGAGAATCAACCGCAGCCGCAGCGCGCATAATTGCACGAACTTGTTCCATATTGTTAACGTTAAATGCTGGCATACCGAAGCTGTGAACCGCAGCATAATCCATTAATTCGCGCAGAGTAATCATTGCCATAAGGGTTAGTCCTCTAGATTAGTTAGTAAAAAATTAAAATTGCTGTCTTACTTGCCGACTTCGACAATCAACATCACATTCGTGCCGCCCATGATACCACGATGTTTGCCACGCGTAACTAAAACCTTATCACCGTCTTTCACTTGACCGCTGCGTTTCAACGCCTCGATCATATTTGGCACTACGTCATCATTGTCCATGCCATCATAATTAAAGGCCATAGGATAAACACCACGGTACAAGGTTACTTTTTGACGTGTTTTTTCGTGCGGTGTGATGGCGTAAATCGGAATACCCGATGAGATACGAGACATCAACAAAGCTGTACTGCCCGATTCCGTTAACGCCGCGATGGCACGAATATCGAAATGGTTAGCAATGTACATGGCGCCCATGGCAATACTTTCGTCGGTCGCTTTGAAAACCTGATCGATTCGGTGCGTTGAAACACGTGTCTCGCGCTGTTTCTCTGCTTCATGACAAATACGACTCATCGCTTCGATCACGATATGCGGATGCTTACCCGTGGCGGTTTCACCCGACAACATCACGGCATCAGTACCATCAATCACCGCATTGGCAACGTCGAATACTTCTGCACGCGTTGGAATCGGGTTATCAATCATCGTTTCCATCATTTGCGTCGCCGTGATGGTCACACGATTATGCTGACGGGCCAGTTTAATGATTTTCTTTTGCAGTGAAGGCAAAAGCGCATCGCCCACTTCAACACCTAAATCACCACGCGCAATCATCACCGCATCCGATGCCAGAATGATTTCTTCTAGGGTCGGGTCTTGTACCGCTTCCGCCCGTTCAATTTTCGACACGATGCAACATTTTAATCCGGCTTCCAGCGCTAAACGACGACATTCGTTAACGTCATCGGCACTGCGAGGAAATGAGAATGCCAAATAATCTGCTTGGATTTTTGCGGCTGAAAGGATATCTTCTTTGTCTTTTTCCGTAATGGCCGCGGCTGACAAGCCACCGCCCAACAAATTGATACCCTTATTGTTCGATAGCTTACCGCCCACAACAACAGTACAGTCAACACGTTCACCGACAACCTGCTTCACTTCTAGCACAACACGTCCATCGTCGAGTAGCAGGCGATTGCCCGGCTTCACTTCGTGCGGTAGCGTTTTGTAGTCTAAACCGACGCCGTTAATGTTACCTTCTAAACGACCAATATTGTTGTCTAGGGCAAAATCTGCGCCTTCATCTAAAAACACGTAGCCTTCGCTAAAACGCGCAATACGAATTTTAGGGCCTTGTAAATCAACTAACACGCCAACTTCACTGCCTAACGCCTTGGCACGTTCACGCACATAACGGGCACGCTCGATATGTTCATCGGCTGAGCCATGAGAAAAATTGATACGCACCACATCCAAACCGGCCTGAATCATGCTGTCAATGACACCGGGCTTGTCTGTTGCTGGACCTAGGGTCGCAACAATTTTTGTACGACGTGGGCTAGTATATTCTCTATCAATCATGAAAATTCCTTAAACCTATGAGACACAATCTGCCTGGCGATCCACCCTAGGGCGTATAACCAGTCAGACTGTTAGACTGGGTTATAAAAAAGGCAGAAGAAAATGGCTTTCTCCTGCCTTAATGAGATTATTTTGCTGCGCGCTCTTCAAGCATCGCAACGGCTGGAAGGACTTTACCCTCCAAGAACTCTAAGAAAGCACCACCACCGGTTGAGATGTAAGATACTTTGTCTTCGATATCATATTTTTGAATCGCCGCAATCGTATCGCCACCCCCAGCTAGGGTAAAGGCTTTGGTGTTAGCAATCGCCATAGCAATGGCTTTAGTCCCTTCACCAAATTGATCGAACTCGAACACGCCCACAGGACCATTCCATACAACCGTACCGGCTTTCATGATGATATCCACTAATTCTTGAGCCGCCTTAGGGCCAATATCAAAAATCATGTCATCGTCAGCCACATCGGTTGCTGCTTTTTGTACGGCTGGTTCGTTGGCATCGAATTTTTTGCCCACAACTACGTCTGAAGCAACAGGAATCGACGCACCACGTGCAGCCATCTTAGTGCTCAACGCTTGTGCTGTTGGCACCAGATCGTCTTCACATAAAGACTTACCAACACTATTACCGACTGATTTAATAAAGGTGTTAGCAATACCACCACCGACGACTAACTGATCAACTTTTTCAGACAAGCTTTCTAAAACCGTCAATTTGGTCGAAACTTTAGAACCACCGACAATCGCCACTAATGGACGAGCTGGATTTGCAATCGCTTTCGCTAAGGCATCTAATTCTTCAGTCAACAACAAGCCAGCGCAAGCGACCGGTGCGAATTTAGCCACACCATGCGTAGAAGCTTCGGCGCGATGCGCTGTACCAAAGGCATCCATAACAAACACATCACACAAAGCAGCGTATTTTTGCGCCGTTTCGTCTAGGTTTTTCTTTTCGCCTTTGTTAAAACGCACGTTTTCTAATAGCACTAACTCGCCTTCAGCGACGTCAAAACCACCATCAACCCAATCTTTGATTAAGCGAACGGGTTTGCCCAGCTTAGCGGACAGATCGGCCGCAACGGGCGCCAGTGAGTTTTCTTCAGAGAAAATACCTTCTTCTGGACGACCTAAGTGAGACATGACCATCACTTTAGCACCAGCCTTGATTGCTGCTTCGAAAGTCTTCATAGAAGCCTTAATACGAGCATCAGAAGTCACTTTGCCATCTTTAACAGGGACGTTTAGGTCAGCACGAATCAGTACGCGTTTACCTTTCAAGTCCAAATCAGCCATACGAATAAAAGCCATAATTTTTTCCTTACTGAAATACGGTTAAGGGAATACACTGCACGACAGGCACCCAACTTCGATAACGAGGTTGGGTGCTGTAGACGAATTATTTAGCGACGTGTTGAACCATACGCATTAAGTTACAGGTGTAACCGTATTCGTTGTCGTACCAAGCAACCACTTTCACGAAAGTACCATCTAGTGCAATACCAGCACCCGCATCAAAAATCGAAGGGTGTGAATTACCACGGAAGTCTGTTGAAACAACAGATTCATCGGTGTAACCTAATACGCCTTTCAACGCACCTTCAGAAGCCACTTTCATCGCAGCACAGATGTCTTGGTAGGTGGTTTCTTTTTCCAACTCAACCGTTAAATCCACGACAGAAACGTCTGAAGTGGGTACACGGAAAGCCATACCCGTTAATTTGCCTTTCAGCACAGGCAACACCACGCCAACCGCTTTAGCCGCACCAGTAGAAGAAGGAATGATATTTTCTAAAATGCCACGACCACCGCGCCAATCTTTAGAAGAAGGACCGTCAACTGTTTTTTGCGTTGCTGTAGCGGCGTGAACCGTTGACATTAAACCACGCTTGATACCGAAGTTATCTTGTAATACTTTAGCGACTGGAGCCAAACCGTTGGTGGTACAAGAAGCAGCAGAAACAATCGCTTGACCTGCATAAGTCTCATGGTTAACACCGTAAACAAACATAGGCGTTGCGTCTTTAGAAGGAGCCGATTGGACGACTTTCTTAGCACCCGCTTTGATGTGCGCCTGGCAAGTTTCTTCTGTTAAGAAGAAGCCGGTTGCTTCAACAACGATATCCGCACCCACTTCATTCCATTTCAAATTCGCAGGATCACGTTCGGCTGTTAAACGGATTTTTTTACCGTTTACGATCATGTTGTTACCTTCAACCGATACCGTACCTTTGAAATTACCGTGCACTGAATCATACTTCAACATGTAAGCTAGGTAGTCTGGCTCTAATAAATCGTTAATCGCAACGATTTCAATTTCTGGAAAGTCTTGTACCGCAGCACGCAAAACCATACGGCCGATACGACCAAAACCATTGATACCCACTTTAATTGCCATGTGAATGACTCCTTAAGTTACAAAATTAAAAATTGATAAATCTGAAACCACGCTCACACCGCATTAAGCAGTGCGAACGTGAAAAAAATTAGTGACCGCCACAGCAACCATCAGTGCACGTATCGTCTAACAAATCCAGTACCGTGTTCACCACATTTTCTACGGTGAAACCAAAGTGCTTGAACAACACATCAGCAGGAGCAGACTCACCGAAGCTATCCATACCCACTACGGCACCATCTAAGCCCACGAATTTACGCCAGTAATCGCTAATACCAGCTTCAATCGCAACACGTTCACGGATATAAGAAGGTAATACCGACTCACGGTAAGCTTCTGATTGCGCCATAAACATTTCTGCACACGGCATAGACACGACTCGCGCTTGAATATTATCTTGTGCTAACTGTTCAGCCGCTTTCATGGCTAGACCCACCTCAGAGCCGGTCGCAATCAAAATCACATCAGGTTCAGCGCCACAATCGCGTAGGATATAACCACCTTTTTCGATGTTTTTAACCTGCTCAGGCGTACGCGACATAGGTGTTAGGTTTTGACGTGAGAAAATCAACGCTGTTGGCGCATTAGAGCGCAATACTGCCATTTTCCACGATACCGCTGATTCAATCGCATCACAAGCACGCCAGGTTTGGAAGTTAGGAATCGCACGCATGGTAGCAATTTGCTCGACCGGCTGATGCGTAGGACCGTCTTCACCCAAACCAATTGAGTCGTGCGTGTACACATAGATAGTACCGATTTTCATTAATGCCGACATACGTAAGGCATTACGCATGAACTCCATGAACATGAGGAAGGTTGCGCCATAAACTTTGAAGCCACCATGCAGTACCATACCGTTCATCATGTGCGCCATACCAAACTCACGTACACCCCAAGATAGGTAGTTACCGTTTGCATTGGCTTTATTGACTTTGACCGTGCCAGACCAATTCGTTAAGTTAGAACCCGTTAAGTCCGCTGAACCGCCAAACAATTCGGGTAGCAAGGGACCCATTGCTTCAATCGCATTTTGTGATGCTTTACGCGACGCAATGTTCGGCATATCGGCTTGTGTTTTCGCAATAAACTTATCCATTTCCACTTCAAAGTTAGCTGGCAACTCACCCGACATACGACGTTTGAACTCTTTCGCTAAGTCTGGGTAGTTTTGCTCATAAGAGGCAAACAATTCATTCCACTCAGCTTCCTCTTTCGCGCCCTTAGCTGTGTGATCCCAACCTTCATAAACGTGCTGAGGAATAACAAAAGGCTCATGATGCCAACCCAGGTTTTCGCGAGTCAGTGCAATTTCAGTATCACCCAGTGGTGCACCGTGGCAATCATGCGTACCGCATAGGTTTGGCGAACCAAAACCAATGGTCGTACGAGTACAGATTAACGTTGGCTTATCTTGAATCGATTTCGCTTCATGAATGGCTGCATCCACTGCCTCGGCATTGTGACCATCAACATTACGAATAACATGCCAGCCATAAGATTCAAAACGCGCTGGTACATCCGCTTCCATCCAGTCATCAATGTGACCATCAATAGAGATATTGTTGTCGTCCCAGAAGGCAACCAATTTACCCAAACCTAAGGCACCCGCCATAGCACAGGCTTCGTGCGACAAACCTTCCATTAAACAGCCATCACCCATGAATACATAGGTGTGGTGATTCACCACCGCGTGACCTGGGCGGTTGAATTGAGCTGCCAAAGTGCGTTCTGCAATGGCCATACCCACCGCATTGGTAATACCCTGACCTAATGGACCCGTAGTGGTTTCAATACCGTCTGCATAACCGTACTCAGGGTGACCAGCCGTTTTGGAATGGAATTGACGGAAGTTCTTGATATCATCAATACTGAGATTAAAGCCAGTGAGGTGCAACAATGAGTAAATCAACATAGAACCATGACCGTTCGACAAGACAAAACGGTCACGATCGGCCCATTTAGCATTTTTGGGGTTGTACTTCATGTGGCTATTCCACAGAACCTCGGCGATATCCGCCATGCCCATAGGCGCACCGGGATGGCCTGATTTAGCTTTTTGCACCGCATCCATACTGAGTGCACGAATGGCATTGGCGAGTTCACGACGGTTAGACATACAAAAGTCCTCAAAAAGTTTCAAAATAAATAGGGTTACCTGGTGACAGGCGAATAGCGTTATTTTCACCGATTTAGGTAAAATCGGCAAGTATTCCGTTAAAAACTCTCGCTATTAAGCATAAAAAAACCCCGCAGTAAGCTGCGGGGTTTTTCACATCATGCAAACGGCAAATTATTTAGTGCCGTCGATGGTGATTTCAACGCGACGGTTTTGTGCACGACCATCTTTCGTTTTGTTGCTAGCAACTGGCTTATCAAAACCGTAGCCTTTAGCTTCGATTTTGTCAGCAGGCACGCCATTTTTAATCAGTGCATCGCGAACCGCGTTAGCACGTTTGATTGATAGCTGTTGGTTATAAGCCGCAGTACCGATGTTGTCCGTATGACCTTCTACCAAAACCAAGTTGATTGATTTTAATGATTTAGCTTCAGCAGCGGTGTTAGCCAGTTCTTGTTCTGCTTTAGGCGTTAATTTAGCGCTGTCGAAGGCAAACAACTCACCCGCTTTCAATGTTTTCTTGGTCACAATCGGAGCCGCAATTGGAGCTGCAGGTGCGGGTGCCGGAACTGCTGCTACGGGAGCAGGTTTAGCTTCTGGCGCTTTTACACCAGGACAGATGCCATCTTTTTCAGTCCAGAAAGAAGTACGCAAGCAGTTACCTTGACCGTCTTTTACCACAACATTGTTGCTATCGAACCAAAAAGCCTCACGTGGCGCCGCTTGAGCAGAAGTTGCTGCAACCATCGCAGCCAATAATACTAATTTACGCATGGTAAGATCCCCCAACCAATATGAATAAGAATACGCCTAGTCTTGACGTCTAGTTTGTGAGTTTAACACAAAGAAACTGTTGTCGCAAAAAAACAACATTTTTAGAACAAAATTTATCAAAAATTCACTGTCTGATCTGGCTATTTTACTGACTACTTAATCGTTGCAACCGCTCTTGGCGCATAGCCTGTTGAATATCTCGACCACTCAGCCCTTGCTCAATGAAGGATTGCGCCGTCACGGCTTGAACTTGTTTTAGCCACTGTAGCCATTGCTGTGCTTGCGGATAGTCTGCTGTTTCGTAACCGGTTCTGCCGCGCGAATCAGCTTCACTTACCGTCAATAAGGCGGCAAATTGTTCTGGTTTTCGCCACACATCGCAGGCTTCCATCACCTGTAAGCGTTGTTCTGGTGTTAATGCTTCACCTTTGTGAATATCGCCATGCCAGCGACACACCAACTTAGCCGTTTGCGTTATCTGTGCGGGTACGCGCAATCTTTGTCCGAGCTGTTCCACCAAACTCACACCAGCTAGTTCATGTCCTGGATGCTTCGGCCAGAGTTCGGCGGGGGTCACCCCCTTACCCAAATCATGACACAAAGCAGACCATAACAAAACCAACTCCTCTGTTTGCTGTCGCATCGCTTGCAGCACCATTAGGGTATGCACACCTGCATCACCTTCTGGGTGATACACTGGGTCTTGCGGTACAGAAAACAAGCAATCTAACTCTGGCATCAATACCGCTAAGGCTCCCACCTGGTGCAAAACCCTAAAGTAAACTTCAGGATGTTGTGTTACCAGGGCTTTGGCCGTTTCGATCCAAATGCGCTCGGGCGTGAGCTGACTTAATTCACCCGCCGCCACCATTTCAGACATTAATGCCTGGGTTTCAGGTGCCAGAGTAAAGCCTTCATTGGCCAACTTGGCATTGAAACGCGCAACCCGCAACACTCGTAAGGGGTCTTCTGAAAAGGCCGCGCTAACATGCCTAAGTCGTCGTTCAGCTAAATCCCTCTGTCCGCCATAAGGATCAACCAATACCCCATCACAAATTGCCATTGCGTTAATGGTGAGATCTCGACGCAACAAATCTGCTTCTAAACTCACTTCAGGGTGGGCATGACAAACAAAGCCATGATAACCCTGACCTTGTTTACGTTCAGTGCGTGCTAGGGCGTATTCTTCTTTGGTTTGCGGATGCAAAAAAACGGGAAAATCTTTTCCCACCTGTTGATAGCCTTGAGCAAGCATCGATTCTACGCTTTCACCCAGCACCACCCAATCGCGGTCGCTATTGCTTAATCCCAATAACTGGTCGCGTACCGCACCCCCGACTAGGCAAACCTTCACGACTTTAGGTCCGACGCGTCCCTGCCCGCAAGTTGGCGCATATCATCATAACGCTGACGCACGCGCCCTTTCGAAAACACCTGCTTAGCGTAGCTGCGCAAGCTTCTGGGTTGAATGGCAAAAGGCAAAGCCTGCTGACAAACTGAAGGAACTTGCAGACTGAGGTAATTATCCAAGGTCATCATCGGCGATGGCATCAACCCCATGATGCGCGCAGTCAAACGTGATGGGAAATCTGACAATGCCATAAAATTGATTTTACGACCCTGCATTTCAGCTATCAGCTGCCACAATTCCATCAGGGTGTACTCACGCCCACCACACAATTCGTAAGTTTGCCCAACAGATGTCTTATCGGCCAAGCAAGCCACCATCACGCGCGCCACATCTTCTACCCAAATTGGCGACAGGATGGATTTAGGACAGACAACAGGCATCACTGGCGTTAGGGTTAATAATTTCGCAAAAGCATTAACGAAACGATCACCTTCACCAAAAATGACCGAGGGACGTAAAATCGTTACGTGCAAATCACTTTGCTTCAACACCGCCTCCGCTTCTGCTTTTGAACGCAAATAACGACTGGGCGCCGCTTCACTCGCTCCCAAAGCAGAGATATGAATCAGGCGCTTAACCCCCTCCACTTCACAGGCAATCGCCAGCTTGCGCACCAAATCGATATGCACCGAACGAAAAGTCGTTTTGCCAGATTCATGCAAAATACCAATGAGATTAATTACGGCATCCTGGCCACGCAAGAGTTTGCGCAGTTGCAAATCGCTAAAATGCTCAATCGGCAAGAGTGTCACGCCAGGGATGAGCCGCAAATCACGCTGACGCTCCGGTCGACGCACTGGCACTGTAAGCTGATGCCCTTGAGCCGACAATTGACGCATCAGCGCACGACCAACAAAACCTGAACCACCTAATATCAAGATGCGCATCAACAACCTCAAAACGTTATAATATGAATTTATTCATCAATTCTAGGTAGTCACTAGAGCTAGGTCAACCATCATCCGCTAGCAGTGAGTACTATTTAGTCAATTAGCCTATAGGAATTTGTTGTTACCATGTCTGACGTTATTCGAACCAGCACCTTTCGCCATCACAAAAAAGAGGCCACCTACTTATACCTTTCCCAACACTTCGCGTGGGAAAAACTACCCCAAACGCTACAACAGCAATTTCCCAAAACACATCATGTTATTGATTTTGACATGACGACCGAACGCAAACTGGCGCGAGCAGATAGCCAAAAAGTCTATCAATCCCTGTCTCAAGAAGGTTATTTTTTACAATTACCACCCAGTGACCCACAGGCGCTTCAAGCCATGGAAGATCGTTGGGTAAGCGAGCAACAAGCGGCACTGGCTCAGACTAGCGCTAACCCTTAAACCTGAGTAAAATAGTCAGGTATTATTTTCTCTACGATTTTATTTGGAGTTTTGATTATGTCACACACCTTGCCAGCCTTACCTTACGCCTACAATGCTTTAGAACCTTATATTGGCGAAGAAACCATGACGCTTCATCACACTAAGCACCACCAGGCTTATGTAGATAACCTTAACCGCCTGGTCGTCGGCACTGAATTTGAAGGCAAAAGCTTAGAAGATATCGTTAAATCGGCGCCAGCAGGCGGTATTTTCAACAATGCGGGCCAACACTGGAATCACAATCAATTTTGGACGATGATGGCGCCTCCCAGTGCCGGCGGTGGTGTTGCACCAACAGGTAAATTAATGGATGCCATCAACAAGAGCTTTGGTTCTTTTGATGATTTCAAAGCTAAGTTCGAAGCGACTGGTTTAGCGACTTTCGGTTCAGGTTGGGCATGGTTAGCACAAAATGCCGACGGCAGTCTTGAATTGGTTAGCAGCTCTAACGCAGGCAATCCATTGCAAATGGGTAAAAATGCATTATTGGGTGTTGATGTGTGGGAACACGCCTACTATGTCGATTATCGCAACCGTCGCGCTGATTACCTTAAAGGCTTCTGGTCGGTTGTTAACTGGAGCAATGTGGCTGAGCGCTTCAACGGCTAATCACAGGGTTTTAGTTCACGTCAACCGAGCCATGTGCTCGGTTTGTCGTTTCTGGCGACAAAGAAAAGCAGAACCCTGAATCTGTCGCCGCTTTGTGGTAAAATCAGACAAATTTTAAGTTTATAGCAGGAGCCAAACATGGACTATGCCCTAGCGCACTTTAACATGATCGAACAACAAATCCGTCCATGGGATGTGTTAGATATGCGAATTCTTGACGTGATGGCCGCAACACCACGTCACCCCTTTGTTCCTGATGGTTTTGAGAGTCTGGCTTATAGTGAAACACCCATCCCCTTAAATGATCAAAGCATCATGCTGGAGCCTAAAATCATTGGCCGTTTTTTGCAAGCAACCCAACCACAGGCCAACGACAAAGCGTTGGAAATTGGCACAGGTTCTGGCTACCAGACCGCGCTATTAGCTCAATTATGCCACAGCGTCGATAGTATCGAACTTGATGAGCGTCTGGCTGTTAGTGCCAAAGATAAGCTCACACAACTCGGCTACCACAATGTCAATTGCATCACCGGTAATGCCTACGATTTAACCCATCAGCAGCAGTACGAAGTGATTATCGTCAATGGTTCAGTGGCGAAGAAACCGGAAGCTTGGTTGAATTTACTCAGTCTAGGAGGACGCTGTGTGGCTGTGGTGGGAACCGGAGCAGCCATGCAAGCCATCTGCTATACACGTACAGAAGAACAGCAATGGACAGAGGAAACGCTGTTTGAAACGGAGTTGGCATCATTAACGGGCCCAAAAGCTGCCCAAGTGTTTAATTTTTAATTTTTTAAGCCAACGCAATTACTGTTAATACATGATAAAGTCGTCAGCGATAACATCGCTGGCACTTGTTTAATCCACCACTTCTTCCGCCAGCTTTTTAAGCATCTCTGGTTTACGTATAATTAGACGTTTTAAATCCTTTTCGACAACCGACTTATGAATCAGCTGACTGATAGCACGAGAGACCGTTTCACGACTGGTACTAGCCATCAATGCAATCTCTTGTTGTCTGGGCATTTTTTCAATCGTCATCATGCCGGCAATGTTTGGCTTCATCATCGTTACCAACACCGAATAAACGCGCGAACTGGCATTAGCTTGACTAATCACCGTTCTCGATGTATTGGTTTGGCGAATAATGCCGGCAAACTCCACTAATAACCGATGCATAACCACAGGATAGTCATAGAATAATTTGAGCATTAAGGGCTTGGGCATGACCGCAACCTGAGAGTCCTGAGTGGCAACAACCGAACTGGATCGTGTTTGCTCGTCTAATACAGTGACATGACCGAACATAGTTCCTGGATTGATCAAATAGAGGCCTACCTCTTTACCATCACTAGCCACATCAACCACTTGAAGTTGACCTGAGCTGAGAAAAAAAACTTCCTTTGCCGTATCTCCTTTTTTGAGGACATACTGCTTACGCTCATATTCACGAGACTGCATCTGCAAACCTAGGTTAAGTAAATAACCCTCGTCAATGTCCGCAAGTATCGGGAAGTTTTTTAATTCTGCTAGCGTAACGCCACTCATTACTCTATTTCAACCATGATGAGGTTTACCAAACCGCTTTACTAATTTGCGTCACGGCATCATCAGAGAGTTTGCCAGAAACGGCATGTAACTGAACTAACGCATTTAGCATTTCTACCGAAGCTCTTGACTGCTCGCGGCGATTAGCAAAAAGCTTTTCTTTAGCTCGAGAAACCTCAGCCAAATCTCTTAAGCCCAAACGGTAGCCTTCTTCAACCGACGCCAGATAAGACTCACCAGAAGCAATAGCTTGCGCAACGGCCTGAAGTTTTTCTCGTGATGCATAAAGTGCTGACAACTGCTCCTGAGCTTGTTGTGTAGCATAGAGTCGAGCATATTCCGCATCAAATTCTGCTGAACGTAATAAAGCACGACTCTCTCTCACGCGTGAACTATCATAACCCCCTTGGTACAAAGGCAACTTCATTTCCAAGTAAATGGCTTTGTTATCATTTTTTTGTGCAAAATAAGTAGAACCATCCGCATCGGCATAAAAAGCACCCACATTGACCACGGGATAAAAAGCAGAGCGACGCATTTCTACTTCTTGTTGTGCCACTTCAACCGCCTTGCGTTGTAGTTGTACATCTAAGTTAGATTGCTGAGCCTCATCGAGCCAAGGAGTTGACATCACAAACTGAGACATGATCGACTCTGGTTTTACGCTAGGCCAAGGCAAAACTTCAGGTATTTCTTGACCAATAATCACTTTAAGCTTTTGTCTTGCCGCCGTTAATCTCTGTTGGTCAGAAGTATAAATTGCTCTAGCATCATCCAGCTCAGCGGCCAACCCCAAGGCATCTACTTTAGTCGAATAGCCGACTTTTAGTGCGGCATTCACTTGCTTAACACGCTGTTCCGTTGTCTCAATCTGTTGCTTGGATAAGGCCAGATTTTCTTGCGCCAAAAGACAATTCAGATAGGCTTCTGCAACACGAACACCCAGTTCATTTTGCGTAGCACTTAACCTCAACCGCGCATAATCAACCTTTAAGCCCGCTTGATCGTAACCATAAAAAGCTTGTCGATTATAAATGGGCTGAGTGACCTGCAAATTACGATTATTGGTTGTTTCATCAAAGTTCGTTTTACTGGTTGGTAACTGATACTGCTCTTTCTTAGCCGACACCGATGCTGTCACTTGCGGCAGTAACTGAGCGGTCGCCTGAGCTTTTAACTCTTCGTCCGCTTCTAAACGTGCTGAAGAGGCCGCCAGTTTGGCATCCTTACTGAGCGCCAAAGCGTAAGCTTCAGAAAGAGTCATAGCATAACTTGGAGTAGAAAAAGCCAAACAGATGCTGACAGCTAACAAACTAGATTTCATCATAAACCATCATCTTCGTTAAACGCCTTAGAAACCATAATCTGTAACGGACGCACAATGTAATTTAGTAAAGTACGTTCACGAGTCTGGATATAGACATCGGCAGGCATACCTGATACTAAATTCCAGCCTTGGCGACTCAACGACGCCACCGCCTCAGCATCTGGTACGACTTTAACCTTGTAATAAGGCATTTTGGTCACTTCATCAATTAAAGCATCTGCAGCTACCGAATCCACTTTACCGTACATAACCGGCACGTAGTTGGTATTAAAAGCCATGAATTTAATTTCGGCTAGCTGACCTGGTAATACCTGATCCACATCTTGAGTTTGCATCTGACCAATCACGGCAAATGACTGATCTACCGGTACAATTTCCATAATCGTTCTTCTTGGCTCTAAAACAGCGCCAACCGTAACCACATCAAAGCCTACCACGCGTCCGTCATCGGGCGAGAGAATATCAATGCGGCGTAGCTGATCACTCAATGCTGACACTCTTGCTTCCGCCTCTGACTGTCGAGACTGAGCATCACGCAGACCATCAGTCACCTCTTTTTGATATTCCTGCTGACGAAGCAAAATTTGTCTTTCCGTTTCAGCCACCACCTGTTTTAGGCGAGCGATTTCGGATTGTTTACCCGCAATATCTCCCTCTAACTCAGTGAGTTGACGTTGCATTTCTCTCAATCGGACTTTATCAGCAAACTGTTGCTCATAAAGAGATTGCCAATCTTTAACATCTTGGCTTAATGATTGACTACGTTTGACCTGGCTCGCAATAACTTGCTCTAAACCAGAGATCTGCTGTTTAGTTTGACCAACGCGTTGTTTTAGCACAGATTGTTCACTATGGTAAGCCTGACGACGAGCTTCGAACAATTGCATCTGCGTTAACCAATATTGGGCCATTTTGGGCTCAGACTGAAGCTGTTTCAGTTCAGGAGACAAGACCAACTGATCGGAACCATCTCGCTCCGCTTGTAATCGAGCTAAATTAGCTTTCGCTTCCCACAACTGACTATTCACTATGTCGAGTTGAGCCTGTATTTGCACATCCGACAATCGAAGTAACGGCTGGTCTTTTTTGACCATATCCCCTTCTTTAACATAGATTTCGGCAACTAAGCCGCCATCTAAATGTTGCACCACCTTATTACGCGACTCAACCACTACCTTACCGGTGGCAACAACCGCCGACTTTAAGGGGGCCAGACTGGCCCAGAGCACAAAACCACCCAGCATACCTGCCGCCACAAACATGCCAAATCGGCGAAACGGACCATCATCAATGGGCAGTTGCGCTTTAGGTGCTGCTTTTTCCACAACAGGTGCGGTCAACAGCGCTTCTTCGGCGGTGATCACTTCATCTGCAGGCACTTTTACCGTTTCAATTTTAGCCAAAGGCTGTCCACTCATTTTTTGCTCACTCATACTGTCGCTCCTCCTGCTGCCGGTGCTGCAGGGGGCTGGTTGGCCTGTTGTTGACCTTGTTGTAGCGAGCGCAATACATCATCTCTAGGACCAAAAGCTCGTACCTGCCCTTCAACCAACAACAGGATCTTGTCTGTTACCCCTAAAATACCAGGACGATGTGTGATCAAGACTACCGTTGCTCCCATCTGTTTGAAGTTCAACACTGCTTGCACCAAAGCTCTTTCACCAGCATCATCCAGATTAGAGTTAGGCTCGTCCAAAACCACAAATTTAGGGCTACCATACATGGCGCGCGCTAGACCGATACGTTGACGCTGTCCACCAGACAAAGCCACACCGCCAGCACCCAGCGGTGTATTGTAACCACCGGGTAAGCGTAAAATCATCTCATGCACGCCAGCAAGTTGCGCTGCTTTGACGACACTATCAGGATCAACTGCACCAAATCGGGCGATATTTTCGGCTACCGTACCCTCAAACAATTCTACATCCTGAGGCAGATAACCAATATAGGGACCCAATTCGTCACGATTGTAGTGTACTAGATCTGCACCATCCAATCTCACCTTACCATTAGCCAATGGCCACACACCCATCAACGCTCTCGCCAATGACGATTTTCCAGCGGCACTCGGACCAATGACTCCCAACACTTCCCCTGCATTGATGGCAAAAGAAACATTCTGTAAAGAGGGTTGCTTAGAGCCGGGTGGGAACAGCAGAGCCCCTTCAACCGACAAAGCTCCTTTAGGTGTCGGTAACGACATCGGCTTGTCTTTTTCCGGAAACTCTTTGAGTAGCTCATCTAATCTACCATAGGCTGTTCGAGCGCCACCGAACTGTTTCCAGGTTCCGATCATCAAATCAATCGGTGCTAGCGCACGTCCCATGATGATCGAGCCTGCAATGAGCATACCCGCCGTAATTTCATTTTGAACGGCCAAGTAAGCACCCACACCCAAAATGAGCGATTGAAATAACAAACGTAAAGATTTAGATAAGTTAGACCAGATGGCGGCTTTATCAGATGCATCTGATTGCAACTTCAAAAAGTTGAGGTGTTTGCCTAACCACCTTTCACGCAGACTAGCCAACATACCCATAGCATGCAAGACTTCCACACTACGTAACTGGGTCGCAACAGCTTGATTAGATTGAATACTGGCGCTATTCGCTTCAGCTAGCAATACCTTGGTTGAACGCTCGTTTAGAATGGCAACGATAATCAACACAATCGCTGCAAAAATAGCAAACCAACCGAACAAAGGATGAAAGAGGAAGAGTACCGCAATGTAAATGGGCATCCAGGGCGCATCAAAAAAGGCAAACAAACCATTACCCGTCATAAACTGACGCACATTGGTCAAATCCGACATAGGTTGAGCCGTACCCTGGCCTGGCTTGGACAAGGCATAGTTCACCATTGCGCCGTAGAGACGGGTATTGAGCTTGTTATCAAGCTGCGAACCCAGACGAATCATTAAGCCAGAACGAACATACTCTAGCAAACCCATAACGAGAAACAGCCACACCACAATCAGGGTAAGCATAAGCAGAGTTTCGTTGCTACGGCTCATCATAACCCGGTCATACACCTGAAGCATATAAACCGAAGGAACAAGCATTAACAAATTGATAATGAAACTAAAAACACCAATGTAGATGAAAGCACGCTTAAAACCGCCAATCACCTGCACCAGTTCGGAAAGTTGAGACTTTTGCATTATTATGTAAACCAGTGATAACTAGACAGTGTATTCTAACCTAAAACCCTAGTTTGATTAACTTTTATCTGTGACGGGAATCACAAAAACTTCCTCTAATTGTCTTCTTCCACTTAAGGCATGTTGCCCACGTGAAATGAGTTTTTGCGGACAACACGAAGCGGTTTCCTGTCCAATCACAATATCGGTTGCTAATTCATGTGCCAACACCATTAAGCGCTGCGCCACATTAATCGAATCCCCTAGTGCGGTGTAGGCATGCCGCCACTCTGTACCCAAATCGCCTACCAAAGCTTCACCCGTATTAATTCCGACGTGAATGGCAAGAGCGGCTTTACCTTCTTGCTTTCTCTGTTCGTTAAGTTGAGACATGAATGCTCGCATCAGTTGCGCCGACTCGATGGCTAGAGCTCGATGATTATCTTGTGCTAAGGGCGCATTCCAAAAGGCCATCACCGCATCTCCCATATACTTATCCAGCGTACCCTGAGTGTGGTGAATGGCTTCGGTCAGCAATGAAAGCACCTGCCGTGTAAGGGCAACGGCTTCAGCTGTCGGCATGGATTCCGTCATGCGCGTAAAATCAACTAAATCGGCAAATAAAACGGTAACTTCTCTTTGTTGCGGTTCGAGCAAACGCGCATTGGCATTTTTAACTAATTGAGACAATACCGTTTCTGGCAGATAATCTTTGAACAATTGATAAATACGGTGGCTTTGCTTTTTGACGAGTGACCATTCCATAATCGATTGACTGACAAACAATAACGACAATACGACTATTCCCGATGCCACTGGCATCAATTCTCCACTCAATCGATAGATCAGTGTGGCAAATCCAACCTCTAACAGTGAAAATATCAACCACCAAAACACCGCGATACGGATAGAGTAGCGCAGAATGATCACTGCCATCATCATAGTTAGCAGTACGAGCAAACCGACATAAACACCGTGAATCCAGTCAGGATCGTGCGATTGACTGAGTTGCAAATCCGCCAACATCTGAGCGTGCAGTAACATACCGGGCGCGATGGGTAACAACGGCGTGGCTACCCGATCATTTAAGCCAACTGCAGAAGAACCCACAATCACCGCCTTGCCAGAGATATCTTGATCGAGCTGTTGCGCCAAAACTTGCCATGCTGGAATACTGGTGAAAGAGGCCATATCATAACGATAAGGGATGCGCCATAAACCAGAATTCAGTGCAATTTCACGTTTTTGATTGTTTACACTGAGGATTAATGATTGATCCGTAACGACCACGTCATCAAAGTGATCGGCATAACGTTTATAAATAGACAAAGCCAACATGGGATAAAACCGACCTTGCCAACAGACCAACGGAGGCATAAATCGCATCATACCTTGTTGATCTGGCATGGGAGAAATATGACCGAGCAACGAAGCGCTTGCATTCATTTCTCGATAGCTTGTTAAATACCCACTCGCTGAATGACATTGCCCCGACACAGGCTCTGACCCAATAGCAGATTCTGGCAAGTCACCTACCGACAAGTTAGTGACAGTTTGGCGATAATCCCATATAACCGGCAAAATAACCTGATGTTTTCGAACCGCTTGCTGTAATGCTTCATCGTCTTTAAGCATCGTTTTATCTGGAAAAACAATATCTAGTGCAATGACTTTAGCTTGTTTTCGTGCAAGTTGTTCAATCAACTCAGCCAACAGACTTCTTTGCCAAGGCCATGCCGATAGTAACTGAATGGACTCTTCATCAATATCAATCAGCACCACCGATTCGACTGATTGCTGGTTAGCTTGTTGCCTGACTATTTGATCTTGTGCGAGCCAATTCAGTTGATTTAACCAAACTGGAGGAGACAAGGTAAACCACAAACCCATCACAGCCAAGAGCATCCAAAGAAAAAAACGTAATATCTGAGGTAACACCGGCATTGACTCAATAAACTTCCCAATAACATAAAGCCCCGTCATGAAGACGGGGCTTTATTTTCTCATATTTCGTTACTTTTCAACGAAAAAAGAGGTGATTAAACACTAAAACTCTCACCGCAGCCACACATATCTTTCACGTTGGGATTGATAAACTCAAAACCCTCGTTGAGCAAACCATTCTTAGCATAATCTAACGTCATACCATTCAGCTGTTCCATGCTTTTTTTCGGTACCACTACTTTAATGCCATCAAATTCGAACACCACATCAGAGTCTTTCACTTCGTCAGCATAGTCCACCACATAGGCAAAACCGGTACAACCACTCACTTTGGTGCCTAAATACAAACCAATACCATGGCCACGTTTGGCCAGCATAGTGCGTACGCGTTCAACAGCACTGGGGGTTAATTGAATATTCATGATGCTGACTCCTTAATGAATGTGTCAATCGTTGTGCTTGTTAACGACGTTGAATGTCTGACACGGCAATGCTTTGGCTTTTTTCAGTTACCTGAGCTTGACGCTTGTCGAGCAATGCCGCCAGGGTAATGTGCGAGAGAAACCCCTCGATCATGGCCGACAAATCGTCCCACAACGCGTGAGAAAGGCAGGCACGACCATCATGACAGTCTTCTGAACCATGACATTGACGCGCATCTAGGTCTTCGTTCATCGCTTCAACAATACTTTGTACGCTGATTTCTGTTAGTGGTGCGCCGATTAAATAACCGCCTCCGGGACCACGCACACTCTTCACCAGTTTGGCTTTACGCAGCCGCGTGAAAATTTGCTCTAAATAAGACAAAGAAATACATTGACGCAAGGCTATGTCGGACAGCGAAACAGCGCCACTATGTTGGTAAATGGCAATATCCAGCATGGCAGTAACCGCATACCGACCCTTGGAAGTAAGACGCATAATAATGAATCACCCGAATAGTTGACTAGCTTAGTATGGTATCAATCGAGCCGCATTTGTGCAATACCTGAGTGAATTAGTCAGGTATTATATCCATCCTTGTTAGGCTCATTTTTCCCGCTTATCGGCTTGGCATCACAAGCGTCCAGTACACAAGCATCTAAAGTGGGCAACTCCACTTCTGGAATAACCGAACCCAAACGCACCAGTTCCTGTTGTGCCAACTTTAGCTGAGCATCCAAGGCAAGCACATGATCTGTTAAGGCGTGAATCGCCCGTTCCACCGGATCGGGGGCATCGGTACCGACACCATAGGCATCGAATCCTAGCAGGCTTTGTGCTTGCGCGCGCTTGTGCTCATCTACTTTCTTCGACTTCACCACATGCCCAGGGATACCCACAACCGTCACGCCTTCCGCCACGGCTTTGACCACCACCGCATTAGAGCCAATACGGGCATTATCACCCACTACAATTGGCCCTAGCACCTTAGCGCCAGCACCGACAATGACGCCATTACCTAAGGTCGGGTGACGTTTACCCTCTTGCCAACTGGTACCCCCTAATGTAACACCATGATAAAGGGTAACGTCGTCTCCAATTTCTGCCGTCTCGCCAATCACCACCCCCATACCATGATCGATGAAAAAACGCTGACCAATGGTGGCGGCTGGATGAATTTCCACGCCCGTAAACCATCGAGCGACGGTCATGAGCCATCGCGCCAATAGCTTAAAGTTGCGATGCCACAAACGATTTGCTAACCGATACCAAAATACAGCATGTACTCCTGGGTAGGTTAATAGCACTTCTAGCGTCGAACGCGCCGCGGGATCGCGTGCAAACACACAAGCCACATCTGCTTTCCATGATTGCCACAAACTACTCATTCATTTTCCTTGGTTGGTTTAACCGCTTTTGCCAAACCGGCGATACGTTGCATACGACGCAAAGTACCGCGCAACATAGTCACTTC
The DNA here is from genome assembly GCA_964493995.1 of uncultured Francisella sp. Lineage (GTDB taxonomy): Bacteria > Pseudomonadota > Gammaproteobacteria > Thiomicrospirales > Thiomicrospiraceae. The sequence goes on from CAZBQD010000004.1 coordinate 70,631, forward strand.
ATTAGCTTCTAACTGAATACGAGCAAACAGTCGTTTCATGCGTCGCATGAAAGGTTCATGGTTGCGGTCATCGAGAAATTCAATAGCCTGCAAGGTCGATTCGAGATGCTGATAAAACCCTTGCAACGACGACGAGTTGGCCAGCTCTTTAGGCTGTTGCGCCCGGCCTGACCAACCGGCTTGTTGCTGTGCCTGCATCCAAAGCTCATAGGCAAAAATTTGCACCCCCATCGCCAGATTCAAAGAACCATAATCAGGGTTAGTCGGCACGTGTCCCAAATAATGGCATAAATCTAATTCACTATTGGTTAGGCCTGAACTTTCTCGACCAAAAACTAGGGCAACTTGCCCAGCATGTTGTTGATGAGATAACAACAGCTCTGCTGCACCTTTAGCATCCACCTGTGGCCATGCCGAAACGCGCAAACGCGCACTAGTACCAATCACTAAGGTACAATCTTCTATCGCTTTCGACAGGGTTTCAACGACACGCGCTGATGCCAACAGGTCAGCAGCACCACTAGCCATCGCCGTTGCCAAACCATCGGGAAATGTTTTCGGATTAACCAACACCAACTGGCTGAGTCCCATGGTTTTCATGGCACGTGCCACGGAACCTATATTGCCCGGATGTGAAGTTTCAACCAAGACAATACGAATGCTTTGCAGGGGTTGTGTTAAGTCTGCCAGCGACACCGGTTCTTCCTTGTATCTGATGAGCGTACTCAATTCGTGTTACAATAACGTCCAATTTGGATTATGTTATCCATGCTCTTTATCGAAATTATCTTGTCTGTTTGTTGAAGGAAAATCCATGCATCCTATTCTTAATGTCGCCTGTCGCGCTGCCACCCGAGCGGGTAATATCATCACTCGTCATATGCAACAAACAGACCGCCTGACCATCGAAAAAAAATCTGAAAACGACTACGTTAGCGAAATTGATCGCATGGCAGAAGATGACATTATACAAACGATTCGTAAATTTTACCCCTCGCACGCGATTTTAGGCGAAGAAAGTGGCTTTATTGGCGACAACGATGAATATCTTTGGATCATCGACCCGCTCGACGGTACCACCAACTTCCTACACGCCTTTCCTCAATTCTCGGTTTCTATTGCCGTACTGCACAACGGCAAGCTGATGCACGGTGCCATTTACGACCCCATGCGCCAAGAGCTATTTTCTGCTTCACGTGGTGCGGGTGCGCAACTGAATAATCGTCGCATTCGCGTTAGCGAGCAACGTACACTGGATCAGTCTTTACTGGCGACCGGTTTCCCCTTCCGTGACTTTGACCATTTAGATGTGTACATGGAAACCCTAAAAGCCTTTATGACGCAAACTGCTGGCATTCGTCGCCCTGGCTCTGCTGCCTTAGATTTAGCTTGGACGGCGATGGGTCGTGTTGATGGCTTTTGGGAGTTTAAGCTTAACAGCTGGGACATTGCCGCCGGTGCGCTGATTGTACAAGAAGCTGGCGGTCTGGTATGCGACTTTGCAGGCGGAGAAAACTTCCTCAACTCTGGCAATATTGTTGCCGCCAATCCGAAATTACTCGCTGCGATGATGAAAACACTAGCGCCATTATTGCCGGAAACTTATCGGAAATAAAAGCGAAAAGTACAAACCCCTCCGCATGGGAGGGGTTGTGGTAGTCAAGTAAGACTCCGTTGGCACTAACTTCCTATTCAGGAATCGTTAATCTATCCCACGCTTGTTGATAGCTCACTTCATAGCTGCCATTGCCATCTAAGTCACCAGACATGGTGAGTAGTCCGTCGGCATTACTGCTGGTTTTTAGGCCCTGGCTGTTCCATTGCGTTGTATATTCTCCCGTGCGTGGGGCTGTGTAAACACCAC
>CAZBQD010000005.1:0-70229 GCA_964493995.1 uncultured Francisella sp.
CAATCAGTCCCCTTTAGCCACTTGGATACCCCACCAATTCCGCTTATGATAACCAGTCACCCCACCTAGGTCAAGTGTTTTAGCTGATTTTAAGCAAAAACCAGTGTTTCCTCTTGCGCATCAACCTGAATAGAGGCGCCCGGTAAGTAGCTTCCTTGCAAAATGCGTGTTGCTAAAGCATTTTCTAAATGCTGCGCAATCGCACGTTTAAGCGGACGCGCACCATAAACGGGGTCAAAGCCAATCTCACCTAACAAATCCATTGCGGCATCACTCACCACCAAGGTCAAATCGCGCGTTGCTAGACGCTCACGCAGACGTTGCAACTGAATATCGACAATATGACGAATGTTGGCTTTATCGAGCGGATGGAAAACAATCGTTTCATCAATCCGGTTAATAAACTCGGGACGGAAATGCCCACTCACCACCTCCATCACGCCCGCTTTCATCGTATCGTAATCCGACTTGCCGGCCATTTCACGAATCACTTGCGAACCCAGGTTAGAAGTCATCACAATCACCGTATTACGGAAATCAACGGTTCTACCCTGTCCATCGGTTAAGCGACCATCATCCAGCACCTGCAACAGAATGTTAAAAACATCAGGATGGGCTTTTTCAACTTCATCCATCAAAATCACCGAATAAGGCTTGCGACGAACCGCTTCTGTTAAATAGCCACCTTCTTCATAACCAACATAACCGGGCGGTGCGCCAATTAAGCGAGCCACAGAGTGCTTCTCCATAAACTCCGACATATCAATGCGCACCATCGCCTCATCCGTATCAAAGAGGAAGGTTGCTAAGGCTTTCGTTAATTCTGTTTTACCCACCCCTGTTGGGCCTAGGAACAAGAATGAACCGCTCGGCTTATTCGGATCGGACAAACCCGCACGCGCACGACGAATGGCATTCGCTACCGCGCTCACGGCCTCTGCCTGTCCGACTACCGAAGCCCGCAAGGTTTCTTCCATACGTAAGAGCTTTTCACGCTCGCCTTCTAGCATACGAGATACGGGAATGCCCGTCCAACGAGAAACCACTTCTGAAATTTCTTCATCGGTAACACGGTTACGCAACAGTTTATGCTCAACCTCTTGACCCTCAGAGGCTTCCGCCGACTTGAGTTTCGCTTCTAACTCTGGAATACGTCCGTATTGTAGTTCCGACATTTTACCCAGATCACCACTACGTCTTGCCGACTCCAAGTCGATACGCGCTTGATCGAGTTGTTCTTTGATTTGTTGCGCACCTGCCAGACTGGCTTTTTCCTGCTTCCAAATGGTTTCTAAATCAGAATATTCAGCTTCTAAACGACCAATTTCTTCTTTCAGCACATCCAAACGTTTTTTAGACGCTTCGTCTTTTTCTTTCTTCAGTGCCTCACGTTCAATTTTTAATTGAATCAAGCGACGCTCTAGTTTGTCCATCGACTCAGGCTTAGAATCGATTTCCATACGAATGCGGCTAGCCGCTTCGTCAATCAAATCGATTGCCTTGTCGGGCAATTGACGATCACTGATATAACGATGCGACAAGGTCGCAGCTGCAACGATAGCCGGATCGGTGATTTGCACACCATGATGCACTTCATACTTTTCTTTTAATCCACGTAAAATGGCAATGGTATCTTCAACGCTCGGTTCATCAACCAATACTTTTTGAAAGCGACGTTCTAATGCGGCGTCTTTCTCGATGTATTGACGATACTCATCGAGCGTGGTCGCACCAATACAATGCAACTCTCCACGCGCCAAAGCGGGTTTGAGCATATTGCCGGCATCCATAGCCCCATCGGCTTTACCTGCGCCAACCATGGTATGGATTTCGTCGATGAACAGGATAATTTGTCCTTCTGCTTTAGCCACTTCTTTAAGTACAGACTTGAGGCGCTCTTCGAAATCACCACGAAATTTGGCTCCCGCTAACAAAGCACCCAAATCAAGCGATAGAACTCGCTTATGGCGCAAACCTTCTGGCACTTCACCATTCACAATACGTTGTGCTAAGCCTTCGACAATAGCGGTTTTACCGACACCGGGTTCGCCAATCAAGACAGGGTTATTTTTGGTACGACGTTGCAACACCTGAATGGCACGACGAATCTCATTATCCCGTCCAATGACCGGATCTAACTTACCTGACTCAGCACGCGCCGTTAAATCTAAGGTATATTTTTCTAAGGCCTGGCGATTTTCTTCTGAATTTTGATCTTTCACGCTTTCTCCCCCACGAATACTGGTTAATGCTTGCTGGTATTGTTGTTTGGTTAATCCCGCCTGGGTCAGTAGATCACGCGTGGCATCTTGACTCTCAAGCAAGGCTTCGATAAATAACTCACTGGCAACGTAAACATCACCGTGTTGCTTGGCCAGTTTTTCCATTTGCATGAGTAAGCGTGCTGTGGCTTGCGACAAATGCACATCTTGCACACCTTCTACCTGCGCTAAACGCGATAACGCTGCTTCGCATGCTTGCCTTAATTGATTGATGTCGGCTCCGGCTAACTGCAGCAGAGGCACTAAAGCACCTTGCGGCTGCACTTGCACAGACAATAAATGAATAGGTTCGATGAATTGATGATGACGCTCAACCGCTAAGGCATGAGCAGTTTGTAGCGCTTGTTGGAAAGCGTTGGTGAACTTGTCTATTTGCATTTGACACACCCCATATTCTGTTTAATTTCTTAAACGAAATATGGGGGTTTGTCGAACTTATTTCAAGGGGTTGAGACTCGATTGAACCAGAAAAAACGGAATAAGATAGGGCTGTGCGCTGCGCATCACCCAGACCATTAAATACTGCGTTGACGTGCCGACTGCCACACACGCGCAACAGGTGGCTGACGTTTGATGGTCACAGGCTCTACAGGATGAAACCAACGCATCACCTGACGCATCCATGATGAAGGTGCTGCATTTTTATTCACCGCCTGACCAACCCACATTTGACGACTAGAAGACCACTTTAATTGTACACGCATGATAAACACTCCACACAACAACGACATAAACTTAAAACAGATTAAACCATGACCAACTGACATGACAACTCATCACACAGCTCTCAGCAACAACGCAAGATAACTGCACATAACCATCATCAAACCGCAACGAGCAGTCAAAATTGCTAGGCGCAAGGCGCACAGAACAAGGAGTGTACATCAGTACATGACGCTGTTCGAGCACCGAAGCAACAACGCAAGATGACTGCGCAGTCGGTTTAACGATATTTACGCATTAAACCGACTAACACACCCACAATACGCCAATCACCTTGCGGACGAATCACCTCATAAGCTGCATTTTCTGGCTGTAATACCCAGACACCTTGTTCTTTAACCAAGGTTTTCAAGGTTACTTCACCGTCAATTTCAGCAATGACAATATCACCCGCCTTGTGCGCCATAGCGGTATCAATCACGGCAATATCACCTTCCACAATGGCGGCTTCGATCATCGAATCTCCCTTCACTTCCACCAGTAAGGTCGAGGCCGCATTGTGGATGAGGTAACGATCCACCGCCATACCCTCTAACAGGTCGTTATCGGCAATACCTGGCAATCCAGCTCGCACGACAGAGGTTGCCATAGCTCGTTCAAAAAACTTATCATCTGGCGCAACACGACGATCTGGGGTAATGGACACATATCCGGCTTGTACTAGGCGCTTGATTAGCGCATGAACTGCTGATTTGGATGCCAACCCTAATACCTCTGCCATGGTGGCATAAGAAGGCAAGGCGCGATGGTCGCGATAGTAGTCTTGCAACTTACTGAGGTAATTGAGGTCTTTTTTCATGGCAGTCACACTTTATCAGAACGTTTGTTCGAATTATGCACGAACGTTTGTTCTATTGTCAATCAAAATAGAACGAAAGTTCGTTATTTAATTTGACCTCAGCGCCCGATAACACTAATCTAATTGTTAACTTAATAGGATTCTTTAGGATAGGATATGGAAGATAGCCTTCTCGTGGAACGCTGGCAAAGCATCCAATCACGCATTCAGCATGCCTGCACGGCTGCTCAACGCCAACCCCATGATGTCAGCTTGTTAGCGGTGAGTAAGTTTCATTCCCGTGATGCCATTGCCACATTGGTTGCAGCGGGTCAAACTGCCTTTGGTGAAAACTATGTGCAGGAATTACTCGATAAAGCCAAATCACTGGCACACCTTCCCATCGAATGGCACTTTATTGGACCTTTGCAGTCGAATAAATGCAAAGATATTGCCCCCGTGGCTAGCACGATTCACAGCATCGATCGACTGAAGTTGATTCCGTTATTGGCACAACATCGTCCCGCTCAGTTAGCACCGCTGAAATTACTGATTCAGGTGAATATTGATGACGAAGCCAGCAAATCGGGCATAACAGACTTCGCTCAATCGCTTGAATTAGCAAAAGCGATTCAAACTTTTTCCAACTTACACCTAAGCGGGTTAATGGCCATTCCTAAACCCCAATCGGATGTGAGCTTGCAAAGACAGGCTTTTGCTCAGTTACGGGCTTGGCGTGATCGACTGGCTAGTGAACTAGGAATGGATTTACCTCATTTGTCGATGGGAATGTCCGATGACCTTGAAGCAGCCATTGATGAAGGTGCTACAATAGTGCGCATTGGCACGGCTATTTTTGGCCCTCGCCCCACACATTCCATGGTAAAGGAGGACTAACCCTATGCTCGCACAAAACTTGACCTTTATCGGCGGCGGCAATATGGCACGCAGCTTAATTGGCGGACTCATTTCCAATGGCTTCGCCGCGAATCAGATTCGTGTCGTTGACCCTAACGAAGCCCAACGTCAACAGTTGTCTCACATGGGGGTCGCCGTTTATGAAACCGCTAGCCCTGGTTTGCTAGAAACAGATTTATTGGTGTTAGCGGTGAAGCCGCAAGTGATGGCAGAGGTCGCTCAATCTTTAGCATCGGAAATACAACGCACCAAACCCTTGGTCATTTCCGTCGCTGCGGGCATTCGTTGTGATGACTTGTCGCGTTGGCTGGGTGGTCATGTGGCGATTGTACGCACCATGCCCAATACACCCGCCTTAGTACAATCTGGCGCGACGGGATTATTTGCCAATGCTCACGTTTCGACAACGCAAAAAAACCAGGCTGAGTCGTTAATGCGTTCGGTCGGTATCAGCCTTTGGGTCAACGATGAAGGCTTAATTGACAGTGTGACGGCGCTTTCGGGTTCGGGTCCGGCTTATTATTTCCTGATGATGGAAGCAATGATGAAAGCGGGCGAAGCCTTGGGACTGGATGCCAAGACCGCTCGACTGCTGACCGTACAAACCGCGCTTGGCGCTGCCAAAATGGCCATTGAAAGTAGCGCCAGCCCAGCAGAATTGCGCGCCCAAGTTACCTCACCCAATGGCACGACTGAAGCGGCCATTAAGCATTTTCAAAAACACGACTATGAAGCACTGGTATTAGCGGCCATGCAGGCAGCTCAAGCTCGTGCCCAAGTCTTAGCTCAAGCCTTAGGAGCGCAAGCATGACGCCCACGTCTCAAGCGGGCTTTTTTGCCTTGCAATTCATAACCGACATTATTGTTTTCTTTTTTGTGCTGCGCGTTGCTTTGCGCCTATCGATGGCTAACAGTCACAGCCCTTTCGTTTATGCAGTGGCGCGCATTACCAATCCCGCTTGCCGCCCGATTGCGCGCTTCTTGCCACATAGTGACAAATGGGACTTTGCCGCCTTGTTGTGGGCGTTTGTTATTCAGGCTGTCTACTACGGCATTATGGCCATGATGTTAGACAAAAGCTATGCCCCGATTGGCTTGGCAATACTCACCTTTTCCGATATTTTGCGGGCTTTCTTCAGTTTGTGGTTTTTAACCATTATTGCTGAAGCCATTCTCAGCTTCATACGGCCGGTACAAACCGACCGCAATTTAAGTTTTATTAGCGACTTAAATCGTCCGATTTTAACGCCCATTCGTCGCTTCATGCCCAATCTAGGCGGATTGGATTTATCGCCGATTGTCGCCTTATTTATCATTAAGCTGAGTGAAATTTTTATTGTCGGCTGGTTGCAGCAGCTGGCGGCTCAATGGGTATGAAGTCCTTCATGTTATAATATAAAACACATTTTTAACGAGAATTGCTGTCGATGACGACTGTCGCTTTATCAGAATCCAACAGCCCCGGATCGGTTGGGGTGGTCATACCAGAAACACTGGTGATTAACGATGCGCTCATGCTCACTTGCGGAGCGGTGTTACCCAGTTACCAACTGGTTTATGAAACCTATGGTCAATTGAACGCGCAAGCCAGTAATGCCGTACTGATTTGTCATGCACTGAGTGGCGACCACCATGCGGCAGGCTATCACCACGAAGACGACAAAACGCCTGGCTGGTGGGATCATTACATTGGTCCGGGCAAAGCGATTGATACCAATGTGTTTTTTGTCGTCGGCGTGAATAATATTGGCTCTTGCCGTGGCTCAACCGGGCCTGCTAGCATGAATCCCGCGACACAACAACCCTACGGACCTGACTTTCCTATGGTCACCTGTGCCGACTGGGTGGTGACACAAGCCAAACTGGCCGATCATTTGGGTATTGAGCAGTGGGCAGCCGTGGTCGGCGGCAGCTTGGGCGGTATGCAAGTACAACAATGGGCGATTGATTTTCCCACACGCTTAAAACATGCGGTGATTATTGCCTCTGCGCCGCGTTTATCAGCGCAAAATATTGCCTTCAACGAAGTCGCTCGTCAAGCCATTATGACCGACCCTGAATTTCATGGCGGACACTTTCTCGCCAACCATACCATCCCTAAACAAGGCTTAATGTTGGCGCGTATGTTGGGACACCTCACCTATTTGTCGGACGATTTAATGGGACAAAAATTTGGTCGTGAATTGCGTTCTGGTCATTTGAAATACAGCTACGATGTCGAGTTTCAGGTAGAAAGCTACCTGCGCTACCAAGGTGAAAAGTTTGCCACCAAGTCGAATTTCGATGCTAATTCTTATTTACTCATGACCAAGGCACTAGACTACTTTGATCCTGCCCACGACCATGACGATGACCTAGTCGCCGCTTACGCGCCAATCAAAGCGCAAGCGCTGATTGTTGCTTTTACCACCGACTGGCGTTTTTCACCAGAACGCTCACTGGAAATGGTCAAGGCGCTGCGCCAAGCGGGTAAACGAGTGGTTTATGCCGAAGTGGAATCAACGCATGGTCATGATGCCTTCCTGTTGCCTAACACCTACTATGAGCAAGTCTTCGCTACTTACATGAAGCGTGTTGCCATGGAGTGTGCACTATGAACTTAAAACCTGAATTTACCCGTTTACTCGATTGGATTCCCGAAGGCGCTCGTGTACTCGATTTGGGTTGCGGCTCGGCCGATCTGCTCGCTTATCTCATGAAACACAAAAACGTACAAGGTGTTGGATTAGAAATGGATCCCGTTTCCATTATCGCCAGTATTGCTAACGGGGTGGATGTCATTCAAGCCGACTTAAACGACATTAACCTGGTGAATATGTTTGGTGAAAATGCCTTCGATGTGGTCTTAACGACACAAACCCTTCAATCCATGCAACGCCCTGACTACCTTATCGACAGCATGTTACGTGTCGGACAAAGAGCTATTGTCACCTTCCCTAACTTCGGCTTTTGGCGCAATCGCATTCAACTGATGTCGGGCGGAAAAATGCCGGTTTCAGACAGCCTGCCCTATCAATGGTACGACACCCCTAACACGCATTTGTGTACCTTTGCTGACTTTGAACATTTCTGCCAGGAACGTAATATTTACATTCTTGAACAGCGTGTCTTGGGCAATGCTTGGGGAGCGGAATGGTTACCTAATCTACTCGGTGAAGTCGCGCTCTATCACATTGAAAAAGGCATCGGGAGTCATTAATGATTTCGATTTGGAAACCATTGAGTGTCACCTTACTGGCATTAACCTTGGCGGCTTGCTTTGGCGGCAGCAAACCCTCTCAGCCGCCGATTGAATCGAGCAGTAAAAAACCCAATAATGCCGAAGTCGAAACCTTGCTATCGCAATCGGTTTTTTTACGCCCGACCCTGCCAGGCGAACGCAGTCTTTACTTGCGTATCACCTCTACTGCCGATAAACCGGTCGATTTGGAAGGCTTGCATAAAGAACTGAGCGAACGCTTTCGTGCCAAAGGCTTTCGTATGAGCGCTCCGGACAATGCGAATTTCATGGTGCAAGTGAATGTGTTATCGATTAGCAAAACCAGTAAATCGCTGACCAAGGAAGCGGTCAGCAATGGCTTTGGTGCTGCCGTGGCCATCGCCAATGCCGCTGTTGGTCCGGCAGGTCAAGTGGTGGGGGCAGCGACTGAAAGTGCGACCAGCATTTTCTTTCGCGACACTTATTTCAACATGGTTACCGATATCATGATTAATGAGCGTACACCGCGTATCAGCATTCTTAAACCGGAAAGCCAAGAAGAAACCAATATCAGCTGGAAAGCTCACCCCACCCGTGCGTTGTCGTCGGTGAAGGACATCAATGCCAATCAAGACGAGTGTATTGATATCCTAGAAGAGAGCTTGTTGCGCGTGTTAAATGGCCTGTTTTAACAAAGGATTGACGGCCTTAACCAGGAACATCGAAATTGCGCATCGCAGTGCGGTAGGCATTAGCAGGATTCAATAAGGCATCGGCCAGAATGACCCCTAGGCCGACCCAGTGATAAAAAGTGGGTTCTTTTCCGCCCACAAAGTACAAAAAAGTCAGCAAACTGGTGGCTAACATAACGGTGACCAGCGCCCAAAACTGATCCCAAAAGAAGCCCGCAACGCCGACATCACCCGACTTGAACATTTCAATCATGAAAGCAATCAAGGCTACGGCAATAAAGCCATAACCCACATTGCCGCTCATAGACAACTGCAAATACTCAACCGCCAGCAAATAACCAACGACGGTGAGCATCCACGGAAAACGTGCCAATAAACTCATTGATTCATTCCCTGTAAATTAGATTGACTGACGTTGCAATAGCACCGCGTAAAATCCATCCATGCCATGCAAATCAGGTCTCAGTTGTAACGCACCCTGCTCCGTAAAGGCGGATTCTGCTAACAGATACCCTGCTTCAGCCAAACGAGTCTGCGCTGACAAGCGCACATAGTCTGGATGCTGTGCTAAAAAGGCCTCCACCACTGCCTCATTTTCGCACTGCATTAACGAACAGGTGGCATAAACCAGATAGCCTTGCTCGCGCACCAATTTAGCCGCCGAGGTTAGCACTGATAACTGAGTGGCATTTAAAGCACTCAATTCCATATTACGCCATTTCATGTCAGGGCTTCGACGCCAGGTACCACTGCCAGAACAAGGCGCATCAACAAGCACCGCATCTTGTGAACCACGTAGCTTTTTCAAACGCGCATCGGTTTCACTAGCCAAAGGCATAATACGCACATTATCCACGCCGGCACGCGCTAAACGCGGACGCATACGATTCAATCGCGCTTCAGACACATCACACGCGATTAAGCTGCCTTTATTTTGCATGGCCGCAGCTAACTGCAAAGTTTTCCCACCGGCGCCAGCACAAAAATCGACCACTTTCTGACCCGAAGCCACCGGCAGTAACGCACCAATGACCTGACTGCCCGCATCTTGCATCTCGAACCAGCCTTGTTGAAAAGCATCGGTACGAAACAAGGGCGAACGCCCCGCCTGACGCAAAGCATTCGGAACACCATCAATCGGCGTTAACTCAAAGCCCACATCCGCCAGGGATTGTTGCACCTGTGCTTGCGTCGCTTTTAAGCCATTCACACGAATATCCGCGGGTGCCGCGGACAATAACGACTGCGCCAATTTAATGGTTTCTGCTTCACCCCACTGAGCTTCCCAGGCTTGCCACACACTATCGGGAATACTATATCTCACCGCATTAGGCAGACTGGTTGCAGGGGTAGCGCGCAAGGCTTCAGCCACCTCTTTCGCCATGGTTTCATCCATGTATTTTTCTAAGCCACGCATCGAAACACCTTGCTGAATCATCAACAAAGCACCAACACGACGCTGATAACCCGGCCAACCTTCGCTCATCTCACCTAGACGCGCATCGATCATACGACAATGACGTAGCACGCCGTAAGTAAGTTCAGCCACCACACCCCGATCTCGCTTACCCATTTCCTTATGTGCTTTGAAATATTGATCCATGCGCGCATCGGCGGGCATTTTATCATCGGTCAGAATCTGAGATAGTAATTCTGCGGCACGAATAACGTGACCAGGGCGGATAAGTTCGGTGATCATGATAGGATTTCCCTTAATATGCTGATTAATTTTGAATGAGAGAAGAGGTGCGCCACCCTAAAGGCAGCGCACACAAACATTTAACGTCGTTGCGCTTGAAACGCTAGACGTTGCCCAACCGGACGACAGACTGTTTCGCCATTATGGTAAACCAACTGACCATTCACGAAGGTGCTGCTGATGCTGGCACTGAACTCTTGACCATTGAACGGCGACCAACCACATAAGTAGGCTAAGCGGTCGGGGGTGTCGATAATGGGTTGCTTCATATCGACTAACACCAAATCAGCCCAATAGCCTTCACGAATAAAACCACGGTCGATCATGCCATAACGACGTGCCACTGCATGAGATGTTTTATGCACCACTTGTTCAATTGAAAACACACCTTGGTTAACCATCGTGAGTAGCGCCGGCAAGGCATACTGAACAAGGGGCAGACCCGACGGACAGCCAAAGTAGGATTGTTGTTTTTCATCCCAAGTATGAGGAGCATGGTCAGTCGCAATGACATCAATACGTCCGTCACGCACCGCAGCGCGAATCGCTTCACGATCATCCAGGGTTTTAATGGCCGGATTACACTTAATTAACCCACCCAAACGATCGTAGTCGGCATCGGTAAACCATAAATGATGCACACAGGCTTCAGCAGTAATACGCTTTCCGTCTAGGTCACCAGCTGTAAACAAATCACACTCTTCTTTAGTGGTAATATGCAACACATGCAAAGGTGCATCGTGCTGTTTCGCCAGACCCACCGCTAAGGATGAAGAGGCATAACAAGCTTCACGCGAGCGCACAATACCATGTTGATTAAACGGCACTTGTTCGCCATACTGCTCACGCCACTTGGCTTCATTCGCTAGAATCATTGGGGTATTTTCGCAGTGAGTGGCGATAATCATCGGTGATTCACGGAAAATCCCTTCCAGTGTTTTGGCTTCATCCACCAACATATTACCGGTTGAAGCCCCCATAAAGACTTTCACACCACACACATTGGCAGGGTCTACTGCTTTGACTTCTTCGATGTTATCGTTGGTTGCGCCCAAATAGAAGGAATAGTTGGCATAAGCATGACCCTTGGCCATAACGTATTTGTCTTCCAAACTGGCACGCGTTACTGCGGGGGGTTTGGTATTAGGCATTTCCATGAAGCTGGTAATGCCACCCATAATACACGCCTTAGATTCAGTGGCGATACGCCCTTTGTGCGTCAAACCGGGTTCACGAAAATGCACCTGATCATCAATCATACCGGGCAATAAATACTTGCCTTTTGCATCGATAATGGTCTCTGCTTCGGCAGAAATATGGGGGGCGATTTTTTCAATACGTCCGTTACGGATCAGAACATCGGCTTGGGTGATTGACCCTTCGTTAACGAGGGTTGCATTGGTGATGATTAGGCTCGACATGACAGCTCTTTATGCAATAATGGTAGGATGTAGAGAAATATAGCAGATTACCAGGATGTTCGCATGTTAAAACGCATCTTAATTGCGCCTTTTGTTGTCATCATACGAGCTTATCAATTATTGATTAGCCCACTATTAGGACCACGCTGTCGCTTTTATCCCAGTTGTTCGCATTATGGCATTGAAGCCTTGCAAACGCATGGGCTGATGAAGGGAAGCTGGCTAACACTCAAACGCATTAGCCGTTGTCATCCCGGTAATGAAGGGGGTATTGATTTGGTTCCGGGCACCGAGCATTTGCATCGATGCACCGATAGCAATTGTCAGCATCAACCGCCGAGCGAGGGCAAGGGCTGATAGCCCCCAGGGACACCCTTAGAAACGATACTAACGGCATCGTGTGGGTGCAGACTTTCAACATGATCGACACGCAACCAGAAATCACGGTAATCTGGCTGGGCATCTAACTGAGCCTGCAAGCGACGTGCCGCGTCTTCACAAAACATCAGATTGGCACCATTCAAACGCGCAAACTCTTGCTCGTCTTCACGCTTCACTGCAGCCTGAACCGCTGTTTTTAAGGCGTCTTCGATACGATTAATCAACTGCGATATGTCAAAATATTCAGATTGCGTATCTGCAAGCGTCACGCGCACCTTAGCATAAGAACGTTGACTATGCGGTGTGGCACAAATACCCTGACTCGTTCCTAACCAGGCATAGACCTCGGCTTGAGAGAGTTGCTCGCGGCCAGTAAAGTCACTGCTAAATTGTTCTTGAATCAACTGGCGCGCCAAAGCAGCTGAGCATGGACAGGTCGAAGAATAAGGCACTTCGACTTGCAACTCTAAACGCAACGCCCCTTCTTGCAAGTGACCGCGAACCAAACAGGGGTAGTTCTTCCAACCACTATTACCGGATAGTAGCGAACCACGACGCTCATAATAATCAAACTTGTATTCTACAAAGCCGGCATTCGACAAACCACTGTGTGACTGCACAAATTCCGATAGCATCGCTGAAACCGACGCAGGGGTCACCGCTTGCGTACTGGCTTTATCCAGCATCAAGTACAAGCGGGACATGTGAATACCCTTGCTCTGTGGGTCGATTAAATTGACATAGGCCTGCACATGCGCCAAGCTGCGCACCGGCTCAGCGCCATCTCGCGCCAGCATAATTGGCATTTCAATTTGCGACATCCCCACCCAATCGAGCGTACCCATCGGCGTAGATAGGGGCATGTTGGCAACATCGGGCATAAAAGGCTTAGTCATCGGTTACTCACTATTCGAATAGTTGATCAAATCAGTCGGTTATTATCGCAACGATAGGCGCTTTGGGCAAGTAGTAGAAAATGGTGAGGCGTTAGGAGTAAAGCGTGAGACAAGCACCCCTTACTCCTCAATGCCCTTCATTTAACCGTTCGTGGTGAGCCTGTAGAACCACCAGCTGCTTACCTGTACTCCTTCGACAAGTTCAGGGCGAACGGAAAGATTCTTTAAATGAACAGGACGCTTTGACACCCTACTTTGTTCCGGTGCTACCAAAGCCCCCTTCGCCCCGCTCACTACTGGCATCGAAACTCTCGACCCAATCCCAAGCAGCTTGCACCACTGGCACAAACACCAGTTGCGCCAAGCGCTCGCCTGGTTGAATAGTAAAGGATTCAGTCGAACGATTCCAAACGGAAATTTTCAATTCACCTTGATAGTCAGAATCGATTAAGCCCACCAAATTACCCAGCACAATGCCATTTTTATGACCCAAGCCCGAGCGCGGCAAAATGACCGCCGCCAAACTGGCATCAGCGATGTGAATGGCCAGCCCTGTACCGACCAGCGTCACCGCATTGGCCGCCAACTCAATGGGTTCATCGATACACGCGCGCAAATCGAGTCCGGCAGAGCCGGGGGTGCCATATTCTGGTGCCGGAATATCGACACCAATACGAGGAGACAACTTACGAATACGAATCGGGGTTTTCATGTTAACCGTCCAAATTAAGAATAAAGCTCAGCCAAATGAGCCAACACCTGTTGTGCCAACTGTGATTTGTGCGTTAAGGGAAACTCATGCACACCCTCGGCAGAAACCATGAAAAGCTGATTCTGCGCTTGGTCAAAGCCTGCACCATCGGCTACCGAATTCGCTAAGACCGCATCAACGCCTTTGCGTTGCAGTTTTGCCTGTGCATGTGGGATGAGATTTTCTGTTTCAGCGGCAAAAGCAATCACCTTACCCCTATTCGGTTGAGCGGCAGCCCAAGCGACAATGTCGGGATTTTGTACTAGGGTTAGCGTCAGCGATTGCTCGCCTTGTTTTTTCAATTTTTGTTCGGCTGTCTGCTCAACGCGATAATCGGCCACAGCAGCCGCGGCTAGCATCAGATCGGTAGCGACAAAATGCGCTTGCACCGCATCAAACATTTCACGCGCACTGCGAACGTCTACGAAAGACACACCAGCGGGTGGCGTTAACTGAGTCGGACCGGATATGAGACAAACTTCAGCTCCCATCGCCTGAGCCGCTTGCGCTAGGGCATAGCCCATTTTGCCGCTAGAACGATTGGCAATAAAACGCACCGGATCAATATCTTCAACAGTCGGACCGGCCGTGATTAACACTTTTTTTCCTTGCCACAGGGGCGGCACAGCTAAACCGACTAACCAATCAACAATACTCGCTGGCTCGGGCATCCGACCCGTATCGATTTCACCACAGGCCAGTGAACCGCTTTCTGGCATGAGAACTTGAGCGCCTCGCTGTTGTAGTATACTCAGATTGGCTTGAGTGGCTGCATGACGCCACATCTGACCATTCATCGCCGGCGCCATACAAATCTTAGCTTGTGTCGCTAAGGCCAAAGTAGTGAGCAGATCATTAGCCAGGCCGTGCGCTAAACGCGCCATCACATCGGCTGTTGCTGGGGCGATGAGCAAAGTATCAGCCCAACGCGCCAGCTCTATGTGGCTCATCGCGGCTTCTGCCGCTTCATCCCATAAACTTTGACGTACTGGCACTCCCGTCACAGCCTGAAGCGCGGTCGCAGAAACGAAGTGAGTTGCTCCTTCGGTCAGCACGCAGCGCACTTGCGCACCGGCTTGTACCAGCTTGCGTGCCAAATCGACGGTTTTATAGGCGGCAATGCCACCACTGATACCGAGTAATATGCGTCTTGCCTGCAGAGGACGTGGTTGCGCTAGGGCTGTATTCATCATGCTATTATTATAAGGGCTGACAATGATTAAGGCATTACTTTTATCTATGCGTTGCTATTATCATATTTAATGTGAGTTATTAAAAGATTTTAGGTATCATAAACTTGCTTTATAAACAACCAACACAACAAACAAGGGTTACAACATGCACCGTCCTATTCTGATCGGAATCATCTCTCTCATTGCTAGCAGTGTCGTTCACGCCGCTGACTTATTAAAAGCAGGCGATAAGCTTCCCAGCATCGCCTTAACCACGCAACACGACAAAGCCTACAGCTTTGATAACAGCGTCAAACGCATTGTTATGTCGGCAGAAAAACAATCGGCCGGACTGGTCACGGATTTGCTCGACAGCAAAGCTGCCAGCTACCTAAAAGATACCAACACCGTTTATTTGGCCGACATGCATCGCATGCCCAGCCTCATCACTAAATTTGTTGCCCTACCGCAGTTGCGCGAAAAGGCCTACGATATTGTTCTGGGTCGTGAAGAAGTCGACCTAGCATCCTTCCCACGCGAGAAAGGCTGCTTAACGCTCATGTCTATTAAGGAGCAAACGATTGAATCGATTAAGTTTCTGTGTACAGAAGATGAACTTAAAGCCAATATGAATCCTTGATCCCTGTTCCTTATTCGGAGTTTTTAGTGATGCAAACGACACACGCACACAGCCGCCTCGAGCACATGCCCATCTCCTTATTTGCGACGGTGATGGGATTAGCCGGCTTAACCATCGCAACGCAGAAGGCCGGGCATTTGTGGGGCTTTGGCGACTGGCCGGCCCTGGTTCTGACCTTGGTTTCCAGTTTAGTTTATATCATGGTATTTGCTGGCTACAGCCGTAAATGGCTCAGCTATCCGCAAGCGGTGAAGCAGGAGTTTGCTCACCCCATTCGCTTAAGTTTCTTCCCCGCCAGTAGCATTGGCTTGATTTTGCTCAGTATCGTTTACCTACCCTATCACAGTGAAGTCGCATTTTATCTGTGGGCTGTCGGTGCTTCGGTTCAACTCATCTTCACGTTGGTCATTTTATCTAACTGGATACACCACGAACGCTTTCAGATTCAACACAGCAACCCGGCTTGGTTCATTCCCATTGTCGGTAACATTCTGGTTCCGGTCACGGGTGCAGAGCTGGGTTACGTTGAAGTGAGTTGGTTCTTTTACAGCATCGGCTTGTTAATGTGGCTGCCGCTATTGGCTGTACTGTTAAATCGGTTTTTCTTTCATCCTATGATGCCGGGAAAACTCCTACCCACGCTGTTCATTCTCATTGCGCCACCTGCGGTTGGATTCATTTCATGGCTCAAATTGCATCATGGCGTACTCGATGATACGGGACGTATTCTCTATTATTTTGCTTTGTTTACGACCCTGCTTTTGGCAAGCCAGTATAAGTTTTTCATCAAAATTGCCTTCGCATTACCCTGGTGGGCTTACTCATTTCCAGTAGCAGCCATTAGCATTGCAAGCTTCATGATGAATGAACTGATTGGCGGTAGCTTCTTTAATGTATTAAGCTTAGTTCTTTATGTTGCTTTAGTGTTATTAATGCTGACGCTGATTGTTAAAACCATTCAAGCGATGCGAGCGGGACATATTTGTGTGCCTGAATAGCGCCTCCGCTCGCTAGACAAGAACGCAAGTTAGGACACCTTAGGGTGTCCTTTTTTGTTACGACTTTGCTACAATGGCTTCACCTTCAATCCGAACCAGGAAGTCCATCATGTCCACTATTCAGCAACTCCCTTTTGATGAACGTCCGCGTGAAAAACTCTTGCAACAAGGCGCTGATGCGCTAACTGACGCGGAACTCTTAGCGATTTTTTTACGCGTTGGTATTCAAGGCATGAACGCTATTGAACTGGCGCAATATGTATTAGATGAATGCGGTGGCATGGCACGTTTGCTATCCGCTTCACAAACGGACTTTTGTCGGTTACGCGGCTTAGGCAGTGCCAAATACGCACAGTTGCAAGCAGTGCTAGCCTTATCTCGTCGTCATCATCTGGCTCAACTGACACATCAGTCGGTGGTGAACAGCACGCACAGCGCCGTCGCGCTACTCAGCGAACACTTAGCGCATCAACCGCACGAAGTCATTGCGGCGTTATTTTTGAACAGCAAACATCAACTGATTGCCTTTGAAATCGTCAGCCAAGGCAGCTTGCGAGAAGCGCCGATTTATCCACGCGAAATCGCTAAACGCGCCTTTCATCATAATGCCGGCGCACTCATTATGGCGCACAATCACCCCAGTGGCGATGCCACCCCTTCCAAAGCCGATATTGATATTACCTACAGCCTAGCTAAGGCACTGAAACCGCTCGATATTCGCTTACTCGACCATATTGTCATTGGTAAAGGATTGAGCTATACCTCACTGGTTGAAGCTCAGCTATTCGACCACGAACAGGTATGAACTCTGACAAAGATCATAACAAATGACAAAAAACAGGCTAAATAACCCACAAGGTCTGGTTTTCCAGTAAAATAACCTCAGTTTTTATTGTTTTAGGAAAGAGTGTCATGTCAATGGTCAATCGACAACGCCCGCAAGTTTATGCCGGCTATGACAACGATGAATGGGGTGGTTTCACCCACATTGGTGAAATCATTCGTAATGCGCGCGTGTTTGGCTTTATTGCCGAAGATGAAAACTGCACCGGCTGGCGCATGGATCAAATTGAAGAGCTGTGGGATAAGGTTAACGAAGAGTGGGACAAATATGGCTGTATGGCCAACAAACTTCCACCCGAGCTTTTCGAGCGCCATGAGCGCACTCACAACGCCGCCTTAGAGAAAGCCAAATCCATGGGCTGGACGCCAGAGCAATGGCTTACTGCAACCGACTTCCAAGGCTGGATTAAAGAGGAAGAAATGGACGAATTCATCCCGCCCGCTTGGCTGGTGGATGCTGATCGTCATCGTTAAATCACAACTTAGGGGGTGTTAACAGATTAACTTTTTAAGTTATGATCTGATGATGCCCTCATCACGTACGACTAAAACATCAATAAGGCTGCTGTCAGTCATCAGTTTCTAGCAAATCCTCTCGCGCTTCCAAACACGACGCTGACTTTTCATAACTCATACCATCTACCAGCATGTTTACTCTCAAATTTTGCACCTTAATCGCCAAGTCACATTGAACACTTACGCACCTATCCCATAGCCTTCACCATGCTAACGCAACCTTCATTACAACACTTAACCAATTAATAAGTATATATTTTTCGATCACCACTTAATTAGAAAATGCATCCTAATTAACCAGCAAACAGCGCCTAGCCGGCATCAAAACACAGCTCAAACAACTGAAAGCCACAAGCCAATGTATAGTCTAATGGTTATAGATATCATTAATAAATAATGTTTTACTTATGGTTGTTAAAAAATTAAACTACCCTGCATCTGATTGATCTCAGGATTTAGTCAGCCATTATCAACCACCAACAAGGAATAACTTATGGATCAATCCAATCGTTACGCAGACCTATCTTTAAGCGAAGCAGAACTGATCGCCAATGGCAAACACCTATTAGTGGCTTACCGTCTGAAACCAGCAGCAGGTTATGGTTTTTTAGAAGTAGCCGCACACGTTGCCGCTGAATCTTCAACCGGAACTAACGTTGAAGTTTCTACGACTGATGACTTCACCCGCGGTGTTGATGCATTGGTTTATGAAATCGACGAAGCCGCATTTGGTGAAAAAGGCGGCTTAATGAAGATCGCTTACCCTGTTGACTTATTTGACCCTAACCTGATTGATGGTCAATACAACGTCTCTCACATGTGGTCTTTAATTCTCGGTAACAACCAAGGCATGGGTGACCACGAAGGTCTGCGTATGTTGGATTTCCTGGTTCCAGAAGTCATGGTTAAACGTTTCGATGGTCCAGCAACAACGATTGCTGATCTTTGGAAAGTACTAGGTCGCCCTGAAGTTGATGGCGGCTACATCGCTGGTACCATTATTAAACCAAAATTGGGCTTGCGCCCAGAGCCATTTGCCAAAGCTTGTTACGATTTCTGGCTGGGTGGTGACTTTATCAAAAACGACGAACCACAAGCGAACCAAAACTTCTGCCCAATGGAAGTGGTGATTCCTAAAGTTGCTGAAGCCATGGATCGCGCACAACAAGCTACAGGACAAGCCAAACTCTTCTCTGCGAACGTGACGGCTGATTGGCACGCTGAAATGATTAAACGCGGTGAATACGTATTAGGTGAATTTGCAAAATACGGTAACGAGAAGCATGTCGCCTTCTTAGTAGACGGTTTTGTGACTGGACCAGCGGGTGTGACAACCTCTCGTCGCGCATTCCCAGAAACTTACTTGCATTTCCACCGTGCAGGTCACGGTGCGGTAACTTCTTATAAGTCACCAATGGGTATGGATCCTTTGTGCCACATGAAACTAGCTCGCTTGATGGGCGCGTCTGGGATTCACACAGGCACCATGGGCTACGGCAAAATGGAAGGCCACAATGACGAGCGCGTATTGGCCTACATGCTAGAACGTGATGAGTGTCAAGGCCCCTACTTCTACCAAAAATGGTATGGTATGAAGCCCACTACGCCAATCATTTCTGGTGGTATGAATGCATTGCGCCTACCAGGATTTTTTGCCAACCTAGGTCATGGCAACGTCATTAACACTTGTGGTGGCGGTTCTTTCGGCCACATCGACAGTCCTGCAGCAGGTGCAACCTCATTGAGCCAAGCATACGACTGCTGGAAATCGGGTCAAGACCCGATTGAATACGCGAAAACACACAAAGAATTCGCGCGTGCATTTGAGTCTTTCCCACGCGATGCCGACAAAATTTATCCAAACTGGCGTGAAAAGTTGGGTGTTCACAAATAAAGTGACCTCAATCACTAAGAACCACTGCTTTGTTGCAGCGGTTCTTAAAATTAAACACCTTGGCAACAAGGTGTTTGCTTGCACGATTTTAATCAGCATCAGAATCGCGCCATCAAACACTTTATGTTCATCAGCTAGATTACGGAAATTCAATGGATATTTCACAATACACGATCACAAAAGAACCCTTTTATAACGCTCAAGGCAACGAGATAGCCCTCTACAGTGCTGCCTATGCATCACGTCTGCCAGTCATGGTCAAAGGGCCTACGGGTTGTGGTAAATCGCGCTTTGTTGAACATATGGCTTGGAAGTTGGGCAAACCCATTATTACCGTTTCTTGTAACGAAGATATTACCGCAGCCGACTTAGTCGGTCGCTATTTGCTTGATGCGAATGGCACGCGTTGGGTCGATGGTCCACTAACATTGGCCGCCCGTTATGGTGCAATTTGTTATCTCGATGAAATTGTTGAAGCCCGTCAAGATACCATGGTGGTCATTCACGCCCTAACCGACCATCGTCGTGAGTTATCCTTAGATAAAAAAGGCGAACTTGTTAAAGCACATCCCGATTTTCAATTGGTGATTTCTTACAACCCCGGCTATCAATCCTTGATGAAAGACTTAAAACAGTCCACTAAACAACGTTTTTGTGCGCTTAATTTCAACTATGCTCCTGCCGAAATTGAAGCGCATATTTTACAAATCGAAGGTCAGGTCGATGCTGATACCGCCCAAAAACTGGTACAAATTGGAGAAACGGCGCGCAAACTTAAAGGACATGGCCTAGATGAAGGTATTTCAACCAGGTTAATGGTCTATGCTGCCGCCTTAATCAATAATGGTATTGAGCCGATCGAAGCCTGTAAGATGGCTTTGGTTGATCCTATTACAGACGATGCTGACATTTGCCAAACCTTAAACAATACCATCGAAATGATTTTTGGCTAAGCCATGAACGCAGATTTACTCGCATCCTATCAGGCACAATTTAGCTGTGGCTTTAGCAAAGCAAAAGATATCTTTCCTGATTGTATCGCACAGGCACATGCTAAGTTATCACCCTCTGGTGTGGAAGCTTATCTAAAGGGTAGCAACTTCCTGTGCAAAATCGGTATGGGTGTTGAGCCCGTGCTCATTTATTTAGAAATTATGCCAGACATTGCACAACACATCGGTGAGGAATCACTTAAACTGATTGCCGATTATGCTTATCAACTGGCAAGAAGTCCGAATAAAAAGTCACTCCTGCCCTTTTTAAACTCCCTTAGCAGTGTTTGCCGTCGGATCGATACGGTTAAAGACTTAAAGCACTATTTGGCCATATTGGATGGGTTTGTCGACAAAACACAAACCGTGATTCACGGACATCACTCCTTGTACGATAGTCCTGGCATGACTCCTTTACTACAATCCATGCCACAAATCATCTCGAAGCTATGTTTAAAGGGCATTGCTAACTTCATCGATTACGGTGCGCGTAACTATGCCAATGCACCCGATGAGCAAATAGCTTATTTTTCCCTCTCCTCACAAGATGCTAAAAGCGTCCTGCTACGTGAACGCAAAGGAACGTCGTTTAAACAAATCGAGCGGCACTTGACACAACTCAAAGAAGCCTTATGGAACTGTGAATTGCCTTTCCAAACCTTCGCAACATCAACAGACTCGCTTCGTAAGCCTGTGCCTTATTTAGACGATAAGCTGATTGCGCTGCCCGATGTCTATGAAGCAGAAAATGGCATCAGCGGATTGGATCGCTATCGCGCTACCTTAGCACACATGCTGGCGCACAAACGCTGGTCAGGAAAACTCATGGCTGACAACTATGCACCCCACATGCAGCTGTTTGTTTCTATATTTGAAGATTGCCGTGTTGAACGTCTTGCCATAGCGCGCTATCCTGGACTAAAAAAGCTGTTTCTGTCTTTGCACCCTTATCCTGAGAAAGGCAGCTGCGATGACCATAAACAATCCTGCTTACGCTATCGCGCTACGCGCTTATCGCGAGCCTTACTCGACGAAACATTTGATGCACAAAATCCGCTCATTGAAGATTTCCGTGTTCGTTTCAACGCGGTGATGCGTAAAAAAGGGGAAGCTTCTACCTCGAAAGACATGTTGGAACTCGGCATCGATTTTTATGTGAAGTCACGTAAGCAATCTTCGGATAGTCTGCCCGATGTATTTTGGCATAACACCGAGGTATCCTACCGTGATGACAATCGCTGTATCTGGTTCTTTTACGAAGAGTACGATGAACCCGACGAGCTCATGCCCAACGAGTACGAAAGTGAAGAGCCAAAGCGTGACAATCATGGCGGCTTACCGCCACGCCATTACGATGAGTGGGACTACGTATCGGAAAGCTATCGTCCAGACTGGACAAGGGTGTATGAACGCTTACACCCTAGCGGTGACGCGGGAAAAATTGATCGTTTGATGGCGAAACATAGCAATTTAGCAAAACGCCTCAAGCGCATGATTGAAATGCTCAAGCCACAAAACAAAAAACGCATTCGCTTTCAAGAAGAAGGTGAAGAGTTAGATTTAGACGTAGCGTTGCGCTCAATGATTGACTTTAAAAGTGGCCAAGTCCCCGACCCTCGCATTAATTACAGTCATACTACCGATAGTCGGAATGTTGCCGTAATGTTATTAGTCGACACCTCCGCTTCTTTAAATGCACCCATTCCAGGCAGCAGCCAAACCCTACTCGAGTTAGCGCAGGAATCCTTGGCCATTACGGCTTGGACGGTTGATAAACTGGGTGATAAATTAGCGATTGCTGGATTTTGCTCAGATACGCGCCATGAAGTACGCTATCAGCACATCAAAGGTTTTAGCGAGCAATATGATGATCTTGTCAAATCAAGGATCGCAGCTATGGAAGCTGCTTACTCCACACGGATGGGAGCCGCTATGCGCCATGGTGCGCATTACTTAGCCGGACAATCAGCGCAGAAAAAACTGATGCTCATTCT
Source organism: uncultured Francisella sp. (assembly GCA_964493995.1). GTDB lineage: Bacteria > Pseudomonadota > Gammaproteobacteria > Thiomicrospirales > Thiomicrospiraceae. Next base: position 22,790 of record CAZBQD010000005.1, read on the forward strand.
CACCGATGGCGAACCCGCCGATATTGATGCTAAAGACCCGCAAACACTCATCGTCGATACCCACAAAGCCGTTAAGGAACTCCAAGCGCAGGGAATTTACGCCTACTGCATCACCCTTGATAGCAAAGCAGATGAGTATGTACAACAAGTGTTTGGCAATCATTACACCGTTATCGACCAAGTAGAAAAACTGCCAGAATTATTACCGCAAGTTTTCATGAAGCTCACTCATTAAGGATACTGTCAAATGCAATCGACGATTAAAGTGCAGGTGGAGTTTGATTGGCGAGGCGACTCATTGAGCTATCAAGCCGAACTTGAGTTACCCTTATACCTAACCAACTTGGATGACTTGCTGCATAGCTTACCCACACAGATTGCACGACAAAATGGGCTCGACTTAGACTCGGTTCAGTACGAATGGATGCTTTCCAATCCCATTCAGGTTATTGACTTTAACTCTCATATTGAATCTGTTAAACCAACTTTACCAATGGATGCTGAAGCGTTTTTACAGCATTACCAAACCCTAGGCACACAAGCATACTTGCAAAAAATCGCCGATGATTACGCGCTAGATTTACGGACCAATCCGCTTCTCGCCCAAGCACTTAAAGCGGCTTACAACCTTGGACGGGAACATCGCTGAAGGTTAAACAGCCGACTCCTTCAAACAGTTTCAGTTCATCAACTAGCAAAAACAAGGTGCATCTGGTATCTTTCTAACCGTTTATATCAGACTTTGGTGATTTAGGGCAGTATCACAGCCGCACCCCAAAACTGCTACAAACCCAGATAAAGCATCCAGTTACTGTATGAATTCATGGGTGCCCATTTTTTTAAGCGGAAACTAACCCATGCTCAATATCACCTTTAATCAAATTCGCTTGTTCGAAGCCGTTGCACGCCATCAAAGTGTTACCCAAGCAGCAAAAGAGCTCAACATCTCACAACCAGCCGTTTCGAGCCAGTTAAAGAAGTTAGCTCAATCCATGGGCGACCCGCTTATTGAGGTGATAGGGCGCAAAGTCTATCTCACCGCCACTGGCGAAGTCGCTTACCAGCAATTCAAGACCTTATTGGATGACTTTGAAGTACTCAATACTCATGTACAGGCATCTCAGTCAGCCATTGAAGGCGATCTAAAACTTGCCGGTACCTCAGCCAGCAAATACTTCTTACCCTATATTTTAGCTGAATTTTTGAAACTACATCCCAAAGTAACCCCCAAACTTACTTTGCTCAGAAAAACGCAGTTGATGGAAAGTTTAGCCAATCATCAGCATGAAGTGGTGATAACAGGACGAATGCTCGATGCACCACAAACAGTATTCGTACCCTTTATGCAACAACAGTTGGAAATTGTCGCCACACACAATCATCGTCTGGCTGGCAATGGCCAGCTGAGTCTAAAAAGCTTGATCAAATACCCGCTCATTTTACCCGGACAGGAATCGAGCATCCGCCAAGCCTTTGAGCAAGTTATCACCAATGCAGGCTTAACCGTCTCACCTTACCTAGAAGTCGATAGCAATGCACTACTGAAGCAATCCATCATGGCGGGGCTAGGCGTTGGCCTTATTTCAGCCGATGCGTTTCGTTTAGAAGAGCACACTGGGCACTTAGTACGCCTATCTGTTGAAGGTTTCCCACTGGTTCAGCCGTGGTATTACGCCCACTGTACGGAGTCACCACTCTCACAAGCCGCTCTGGCGTTTATTGAATTCATTCAACGCCACCCCATAGAGACTTATTTGAAAAACATTTACAGTCCGCACCTGAGGCGTGAATAAAAAAGAACAGGTGGAGAAACAAATCGTCATCGCTAGAATTAAGCTGCGACAAGGAAGCAATGGGTGCGGTTACGCCCCATTTGCTTAGCCGCATACATAGCCTGATCGGCCTGACGAAGCAAATCCTCTAAACAAATGGTGTCTTGACCGCTCATACAGGCCAATCCAATACTCAAGGTCACAGGTTCAACGCCATAGCGGGCTTGCCAATCTACGTCGCTTAAACGTTGTTGAATGTGCTCACAGACTGCCTGTGCAGTGCCCGTTTCGTCAGTCGCTAGCAACAACACAAACTCCTCGCCACCCCAACGAAACACATAATCCTTGTCGGCAATGCTCAACATCAGCACACGCGCGACGGCTTTAAGCACCTCATCCCCTTTTTGATGACCATAGTGATCATTAATGCGCTTAAAGTAATCCACATCGGCAACGGCAATGGTCATCCCAGTCTGCGCATTCAGTTGTGTTTCGGCAAAGCGTCGCTTCATTTCATCATCACCCGCTCGACGATTAGGCAATAACGTCAGCGCATCGACATGAGCAAAATGCACCAAAGACAACTCCAGTTGCTTGCGTTCCGTGATATTTTGCACCATACCGACAGCACGCGTTGGTTGACCCTGTTCATCCCGCTCGCACACCTTGCCCCGATCATGCACCCACAAATAGTCGCCATTGCGATTACGCAAACGATATTCTGCTTCAAACCGCTGCGCCTTACCTTGCAAATGTTGTTGCATGCGCTGCATCACATCCGTTAAATCATCGGGGTGAATGTTATCCTTCCACGTATCAAGGGTCGGTTTCATTTCATTAGGACCATAACCCAACATACGCTTTAACGACGGACTAAACACCACGCTATCATCACGAAGACGCCAATCCCACAAACCATCTAGCGCTTCATTCATCACAAAAGACAGTTGTTGTTCTGCGCCCTCGCTCTGAAGCAAACTTAGCCGTTGATTAATGTTGCGGGCTATCGATAAAAAGTAGCTTTGATTGCTTAAACACACTTGCGTGGTATTGACCTCGACAGCAACCTCTCCGCCATTGGCGTGACGATGACGTCCGATAAAAGTGTAGCAAGGTACGGCACGAATCGCCTGAGCAATGTCTTGCCATTGAGGCAAGCCGGTAACGTCTTTTTGCAAGCTCAAGACAGAATGATTCAACACCTCGTCTGGCGTCAAACCTAAGACCTCGTAGGCACTGCGGTTACACCAAACCACCGTCGAGGTGTTGGGGTCTAACAGATAAACGGCATCGTCCATGGCTTGCCACAACTGCACCTGTTCTTCTGGCAACAGTGTTTTCATGATACAGACACACCCAAACTGCTGATGAAGGCTGCTGCCGTCATCGGACGTCCATAGAAATAGCCCTGCCCTTTTTGACAGCCCATTTCGCGCAGTAATTGGGTTTGTTGTTCGTCTTCCACCCCTTCCGCCACAATATTCATGCCTAAGTTTTGCGCCAACTGCGTCATGGTTTTGACCAAAGCCAAATCGCGCAAATTGGTGTGCATGTGTTGCACAAAACTGCGATCAATTTTTAGGGTATCAATGGGCAACTTCTGCAAATAAGCCATCGACGAATAGCCTGTGCCAAAGTCGTCGATAGCGATACGCACGCCTAGAGCGCGAATAGCGCTCAAATCGAGAATGACCTTGCTGAGGTTGTTCATCAATAGGCTTTCGGTTACTTCTAAGGCAAGCAACCCGGGAGGCAAATCGTATTGCTGCAACAAATCACTCACCAGATTGGGTAAATCAGCTTCATGAAACTGACGCGCCGACAGGTTCACCGCCATCACCAACTCATTAATACCCTGATCGAGCCACACCTTGCGCACCCGACAAGCTTCTTGCAGCACCCAAGTGCCAATCGGCACAATCAAACCCGTTTCTTCAGCCAGCGGAATAAAGTCGTTCGGCGGCACCAAGCGACCGTCGTCCCGCTGCCAGCGAATGAGCGCTTCTACGCCCACACACTCACCGCTCTTCAGATCAATTTGCGGTTGATAATAAAGCACCAATTCATCTCGCTCTAGTGCGTGCTGTAATTCGCCCAATAACTGTAGGCGCTTGACATTACTTTGCAACATTTCCGACGCAAAGGGCGTGAGTTTACCGCGCCGATGCGCTTTGCCTTCGTGTAGCGCAATATCCAAACGACGTAACAGTTGCTCTAAATCCGTAGCATCATCTGGGTAAGCGCAAGAACCCATGGTCAAACTGAGGAAAAACTCGTTATGCTCAACCATAATGGGCATTTTGTGAAAATGTGCCAGTTGTTTTGCCAGCTCTTCCGTAGTCAAACTGCAACCACGATCGATAAGCAAAATAAACTCATCATTACCCTGGCGGAATAGCTGCGTTTCAGTTGGAAACCATTGAATCCAGCGCTGCACCATGGTTTTGAGTAAGGCATCGCCAATAGCATGACCATGACCGTCATTGACCTGCTTAAAATGATCGATATCCAAAAAAAGCAAGGAAAAAGGTTGCTGCTGCTTCACCCGACTGGTCAGGGTTTGTAACATGTGATTTCGATTGGGCAAGCCTGTTAAGCCATCAAAATGTGCTTGTTGATACAAGGCCTCTTCTTTGTGCATCAATGCCAAATCGGCACGATGTAACAGAAAATAGGCTAACAATAACACCAACACAATGGCCATTAAGGTCACCATTAAATTGGTTAACACACGCTGATGTAAATACTCGTGCGTGGTTAAAATCACCAACTGACCCATTACCGAACGATCAATTTCAATGGGATATACCACGACATAAGGCGCATAATCGTCGGGAATGGTCAACTGATCGGCGCTGACCCAGCTGGTTAACTTCGTTCCTCTTGTCCATACCGCTTTAACGTCATAACGATTATTCAGCAACATGGCCGCCGCAATGGCACGATTACCCGACAAACTCGCCAAAACGGCATCACTGTGTTCGCTATCTTCAAATTGCAGAGCCGGCGCAATGTTATCGGCCACCACATTGGCCTGATCGACAATCGAATCCATTAATTGCGCGCGCAGGCTGTCTTGTGTCAAAGAACTCATCCACAGAGTCAATAGCACCAGGGTAATGCCCAAATACCACAGTTGCGTGGTGAGAGACTTCATGCCTTTGATTAAGCGGTGTTTCATGTCAGTACCCGTCTGGCGAGTTTTAATAGCGAGGGCGGTAACTGCAAACCAACTCGCTTAACCAAAGCCAGATTGACATCGAACACCACACGCCCCGATTCTGTACTGAGCGTAATCATACTGGCTCGACCATTGTCGGGCATGATGTTGGTCAGCAATAAAATAGGCAGGTGGACGGCTCTATCGAACAAATCGGCATATTCCGCCGAAGCCACAAATAACACATTACACAGCAATAAGGGCATATCGGCATGAAAATTCACCACCTCGATGCTATGCCCTTGTAACTGTTTGCCGTTGAGCTGGTTTAATAATTGACTGTCACGATTTTGACCCGCCACGCACAGCGTCAGTTTACCGCTCGTCTGTGCTTTGGGCCATTGGGTGAAACTCATCAGGTTGTAAGTGTAGGCGGCATACAAACGGGCGCTATCTTCGCTCGTTTGCGCCGATGCCTTGGCGCTCAACAGCATCGTTAAGGCCGCCATCATCCATAAGCCAGAGAGCAACGAACCGAGTTTTTGCACGGCGGACTTTCTCATGGTTAAAACCGCCATTCCAATTTAACGCGCACCACGCGACCAGGCTGTGGTGTCGATTGCTCCGGAAAGTCGGCTGACAGAGGAACGCGATAGGCCTGATCGAGCAAATTGTAGAAGGAAAGCTGTGCCCTTAACTCATTCGTAATCGGCTTGGTAAAGGTGAGATTAACCAAATGATTAGCCGGTAACGCTTGCGCATCGCGCTGACGCCGCTCACCCACATATTGCCATTCAATACCCGTTTTAATGCCTAAAAAACGCGGCAGACGTAATTGAAACTTGGCTAACTGCTCGGGTGCGTCTAACTGCCAATCTTGACCGCGCTCTGTAACGGCCTGAAAGGTGGTACTGGCCGATACGCGCCAATCGCTAGCGGTTGCTTTGCTCCATTCTAGCTGTAACCCATTCGCCGATAAATCGTTGCGATTCAGGTGAATTTCTTGTGCGCCTGGGCTAGGTTGCACCAATTCAATCATATCTTGCGTTTGATAGGTAAAGCCACTGAAACCAAAACGCCCCCAATAATCATGTTGATGCTCCCAACTCACATCTAACGACTTAATGTATTCGGGATTCAACTTAGGGTTAGGGGACTGAAAACCACTACTGGGGTCTTTACTACCATAGCGTAATTGGTAAATATTGGGCGATAACCAAGCTTCGGCATAATTAATACGCAAGGTATCATCGGAAGACAGTTGATAGACTGCGCCCAATTTAGGACTAGCAAAGGTTTTTTGTTGTAAATTATGGTCAACACGCACACCAGCAATGGTCAGCAGCTTGGGCGTCATCTGCCAACGGTCTTCCAACCAAGTGGAGGCAACTTGCGTACTCACCGTGGCATCAATGACAGGAGAGACACCGCCCACCAAACCTGTGTATAGCCATTGGCGCGTATTGTCTTGAAAAATCAAACCATGTTGTAATTTGTGCTGTTCATTCAGCTGCCAGTTGGTGTGAAACTCAATCCCCCACCAGTTGCCTTCCGCACCACCGCGATAATTGACATTATTAGCATAGGCATAATTGCCATCGAAACGATAATTGCCCCAATGTAAGCGGGTAGTGAAATTGGCTTTTGGCGTTTCAAACCAACGATAACGCAGGTCTGCCATGGTGTATCTGTCTTGATAAAAGGTATTAGGGTTGCCAAACTCAGTGTACTCAATGGCGTTAGGCACTTGCTTGTAACGATCGCTGTATAAAATATTGGCATGAAAAGCGCCGCGTTCATATTTAGCAAACAGTTTGTCGGCGCGTTGATCATCGATATTACGAGCGACACCCGAGGGGTAATCCCATTTAAAGCCTTCAGCGTTCAACTTGGAATAAGATAACATCAGCGAACCGCGAGCAATATCGGCAAAAGCCGTACCACGAGCACGCCATTCGTTACCCGTAGCATAGCTGGTGGTCAATTCGGCTTTGTGCTGACTCGAAGCCGAACGAGTAATGATATTGACGATACCCAAGAAGGCGTTGTATCCAAAATTAGCGCTGGCTGGTCCAGGCACAAACTCAACCCGATCAATCAACTCAATATCGATGGGAAACTCATCGCCCGACAAACCGATCTGGCGGTAAATATTGTCATTGAAACGATAACCGTCAACGGTAATCAGAATGCGCGAGTTGTAATTACCCAATCCGGAAACACCCCGCGCGCCCACATAGGTGTAAATCTGATCATTAGTGGTAAAAATACCCGGTAAAGCATTCATGATGTCGGCCATATTACGATAACCGAAGGCACGAATATCATTCGCAGTCAAAATGGTAATCAATACGGGCTGAGTGGCGGGATCTTTGTGTGCAGCTCGTGAGGCCTCTTGCTGCGCCGGCATGCTGGCGAGCGAATCCATCGGCATAGACAAAAGTTGATTGAGCTGGTCGCTGGCGTGAACCACCTTTGCGGTGCATATCAGTGCTATGAACAGACAAATGTTGATGAAGTGGTGTGCGGATCGCATGTCAATTTCTAAACCATCGATAATTTGTTACAGATTATCAGAAGCATTCCTACGTAACAAGACTAAGCAAGCTAAAGACTCAATCAATTTATTCTATAAACGCCATAAGTACAGCTAATAAACTCTTTATGGTTAATAAATTCTTAACCACTAGCATGCAATAATTAAATTGATCTAATCCTATCAATCCGTTAACCTAAGCTTCCCCATTAATTTCGGTAACCAAAGGTGACAAGATGAACATCTCTAGCTTATTGATTCCAGCCGTATTATTTTTTGCTCTTGGCTTTTTGGCTAAGCTCATTAAATCAGATTTGAAATTCCCCGATGGTATGGCCAAAGGGCTTTCTATCTTTTTGCTCATTGGTATTGGTATCAAAGGCGGTATTGCCTTGTCTCAGGCAGAAATGATGCCGGCGATACAGTCCATTTTAGCGGCACTCTTTCTCGGTTTTAGCATTCCGTTGTTGGCGTTTGTCTGGCTACACCGTTTGGGTAAGGTAGGGATTTTTGATTCGGCTGCCATTGCCGCTCACTATGGTTCGGTCAGTGCGGGCACCTTTCTGGTTGCCATTGCCTTCCTCGACTCCATGAACATCACGCATGAAAGCTACCCGCTGATTATGTTAGCGATTATGGAGTCGCCAGCGATCATCATTGGCTTGTTACTGGCTATTTATGCTCGCAGTCAAATGAACAAACAACAGACTAAAGACGATGACCACGACAATGCCTCTATTTGGCACTTGTTGCGCGAAGCCTTTACCAATGGTAGCGTCGTGCTGTTAATTGGCGCCATGGTCATCGCTGCCATTGTGCCGAAAGAAAACTTGTCCCCTGTTCTGCCTTTCTACAAAGAGCTGTTTATGGGTGTCTTGTCCTTATTCCTGCTCGAAATGGGCATGGAAGCCGCTAAAAAAATCAACGAGTTCAAAAAAGCGGGTTTGGTGTTAATTACGTTTGGTATTACAATGCCGGTATTAGGTGCAATGATCGGATTACTGGTGGCGCACTACTGGCTAGGGTTTTCGGTCGGTGGCGTATTTCTGGTGATGGTGTTAGCCGCGTCGGCTTCTTACATTGCCGTACCGCCAGCCATGCGTATGGCCATTCCCGAAGCCAATCCTTCCTATTACTTAACCCTAACGCTGGGGCTGACCTTCCCCTTTAATGTGGTGGTGGGTATTCCACTGTATTATCAAATAGCACAAGCGCTAGTGGGCTAATTGGAGAGTTTTACCATGACATACAATCGCAAACAAATCAACATCATCGTCAACAGTGCGTTAGAAGCTAAAATGGTGCGCTTGGCAAACCGTGTTGGTGTATCAGGTTACAGCATTACGCCCATGCGCACTGGGCAAGGTTCAACCGGACTGCAATCGAGCAGCAGTGATGGGGATAGTAACATCTTATTCATGATGATTATTACCCCGGATAAGCTAGACAAAATGATCAGTGAAATTCAAAAAATTAAAGATCGCAGCTATCCGTTACGCGTCTTTATCAACGATACCTTTGTGATGGACGAAAAAGATTTTCATTAAAACAACATCATATTAATTAGCGTCTGCAGTGGCAGACGCTTTGCTTTTTTACTGGGTTACACATTATGGCTTCTCCTACTTCCGAAGAAACACGTTTCATAAAACAAGACATGCCTTGTCCGAATTACGGCTGTGCTGCGTTTCAGCGTCAGTATATGGCACGAGATTTACAAGCCGGTATCATTACCGGCGCAATGGCCATTCCGCTTTCAATCGGTATAGCCATGATGTCTAACTATCCCATCAAAGTGGGCTTGGCTACCGTTGCCTTTGCCAGCTTTTTGGGTTGGTTCTTGTCGTGGTTTCGTCCGGGCAACTATATTGGCAGCCCTGGCATCGCCGCCGGATTAGCACCTATTCTGGCCATGGGTGTGGCGACTTTTGGCATGGAAAACATGGCGTTTATTGTCTTCCTAACGGCCTTCTTTCAAGCCATTATCTGGAAATTTAACTGGCAACGCTATATTCTCATGGCCGTACCGACGTATCTGGTGGAAGGGTTATTAGCGGGTATCGGCCTAAAGATTATGGTGAAGTTCTTTGCCTTTACCTATGCCGTCCCCGACGATATTATCCCCACCAATGCCTTCTGGACTGACGACCGCATTGCGGTAATCTTGCTGTCTTTATTGGGCGCTGGGCTATTTTTAGGCTTATTTCACAAATACAAAGATACCAAACCCGCCATTCCCTATTTTGCCCTCATTGTTACGGGTGTCATCGTGGCGCAGTTTGTACCCGTTTCCATGTTGAATGTGGAAGATGTCGATATTAATTTTGCCTTGCCCCTTCCCCATTTTGATAGCTTCTCGTTGGTACTTTACGCGATTGCCTTTGCTGTGATGCTGTCGGTTATCGATGTGATTGAGCAGGTAATGAGTAATGCGGCGATTGAAAAAATTGATCCCTTACATCGCAAATGCAACTCGAACAACAGTTTGTTGTCGATTTGGGCTGCTAACATGGGTTCTAGCTTCTTTGGTGGTATGACCAATTTAGATGGCTTAGCGAAAAGCACCACCAACAAACTGGCGGGGGCTTACACCAAGTTTTCGGTGCTGATCATTGGTAGCGTCGTCACTTTCTTCGCACTCAATGTTGAGCTGCTCAATTACTTACCGAAATTTGCCTTAGCGGTGATTATGATTTTTACCGGCTGGAAAATGATCGCTGGCTTGTTCCATGTCATTCATCATGGCGCTTATGCCATGTTGCTCGCCGTTACCTGTGGCTTCTTGGTTTACGAAGTGGGTATTTTTGAAGGCTTGGTGGTGTCATTGGTCATTCATGGTGTTATTTTCTTCATTATTTATCGTCATGTCGATGAAACGCCAGCGCGTGATATTGTGCGTGGTTACTTCCAAAAATTCAAAAACGAAGATAATAACATTACCTAAGCGCTCGTTTAGACCTGACAAAAAAGCCAGCAAATATTGCTGGCTTTTTTAATGCTCGAAACAGGCTGGCTTGTGCCGATTGGTGAGCATGAACCGTGAAAAGGCTTCGGCTGCAGGCGGCTGCACCTTACGCATTTGCACCAAATGCCAATGCTTGACCACGGGCAAATCCACTACATCCAAAATCGCTAAACGCCCTAGGGACACCTCTAACCGAACCGTATCGAGTGAAACAAAGGACAACCCCAAATTCACCATCACCGCCTGTTTAATGGTTTCATTACTGTTCATCACCATGGCGTGTGCCGGTTCGACCTTCTGCGCCTTAAAAAAGGACTCCATCGCTGCGCGCGTTCCCGAACCTTGTTCGCGCACCAAAAAAGGCATTTGGTTGAAAAAAGCCACCGGAATATTCTTTTTATGGGCTAAAGGATGTTGCATCGAAGCAATAATGCCGTGCGGATTGGGCGCAAAGGATTGAGACATCATTTCGGACTCTGCCGGAGGACGCCCCATAACCGCTAAATCTAACTCGCCGGCGCTGAGCTTTTCGAGTAACTGATCGCGATTGCCTTCAAAGAACAGAATATCCACGGCGTGATATTGTTCCTTAAACGCCGCCAAAATACTGGGCAGGAAGTATTTAGCCGTAGTCACCATGCCAATAACCAAGCGTCCGCCTTCTACGCCTTTAATGGCATCGAGTGCCACCTCGGCATCGCGCAGTTGTTGAAATACCGCTTGTGCATGGGTTAGTAGCACTTCACCCGCTTGGGTCAACTGCACCGATTTACTGCTACGTTCAAATAGGGTTAAACCTATCTCTTCTTCAATCTGCTTAATTTGCATCGAAACAGCCGGCGGCGTTAAAAAGAGTTCTTGCGCTGCACCAATAAAGCTCAGCTGCTTGCAGACAGTGACAAATGTTTTGAGTTGACGTAGGGTAACTTGATTCACGCTAAATTCGCCCTATAAAAAAACCGTTTCTCTCGAAACGGTTTTGGTGCTTGGGTCATTAATGACCAACGAATTGTTCTGGCATCATCGAGGAGTGATGATGTGAGATAACCCACTTGCCATTTTCAAGCTCATAAATAAAGCTGTAACGCGCTTGCACGGTACGACCATCTTCGAATTGGAAGGTGTAAATCCCCATGTCCTGCACGCTGTTACAACCGATTTTGATGCTGCGATCATCGATTTTACCCACCGGGGATTTCGCCAAAAAGTGGGTAAAGTAATCTTCAATCGCAGCATGGTCAGTGCGAACGGTATCGGATACCGTTGGTAATAACACAGCTGACTTACTGTAATTCTCAGTCACTTTGCGTGGGTCTTTGGTTTTCAAAGATTCATTCCAACGTTCAAACAGCGCCGCAACTTCCGCTTCCGTAATAAAGGCACAAGTGGTCGATTGACCCATGGCATTGGCTTGCACATCCAATACTTCAACATGCAAGGTCACGGGCTGATTGGGCATCACCCCACGCAGGCTTGGGTGCGAAAAACGCAATTCGCGTGGACGGGCACGATAGTGTGCTTTTTCACCCTTAGCAACACCAACACAAGCCACTTCCAGCGCAGGCATCACTTGCCCTTGACCCACTACGAAAGTTTCCACAAAACAATCGGTAAGCATGCGACCTGACAAGTCGTGTGCATGAAACTGAAGGGTCACTAAATCGCCTTCACGAACGGTTTGAGCCATGACGAGATACTCCTAAATGCCTGTTATTTCGCTAATCGAGCCTGAGCAAAATGCCAAATGGTGTCTCTAACCATCTGCGCTTTGACCACCAGCCCTAAATCAATCATTTCAGCGCAACCCGTTGTCGGGCAGCTTGCGCCTTCTTCCTCGCGGTAGAAAACAGAGGAAATGACACCAATAAAATTAAACTTATTCTGTTCGGGATCATGAGCAAAGTCAGGATTGTACAAAAATACCGGACTGCCGCTTGATCCTGGATAGACAGACGCATCAATGAGAAACTCTGGTCTGCCTTCAAAATCAAACTGTAACGAGGTGGCTGTTGTGCCACGACGGATAATGGGCATTAAATTAACATGATCCCACACGCCATTGGGATAACCGAAGAACACCACTGGCTCCAGCGCATCAAACTCACTCAACTGATCTTGCGTCGGAATCAAGTTAATATCAATCGCATGAAAATAGACCTGTTTACCCTGTTGGGCAACGGCTTGCTCAATCAGCGCTACCGGTAGAATCGCTAAATCGACACTGGGGTCGGGGTGATAAAACCATTGATTGGCAAAATCCGCAATTTCCAGCTCAATTTTATCGCCAATCGCCGGCAATCCATCATGAGCTGCGGTGAAGCTTAACAGCCCAACGGCAGCATTTTCCACCACATGACGATTGGTCACCAAAAAGGGATAAGGACGCTCACTGAGGAAACAGTTAAAGAAAAAGCCTGTCCCGGCCCCCTCTGAGCCATCCACCAAAGTGGTATCAATGCGCATGGTGTTAAACAGTAATTTTTTGGAAAGCGTATTCAATCGCATTAGGTTAGCAACCCTGTTTAACTGGTCAAAGACATATAGAGCATCGGCAATTTCTCTGGTAAACGTTCTACTTTATCAATTACGGTAAAGTTCTTCGCACCAAAAATACGCGATACATAATGGTCAGCATGGGGATCGAGACTCAGGCAATAGGTAATGACGCCATCGCGATTCAACTCTTCCACCGCACGTTTAGCATCGAAACGCAAGTATTGCGGATCGCGCACATCATTATCAGCCGGTTCACCATCGGTAATTAACAACACCAATTTTTTCGATTGAGATTGTAACTTCATATGTGCACCCGCATGGCGTAAAGCCGCACCCATACGGGTTGAATAATCCCCTTTCATGCTCGCTAGACGGGCGCGAGATTCATCGGTAAATTTTTCACCGAAATCTTTGAAACGATAGTAATGCACGTCATGACGACCATTTGAACAGAAACCATGCACCGCAAACGGATCACCAATTTTATCCAAAGCTTCCGATAGCATTACCGTCGCCGAACGTGCTAAATCGAGCACTGTGTAATCTTGGTTACGCACCTGGTCATTGGTCGAAGCGGACAAGTCGAGCAACACCAACACACTCAAATCACGCACCTTACGAATGTAACGCATCATCACTTTTTCGTTTGGCGGCATACCCATGCGCATATCAACCATCGATTGCACCGCAGCATTGAGGTCTAAATCATCACCGGTTTCTTGACGACGTACACGCACCAACCCTTGTGGCACCATCGACTCAATCAAGAACTTAAGACGTGAAATAATCGGCTTATGCTGATCGCGCAACGCCTGAATGATTTCTAAGTCGCCCATTTTAGCGCGACGCTCTAGCACCGTTGCCCACATCGGACGCTCTAATTGAATTTGGTAATCCCATTCATGGTAGTGCACGGGATCAAGCGGCTGTTCTTTGCCTTCCGACTCATTGTAAGAAACACCCATATCCTCATAAGGATAAAGCTCAGTTGGCAACACCCATACTTCTTGAGCATCATCGCCAGCAGTTTCCACTTCCACTTCATTAATGAATTCCATTAATGAAACTTTCTTACGCACCTGCTGTTGACTTTCCCAACTGGCATTCAGAGCCGCTTCTTCGTCGTAGGCATCGCTCCACCACATGAAGCGATTATCATCACGATACACTGGCTGACGCGTCAACATCTTCGGACTGAATTCGGTCATGTCAAAGCGGTCAAGCGCTTTCGATAAAGGCACACCCACTTCGCGCGCAAAGTTAGGGCTGCTCATATCCGGATGATCAAAGAACATCTCGCGACCCAGTTGCACAAAGGGGTGCTCGTCTTGGTAATCATCGTCTAATAAAGCACGTGATAGACGCATCAACACATTCTCGGTCACTTCAGGCGCATCACGCAAATCAGCATGAAACTTCAACCACAGCGCTTTCAGATTGGGGAACTCGGCAATTGCCAAACGTTCAACCTTCGCATCTTCAATAATGCCTGAAATAGCCATACTCAGTAAGCTGAGGTTCTCGGGATTTACATGACCGTTGGAGTAAACCAAATGGGCTGCCGCATGCGCAACCGAAGCACGATAAATATCCAAACCAGAGGCAATCACCTCATCCGTACCATCGAAGCCACGATAATCATCGTGTGCATCGGGAATGTGGATCATGAAGTCTTCGATATAAGGACGCGTGCCTTCACGGTTTTCATAGTCACCTGAAGTCGGACGCATGAAAAAGTCACGTCCCCACAAGGCGCGAAGATAAATATTTAATCGACGCTGAACGTGATTAAACAGCACGCCTTTACGTTCTTGTTGCAACATTTTCTTAGAAATAGCCGACTGCAACGAGAAGTATTTTTGCTGTTCTTCAAAGTCTAAGCGATACGCATGCGCACCCCAAGTAATCCAGCGACGTAACCCACCCAAAGTGAGGTTTGACAACAACTCATCAAGGTTTTCCAGCATCGGACGCACACCGCGCGGTGCTTGATTTAGCAAGTGGGTCAACACCATCAAATAGCCTTCAAACAAATGGCCATCACCCAAACGTTTGGCAGCAACAGGCGCACTGGCGATCATCAAATCAAGCACATTCGCCGAGGTTTTCGACGCAAAGCCCAACACCGCATCAACCATTTCCGAAACAGCATGCTCACCGACATCTTTAGCAATGCTGGGGGCGCTTTGGAGAAAGGTCAGCACGATGTCCGAACTGCGCGCCATACTCTTAATCGCCAAAGCGCCGGTAAGATAAGTCTCTAGCCCACTGGGTGAAAAGGTCTTTGTTGCTTCAACCCAAGATGTCTTCAGTAGCTCTACTGCGTCTTCAGGAAATTCATCGAGAACTTCTTGATACTCTTCAATATTAATCGCCATAGCAACCTTCGAGAACGTCTGAAAAATGCATCATGTCATTTTTCTAAAATCGGGAATAACCCTTGTTGTGGATAAAAAAGGTGCTCAATAGCACCGATCACTGACAAGGGTATAAGGTGCATGGTGTTCGCAACGAACGAACACCATGAACAGCGGCATCAGAAGTAAGCCAATACCGCAGAGTCGAGCGCATCACGCATGTCAACGTCATCGGTGATCGGACGAACCAAGGCCACACGACACGCATTCACCGGATCAACGCCCGCAGAAATTAATGATGCTGCGTAAATCAACATACGGGTTGAAATACCTTCATCTAAACCATGACCTTTGAGGTTACGTGCGCGCTCGCCAATGTGAACGAGTTTACGCGCCGTTTCGTTATCCACTTTACCTTCATGTGATACGATTTGAGATTCCACTTCGATATCAGGATAGTTAAAGTCAAGACCACCAAAACGCTGTTTAGTTGATTGTTTCAAGTCTTTCATTAAGCTTTGGTAGCCTGGGTTGTAAGAGATAACGATGAAGAAATCAGGATGACATTCAATCAACTCACCTTTTTTCTCTAACGGTAATACACGACGAGAATCGGTTAAGGGGTGAATAATAACGGTCGTATCTTGTCGCGCTTCAACCACTTCGTCCAAATAACAAATTGCGCCATGACGCGCTGCAATCGCTAAAGGACCATCTTGCCAACGTGTCCCATTTGCATCCAATAAGAAGCGACCCACCAAGTCGGAAGCGGTCATGTCTTCGTTACAAGCCACCGTAATTAGCGGACGACCTAATTTCCACGCCATGTATTCAACGAAACGAGTTTTACCACAACCCGTTGGGCCTTTAAGCATCATCGGCATACGCACTGAATAAGCTGATTCAAATAACTCAACTTCATCAGCGACTGGCATATAGTAAGGTTGGTTTTTAACGTAATACTGCGCTAAAGGATCATTAGAACTCATGGTAGATACACTTTCATTAATAGGACTAGAAGAAGATGGCACCGAAGCAGGGCGATATGCCGGTTGCTTTACCGATGCTGAACGCATTTTGGGATTAGTAGGACGCATAATTTTCCTTAAAAAACATTCTGATAAGTCAAGTTAGCTTGTTTCGTTAGATTCAGCTCGGCGTAACTCATTAATCGGGCCAAACACGCTCATCAGCTAAATAAACACGTTTTGGCGCTTCCGTAACCACGGGTTGAGCAACCTGAGTCGGAGCGGGAGTCGGTGCCGCCGTCGGGGCAACTGTCTTAGCGGGAGCGGCTGGTTTCGGGGCTGCTGAGGCTGCTGGCAAATTATCCGCACTCAGAGCCGCTGGAATGCTACCCGCTGGTGTTGCTTTGGCAGGCGTTTTACGAGCACGACTGGTATTTTTTACTTGTGCAATACCAGCAGCCAATTTATCTTCAAGCGTTGACATGACCAAAAACCTCGTTAATCAATTCATCTACATCTTCAATGGCCTGCTTAGCACGACCACCCATCTGATGAATCGCTTTGCCTTCTAACGCAGCATTACGATACACCGCCCGTTTGCCAACTATCGTTTTGGCAACCCGAATCCCTAAACCTCGTGCAGCACCGATAGCCGATGAAGCAAAACGGTTGTCGCGTTCAATCTGATTGAACACCAAAAAACTCCGTACCGACATACCCTGCTCTTTTGCTGAAGCGTCCAGCAAGGAAGCAAAAGAAACTGTCGCCCATAAATCTAATGGCGAGGCGTTAACTGGCACTAGAATCTGCGTTAATTGCGCTAAATGACGATCAAATTCTTCATCGGTAAAGCCCGGCGGAAAGTCGATAATCACATAATCGTATCCGTTGCTGGGAATGCTATCTTCAGCCAAATCGAATGACTGCACATCAAAGGCAAAGCCATTACATTGATCCGCCCATTGCATTACCGATGCTTGAGGATCGGCATCTAACACCAATACCTTGGCATGGCGAGACAACGCCGATGCCAAACTGACCGCCAGTGTCGTCTTACCCACACCACCCTTACGATTGACCAAGGCGATAACTTGCATCACGCCTTACGCCTGCACGCCATCAACGCGTTCACTTAGTTGACGCGCCATTTGCACAAAACGATCATCTAAACTATCGCCCTCACCTTCAATGGTGATGGTGGCGTAGGTAGTACCGAAATTAATATTGTGCGGATGCACTTCTAACGTTTTGATTAACTCATTGAGGTAATCAAGGAAACCGGTGGTTTCACGATAGACAGAAAAATGGAATTTTCGCGTCATTTGACAAGGACTCTCACGAAAATCCCATTTTTGTGCCCAAGGCTCATTAATCTTACAAGTCATTACTCATCCCAACATAAAGGCTAAATTATTAAAACCAGAAGCGATGGTCGAAACCATCGCTTCAAGCACAAGCATTAGCTTTGAGTCGTCGTTACGTCACCGTCAAGACCGCTCGCAGCGCCTGATGTTGCACCCGTAGGAAGAATCTTCTCTACTTCGTTGTGAACACGAGCGATGATGTGTGCAGCTACTAAGCCGTCACCAACGCGTTCACAAGCATCAGCACCAGCGCGAACTGCTGCGTTAACCGCACCAGTTTCACCACGTACTAACACAGTAACATAGCCACCACCCACGAACTGACGACCGATCAAACGGACTTCAGCAGCTTTAGTCATTGCATCGGCAGCTTCGATTGCAGGTACAAGACCACGCGTTTCGATCATGCCTAGCGCAACACCGTTAATTGTAGACATACTTGTCTCCTTAACAATTAAGCGTCAGTAGGTAGAATTTTTTCAACTTCGCTGTGAACACGAGCGATGATGTGAGCAGCTACTAAGCCGTCACCAACACGTTCACAAGCATCAGCACCAGCGCGAACCGCTGCGTTAACCGCACCAGTCTCACCACGTACCAAAACAGTTACATAACCACCACCCACGAATTGACGACCGATCAAACGAACTTCAGCCGCTTTAGTCATCGCGTCTGCCGCTTCAATTGCTGGTACCAAACCACGAGTTTCAATCATGCCTAATGCAATACCCATACGCTCAGCCATTTGTTAGCTCCTTAGCAAAAAAATAATAAACGAAAAGTTTATACAATACCGTATCAATTCTGAACCTTAGCACGAATTAACCGAGTATTCATTTTCAAATTCAGACTATTACTAATCTGAGAGTCCATTAAAAAGGCAGAAATTTCTACCAACCGTCACTGATGAGATCAGCTTTCCCAATTATCGATAATTCCGCCTATCGATAAGTCTGTGAAGGTCTTTCTGTCATTCATCACCAGCCTTGCTGAACTGCCTGAAGTGGTAAATACCCAGTCTCCTTCAGCAACACCAACGGGATCGGTAGCAACAAGCACCTTACCTTTGAGGTCTTTAAGAACACGCAAAGATGTACCATTCAAGCCAGGTGTACGACGCGTACACACCAACTCAGAAACAACTTGCATGATCTCCATTACTCCTCCCAGTGGTCAATAATGCCCACAATGGTTAGATCACTTGGATAGTCCTTAGCACCAGCCGCATCACGCGCCGCACCAGAACCAACACAAATAACCCAATCACCCGGCATACAACCAATCGCGTCAACGGCGACACTACGAGCGCCGCTTTTTTCACGCACCACCTGAAGTGGCTTGTGTCCAAACTCAGCGATACGATTGGTGGAAACTAATGTTTTTTCAACTTGCATAATACGCATGATGTTGCTCCATTAGCCTCTCGCACCACCTGAATAGGTGATTGCCGCGCCTTTACTAATACCATTACCTGAAGAGCCGGTAATCTTCAATGAAGAATGACGTTCTTCCTGTTTTGGTACATCCTTGTACACTGAAGCTCCCACAACCCAGTTGTTGTGCTGGCCGCGTTCTGTAAGGTTACGACCTCGGCTTGAAAAGCCTTCGGTACCCGTAACATGACGAGAATTAGCCCAAGCATCACCAGACACCTTCACCCCTTGTTGACTACCGTCACCGGTGAGTCGAGGTAACACCGCAGGCGCTACTTGATTCACAACCTGTTCAGCCACAGCGGGTTGAACCATTTGTACTGGTGCTGCTTGCACCACTTCTGCTACTGCCATGGCAGGCTGTGCGACCGTTTTGACTTGCTTCATGGTTTGCGCCATGGAAACATTCATAAATTGTCGAACTGGCGCAGAGCGGCGATCGAAGCCACGTGTTCCCGTTACGATACCATCATCCCAAGAAGCATTACCGGTTAACCGATTGTTGCGTTCTAAAGATGCGTAAGGCATCGCTGCTTGCTCTGATTGCACACTCGGGCGTGCGCAATCGACTAGGGTATCTGCCCGATAACCACCGGTAACCACACCACGATCGCAGATGCCACGATCGTTGCCGGTCATACGTTGATTATTCAAAGGCAGGTCGCCAGATACCGGTTTGCTACTCACCAATGGCAAGGGATGGCTTTGACAGTAGGCTGTCATCACATCCGTTACTTCTGGTGCATCGCCTGTCAGTACTTGGCACAGGCCCTTGCGATTTCCTGTTACAGCTTGATTTCCAGCATATGAATGACCGGTGACAGACAGCATGCTGTTCTGTCCATCACCTTCAGCCTTTGGGAAGCCAGAAGACTCCTGCTGTGCATCCACACCTTTAATCAAGCTTGCATTCAATCGCTTGATAGAAGACCCATTACGGGCACTGAAGCTCGCCAGTTGACGATCGTGGTATTGGTTACCCGTTACACGTTCATTCTTGCGAATTTCATTACCAGTGACGCGCCCTGCTGTGTCATCGAGCAACTGCCCGGTGACGGTCATACCTTTCGCACTACTACCAGCAACTACTTTATCTGCGTTGCCAACAAACTTGTTGACGCCACAAGCACTAAAGTCTTCGCTTGTCAGGTATTCACTGCCAGTGACCGAACGACAAGCGCCCGCTTCACCGCCAGTCATGGTTGACGAGCGTGTTGCCAATGAGCCAGTTACACTAGAACCACGAGCGGTATGAGATTGCTCTACTTTGCTCGGCGGTACTTTAGCTGCTTGGCGTTGATCCATATAGCAAGAACCCGTAATTGAACGGCTCATGCCTGAATCACCACCAGTAACACGTGTTCCCTGTGCGACATCGGTACCTGTGACCACTTGTTGCTGACTGCAGCTATTCATCTCGCTAACTTTAGCAGGACGTGCCGCAGGCTTAGTGTCACAGCCTTGAGTTTTATAATGTTCTGCACCCCAGTACTCGATGCCACTAATGGCACGGCAAGCACCAGCTGAAGCACCAGTTACTTTAGAAGAAACTGAAGCATCAACACCAGTCAATGTCTTGTTAGACAAGGTGGTCATGCTAGAAACCTTGGATGGGTTAGCTTGAGGCTTGGTGCCGCAAACACTCGCGAAGTGATCATTGCTCAGATATTCTGTGCCTGTCACCGAGCGGCATTCGCCACGTTCAATGCCCGTCACGCTCGACTTATTGGTATCAACTGTGCTACCAGAAACCGTTTGCCCACTCAATGTCTGCGTGAATTCAACCTTGGTGGGTAACGTCTTTGGGCGCACTTTACCAGTTGGGCGAACGCCACCAGTCTTATGCGTTTTGTCAGCACCTTGAGAAGCTAACATCGCACGACGGTGCATGGCCAACTGACGACCAGTGAGTCCCTGCTCCAATACGGCAGCAAAGTCTTGGTTCGGGTTTGACATAGCAATTTTTGCGGCCTGCGCAACCTTTTGTTGACCCGTTTTACCGCTAGTAGCCATTGCTTGACGGCGAGCCATCGCAATAGAACGACCAGTCGGAGCGACAGGTAAAGATTGATATTGATTTTCAGACGAAATAACGTGCATCGTCATTGCGTTTGAAGCATCGTTCGAACTACCAGTAGTTTCAGCGGCTGAAAAGACACGCTCACTTGCAGTACGAGTTACTGTTTTAGTAACCGCGCTCGCTGCTTTCTTTCCAGACACACTCATCGCCTGACGGCGCAAACGATTCACCTCACGAACACTCATGGCGTCGTTATGGCTAGGCGTTTCGTAACTTGACACAGAAGACTCGCTAGCAACACTCGTTTGAGCTGGCTTGTGAGCCGCTGCAGCTTGTCTTAATGTAGTCGAAGACACATTAGTGGCTGATTTTCCAGTTTGCGAAAGCATCGTACGACGCAACTGCGCAATAGCTTTACCGCTAGATCTGCTCATATCGCTATTCATAAGGATAATCACTCTATAAGTAATAGCAGAAATTCAGTGGAAGCAGTGCGAGCACCCTTCCACCGAACCCGTCGGAATTAACGACCGCGGTAAACCACGAACGCCAAACCTTGGCATTGAGCGTAGTTGTCATAACCAACAACACGGATCAAATGCTCTGGGTTTTCACGACGGCAAGACTCTAGTTCTGCCATAACTGCGTCGATTGATTGCTCACCAAACATTGGCAGTTTCCACATGTACCAGTAAGCACCCATCATGTTGTCGATTTCAGTGTGTTCAACACCTGGGTTCCAACCTTGACGAATCATGTAAGCGATTTGCTTTTTGACTTGTTCAGTGGTCATTTCTGGCAAGTAAGAAAAAGTTTCCAACTTGGTCGTTGTTTTATAAGCTTGAATGTCCATTAAAAATTCCTCTTGCTAGTAACGCAATTAACGGTTAACAACGTCAAGTTTGTCAACTGTATCGAATTCAAACTTGATCTCTTTCCAAGTTTCCATTGCGATACGTAATTCTGGGCTGTGTTTCGCTGCGCCAGTAAGGATGTCCTTACCTTCTTTCTCAACTTCACGACCTTCGTTACGAGCTTGGATACAAGCTTCCAACGCCACACGGTTAGCGGCCGCACCAGCAGCGTTACCCCATGGGTGACCTAATGTACCACCACCGAACTGAAGAACTGAGTCGTCACCGAAGATGTTAACCAACGCTGGCATGTGCCATACGTGAATACCACCAGAAGCAACAGCGAATGCGCCAGGCATTGAACCCCAGTCTTGGTCGAAGAATAGACCACGTGAACGATCTTCAGGAATGAAAGACTCACGTAACAAGTCGATCCAACCTAGAGTAGCAGCACGGTCACCTTCCAACTTACCTACTACTGTACCAGTATGGAGTTGGTCACCACCTGACAAACGTAAGATCTTAGTCAATACGCGGAAGTGGATACCGTGGTGTGGGTTACGGTCAAGTACCGCATGCATTGCACGGTGGATGTGTAACAGGATACCGTTTTCACGACAGAAGTTAGCCAATGCTGTGTTAGCAGAGAAACCGCCAGTGATGTAGTCATGCATTACAATCGGAGCACCGATTTCTTTAGCATACTCAGCACGACGCATCATTTCTTCTGAACAAGGAGCCGTAACGTTCAGGTAGTGACCTTTGCGCTCGCCAGTTTCAGCTTCAGCTTTATGGATCGCTTCCATAACGAAGTCAAAACGGTGTTTCCAGTTCATGAATGGTTGGCTGTTAACGTTTTCGTCGTCTTTAGTGAAGTCTAGACCACCACGCAAGCACTCATAAACAGCGCGACCGTAGTTTTTAGCCGACAAACCTAATTTAGGCTTAATAGTACAACCCAATAATGGACGACCATATTTGTTCAGCATGTCACGTTCAACTTGGATACCAACAGGAGGGCCACCACAAGTTTTAACGAAAGCGATTGGGAAACGAACGTCTTCTAAACGTAGTGAACGAACAGCTTTGAAACCGAATACGTTACCTACCAATGAAGTGAATACGTTTACTACAGAACCTGACTCGAACAAGTCGATTGGGTAAGCGATGAACGCATAGAATGCAGTGTCGTCACCTGGAACGTCTTCAATACGGTAAGAACGTCCTTTGTAGTAGTCCATGTCAGTTAACAAGTCGGTCCAAACTGTGGTCCAAGTACCTGTTGAAGACTCTGCCGCAACTGCTGCTGCCGCTTCTTCGCGGTCAACACCTGGTTGTGGAACGATTTTGAAACATGCCAACAAGTCGGTGTCCAGAGGAGTGTACTCTGGAGTCCAATAGGTATGGCGGTATTCTTTAACACCAGCGTTATACTTCTTTGCAGCCATGGATGGCTCCTTAATTAAGGTTAAAAAAACTCAATCAAATTGAGACCGTTGCCGATCTTTACCCGCTAACTATAACGCAATTTTCACAATAAATAAAAATCAATATTTCAAATATAAACCATAGACGATCGTCTATAATTTACACTCGAAGCATTGCTTGTTGCATTACTGTCGTTGGATCTGGGTCACTATAACGCAGACAAAGCGTGAACACCAGTGACCGCATGTCTTTTTTAATTGATTTCGCACAACTTTCATCTACTATCAGCAGAAGTCATTTTTATCTGCCCGCTCACCATAATGTTAAACGTGGCACACAGTCTAAAATGCTCCTCCGGATAAGCCTGATATGAAGCGTGCTTTACATTGCGATTTCAATCTTTCTCAGAAAAGTCAGCTTTCCGAACACGGATTGCCCAATCGCACTTGACAAAGAAAAAGAATAGTGGCTATAATTCCGGCTTTGTCATTTTAGACGATAAGGAATTCATCATGGCACGTGTATGTCAAATTACTGGCAAAGGCACAGTAACTGGGAACAAAGTGTCTCACTCTAACATTAAAACTAAGCGTCGTTTTTTGCCTAACCTGCATAACAAACGTTTTTGGTTAGAGTCAGAGCAACGTTTTGTTCGTTTACGTATTTCAGCAAATGGCTTGCGTACTATCGACAAATTGGGTATCGAAGCTGTGGTTGGTGCATTACGCGCTAACGGCGAAAACATCTAAGGAGTGATGGTATGGCTAAGTCAATTCGCGAAAAGATCAAATTAGTTTCGACTGCAGAAACGGGTTTCTTCTACACCACGACTAAAAACAAACGTACAACGCCTGAAAAGCTCGAAATGATGAAGTTCGATCCGAAAGCGCGTAAACACGTATTGTTCAAAGAAGCTAAAATTAAATAATTTTGCTTCTGACGCCAAAAGCCCGACTTGTTCGGGCTTTTTGTTTATCGGCGCTAGCTAGACTGTGCTAATATCTTCAAATCGCTAATTTTTTTGACGGTGCAATCTGATTATGCCCGAATTACCCGAAGTTGAAACCACCAAGCGCGGTATTGCACCCCACGTTAATCTACATCGCTTGACGCAGGTAACGGTTCGTCAACCTAAGCTGCGCTACCCCATTCCTGTCGAACAGCTTAATCAGCTGATCGGACAAAGACTGTTTTCCGTTGAGCGTCGTGCCAAATATTTACTGCTTCAATTTAACACGCGCACCCTGATTATCCATTTGGGCATGTCGGGGAGTTTGCGTGTTGTGCCAACAGAGGCAGAATGGCGCAAACACGATCATTGGCAACTCACCTTTGGCTCGCATTGCCTGCGTTATCATGATCCTCGTCGATTTGGCTTTCTCATTGTCAGTGACAGTCCTGCTAGCCATCCTTTGCTGTGCAAATTAGGTCCTGAACCCCTAAGTGACGATTTTAGTATTGCGTATTTGCGGCAGCAATTGGCTAAACGCAAGACGCCTATCAAAACCAATCTGATGAATAATGAGGTGGTGGTGGGCATTGGTAATATCTATGCCTGTGAGTCGCTTTTCCTGGCCGGTATTCACCCGCTGACACCCAGCTACCAGCTCAGCTTAGCACAGATAACCAGCTTGCATGCTCATATTCAAGCAACCTTAGAGCGGGCGATTAGTCAGGGTGGTAGCACCTTAAGAGACTTTGTCAATCCGGACGGACAGCCGGGCTATTTTGCACAAACCTTGCATGTTTATGGTCGCGCCCAGCAACCCTGCTTGCACTGCCAAACGCCCATTGAAAATCTACGTATTGCGGGACGATCAAGCTATTATTGCCCACAGTGTCAACCCATTCAATCAGGACAGCCGTAATGAAAAAATGGTTTCTATTCATATTGCCTTTAGTCGCCATTCTGCTCAGCGCAATTGCCTGGTGGTGGATTCAACCCTCACCACAGGTGAAAACCAGCATCCTATCACTGGCAAACAACTGCCAATTGCATACCGGCGACTGCCTTATCGAACACAATGGCATGAGTGTGCGCCTGAGCATCAGCCCACAACCCATCCCCATTGCCAAAGCCTTAACCATTACAGCCGACATTCAGGGTGTGGTGCCGACGCAAGTGCAGCTGGATATTAATGGCAGTAATATGTACATGGGTTACAACCGTGTTAGCCTAACCCCCACGTCTGGCACACAGTGGACCGGAAAATCGATTTTGTCTTTTTGTACCATCGACGAGATGCAATGGCAATTAACGCTGCTCATAGACCTAGCGGATGGCCAACAAATTCAAGCCCCCTTCCCGCTTGTGACACCCTTTAAGTTGAAATCCACTCCATAAGCCAATACCATCAGAATTCACCTAGCGCTGTAAACTGGCTCCGCCATCGATAACCAAGCGTGTTCCGGTCGTGTAAGGGCTGGCAAACAAATAATCGATGGCATCGATAACTGGTTGAAAGCCTGGCTCAACGCCCAGCAGTGTTTGGTCTAATCGTCGCTGGCGATATGCGGCATCGTCGCTGCCATGAAAAGCTAGCAAACCTGGCGCAACCGCATTCACTTTCACATCAGGTGCAAACGCCACCGCTTGCGAACGCATCAGACTTTCCATAGCGCATTTAGAAGCCGTATATAAGGCCTTATCGGCTTTGCCTTGATCGCAACTGGCGTCGCTGATAAACACAACATCACTTAAGCCCTCATGGGCTTGCAATAAAGGCAACAAACCTTGATTCAATTTATAAGGCGACAACAGGTGCAAAGCAAAGGTGGCTTCAAGCAGACTGGGCGATTGGGCGAGCTCTGCATCTGAATGCCACACGGAAGCGTTGTGCACTATGCCTCTCAGTGACTGGGTTCTCTGCTTCACCGCCTCAATTAGGGCGGCCACACCGGCGTCACTGGCCACATCAATACAGAGCATCTGTGCCCCCTGTTGGCGCAATGACAGCACCTCATCGTTCTCGTGACGATAAGTAGCCAAAACTTCGTAGCCTGCCTGCAACCAATGCTGAACCAAATAGGCTCCTAAGCGACGACTCGCTCCCGTGACCAGCACACAGGGCTTCTGCTTAACCTTCATTCGCCTACTCCTTAATCAACGCTGGGCTTCCATTTTAGCGCAATATGCCGTATAAATAGCCTAATTAGTCCACAACATGGTTTATTATGCATCCTTATCAACATGATTTTATAGACTTTATTCTCAGCACCAATGTATTGCGTTTCGGTGAATTTACACTAAAGTCAGGTCGAACCAGTCCTTATTTTTTTAATGCCGGTTTATTTAATTCTGGCGCTAGCCTAGCCAAACTGGGTCAGTTTTATGCTCACACCATTGCTCAGTGTGGCGTTGACTATGACGTTCTTTTTGGCCCCGCTTACAAAGGTATTCCCCTGGTTGCAGCGGCTAGTATTGCTTTATCAGAACATCATCAGCAAGACCAAGCTTACAGCTTCAATCGCAAAGAAGCCAAAGCCCATGGTGAAGGTGGCAGCATTGTTGGTACACCCTTAGCTGGCAAAATTCTAATTGTTGACGATGTCATTACCGCTGGCACGGCCATTCGTGAATCGATTGAAATCATTCAAGCGGCCGGAGCAACACCGGCCGGCGTGGTCATTGCCTTAGACCGCATGGAAAAAGGCACGGGCGAGAAGTCGAGTGTACAAGAAGTTGAAGACCGTTTTGGCATTCCCGTTATCCCCATTGTTACCATGGCGCATCTCATCAGCCACTTAGAAAGCCACCCAACGCTGAGTCATTACGTTGATGCCATGCGTGCTTATCGTTTAGCCTACGGAGTTTAGGCAATGAATAGCAGTGGCTTACGCGAGTTACTCATTTTACGTCACGCCAAATCGGATCACAGCGATCCGAGCCTGGCTGACTTTGAACGTCCACTCAGTGAGCGTGGTCGAGAAGATGCCCACAAAATTGGTCGATGGATTGCACAACAACAACTCCATCCCGACTTAATTGTCACCTCACCTGCCAAGCGTACCCTACAAACCATTCGTCGGGCGCGTAGCCATTTTGATCACGACAATCTAGTGCACTGTCTGGAATCAATGGATGTTTATGAATCCAGCGCCGAAACCTTGCTATCGGTACTGAGTCAGACACCCCTTGCCAAGCGCACCCTGTTAGTGGGGCACAATCCTGGCTTAGAAACCTTGCTCACTTTTCTAACTGAAGATGCGCGACTGCAACAAGAAGTTAAACTCTTTCCCACTTGTGCTCTGGCACAACTGGTACTGCCTGCCGACTGGACAAGCCTGACGCCAGGATGTGCCAAGCTGATTAATCTGTGGCAGGTTAAATCATTGCCCTGATTAACAGACTAGCTCCGGTTAATAATGTGACCCACTCGAAAGCGCGTTTCACCCATAGGTTTCCTTTAAGCAATGCCCAATGAGCGCCCAAATAACCTCCTACCACCGAAGCGATCAGTAGGGTTGGCAACCAATCCCAACGCACTTCACCGACCAGCGCTAAGGTGAGTCCACCCAGTCCATTCCAGAAAAACCCTACCAGCACTAAGGTGTAGGCAACGGCTTGTTTGTAATCCAATCCAAACCAGCGCACCAACCATAGGGTGACAAACAAGCCCGTACCCGATGTAAGCGACCCATTCAACACCCCAATCAACGCCAATACCAAGGCACCAACCCACTGATGGAATAAGGTGTTCGTTACCTGACGTGACGCCATGCCCAAATTGGCTTGCTTCATGGAATAAACGCCCATTGCCATGGTCAGTATGCCTAAAGCCACCATCAGTGCCTGCTCTGGTAGAGCTAACACGCTAATGGCACCCAACCACACACCCGGTAGTCCGGCGGCTAGGATGAGCAGACTTAAGCGCCACGACAAAACGCCCGACTGCATGTAACGCAAAGTCGCACCAATGCCCAGGGCAACACTAGCCACCTTGTGCGTGGCTAAGGCAACCGCAAACGGCAAACCTAACCATAACAAAGCAGGAAACTGTAACAGACCTGCACCACCGCCGGCCAGCGCCGAAAAGGCATTCGCCACCAGCGATACCAGCAGCAACACCCCTTGCTCTAACCAAAACTCCATTAGCTTAACCTTAGCCCAATCTTAGCCCATAAAAAAACCACTCACTGGGGTGAGTGGTTCAAACTGAGGAGTGTTCAATAACAGAGGAATGTTATCTACTGGCTCTCATCATAATCCTAAACGATCACCAACACCATGTGACATAGTGTCGCACCCCCTGTCTGACCTCACTGCAAGGCTAACTCAATGAGGGTTTTCCACTGCTCTGCAGTGAGCGTTGAACGCAAGCCTTGAGCGCAGTCTATCGACAGCTTAACACGCGCTGACTCTTGCTTGGCCAGCTCATCGCTTAATTGCTTAACCAGCTTAGCGTCGGTTTTGAACTTCAACAGCTCTTCGCGGAGCTCGGAGCGTAAATCGAGAATTGACTGATCCAAGGCTTCACGTTGAGCGCCACTCGCCTGAGCGATTTTCATGACCGCTTGCCTTTGTTGAGACGTTAAAGCAAAGAAGTCGGGATTGTCGGTTAAAAACGGCATCAGCACCACCACTGGTGTTGCTGCCACCACAGTGGGTTGTTTGGCCTCGACCGTTGCGGTCAAGGCTGATAGCGTCAACACTGCCGACAACATCAGCACAGCACTCAATTTCATGCTCATTCTCCTTAAAGGGATATCAAAGCAGTCCACTCGCTAGCTCAGTGAGGCGGGGATTAAGCAGTAATCAGTGTTCCTACACCTTCATCGGTGAAGACTTCTAACAACACAGCATGTTGTACGCGACCATCAACGATGTGCGCTGACTTAACGCCTGCTGTCACACTGTCTAACGCACAACGAATCTTTGGCAGCATGCCACCATAAATGGTTCCATCAGCAATCAAGCCTTCAACCATGGCATGGGTTAAACCGGTCAGTAGGTTACCTTGCTTGTCTTGCAAACCAGCGATGTTGGTGAGCAACATCAGCTTTTCTGCTTTTAAGGCACCCGCCACCGCTCCGGCAACAAAGTCGGCATTGATGTTGTAGCTATGACCTTCATCATCATAACCCACTGGGGCAATGACCGGAATAATATCACTTTCAATCATTAAATCGAGAATGTGCGTATCAACCCGTTCCACTTCACCCACATGGCCTAAATCGATGATTTCTGGCACATCCACTGCCGCGTTATGCTTGGTTAGGGTCATTTTTTTGGCTTTTATCAGTCCTGCATCTTTACCGGTTAGGCCAACACAGCGCCCACCGGCTTTTTGAATCATGCCGACAATGGCTTTATTGACTTGACCGCCCAACACCATTTCGACCACATCCATGGTTTCACGGTCGGTAACCCGCATGCCATCAATAAATTGTGACTCTTTACCGATTTGCGCCAATAGTTTGCCAATTTGTGGACCACCACCATGCACCACCACGGGATTCATACCAATTTGCTTCATCAGCACAATGTCACGCGCAAAACTTTGCTCTAAATCATCATCGACCATGGCGTTACCGCCATATTTAACAACAATGGTTTTTCCGACAAATCGTCGAATGTAAGGCAAGGCCTGAGTGAGAACTTGAGCAATTTCGGTGGCGCGTTGTGTATCCATCTGCTTCCTCTGCATAGTACGAATCCCCTAAAATGGTGGTGCGCACTAGTATAAACGACCTTTACTGACTTTTTCTTCCACAATACGACATTTTCCGCCGACATTATCAAACACCAGCGTTTTTTCCACTTTGTCTTGGTAGGTTTGATTATCGTAAACTTGATTAAAGGTCGCTTCCATGCGGTTACCTACTTGCGAAGTGCGCACATTATCAATCGAGAGGGTGATACCTTTGGCTGGATTTTTCACTCGATTGGTTCGCAAATTCACCCATTGCGCATGGGTCATGCCACCCGCGGTAAAGTTAGGGGAATACTGATTCAAATAACCATTCACATCTTGACTGGTCCAAGCGGTAATCCACTGATTCACCTGTCCTTTCACATCGGTACACACCAATTTGATGTCGGTAACAGCCGAGGCCGCAATCACTGGCGTAACAACAGGAGTTAAGTTAGATGCCATGAGCATGGCTTTATCAATGGTCATCGGTTCAACCACTTCTGCTGGACAAGCGAGGTCTTGGTTTTTGCTCAAATCACGATCTTGACGAAGTTGCTGAGCACTAGGCAGCTTCTCGCGCTGAATTTTTAACTCTGTCAGTAAACTACCGGTATTGTGTAGTGTTTTAGCGCGGGCAATGGCTAAGTCGTGCTTCGCTGTGGTGTAGTTGCGTTTCGCTTGGAAATATTCGTTTTCCGTATCGAGTAAGTCCAACAAGGTGCGTTGCCCAATATCAAACTGCGCTTTGTAGGCTTCCCGCGCTTTCGAAATGGATAGTTGGTGCTGATTTAAGTAACTCAGCTTTTCCGTTAACTGTTTGATATCGTTGTAGGCCACGCTCAGGTCTTGACGTAAATTACGGCAGATTTTGTCACGATTATCGCGTGCAAAACTGAGGCGCTCACGAAACTGACTTTTAGCCGCCGAATCACTACCGCCATTAAATAAATTGTAGGTGGCGACCAATTCAATCACACGATCAAATTCACGCCCCTGAATACCACTGACATTATTACCATTATTTTGACTGGCTCTCAGCTCGACCTTGGGTAAGAAAGGCGCATTACGACCTTCTAATTCTGCCGTTGCGGCCAACACCTGCTCGATAACCGAGTTAAACTGTGGGCTGGCCTCAAATGCCAGACGCAGCGCTTCTTGAATATTAGCAGGAATGCCGCTGGTGACCATACCTTCCGTGTCGAGGTCTTCGTAGGGCAACTCACCCACCAAGTTTTGATAACGCGCACTCATACTGTGCAAGTTGGTCGCCTCGGTGAGTAAATTCGATTCTGCCAAAGCCAGACGACCGGTTGCCAGCTCTAAATCGACGCCACGCGCCACCCCAGCTTGCACTTTTTGAATGATGGCATCGTAAAGTTTTTTGTGTTGCACATAGTTTTCGGACGCTAAACGCACCAGTTCGCGAAATTTAAGCACGTTTTCATAATAGGTGACGGTTTCCGAGGCAATGGCGCTCGATGCCTGCATAAAATCATAGTAGCGCGCCAAACGGGTATAGCTTAAACGAGACACTTCACTGCTGGTGGCAAAACCATCGAACACCATCTGGGTCAAACTCAGGCCAAAGGTTTCACGACCGTAATCAATGGCGTTATTACCCCTGAGTTGGTTACTTTGATTGCCCACTGCCCCATTAAGGTCGATTTTAGGCAAATAGCGACCTTCCGCTACCCGCTCCTCTTCAGTCGAAGCTTGAAAAAGATGCCATGCTGCTTGCACTTCGGGGTTTTGCGCAATCGCTTTTTGCGTTGCTTGCTGTAAATTTTTAGCTGGCGCTTGAAGCGTCGTTGCTGCTGGTTCTGCTGCCATGGCAGACCATGCTAAGCCCATCATCAGGGCCAGTGTTGTCAGTTTAATGGGGGTATTCATGGTCGTTTCTCCAGCAGATATAACGAATCTTCAAATTTTTGATTAATAGTATCACATAAATTTATTAAATTAATCCCCACAACTACAGTTTATCAACTTGTTTTTCTTGACACTTACAGGCAGAATAATCAAAAACATGATTATATTGAGTGATGGATGCCACCAACCGCCAAACTACGCTTGCTCCTGCTCTTTGCTTGGTTCTCTTTTTCTGCCGCTCTAGCGCACACACTGGGGGAGCGTTGGTTAGCTGCGTCGGGTAATAACCCCATCGTTGCCCAGTGGAATCAACTCCTCGACAGCCAAGGCGATCGCTCGACCACACACAAACTCAAGCAGGTGAATCAGTTTTTTAATCGTCACCTTCGTTATGGTGAAGACAGTGAAATTTGGCGCAACCCAGACTATTGGGCGACTCCCTTAGAAAGCATGCTGTTAGGCAGAGCCGACTGCGAAGACTACGCCATCGCTAAGTATATGACGCTCAAATTACTGGGCGTGTCCACCGAACAATTACGACTGATTTATGTTAGAGCCAGAATGGGCGGGGCGAACAGCC
The DNA here is from genome assembly GCA_964493995.1 of uncultured Francisella sp. Classification (GTDB taxonomy): domain Bacteria; phylum Pseudomonadota; class Gammaproteobacteria; order Thiomicrospirales; family Thiomicrospiraceae. The sequence goes on from CAZBQD010000005.1 coordinate 55,227, forward strand.
CCATCAGTCAGGCACACATGGTGCTCGGATATTACGCCAATCCCTCCGCAACCCCGGTGATTTTGGATAACTTGGTCGATGATGTGATGCCCGCCGATCAGCGCCCTGACCTGACCCCCGTTTTCAGCTTTAACGATGCCGGTTTATGGACGGGCAACGCCACCGCACCTGCCGCCAATGCCACCGAACGCCTATCGCGTTGGCGCGATCTATTAGCCAAAATGCAACAAGAAGGTTACGAATAATGCACGCCCCTCAATCGCCTTGGATGGAGTTTTACCATGTCGCTCATTAAACAACTCTGGCTCGCCATTGCTTTCCTTATGCTTATGGCATTTGGCATCAGTTTTGCCGTCAGCACACTCACCGCTAAAACCTATTTAGAAGAACAGCTGTATCTTAAAAACCTAGACAATGCTGCGTCGTTAGCCTTGTCCATGAATCAGTTACCCAAAGACCCTACCTTAGTCGAACTACAACTCTCGGCTCAATTTGATACAGGCCATTATCAGCTCATTCGTTTAACCGACCCCAACGGGCAGGTACTCGTGGAACGTAGCGCCCTATCCGTTAATAGCCAAGCGCCTAACTGGTTTAAGCGTTGGTTGAATATCGAAGTCGCTCCGGGTACGGGTAGTGTTATGGATGGCTGGACTGTTTATGGCACCATTCAACTCGAAAGCCAAACCAGTTACGCTTACGACACCCTTTGGAACAGTGCGATTGAACTCTTGCTTATTTTTGCACTGGGAGCGTTATTCAGTGGCTTGCTGGGTTCTTGGATTCTTAAACTGATTACCAACCCACTTGATAATGTGGTTGAACAAGCTGAAGCCATTGGCGAACGTCGCTTTGTCACAACCGATGAGCCTAAAACGCTTGAATTTAAGCAACTGGTTCGCTCGATGAATCTGCTCTCCAACCGCATTAAAACCATGCTTGAATCGGAAACGCAGCGGCTGGAATCGATGCGTGTGCAACTGCAACAAGATACGCTAACGGGTTTATTAAATCGTGACACCTTTATGTCGCATCTGAAAGTGGCGCTCAATCAAGAAGACTTAAGTCAGCAGGGTTATGTGTTTCTATTACGATTATCGCCGCTCAGTCACATTAATCAGGAGCTGGGGCATCAACGCACCGACCAACTCATTCTGGCTATGGCGCAAACCTTAAAACACGTTTGTGAGCAACAGGCTAATTGCAAAGCAGCCCGTTTGAATGGCAGTGATTTTGCCTTACTGATTGCAAGCGATGCATTTGATGCGCCGGCATTGGCTAGTGAACTGAACGACATCATTTTACAGCCAGACTATGCACCGATTCAGTCCATCGCTCAACTTGCCATGGGCATTGGCTATTATCAGCAGGGAGAAACCATTGCGCAGGTCATGATGCGTGTCGATGCCTGCTTAGCTCAATCAGAACTCGAACAAAAACTGGTGAGTGATCTAGAACCCCAATCAACTCAGGCCTGTCAACACTATGGCTTACTGGCTTGGAAACAGGGACTCAGTGAGGCACTCAGCACAGAAGAAGCGCTGAGTTTGGGGCAGTTTGCCGTGAGAACAGCCGATGGGCGATTATTACACAGCGAATGTCCGATGCGCCTAAGCGTATTTGGTGAAGCACAAAAAGCTGGCGTCATTTTCCCGTGGATTACGCGGCTACACTGGCAAGACAAGGTAGACTTAGCCGTTTTGAAAAAAGGCTTAAGCCAACTGAAACAAAGCCGCCAACCACTGTGTATTAATCTTTCCGTTGAATCCTTACAAAGCGCTCATTTCCGCGAAGGTGTTCTGGAGCAACTACTACAACTCGATGTATCCCTAACTGCTCTGCTGTGGCTAGACATACCTGAGCGGGGTATTTACGCTCATCTGGAGGCATTCCGTAGTTTTTGTCTTTCCATTAAGCCTTTCGCCTGTAAGCTGGGGCTGGAACATGCCGGCGAACACTTTGCTCGCATTGCCGAATTAAATGACTTAGGACTGGATTACTATAAACTCGATGCCAGCTTCATTCGAGATATCGACGAAAACAAACACAACCAAAGCTTTGTACAGGGCGTGGTAACGGTGGCGCATGCGATTGGATTATTGGTGATTGCCGAAGGGGTAACAACCGATCAGGAGCGTGCGCAACTCATTCAACTGGGCGTGGATGCGGTTACCGGACCAGGGGTTGAGTGATTGAAAAGGCTTGTACACTCGTTTACACTTAATTGACTTTGGAGGCATTCAGGACAATGCGCCACAATTCAGTATCAAATTGCTGACTCTTTTGCCGTTGTTCATCCCAGTGATAGGGGTCAATTTGCTCTGTTTGACTAACCTGTAAACCATAGTCAGCAAACTGCTCTAGCACACGTTTGACAAAAGGCGCACCGTAAAATTGACTGTCTGCGATCACGCTACTACCATTCAAATAACGCAATGATTTCAAATCGTCAGGGAGTCTCATTTCTCCTAAGGGATCAGAGCGCATCGCCAATGTTTGCCAGACTCTCCCGGCATCGTAGGTACGCTGAAAGAATTCATTTAACTGGCTAGCGTTTGGTATGGCTTCGCTTGTTAAGGTTCTGTTATTCAACAAAGATTCTGCCCAACGAGCGCTACCTTCTAAAAACCAGCGCGTTTTGAATGGGGCATAGCCATATTGATACAAATGAAACAACTCATGAACAGGAGTGTAAGACGTGGCGTCAAGACGACGACTCATTTTGATCAACAATGAGCAAGTTTCTGTACCTTTTTGATCGGGAAAACGATGCGGCTCATCGAATGCCACCCCGTGCCCTGACTCCATATCGACTAAACGCACTCGAATGCTGCTCACTCCTTCAAACCTGGGCTGCTGTAAGGGATGCTTGAAACCCAAGAGGTCGGTAAGTAGCCTTCTAGATACAATCAACTGAGTCATCATATCCTCAACGACGTCGGGAATTTGATTGCTATTAACGTCTTGCTGATGCAAAAGCGCGGCTTTACCCTCCAAATCATAGTAAATGCTAAACTCTTCGCGATGATAAACAAAAGCACTATCTAACTTGCCTTTATTGGCATACTGACATTGATTCTGTGCACTAACTGAACTCGCAGCTATAATACATAAGCCAAAAATCGAATAAACACTTACGCCTAATCGTTTCATTTAGAGATCACTTGTAATAAAGGTACTAATTTCTCTCGATAAACGGGGGTCTGATCTATTCGATGCAACACGTTAAAACTAGACCACTTTGTCAGATCCTTAACCTGCGCCAACTCTATCGCTAACCATCCTTTAGCCCAATTCTGATAAGTCATGCTAACAGGAAGATCTCCAAAACTCTCTGCAAGGTAACGACGCAAAACAGCTTCAGACCGACGTTCATATCGAATGATGTTATCGCTCGACATATCTACGTGCACCAAACCCGCGTACAAGCGAGTGGTACCAACAGCAATATAGAGCAACCAATTGGGCTGTTTTGTGAAGAAAAAGCGTCCGAAGGCCGTCTTGGATTTTTGACCTGTTTGCTTATCGGGTTCATCAAACCAGCGTAAACAAAACTGCTCATTGAAGACTCTACTACCATAACCAGTGGAACGCATCACTTCATCACAACACTCAAAGCTGCCCCACTCTCTTAGAAACATGGGTAGGGAGTCAAAAAATGAGAACAGAATGTGTTGATTGAGCGCTGCTTTATTCTGATAAGACTTTGCCAACTGCTGGAATGTCATAAAATCCAGACCGTGTTTAACGCATACTTGAAAAGGATACAGCTCGGAATGTTCTAACTCATCATAAGTGAGTAGCAAACGATAGTTATCAGAATAATCAATCAAAGAAGCTTCTGAACATTGCTGACCAGATTGAACGTAATCGCGCAATGTCTGCACTAAGGCTTCCAATTCTAAATAGCCAGAAGCCATGATGAATAAACAATCGCCTGCTTGAAGGCTGCTGAGTAACCAATATAGCAGTCTGTTTCGATCATTGCTATGCCCTTTAAGCACAGGTGCAGTCAGCACAGAATGCACATACTGCATGAAAGGTCCGGTGGTATAAAGCATATCTATAGGGCTTTGATTAATCAGTTCACCGATATGTGTATGACTGCTCTGAATCCATTCGTTATCTTCGAATACTCCAACGCCACCCAGCAAGGCGACCATTTTGCCGCTATAGGTTAATCTGCTTAAATCATCAAAAGCCGAAACGACACCGGAAATATCGGCACGCGTACTTTGATTGTAGAAAAGGATGGATTGTCCTGTTGGCAAAATCAAGCGCTCCAATAACCCCATAGACTCAAACGGACTGAGACTCGGATAGGCTTGCGCAGCTAGATTAACATCGTAACCAGCCACACTGACTGCCAACAAAGCCCCAACAGAGGCTAAGGGGAAATGCGATTGAAAACTGGGAATAAAATAGTCAACATGCTGTTCCAAAATTCTAGCTTGAACCAACCAACCAAAACGTTCCTTGTCAAACTCATAATGAACCAATTGTGCCTGGTCATTATCTTTGATACCATAAGTAAGGATACGCGCATCTGGTCGCTTCTTTTGAATGCTGTCAATCAACTGATCGGCATATTGATTTGCAGAATTAATCAAACAAGGCGCAGCCCATCTCATACCTTCCACAAGAGATGCCTTTCGATCGATCAAAACTTCCATACTGCCGTGAATGGACATGTAATTAGGACCGATATGAGTGTAAAGGCACATATCGGGATTAACCGTAAAAGTTTTAAGCATATTTTGACTCACGTCCGATCCGACTGAAACCTCATTCACTTCAACCTTATCCGATGTGGACAAATTGATGAGAGATCGCATTACGGGTATGAGCCTATTATTGCTATCTAACACAGCGTGCACAGCGACTTGTGGTTTAAGCAGGTGATGGAGCTGAACCTTTGCTCCTGTCTTTCCTTCTGTCCCTGTAATGAGAATGGTATAGGGATTCAGCGTACCGCGCACCAAACGAGCCGCCATGACAAGAGCCTTGTCTAAATCCTCCACCCACAACACCGGAATATCATTTTTAAGATGTTCAGCAACGCTAGGGTTAGATACAACAATAGCAACAACGCCACGACGAATTGCCTTTCTGTATCGATTCATAACCGACTCATCAGATTGCTTATTAATTCGCTCAAGTGGAAAATACAAGCTATCGCTATCTAGACCAATTGCCTTAAACTTCAATCCATTAGGAACAGAGGACAGCCACTTACCACCCGTAAATAATTCGAGTTTATGGGCGTCTAAAAATAACTGACTACTCATAATACGTTAAACTCTTTTTGGCACCAGTGAGCGCAATTCAATCATCAAGGGAGTCAAAATGTTCTGATAGGCAACCGAATGAGAGGGATTTAACAACAATTCAATCACACTGGATTTTTTGAAATCATCTAACCTACCCATATCCATTGAAACCCAACCTAACCCCCAATAACGATAATCTAGGGTTTTACCTAACGCCATTTGAGCAACCTGCTTCATCACATCTCGATAAGCGCTTTCTTCTCGCCTAACAAGTCGATAAGGCTGATTTGTGGTTCGGTTAAAGCGTACCAATCCCACGTTCCAATGAAAGGTGCCCAATGCGATATGTAGTAAAAATTCATGACTGCCAAAATCATAAAATGAACCAAAATTATTTTTGGCTTTAGGAGGCTTACTATCAATTCGGTAACACCAGGCACAACAAGCTTCAAATGATAAAACAAGATGGGCATGCTGTGTATTGGTTATCCATTCATCGACGCAGGTTAAACCAAAGTCATAGTTAAGCGACTGAGAGAGTTGATTAAAAAAGTTAAAAACCAATGCGCCACAAAATTGCTCATAAGAGGGTTCGATGCCACACGAATGCTGAGACTCAGTAACGACAGAAGCAGCTTGACAATCATTCTGTCGTTGTTGATTCTCTAACTGCATAATATTCGACAGTAGTGTATCGGGGTTCATAGACCGGATTAAATTAAGCAGCTGACTCACAAATGATGCAGGATAAGCAGTCATAAATTTAATTTTAGCGGCAATGGGCAAAACAAGATTGGCCATATAGCGTGTGTGTTTAGTGCTTAATTCCTCAATCGAAAAACCATATAGGCTTGCTGAGAAATCTTGTAATAATGCCTGAGTGGTTTGCATACCACGCTTAATTTCCGCAACCCAATCAGCGAAACAAACATCAGAAACCGCATTTTGATTGAATAAACACGCAGGCAAAAAACCATATTTAACGAGTAACTGATTTAGCAAAATACCACATAATAAACGGGTATTACCATCTTGAAATAAATGCAGAAAACTTAACTCACGAATCAATTTGGCAATATGATAGAGTCTTTCTCCATCGTTTAATTCATGCAGCATCATGTCATTAAACGCATCAATGGACTGGCTGGCACGATTAATAAACTGCATTTGCACTTGAGCTTTAACTTCATAAAAACGAGCAAGCCCAAATTCTTGCTCTAAAGCCCCCTGCTCCTCATCGCTTAAATTAGGATACCAATGTTGATAGAGCACCTCATTATTGGCTTTCAAGAATTCCATTACACCCGATGGATTGGTAAGATCATTATTGGGGTTAAATTTTTTGCTTCTGAAAACTGTCGTTTCATCCCCTAATCTAATGGTGAATAGCTCTTCTAAATGCTCTAAACTTGTAGAGGAAGCAAATAAAGGTCGGGCTACAATAAGGTAGCGCACCTCACCGGGTGTTGACTTATTTTTTTTGTTTCTCACGCCCGATTGTATAATTTTATGTAGTTGAAGCAAATAAGAAACACTTAAACCTTCGGGAAGCTCTAGATGATCTAGCATATAAGAAAAAGCATCGAGTAACGCGGGGATGGCACCTGGCTCTCTTTGTTCAAAGCCTATCCAACCTTTATCCTGACGATGCAACTTACCACTTGTGAGTAAGCGGAAATATTGACTTGAATCAAATTTAGATAGCATTTGAATAACAAATTCTTAATAAATATATTTATTTAAATACTTAATAATTCTTTGATAATCCTCAATATAGTCAATTTCAGCCCAAAACCTACCACTTATATCCTTGACATTAACTACCGCCCCATTATCAATGGTTCTATAAATAACATCCTCCCACCAAAAATTGTAATTTTCTTTTGAAATATGATCTAATATGTTCTGTCGGAATTCTACTAAATAGTCACGACTCAATCGCGCGATACCCACGTATTCACCTGTGGTTTCATCATTACTAAGATCTTTGCCATATTTCTTTAATATATTACCTTCCCAAGACAAACGATAGTCAGCATCAATAACTCTTGAGCTATCAGCAAGCATCAAAGGTGACATACTCTCTTCTAATAGTATATCTACAATTGAGTCCTCCAAGAAAACATCACCATTCATGATGATCATGTCTTCACCAACGAGGAAATCTCTAGCAAACCATGCGGAAGCTATAGAGTTAGTTACTCGATAAAAAGGATTAAAATAACGCGTATATTGAAAACCTTCCAAAGCATGATGAATGAACTTTTCTTGGTAACCACTCACAAGACCAATATTAGTGATACCCTTACGATTAAGAAGTTCAAAAGTATAACGAATTAGTGGTTTTCCGTTAATATCAACACAACATTTCGGCTGGTTTTGCAAATGACGACTAATGCGACTGCCATATCCCGCGGCCATAATTAATACTTTCATTTGCGAACATCCTTAACAATACTTTCCAGACCATGAATCAATATATCAATATCAGCTATACTCATGTGACCCATGTGTGAAACACGGAATAATAGATCCTTAAGAGTACCTCCATTGGGAGCAACCACACAATCAAAATCTGATTCAAGACGGGACACAATCAAACTAGCTTGAATGTTCTTGGGAGCACAAACAGCCGTCATCGCATTAGGCATATTCTTTGAATAAGTCTCAAAATTCAATTGTACAATCCTAGAACGGAAATAAGTGGCTAAATCCTTTGCTTTATTAATCGAATGTTCGATACCAGTTCGCTCTAACTCATTTAATCTAGCATAAAGCTGTAAAAAAATACTGACGGCAGGTGTAAAAGGTGTTTGTCCTCTCACACCATTTTCTAAGTATTCAATAAAATCTAAATAGAAAAAGTTGTTAGATGGATTAATTCTTTCTATAGCAATAGGACTCAGCACAACCATTGCCAAACCTGGCGGCAGCGCCAATCCCTTGTGCGATGATAAAATCAAAACGTCAATATATTGACTCGACATGTTAATTTCATCAGTAACAAAAGCACTTATTGCATCAACAATATGCAATATTTCTTTACTCCGACAATAAGCACCGGATTTTTCTATGTCATATAAATGACCAATACTGGTTTCGTGAGCATTAATTAATAGACCGCATAAACCATCTGATAATGAGTTTAAAATCACTCCATCGGATAAATCATCTCTATCTACTTGAATGCTATCAACTGGAATACGATGGCGATGACAAATATCAACAAAACGCTGACCAAATGATCCGCCGTTGATAACTGCAACAGGGGTCTCGGATGTAAACAGATTGACAATTGATGCCTCCATGGCTGCCGTACCTGATGCCGTAAGAAAAACAACTCGACTATTCTTTGGTGCAGAAACCAAACTTAATAAATTCGTTTCACACATTAACATCAAATCTGAAAAATCCTGATTACGAAAATATGGTGTTTGTTGTGCTCCTATTTTCAATATATCGGGAGACATCATGACAGGACCTGGCGTAAATAATCGCTTATTAGCTAAGGCCTGTATTGGATTAGCAATCATAACAACCTACCTTTCTCGTAAAAAGTTAAATATTGGAAGCACTTTTTCCTGAAAAACAAGTGTATTTTCAAAATTATGCAACAGATTAAACTCATCAAACTTTGTGGGTTGAATAACCGAACCTAAATCTATTGACAACCAGCCAATAGACCAAGTCCTGTATACTAAGCCTTCAACACCTAAGTCACACCAATATTGTATTGCGCCCTGAGATTCTGATTCCGATATTTTTTTAATAAGATGAATTCCGTCTTCATTGTACTCACACCTCACCAAACCCATGTGTAAATGCTGTGAGGCCACCTCAAAATGCAACAGCCACCCTGTTACTGGAGTCTGATAGAAACTACCGAAAAAGCTTTTGTTATCTATTCCGGGTTTTTTATCGATATTATTAAACCATCTTTTGCAATAATTTAAACTAAACACTCTATTGTAATAAGCAGTAGATAAAACATCATCATTAACACACTTTAACGAAAAAGATGACGCAATAACATCCAACCTATTAAAAAAATTATACAATATACTTGCCCTATAATCCGTATATGTTTTGTATTCAGTTAATGTTTTCTTATAGTCGCTATATGAAACGGCCTGAAGTGCTGTTGCTCTTGCGGCTGTTTCTCCTTTTGCAACAGCTTGATAAACTAATAGCATGCGAAATTCTAGCGGCAATTTTGATTTATCTACAACCTTTCTTTGTGTACCCTTATTAGATAACAGATTTTTGATTAACTCTGAAACTCTTCCTAGATACAAATAGGCACTTCCGATGATAAAAAGCAAATCCCCTTCTTCAATATCATCAATTAGCCATTTGGCCAATGTTTCGATATCATCGCTATGTGCAACTGCAGGTGTCGCTAGTTTATCTGAAACATAATTCATAAAACTACCCGTAGTGTACAAGCGTTTTATAGGGCTGTTATTAACTAAATTGGCCAGTTGATGATGAGCCTCTTGTGTCCATTCTGAATCGTTTAGTACTGAAATACCGCCTACCAAGGCAACTACCTTCCCAGATACTTTCATATTTGCAATATCTGCAAATGCGGATTTCATGCCTGAAATTCCGCCTCGACGACTTTGGTCATAAAAAAAGAATTCTACACCCTCTTTATCTAGTTTCTCTACCTTACCCATCGTTTCAAAGGGCACTACGCTGGCAAAATCGCACGCTGCTTTAACAACATCAAGTCCCATTTTTGCCACTGTTAGTAAAATTCCAACGCTTGCGAGTGGAGCATGGCTCTGTGCCAGTGGTAGAAAATAATCTACTATTACACCATCAATACGGGCATGAACATTCCATCCAAAGCGATCCTTATCAAAGACACTTGATAGTAGTTGTGCATCATCTGTATTCTGACTACCATAGGTGTAAATAGGAATGTTATCTTTCCTATTTTTTATTTCCCTAATAAGCCCAGATGCGTATTCGTTATCTTTATTTACAATGCACAAGCCTTCATCACGCATCCCTTGCACAACTGATGATTTAGCTATCAGAACATTTTGCATTGTTTTATGCATATCCATGTGATTTGGACCTATATTGGTAAACAAACAAATATCTGCGTTCACCAAATTGCTTCGCTCAACTCGAACATCTTCGTTTGCACCAACTGACACTTCATTGATCTCAACCACATGCTCTACCGATAAATTTATTAATGACCTTAAAACTGGGACTTCAGTATTAGCACTATTCAATACTGCATGGGTATTTACTTGACGAGACAACAGGTGATGAAGTTGAATCTTCGCACCACTCTTTCCTTCCGTTCCTGTAATTAAGATGGTTAATGGATTGTGAGATTGACGCACTGCACTTGCCGCTTGCTTAAATGCCTGTAATGCGTTTTTCACTAGGAAAACGGGTATTTTTATATCGGGAATAATGCTGCTATCATCAACCACTATCGCTTTAATTCCTTTCTGAACGACTCGATTAATCGCGTCTTTTACAGAAACACCTTCTTTTTTCCACTTCTCAATTTCGCATGCAAAATATAAGTCACCCATTGAAACACTATTGTATATGCCGACACCGGCGAAACGTTGATAAGGTTTACACGATGTAATCCACACTCCTTCAGTAAACGTCTCCAACCGTTCTGGAGTCAAGTAGACTTCATTATATGAATTTATTTTTTGTATCGCATCCTTTGCCATCACATTAAATCTAGCAACATCTTCACACTTAGCCGACTCGATGCTAAATCGATATTCACTACTATTGGGATTAAGCAATAACCGCTGAGTGACAGCCATCCCTTTTTTAATTTCATCTATCCATTGTAGAAGACTTAATTCTCCATCCCAATTTGGATTGTAGAGACATGTTGGCAAAAAATCGTAATTTAATAACAACTGATTTAATAGAATACATGCAAATGTTCTACAATTACCATCTGGAAACGGATGAAGTAATTCTAGCTCCCTTACCAATTTTGCTATATTTAGCAATCGAACTTCTGCTGTTTCTGCTTTTTTTATATTAACATTAAAGCGATTTACAATTTCATCAACTCGCTCAGCAAATTGCATTTGTATATAATTTTTTGTTTTGTAATAGGCTTGCAAACCTTTCTTTTTTTCAATTGCATCTTTTTGTTCTTGGGTTAAGTTAGGATACCAATTTCTATAATTCAATTTTCCTAAACTTTGTATTGCATCGTATATTTTATTTGCATCCAAATCATCAGCTGTTCTTTGATAGTCTTTATTATTGAAGATATGTGTTCCATCTTTCTCACGCATCTTCAGAATTTCTTGAATATTTTCTATCGTCGTACTAGATGCGTAGAATGGCATTCCTGAGTTAAGGCACCTTAGATCGCCTGGTGAAGACTTGGGATTCTTGGTCTGTACCCCAGTCATACAAACCTTGTGAAGATCTAACAAGTAGGTTGCATCTATACCATCATGTAAATCAAATCTTTCTAGCATGTATGCGAAGGCATTGAGTAGTGCTTGTATGGAACCTGGCTCACCTGATTCATACCCTACCCACCCTTGGTAACGCTCTTGTAGTTGTCCATCTACAAAGAAACGAAAAAGCTGTCTTGAGTCAAAATACTTTAGTATCAAACGACCTTTAATATTATTGCGCGACATATACTGATTTTGTAATTTTTCAGAAAAGTAATGATGATCTGACTTATTTCTCTTCATTAAAAATCGCCTGTAAGCAACTAAACCCGAAATATAATGTTGAACATCATCAATACGTACACGAAAACGATGATGACGAATAAAGAAACTACCAACGATTTTATCGGGTCGCTTATAAAACATAGCCATTTCTGGCCAGAAATAACCGTTTAGTAAGTAATGGGCTCTATGATGCAAGGCTTGGTAGAACTTTTCTTCGTCAACCATTGCTAATAAATGATGCATACTGGGCATTTGCTTGATTCGTTGCAGCATGTTTTCTGCCGCCATCATCAACTCTAGCAAGGTGGGATAGGTTGTTTCTCTATTAAGGATGAAGTCTAGGTTGTGAATAACATTTTGAATGCCAAAATAAAAATATTTTTCTTCTGGTCTATAAAGCGTCAATTCATTAACGCAGTATGACAACCAATGATCTTTAGCTTGACTTAAATTTACAGCGATGAAGTACTCAAAAGCCTTTTCGACCATCACGATCCAGCGCTCGTCTTTGGTTAAACCATACAAACGCATTAACGCAAAGGTCGCTTCCCCATCGTAGTAAACGGTTCGATGCAATTCTTTTAATGACAGATCTGATGCGTTGAATACATGAGCGAACTGACCCGTTTCGGGGTTTTGCATGTAGGAGAAACCGAGTGCTAACTTTTCCATCAAAGGCAGGAATTGTTGATCTGCTGTGAGCTGAGTATATTTAACTAAGGCTAGAATGGAGACTGCGTTACCACCTAATTTGATTTCATCGCCCGTATCGACCAAAAAACACATCTGTTTGTCATCAACGGTATACTCTCGTATGAGCTGATTTGCTAGGTAATTTATTCCTTTAGTAATTTGCTCAATCGCATAGCTGCTTTGTGTCACTTCGTAACCTTCTAACATTGAATACAAGCTACTCGCATGGCGCAATGTATTGTATGAAGGAACAGGACGATCAAAACAAGGATATAGGCCATAGATGAAGCGGCCATCGGGTTGTACTTGTTGTGCTAAGAAATCGGTGGCGCTATCAAAGGTGCGATAAAGCAACTCGGGTGTGACAGTGTCGATCAGTCGATGTCCGGTATTTAAATGCGAGGCATGCGTCCAGTTTTTTTCAGCATCGGGGGCAGCTATGAATACTTGATCCTCGTGAACATCTACATAAACTGCCGCTGTACTGAATAAGAGCATTTCCATTTCATCTGAAAGGACTAATTCACTGTTGTTTGGATATTTTTTCTTAACATAATCCGTAAAGTTTTTTTCATTCAGAACCGCTCTGGACTCATCTTTGTCGATGGCTGGGTACAACATGCTATTAGCATTGAGTTCTTGTTCTAGGAATGCTCTTTCAAAGTTTCTGTCTAATGACAAGCCCAATCTAAAAAAGTTTCGCTTTGTTTTTTCGAGGCGTTGCTTAATGTCTTTCCAAGTCAGCGTCTGCCTGTAAACCACCCAATCAACACGTAAGTTATGAACGATTAGCTTTTCTTGTTGAATTTTTTTTTGCAATGCTTGAGCCGCTTGTTTCCATGCCTGCTCATATTCGGTCGCGACAAATGTGAATGTTTGTGCCCGCGTCGCGCCATCACTTATCGAAAAAAAGAAGACTCGTGATTCACTGGCATAATCCGTTGACTGGTTTTTGATCTGATATTGATTGAATGCTTTTTTGGCTGATGCAATTAAATCTGATAACGACACTTAATGGACTCCCTATGAAAGACCGAGCTGAGTTCTCTTCTTCGTTATAGCTCGATTAAATTAAGATGGCATCGCTGTCGTTTGCAATCAAATCATCGGATGTTGATGTTAATTTACTTCTGGCTGACCGGCGCTCTAATAGTTTCACTTGGGCTGCTGTTGGCAAGTCGGTGAATAAAATTACTTTATTAGCAATCAGTACTTCTAACAAATCTTCTAGTACACGCACCATGTGCATATCCGAAGAAGAAAGATGCTCTATGATTTCTGGACTAATGGGCGTGCTTTTACTTAAGCCAACAAATGCCCTGACTTCGGGCAAATTGACATCGACAAACTCGCTCGCTTCAGGGCTTGCCTGTGCAAAAAGAGCAACGATTTCGCCTGACTCATTACGCTTGGCAAAGGGCATAACTTTCTCCTCGAGGGCATAAAAAAACAAGGCGACATGCGCCTTGTATAGTGAGTGTTCGCATTGATTGCATTATATATCGTTGGGTGTTGGTGTGGCTGCTTTTATCGCATCATCTACCACATTAAACACAACTTCTAATGTTGGTGTTGTCGGCTCTGGTTGAGTAACCGGCTCGGAACCTTTCGATTCCTCTGCTGGTTCTGCAGGCTGCGGCAGCAAATCTGTAATGTCATCGCCCTCATTACCGGAGAGAACAGCATCAATACAAACGGCATCTGCAACCGGCTCTAAAGACTCGTCAGTGTCATCTGTAGACTGAGCAGCAGGTTCATTATCCGACAAGTTAAGCAACAATTCGTTACTACCATCATCAGTATTGATTATAAAGGACGCAACTTGAACCTCCATCGAATCAACATGGTGTTTATCTGAATCAGATGCAACCCGTTCTTTGACGTTGTTAGAGTCTTCTTTAGCATCATTATCTGCCACTTTAACGACTGACAATCTCTCAGACGACTCCTGCTTAGTATTACCTTTATCGTTATCTCGATTGGAAGTATCGGCCTCGTTAGTTTCAGACTTGGCTTTAGCATTTGCGTTGATTTCAAATAAAAGCTGTTCGTCGTCATTATGATCACGAGAATAAGCGAAGCCTGCACCCAACAATCCAGACAATAAGGCTGTTAGTGGGTTATTTGCTGAGCTGGTGTTATTTTCGGCATTGTTATGCGAAGCCGATTTTCCAGGTGCATCCTGATCGCCATTACCCCAACCATTGTTGTTGCCTTTATCGTCACACTTATCCGAGTCAGAGTCGCTGTCCGAGTCAGAGTCGCTGTCTGAGTCAGAGTCGCTGTCTGAATCCGAGTCAGAGTCGCTGTCTGAATCCGAGTCAGAGTCGCTGTCTGAATCCGAG
>CAZBQD010000006.1:0-68878 GCA_964493995.1 uncultured Francisella sp.
CCGAATTCGCACTAACTTACTTAGTGCGGATTATTAATTTTGGCGGAAGGGAAGGAAGTCGAATCACTTTGATTTAATTGTGTTTTTTGTTCTTGTATTGATTTTCTATACTCATATCTATACACAAATTTTAACGCTAGGTTGTCACTTCATTACCTTAAAGGATCATATTATCACACCGGTTTAGCAGGCGCGTTCCTTGGCAACTTTGGCAAGTTTGCTGGCGCGTTTTATTCTAAGGCTCAAAAAAAGGTGGTTGATTCTTGCTAAGTAAAATCACCCTTTTACAAAATGGGTATTATTTTTCGCAACTTTTCCCCACTTAACGGGTAGCACTTAAAGTACACAATTTGTGGACTTGGTTTTATGCCGTCATCGTTATGGCGCATTTTGCGCTGTGAGTGCAAAACTGTTTACACCTGAATAAGGGTCAGATTCAGAATCGAACCCTTTCAAGATTGAAACGAAAAAGGGTCACGTTTCAAATGTAACCCCTTGCCGCATGGTCGGTTATTTTAAGTAGGTGGAAAAGCCGTCTAAATAAGATTGGTATAGTTCCCAGTCTATTGGTTGGTCATCATCTATCAGCTCGAATATGTCACCCGTCATGAAATAAACCCTTAACACCTCTTCAATCACGCCTAAACGCTCTACAGTGTGTTGAATGGCTAAGACTACACTTTTATGGCTTTTTATTGCTTGCGCTTCGTCATAGCCAATATAAAGCCTTTGGTAATATTCCGCCCGTGACTTCCAATAAATGCCACTCATTTTATCGAGTAGCGTAAATAGTGATATGTGCATTTCTGTAAATCGTTTGTCATTCGTCAAATATGCCCGCTGTGGCACTGCTGACAATATGCGCTCTCGTTCTAAGGGGTCACTATCGGCTAAGTGATTAAAAGCCAATAGCGCAAGCTGGGCGGGGTCTAGGTTCGCATAAACCTTGGTCAAGTCATTAGTCATTTTTTGCTCTCCTTTGGTGGTTGTGTTGCAAGTTTCAATAATTCAATGTTTCGTTGTAGCTCGCAAACATCATAAGCTTTAATTAGTGCCTGCAAAACATAAACCAGCTTAGTGCCCTCACTCGATTCTAATAATCCGTTTCGCATATCCCTGTAAACGCTTGCCATCTCTCGACGTATTGCATTGGCATCACGTAAATCAATTTTAGCGGGGGGTGGGGGTGTTATGTTTTTCCCTGTTTCATCATAGAGTTGCGGGCTGTTATTTTCCGCCATTCTTACCCCCTTGCTGCTTGCCTTGTGGTTTGGTCATGTTTTTGTCCTGTTGCTTTTAAGTTAGCTGTTTTAATGGTGGGACAAGTGGGACAGTTGGGACAGCCTGTATTTGCTAGGGTTTCATAGCTTTTTATTTTGGGACAGGTTTGGGACAACTGGGACAAAGTGCGCCTATTGGTCATTTTGTCCCGCTCTGTCCCAGTAGTGTCCCAGTCAATAAAACACGATAACCCCTTGTTTTTACTGCTTGTCCCATTTGTCCCGATTGTCCCGCTCATTTTTTCTGCTATCTAAACTCTAATTTCATAAACGCGCTCGGTTTTTCCTATCGCTTTAATGCGAGGCTTTTGCTTGTCGCTATCCTTTGCGGGTATCAATATGCCAGCGTTAATAAGGGCGCTAATAGCTACTTTTTTATTGTGTCCGTTGGTCATGTCGTTAAAGCCTGCATCGGTTAGGTAATAGACAAAACCATCACCGCCTTCATTCTGTTTGAACCATCCAACACGGTTAATAATCGTTCTATGCGGCTCACCGTCGGTATGCTCAAAACGACTAGCGCCATGTTTCAAAATGAAGTCCTTAACTGCTTGCACGGCATCGGTAGCTTCTTTATTGCCTTTCCCGAACCCTTCAAGCCATTCATTAAAAATACGTTTGCACGCTTGCCATGTTTCACCGTCTCCCCAGCCTGTAAAGCCTTGCGCTGTTGCCAGTTCCCCAGCTATGGCTACTAAGCCAAAATAATCACAAACCCGCTTATGCTGACTGGTAGCATTAAGCGGTAGTGTGTCATCACAAAAGGGCTTAATAGCGGCTTTAAGGTCTAGGCTTTGCCGATTCTCGACTAGGTAGGTTAGCCATTCAATGCCTGCCGTCCCGTGATACTTTGCCGCGTTTCCTTTGATGATGTTGGATAGCTTCGCCCCATCCATGCCATGCGTATCATCAAACACGCCTAAGCCATTGCCTGCATCGGCTTCAATGTCGATAAATCGCATTTCTTGCCCTGCATTGGTTTTTATCCCTGCTTTGGCTAACATTCCATTCAAAGACTCTTCCCCTGTGCTTAGATACAATAGCCGCCATGTGCTCACTGGTTTAGCATTGCCCGTGACGGTTGCGCGTCCTTTCTTTTGTCCGTTGCCTAGCATATAACTCACTTGGTCAAGGTCTTTGGGGTTTATTTGGCTTAACTCATCTAGCGCCAGCAAGCCATCATTATGGGCTAGTGCTGTACCCTCTAAAGCGTTGGCTGTGTTGCGCCATGTTTTCATAAAGTGCTCTGGTTTTCCGTAAACACTAACAGCCGCCTCTAGTGCTGTTGTTTTGCCGCTGCTGCTGTCACCTCTAATATGAAAGCCTGTGCTGGTTCTCATTCCGCATAAGTGCATCATAGGGGCTGCTAGTGCCACGGATATGGCAAACACTAAGCGGCTGTTGCCTTTGGCATAGGTTGCGACGTTATCCCGCCATTGTTCAAGCGTTCCCGTTTGGGCATAGGGTGGGGGCTGGTTTGGGCTTTGGTAAATGGTGGCATCAATCGGGCTAGTGCTGATTGATTGTGTTGGTAGCACATAGGCATCATCATGCCAGCCTAGTTTTTCCACGCTCTCAAAATGGGTTATAGCTGGCGCTGCTTGAATGTAATCCATTAGCAACTTTCTAGCCTTGTTGTTGCTGCTGATAATCAAGCCATAATCGGCAAGCGTTTCACGTAATCGCAAGCCGTCGCCTTGCCATAATGTTGCTGGTATTGGCATCTTTTTGCGTCGGTGTTTGCCGTCGGTAAATTCAACCATTCGCCCCCAGTTGTCGCCATGCGTTGCGCTGGTTAGCCCAATAACATCCAATCGAGAGCATATAAATAAGGCTGATTTTTCGCTGTCATCTTCTCCCTTTTCGACAAAGTAAACGCCTGCATCACTGACTTCAAAGCGCCCATTGCCATAATTAAAACTTTCTAGGTGTTGCGCCTTTAGCACCTCTGGCGCTGTTATGGCATCATCAAATGATAGGGGTGGGGTTTGTGGTGCATCATTGAACATGGTTAGCACCTCCCAATAAATATAAGTCGCTCCAATCGCTTGCCTTTGGATTAAGCTGGCGCTGTTGCTCGGTAAACTTTGGAAGTGATACCCTGCCAATAATGGCAAGTGCTGCTTGTGTTGCCGCTGTTTGTCCTGTCCCGCTTGTATCGTTATCGGCTGCTAGTATTATTTCAGCGCTAGGGTGTTGCTGGCGCATTGCTTTAGCTACTGCCAGCATATTGCCAGCGTTAAAGCATACGATATGCCATCCCTTAACTTGCCACTGTTGCGCTAGGCTTTGACTGGTTGCCCAGCCCTCGGCAATGATAATGCGCTCCCCTTGTCGGTATAGTCGAGAAGCAAAAAAGCCCCCAGCCATTTTGCCGCCTGCTAGGAATCGCTTTGAGCCGTCGCCTTCGATAAATTGCACCGATTGAATTGAACCATCAACCACGGAAAAAACAGGGACAACAAGCGCCCCAAAATGCTGCTTTAAGCCTATGCCTTTTAACTTCTTAGTAATTAAATAACCATGCACGGGGTTGGGTGTGTCGCTAATATTCCATATTTCAGCGGCTTTAATTGCAGCCCGTTTATACCCCTTTTCCTGTTCATGCTTTGCTTGCGCTGCTGCTGCTTTGGCTTCTCTATTCAATAGGGCAAGGGCTTTGCGGTCGGTCGGTAGATTTTCAGCAAACCAAGTGCAAGCCGCGCCCGTAACAAAGTTATGCAAATATGCCACGCCATGCGCCAGCAACTTAATGCGCCCGCTGCTGTTGCCTGCTTTTTTGCCCTCTACTGGGAAGTGATACCATTTTCCCACGGTGGGGGCGGCTGGTAATTTGTCGGCAATAATGCCCAGTTCAAAGGCTTTTTCAATGAGTGACATCATAGCGAATCACCCCCAGCCATAAGGGAATATTGAGCAACCCTAGCCGTGTGCTCTGTCTCTTTGCCTTTAGTTGCAATCACTTCAATCATATCGGTGCGAATGGCGTGCCCTTCGTTGCGTAATAGATGAATGAAAGCGCCTAAGCGGCTAGTGCCATAAAGAAGAGTAGCCTCGTTTTGCGTGATAGTTTTGCCAGCTTTTAAGTGGTCTAAAATCGCAATAATCACGGGCTTTTTGTTATAATCAAGCTTGCTGTTTTGTGCGCCTGCTAATGCTTTTGTGTTGGTGGGCGTTGTTGTTTTCATGCTTGAACGCCTCCAATTTGTAGTTGGCTAATCCATGCCTCAATATCCGACGACTTCCATCCTGACGCCTTAACGCCTAGTTTCACCGGTGCAGGAAAAGAACCTTCCTTAATTTTTTTGTAAATAGTCGCACGTGATAATCCAACAATGCCGATAACATCAGCTAAACGATATAATTTGATTGGCATTTTTTTGCCCCTATGTTCATTCGGTTTGGAATGACTAGGGCGATTGATTCCCTAGTCGGTTACTGAGTAAACGAAAGGGCTAATGGTGGGGGTGTTGGTGCTGTTTGTGATTGCGTTAAAAGTAACGAATAGGGTTTGATTATTGCGTAAACAGGTTGGGCTGTTACTCTCGTACCAATACAGTATATGAATTGACGATGCATTTCATTTTTTTGTTTACTTGAAACGAGTTTGGTTAATAACATCGGGTCGTGACAATTCATAATAAACTCGTAAATTGAGCTTATCCTGATTAACATTGTTTTAAGTAAGGTTGTAGCCTCTTTTTCAATAAGTGCCAATTCGTGTAAGACAGCTGTATCATCTGATTCAATGGCAATAACTTTTAGATTTTCAATTCGCTCTAATTCATCGGTAATACTATCAATTTCCGACTTACTGACAGTTAATCCAAAATGAAGTTTGTTTTCGCTCGATTGAATCGCCAGTTTTCGTCTTGCATAAGCCATAGACGCATCAAGGAAGCCCGCATTTATTGCGGCTTCTAATCGTGCATCAGCTAATGACTTATCATTCATGGTTTTTTCTTTTCCTGTCTGTTTTAGTGCATTATAGTGTTATTGCAAGTGTTATAATACGAACAAAGCGAAAATTTTTTTCTTCAATTATTCTGTCGTGATAAAGTCCGCCCACGCCTGCATCATTTTAACGCGCTCCTGAAGGTGTTGTGATTTGTCATAGGCCGCGCTCACACCTTCCTTGCTATGGCTAAGTTGTTGCTCGATTGCCCAATGGTCAAAGCCTTTTTCATGTAACCATGTGCTGGCGCTATGCCTCCATCCATGCGACGTTAAAACATCAGCGCCTATACCCTGAAGCCTGAGCACTTTTCGCATTGATTCGGGGTTGATAGGTTTGGTTAGGTCATTTGGCGAATAAAAAACGTAGTCACTCTGAAAGCGTAAATTATGGCGACGGTCTAAGATAGCTCTAGCCTGCTGTGATATGGGCGCAAGGTGCTCTCTATTCATTTTCATGGCTGAAGCTGGTAAGCGTATAAGGTTATGCTCGAAGTCGATATGTGTCCACTTTAGGCGTGCAACTTCACTGGCACGCAGAAAGGTTAGCGCCAGCATTTTTGCGGCATCGTGGACAATATCACTGCCCTTGTATGGCTGTGCTAGTTTGGCATAGGTTGCTTGAATTTCAGCCGGTGTGGTTAGGTGTGCAAAGTTTTTTTTTTCAGCTTTTTGCAATATTGAGCCGTCCAGTGTGGCCATTGGCGACGTGACTATGTTTGAGTAGCTGACGTGATACTTAAAAATGCTGGTTAAAATGGTTTTACATTTAGCCATAGCACCTAACCGGCCTAGCTCCTCAATTTTCTTTAATGCGTTGATACAATCCTTGGTTGTTATTTCATTCAGCGCTTTATCAGCCAATGAAGGTAGCAAGTACATACGGGCACGGCCTGCCACGTCGCCTATATAACCGTCGCTCCATTCTTTGCTCTTAAAATCGAACCAATCTTGATAGGCTTGCCTGAAGGTGTAGCTGGTTATGCGGTGTGCTTCAGCTTCAGCAATTTGCTGTTGTTTCTTTTCTGTTTTCTTTTGTCGCGGGTCAATACCCATAGCCAATAGTGCTTTGGCCTCATCACGTAGTTGCCTTGCCTGTTTTAAGCCAATGGCCGGATATTCGCCCAATGCCATTAGCACTGATTTGCCGGCATAGCGATAACGTAAGCGCCATAGCTTTGAACCCGATTTAGCTACTTCAATCACCAAACCTTCAGCATCAGCAACCTGATAAAGTTTGTCTTTTGGCTTTAGTGCCTTAATCTGAGTTTCGGTTAAGTTGTTGGCCATGTGTGTATAGATTCTCTGCCATTCGTGTATATAATGCGTTTTCTATACAAGATTCTATACACAAAATTGCAAGCTGTAAATAGACAACATAAGACTATAAAAGACGGTTATTATCTTTAAGTTGTTGATTTTATGGGATAACGGGCAATAAAAAAGCCGTAGTGATACGGCTTAATTGGTTTGATTGGCGGAAGGGAAGGGATTCGAACCCTCGATAGGGGTTTAGCCTATACACGCTTTCCAGGCGAGCCCATTCAACCACTCTGGCACCCTTCCAATGCGTGCATTATAACAGAATTAAGCGCCTAAAGTTTGACTCCTTAACGACTAAACTGCCAAGTCGATCTGTTGCAAACTGCCAGCTTTACCCTCTTCAAATAAGAACACGCCTGCTTGACGTAATTGACCTTGTAACTGATTGTCAGCAGATTTATAGTCGAACGGGGCTTCGATGCCTTGTGTGTAAAGAGCGCCTATGCCGAGTTTGGCCAATCCGGTTAAGCTTTGCGATCCATCGGCATTGGGTTGCCAAATTTGTAGTTGCGCAAAATTGCTATCGGCTTCATCAATCCAGCCATTCGCATCCTCATCCAGTAGGGCTAGGTCTGAGAATCCATTGCCGCTATTGGGGCCGAAAAGCTCACTGCCATCATCAATAACACCATTTCCATTACGGTCTAGTGCCAAGTAGCCGCTGCCTTCATTGAGTTGACGGATGGATTCCATGCCCGCTTCTTGTGTTACTAAGTCGAATTCAATTTTATTGAGGCTTAGCTGCGCTGGTTGCCCACCGAAGTTAATAACCAACGGGTCTTTTAAGGCAGCACCGGCGCGAATAGACAGGTTACTTTCGCTGTAATAACTGCGCGATAAGGCAAGGGAGAGGTCAAAATTAATGGCCCGACCATCAGCGGTGGTGACCGCGCCTTGTATGCCGACCGATAAGCTTTCCATTTCAGCGTAACGCTGTTGTTCTTCGTAAATCATGCCCCAGTCTGGTGCTGATGGCGCTGCATTTTGACTGTTAGCAGGGGCGGGCGATGAAGTGGGCGTTGCAAGGGATACGGCGGTTTTCGGCCGCATATCGGCTTCAGAAAAAAGTTCGATTTTGACCGTTCTACCCGACATCCAAGCCATTAACGACTCAATCGCTTGCTTCATTTTCAGCAGTTCGGGTGACAGTTTTGCCTCTTCCTCCACCGCTTCTGTTTGGGTGTTGTTGACCGAATTATTCGGCTTTAGGTTGGGGTTTGCGTTGTTATGGGCGTGGACATTCGGATTCAGGGAAAAGCCCGGTTGTGCCAAGAGTTTGGGGTTAGCTGCTTTGCCCGATTCGCCAGCGGCAGGATTGCTGGGTGCTTCTTTCCACAAGGTTAGGCTGGCTTGTTGTTGGTGAAGGCTCGCACGTAGGTGCGAGGATTGCATGGCGATGCTACTCGATTGAATGTGCATGATGTTTGCCCTCCCAGGCCATTGGTGTTGCGTTGTTTCAACGCAATCGTGCTTTGTTAAGCTTTTTATAAGGATGTTAGCGGCCATCGAGCCAAAAAGTTAAATGCGTTAATGGCTGACAAGGGAGATGGACTGTGGCATGATAGTGTCAATGTTCAAAAGGGGCGCATTATGCACCAAGAAATTTTAGAGACGATGGAAACAGCGATTGCGCTGATTGATCGAGACAGGATTGTGCGCTACATGAATCCTGCCGCCGCTGCCTTGCTGGGGGTGGGTCCTAAACGGGTGCTGGGGACGCCCTTGTCTGCCTTAATGAGCGAAGTCGATTTGCAGTTATTGACACATCAAGGACAAACGGCGCTGACCCTGCATGATATTCGCCTTATGCGCGCCGATCAAAAACAGGTGCAAATGACCTGTACCCTTAGTCCGATTGAAATTCCTGTCGCCGGCTGGGTGTTAGAAATGATTCCGATGAGTCGTTTTGAGCGGGTAACGCAAGAAGCGGCGCTATGGTCTCAATATGAAGCAAGCAGTTTGCTGGCGCGCACCTTGGCGCATGAAATCAAAAACCCCTTGGCCGGTATTTCGGGTTCAGCACAGTTATTGGGACGTCAGCTCACCAGCCCCAGACAGCGTGAATTTGTCGATGTGATTGTGCGGGAAACGACTCGTCTAAATAACCTGTTGGATCAAATGTTGGGCGGCAATCAAAGTGTGCACTGGGTACAACATAATATTCATGCGGTCCTAGAGCACGTCGCCAGTGTGGTGCGCGGTCAGTTGCCCCCAAATGTGACCATTATTAAAGATTACGACCCCAGTTTGCCTGAGCTGGTGATGGACTTTGATCGTTTGGTGCAGGTGTTTCTGAATTTGGTGCGTAATGCCATTCAAGCCATGCCCGAAGGCGGGCAGGTGAATATTCGCACGCGCGTTGTCCATAAAATGACGCTGGGTAATCGCTTGCATCCCTTGGTGCTGGTGGTGGAAGTGACCGATACCGGCGTGGGTATTCCGCCTGAGTTAATGGATGCCATTTTTTTACCGATGATTACTAATAAGGACGAGGGCACGGGGCTGGGGCTGCCGATTGCGCAAACGATTGTGCATCAACATGATGGTTTGATTTTAGTAGAAAGTCAGCCGGGACATACTCAGTTCCGTGTGTTCTTGCCCTTAACCAATCGCCATATCCAACAGGGAGAAGACTATGTCTGACGTGATGGCCGAAGTTTGGGTGGTGGACGATGACGCCTCCATTCGTTGGGTGTTGGATCAAGCCCTGACAGAAAAACCTTGGAAGGTGCGTTTGTTTGACTCCTCTAAACAGGCTTTAGCGACCATTCAAGAAGCTGTGCCGACAGTATTGGTATGTGATATTCGTATGCCCGATGTCGATGGCTTGACGCTGATGAAAGCGGCACACCAGCAAGACCCGAATTTGCCCGTTATTTTAATGACCGCCTTTGCTAACCTAGATGCGGCCGTATCGGCCTACCAAGGCGGGGCATTTGAATACTTGCCTAAGCCTTTTGATATTGATGAAGCTTTATCGCTGATTGAACGCGCCATTGCCAAACGCATTAATGTGCGTCGTCGTCGAGAAAAGGAAACCGAGAAGCAACCACTGAATATTATTGGCTCTGCTCCAGCGATGCAGGAAGTCTTTCGCGTCATGGGACGCGTGGCGCCTTTAGATGTCACGGTGCTAATTAATGGTGAAACGGGGACAGGTAAAGAGCTGATTGCTAAGGCATTGCATGAGTTGTCGCCGCGCAAAGATAAGCCCTTTGTTGCCATTAACACCGCCGCCATTCCGCGCGATCTATTAGAGTCGGAATTGTTCGGTCATGAAAAAGGGGCGTTTACGGGTGCGTTAACGCAACGCTCTGGTCGTTTCGAGCAGGCCGATGGCGGCACACTGTTTCTCGATGAAATCGGTGATATGCCGATTGAATTGCAAACCCGGCTATTACGGGTACTGAACGATGGCAGCTTTTACCGTGTCGGTGGACATGATCCCTTGCATGCCGATGTGCGGATTTTAGCGGCAACCCATCAACCGATGGATAAGTTGGTTAAGGAAGGACGTTTTCGTGAAGACTTGCTCTATCGCTTAAATATCATTCGCATTCAAATTCCGGCATTGCGTGAGCGTCGCGAAGACATTCCCTTATTGTTGCGCTTCTACATGAAAACCGAAGCCAAAACCTTGCGTGTGGAAGAGAAAACCCTGTCTGCCGAAGTGGAGAAGTATTTATCGCAGCTGGAATGGGCGGGGAATATTCGTCAATTACGCAGTGTGTGTATTTGGCTCACGGTGATGACGCCCGGCAAAGTCGTGAGCATGGATGACTTGCCCTTAGAGCTGAATCAAGCGCATCAAGCCGCGCAAGCACCGGCCACCAGTTTGGATTGGGAAACGCCCTTACGTCTTTATGCGCGTCAATTTTTACAACAAGGTAAAAGTAACTTGCATGGCGAAGCCGAACAAACCTTTGAGCGCGTATTAATTGAAGAAACCCTAGCATTTACTAAGTATCATCGTCAAGAAACCGCGGCTTTGTTGGGTTGGGGTCGAAATACGCTAACACGCAAATCGCAAGCTTTAGGAATAGACGAGTGATTGCCGAGTTGCTTACTTGGTTAACGACAGGCTGTGCGCCTCAAGCGCGTCAATTCGGCTATTTATACGAAGCCATAGCCATGCGAGAGCGGGTAAAACGCTGTGAGCCGAGCTGGCGTGCGCATTTAACTCAGGCTCGTCAGTTTGCCGTGGCCTGCATGGAACAGCAAGCGCCCGGTGGCATCGCGCTGGTGCTGGGTTCGGGCTTGGGGTTGGATATACCCCAACAAGCTTTGTTGGCTCAGTTTGATGAGGTCTGGCTGGTCGATATGGTGCATTTGCGCTCAACGCGCCAGTCATGGCAAGGTTCGCCCAAGGTGCGTTTTATTGAAGCCGACGTGACAGAGGTGTTGGCGTCGGTTAGTCGTGGCGAGTTGCAGTCGTCGCACCCACAGCGTTGGTTAGACAATCCTGATATTCGCTTTGTGTTGTCAGCCAATATTCTGGGACAGCTACCCGTTCAGCCTTTAGCTTGGTTAGCAAAACACTATCCCCACAAGGATGAAGCCAGTTTGGATCAATGGTCACAACAGCTGTTGCAGGCGCATTTGGATTATCTGCGTGCCTTTGCCGAAAAGGGCGCTAAGGTGTGCTTAATCGCTGATTTGGAATGGCACTATGCCGAATCGAATCAGGTGAGGGAAGTGGTCGATGCTTGGCGTGGTTTAGAACAGCCGTTGCCGGATGCACGTTGGGAGTGGCGCATTGCACCGCGTGGTGAGATGGGATTGAATCGAACGCAAACCAACTGGGTCGGTGGCTGGTGTTGGTGAGTTTAGCGTTATAATGGCTACCATTTTTTACATTAGGAATCAGCATGTCTGCCCCTGAAATTGAACAAACCCGTGCTTGGGTGGAAAAAGTCGTTGTTGGCTTGAACTTGTGTCCTTTTGCCAAGCCTGTGGTAGATGAGGGGCGGCTGCATTATCAAGTCAGTGAAGCGCGTTCGGCCAAAGCGCTATTTAAGGACTTTACCGATGCCTTGTGGGAACTCAAAGAGCGTGACATGTGCGAGCGAGAAACGACGCTACTCATTGCCCCTTGGGCGATGCACGATTTTCTCGATTTTAATGACTTTATTGGTGTGTGTGAGGATGCCATTGCCGATTTGGAGTTAGAAGGCGAGTTTCAGGTGGCCTATTTTCATCCTGCTTTTCAGTTTGAAGGCACTGCGGTGGATGATGTGGAAAACTATACCAATCGTTCGCCTTATCCCACCGTGCATTTACTGCGCGAAGCGAGTATCGACCGTGCAGTCGTTTCCATGCCCAATACCGATGTGGTTTATGAAAATAATATTCGCACCTTGCAAAAGCTGGGTATTGAGGGGCTGCGTGGGCTAGGGGTGCAGGCGTGATTTCCTTCCGTAACCTCAGCTACTATCGCGGCGATCAGCAACTGGTTAAAGACGCTAACCTAACCATTAATCCCGGTTGGAAAGTGGGTTTTGTTGGCCATAATGGCACGGGAAAATCCAGTTTATTTGCCTTGTTATTGGGTGAGTTTTTGCCCGATGCCGGTGATGCCATGGTCGCTAAAGAGTGGCGTATTGCCCACATGGCGCAAGAAGTGGAAGCCTTGGAACAGTCGGCACTGGATTATGTGCTTGATGGTGACACAGCGTTGCGCAGTATCGAGCAGAGTCTTGCCACTGCTGATGAACATACCGACCCCATGCAGCTGGCGCACTGGCACGAAGCTTTTGATAGCATGCATGGCTACTCCGCTAAACCCAAAGCACAGGCCTTGTTGGCAGGGTTGGGCTTTAAGCAGAGCCAACTGACGCAACCGGTCAAGAGTTTTTCCGGCGGTTGGCGTATTCGCTTAAATTTAGCGCGTACCCTATATCAACCTTCCGAATTGCTGTTACTCGATGAGCCCACTAACCACTTAGATTTAGAAACGGTATTGTGGCTGCAAGACTTCCTGAAAGCCTACCCCGGTACCTTGCTGCTCATTTCGCACGACCGAGACTTTCTCGATGCCGTTTGTAGTCATACCTTGCACGTCCATCAGCAACAGTTAACCCTTTATACGGGTAACTATTCCGCCTTCGAGCGTCAACGTGCCGAACGCCTAGCGTTGGAACAGTCCATGTATGTGAAGCAACAAGCACAAAGGGCGCACTTAGAAGACTTTGTCCGTCGTTTTCGTGCCAAAGCTACCAAAGCCAAGCAAGCACAAAGTCGCCTGAAAGCCTTAGAACGTATGCCGATGGTGCAATTAGCCCATGCCGACTCGCCCTTTAGTTTTGCCTTGCCAGCTAGCGACAAAATGTCTAGCCCGTTAATGACACTGAAATTTGCTGATTTAGGGCATGGCGACAAAACCGTGCTCAGCAAAGTGAATTTCTCGCTGTTGCCGGGTATGCGCATTGGCTTATTAGGCCCGAATGGGGCAGGAAAATCGACGCTGATTAAAACGCTGACCGGTGAGTTACGCCAGATCACGGGTAAGCGTCTGGTTGGCGACCATCTAACCATTGGCTATTTTTCGCAACATCAAACGGAAGCCTTAGACGCCCAAGCCTCGCCCCTGTTGCATTTGCAACGCCTCTCACCCGATACCAAAGAGCAAGTACATCGTGATTTTTTAGGCGGTTTTGGTTTTGCTGGTGATGCGGCCTTAGCCACCGTCGGTAACTTTTCCGGTGGTGAAAAAGCGCGTTTAGCGCTGGCACTGTTGGCATGGCAAAGACCCAATTTATTATTGCTCGATGAACCGACCAACCACTTGGATTTAGACATGCGTGAAGCTTTGGTCGTCGCTTTGCAAGAATTTGCTGGTGCCATGGTGTTGGTTTCGCATGACCGTCACTTATTATCCAGCTGTGTCGATGAGTTTTGGCTAGTGGCAGACGGTCAGGTGCAACCTTACGATGGCGATTTAGAAGACTATGCCGACTGGCTCAAACAACGCCAAAGCCAAGAAAAAGCCTTAGCCAATGCACAAGCACAACAAGACAACCCCAAAACTGAGCTGAAAGTCGATAAAAAACAAGACCGTAAAGAAGCGGCAGAACAGCGTGAACGCTTGCGTCCGCTCAAACAGCAATGCCAAAAGCTGGAAAAGGAAATGGACAAACTCGGTAGCGAATTAGCACAGATTGAAGCCTTGCTAGCCGACGCAAGGATTTATGAAGCCGAGCAAAAAACGCAGCTACAGCAGGCGTTGCAGCAGCAAGGCTCGCTCAAAAGTCGGTTGAATGCAGCGGAAGAGCTATGGCTGGAAGTACAGGATGCGATGGAAGCCTTGCAAACCCCCTAGACAAGGCAGGCAGCTTGTGTGATATTAGTAGCATAAATTACCAAGGGGCAAAACACCATGTCGAACGAGCCGCAGGCTAGCCATGTTCGAAGACCGCAGTGCTGGCACTATGCGAGACTGTTGTGGGTTGTGTTCGCCTGCTTTTTTTCCACGGTCGCTAGCGCCGAGCTCAAACTCACCGCCGAAGAACAGGCTTATTTATCGCAACATCCCTTGATTAAAATTGCCAATGATGCTGAATGGGAGCCCTTTGAGTATGTCGATGAAAATTGTCAGCTCGCCGGTGTGGTTGCTGATTATGTGGCCTTATTTGAACGCAAACTGGGCGTGACTTTTGATTATGTGCTCAATCAACCCTGGTCGCTGCTGAACGATCAGGTGAAAACGGGTGAACGCCCTGTGGTGATGGCGCGTCATGCGACGGAAGAGCGTAAGCAATACCTCAACTTCACCAAACCCTACATGTCTTTTCCGGTGGTAATTGTGGCACGCGAGGGTGAAGACTATGTTAGTTCTGCCCAGCAATTAGAGGGGCGAGTGGTGGCGGGTGTTAAGGGGTTTAATGCCACTGCCATCTTGCGCCAGCGATTTCCACAAGTACCAACCCTGGAAGTCTTCTCTATTCAAGAGGGTTTGAAAGCGGTGGTTACCAACCGCGCTTATGCCTTTGTCGCCAACCTAGGTTCGGTTAATTATGCTATCAAACAGCATGGCTTAGATGGTCTTAAAATCATTGGTCAATTAGACGCCACTGCCGACTTGGCCATCGGGGTGCATAAGGATGATCCGGTTTTATTCAGCATTTTGCAAAAAGCGCTAGACGATGTCACGCCGGCCGAATCGCAAGCCATTTACGACAAGTGGTTTCAATTAAGAACCGTGAATGAGTTGGATCAACGTCAGCTCATTCGTTTGGCACTTTATGCCTTGGCGGTGTTTGCTGGCTTGTTATTGCTGATTTTGTGGTCGCGTTATCAGCAAGCCAAACAGCAGCGTTATATCGATCAAATCAATGAATACAGTTACGCTACCTTAATTGATTTAGACAGCATGACCATACAGTGGGCAAGTAAATCTTATGCGCAGCTGGTGGGCTGCCAACAGTCGGAATTGCAGGGTAAAAATGTGGTCGATTTAATCGGCAGTGCTTTTTCCACAGAGCGATTGCAGTTGATTCTCGCTTTGCTGCGTTCGGGGCAAAGCTGGTCGGGAGAATGTGAAGGGGTGGGATGTTCGGGTCAGCCTTTTTGGACATTGGTGACGCTGACTCCTAATAAAGATTGGCGCGGACGAGTGACGCAAATATGGGCGACGCGGGTTGATATTACCGATAAGAAACGCATCGAGCGTCTTTCCATCGTTGATGAGTTGACCGGCTTGTATAACCGACGTCAACTCAACGCCATGGTCGATCAGGAATTGCGTCGGGCGCAACGCGAGCATCACTACCTGTGTTTAGCCACTTTTGATATTGATTTCTTTAAGTTGATTAATGATATTTATGGTCATCAACAAGGCGACGAAGCGCTTAAGCGCCTGTCTCTGGTGCTGAAAGGACATTTTAATCGCGCTAACGATTATGTCTATCGCATGGGCGGTGAAGAGTTTATGTTGCTCACCAGTTATGAGCATATTGCCGGGTTTGTGGAACATTTGGAAGCTCTGCGTCAGGCGGTCATCGCTTTACAAATCCCCAACGAGCAAGCGCCCTTAAAGGTTATGACCATTTCCATTGGTGCCTGTTATTGGCGAGACTTGAATTCGATCAACGTTGACATTATGTATCACAACGTGGATCAGTGCTTGTATCGGGCGAAGGCAGAGGGAAGAAACCGTCTCGTGATGTGTGAGCAAGCGGGTTGATCAGGTCAGTTGTTTTGAAAAGATGATGTGTGACAGAATTGTCATAAATAAAATTTTAGTTGTGATAGAATAAACTTATATCAACAGCCGAAAGGAGTCTTCATGAACAATCACTCACAGCACAAAAAACCGATTTGGGCTTATGTGGCAGCCTTGTTGCTATTGGCAACCCTGACCTATGTGCAAACGCACTTTTTTGCGGCTACCGACGCGCAACTTGATTCAACGCAAGCCGAGCACACATCACCCCATTGAACCAGCGCATTCGCGCCGCCCTTTCTGTTAAGATTCCAAATTGCTGTGAATTTAATGGAAAGTGACCATGCATCAATCCCTCGCCTTCGATCCTGAACTGATTAAAAAATATGACCGTGTTGGGCCGAGATATACCTCTTACCCGACAGCGGTACAATTCCAAGAATCTTTTAACAATGCCGACTACCAGCAAGCGATTGCTCGTTCTAACCAGAGCGATCGGTTGCTTTCCCTTTATGCACACATTCCGTTTTGCAATACTGCCTGTTTTTATTGTGCTTGCAATAAAATCCCGACGCGAGATCGTTCTCGTGCAGCGCCTTATTTAGAACGCCTCTATCGCGAAATGGCGATGCAATCTCAGTTGTTCGATCGCTCACGGGTGGTTGATCAGTTGCACTTGGGTGGTGGTACGCCCACGTTTATTAGTAATGATGAAATGAAGCAGTTGATGGAACAGTTCCGTACCCATTTTAACTTGCGCGATGACGATGAAGGGGAGTACTCCATTGAAATTGATCCGCGCGAGGCTGATGCGGGCACGGTGAAGTTGTTGCGTGAGCTGGGCTTTAATCGCATGAGTTTGGGGGTGCAAGATTTTGACCCTGCCGTACAAAAAGCGGTGAATCGTATTCAAAGTAAGGCTGAAACCTTTGAAGTGATGCAAGCAGCACGCGACACTGGATTTAAGTCGATTAATGTCGATTTAATTTATGGCTTGCCATTACAAAATGAAGCCAGTTTTATTCGTACCGTGGATCAAGTACTGGAAGCCAGTCCCGATCGTGTTACGGTATTCAATTATGCTCATTTGCCTAGCATGTTCCCGGCACAAAAGCGTATGAATGAAGCCGATATGCCCAGCGGTGATACCAAATTGCGTATGCTGGCCATGACCATTGAGCACCTGCAAGCGGCGGGTTATGTGTATATTGGTATGGATCACTTTGCCAAACCCGATGATGAATTAACGCTGGCGCAGCGTCAGGGTCAGTTGTATCGCAACTTCCAAGGTTACTCAACCCATGCCGATTGTGATTTAGTGGCGCTAGGGGCTACCAGTATTTCGATGGTGGATAATGTTTATGCACAAAATCTGCGTGGCTTAGAAGACTATACCTCACGCATTGATGCCAATGAGTTAGCCATTTTTCGTGGTGTGACGCTAACGCGTGACGATGAAATTCGTCGAGCCATTATTATGCGCCTCATGTGCGACTTTGCCTTGGATTTTGTTGAATTTGGCAAAGCTTGGGGTATCGATGGAATGGCCTATTTTGCGCTAGAGCGTGAGTTATTGAACGAATTTGTTGCCGATGGCTTGTTGGTGATGCAAGGTTCTCGCATTGAAGTGCAACCGGTGGGGCGCATGATGGTGCGAACCATGGCCATGGTGTTCGATCGCTACAATCGTGAAAAAGCTACCGGTAAGTTTTCGAAAATTATTTAGAAAGCTCAGCAAGACAAGTCTATTGCAGCGGATAAAATTTTTGTTTATAGTTTGTCTTGTACGTTAACTTAAATACGTAAAGGGCGCTAGGTGGCTAACCAATGAGTGATTCGAACAGTGTGATGCAAAACCATATCATCACCGTCAATGTGCTGGTGGTGGAGGTTTCGCCCGCCTTAAGAGCAACCTACCACACCCTGCTCAGTGAGCTGGGGGTTAAGGTTCAGCTAGCGACCAATGCGGAAGATGCGTTACGCCTGTTTGACCGTCATCACCCCGATTTGGTCATTACCGACATTGAATTACCGGGCATGAATGGGTTTACCCTCATTCAACAGTTGCATCAGGTCAGTGCCGATTTGCCGATTATTGTGCATGCGTCATTGACCGATCAGGAAACCTTGCTGCAAACCATCAACTTAGGTGTGATGCGCTATATTGTTAAGCCCACCTCTCGCGCTAAACTGACGAAACTGTTTGAAGAAAGCATCGATCAAATCGTGCTTAAAAAACAACAACACCTTCATCAACAAGCCCTAGCCAATGCCACACGTAAACTGCGCCGCACCACCTTTAAGTTACGTGAAGCAGCGAAGGCGGGTGGTATTGGCACTTGGTACTGGAGCTTTGCCGATTTCCATTTTGAGTGGGATGAAAGCATGTACGAGCTCTATCAACTGAATCCCACCGTTCCCTTCGCAGCCATTTACCCGCATTGGTTGAACATGATTGTGGCAGAGCAACGCAATGAAATTGCCGATCAGTTTCAGCAGGCGATGCGCACGCGGCATAAATTCAGTGCCGAGTTTCGGATTCGCTTAAAAGATGACACCACCAAATATATTCGCAGCTCCGCCGTTCCCTACCTTGAAGATGGGGTATTGGTGGGCATGGTCGGCTCAGATGTCGATGTGAGTGCGGAAAAAGTGCGCGAGCAGCGTTTATTAGAAGCCATAGAACAAGTGGAAACGGCCAGTCGGGCTAAAGGCGTGTTCTTGGCTAATATGAGCCACGAAATTCGCACCCCATTAAATGGCATTATTGGCTTAACGGACTTGACGCTGCAAACCAAGTTAAATGCCGATCAACGCCAGAAGCTAGAGCGGGTGTTCGATTCATCCAAGGGTTTGCTCAGTATTCTCAACGACATTTTAGACTATTCTAAAATGGAAGCCGGCATGATGCGTATTGAGCAAGCGCCCTTTTCCATTCGTCGGCTGGTAAGCGATGTGTCGGATGTGTTTTCGGTCACGGCCGAGAAAAAAGGCTTAGGCTTGGTGTTAGAACTGGCGGATGCTTTGCCCGATTATGTGCTGGGTGATGTGTTTCGACTGACGCAAGTGCTGAATAATTTGGTGGGCAATGCCATTAAGTTCACGGCGCAGGGGCATGTTACCCTGTCGGCCGAACTGCTGAAGCAAACAAACAATCGGGCTCAACTGCGTTTGTCGGTTCGCGATACCGGGGTTGGCATTGCGCCAGAAAATCTAGCGAAAATATTCAGTGCCTTCAGCCAGGAAGATGTTTCCATTACGCGTGTTTATGGCGGTACGGGACTGGGTTTGGCTATTGCGCGACAGTTGGTTGAGCTGATGCAAGGTGAACTGCAAGTGAGCAGTGACATGGGGCAGGGCAGTTGTTTTTGGTTTGATTTGTGGTTGCCGATTGTCGAAGCACCCGAGCACTCGGCGCTCGATGTGCGACGCAAACACTTTGCTTTCCGTTGTGACGGCCACATCTTATTGTGTGAAGATAATCCCGTCAATCAAGCCGTGGCAATGGGCTATTTGCAACGTTTCGGCTGTCAGGTCGATTTGGCACAAAATGGTGCAGAAGGCGTTGAAATGGCAGCACAAAAAGACTACAAGCTCATTTTAATGGACTTACAAATGCCTGTTATGGATGGGTATCAGGCCGCTAAACTCATTCGTCAGCGCGACCCAAATATTCCCATTGTGGCCTTGAGTGCGGCGGTGTTGCCAGAAGAACGCGCTCGGGTGAAACAGGCCGGCATGAACGACCACCTAGCTAAACCCATCGACGTGCCAGCTTTGCAACAGGTGTTGGCACGCTATTTAGCGATTCAGGAAGCCGTTGTTGCTGAGCCAGAGCTGCCAGAAGCCCTGCCAGCCGTGCC
Source organism: uncultured Francisella sp. (assembly GCA_964493995.1). Classification (GTDB taxonomy): domain Bacteria; phylum Pseudomonadota; class Gammaproteobacteria; order Thiomicrospirales; family Thiomicrospiraceae. The sequence continues at coordinate 19,581 of CAZBQD010000006.1, forward strand.
CTATGAACACTTAAAAATAGATCAGCTGATTAACCTATTCGGCACAGAGGCCTTGGTGCGCTCGCTACTCGCGACCTTTGCCTCGCATTATGGTCAGGCAGAACAGTTATTCCATGAGGACTTGTCGGTTGAACAGTTGCGTAAAGAGTTGCACGCATTAAAAGGGGCAGCGGGCAATTTGTATCTGCTGTCGTTACAGCAAATGGCACAGGTGTTGCATAAAACGAATGATGAACAGGTACTGCGGGCAGGGTTGGTGAGTTTGAAGCAAGAAATCAGCGATTGTGTGGCAGAAATACAGCAATACCAAAGTGAATGAGAAATAATCAAATAATTTAATTGTTGAACGCATTTTTGATGCTATTATGGCGGCAAAGGTTCAGTTTATTTGGTTGAACCGCATAAGTGATGATAATGAGGGAGCTTCACAATGGCCAATGTGACCAATAAAGAATATGTACTGCCCGATAATACGGTGATTTTATCGACCGCTGATTTGCAGGGAAATATTGTTACCTACAACCAAGGCTTTAAGGATGCCTCGGGCTACAGCGACGATGAACTCAAGGGTAAGCCGCATAGTATTTTGCGTCATCCCGATATGCCCAAGGCGGCTTTCTAAGATTTTTGGGATACCATTCAAGCAGGGCGTCCGTGGGTAGGACTGGTTAAGAATAAGCGTAAAAATGGCGATCACTACTGGGTAGTGGCTAATGCTTCTCCCATTACCGAAAACGGACGCACAACCGGCTATGTGTCGGTGCGCTACCCTGCGAGCAAACAACAGGTGCAAGAAGCCGAACAGCTCTACGCGGCGGTGAATGCTGGCGCAAAAGCCTTTCCGCGCACACAAATTACCGACACCCGCCGACGTAACCAGCTGTTGGGCATGGTTGCCTTACTCGCTACCCTCATTCCTTTCATTTTATTTTTTAGCGGTATCGAAGTGTCTGTGGGCTTAGAAACCCTACTGATGCTGTTTAGTGTTTCGGCTGTGGGCTATTTAGCTTACAGTAACTATCGCACCACCGACGTGCCGCAGCATTTGCGTGATGCGGTGGAAGCTTTGTCGAATGGTCAGTATAAACAGCCGATTAAAGACCGCAGTTACTGGGGTTTTGCCTTAAATCAAATTCGGACTCGTGTTGGTGAAGCGGCAGCGAATAATTATGATGCCGAACAAGCCAATGCCATTATGTTAACGGCGATGGATACCGCCAGCACTAACCTGATGGTGGTCGATCGTAATTTCACCATCACTAAAATCAACCAAAGTTTGTACACCATGTTTGCCGAGCTTGAGCCAAAAATGCGCACCGAATTGCCGCAGTTTTCGGTAGCCAAGGTGGTGGGTTCAAACATGGATATTTTCCATAAGAATCCTGCCCACCAGCGCCACATGCTAGACAAGTTAGCAGACAAGCATGAAGCGCGTATTCAAATTGCCGGCATCTATCTGGGACTCACCGTTCAGCCCATTAAAATGGGGAACATCATCGTTGGATATGCGGTGGAGTGGGTCGATAGAACGGTAGAAGAAACGGTAGTGGCAGAGCTGTCAAACGTGTTCGAAGGCATGAAGCAGGGTAATTTTAACGGTCGTATTACTTCGCCCGCTTTTGGCGTTTATGAGCGCATCAAACTCAATGTCAACGAATCTATGTCGGTTATTCAGCATGCCTTAGATTCGATTAACGGCGTGATTGAAGCGCAAGCAACGGGCGATTTCACCAAAGCCTTGCCATCGGGTACCTTCAAGGGGCAAATGCATGCACTGAAAAACGCCATTAACTTCTCGGCCGAAAAAGTGAAACAAGCCATTGCGCAAGCGGTGGTGTCGTCTTCGATTGTGCAAGAGCAAGCGAACAATGTGGCCGATGGCGCTCACAGCTTGTCGAGTCGTGTGCAAGAACAGGCCAGTGCATTGCAACAAACCAGTATGACCATGCAAGAAATGAAATCGACGGTGCAAGCAAATACCGAACGCGCCACGCAAGTGGCTGATTTGTCGGGTCAAATGAAATCTCAAGCGGGTTCGGGTATGCAAGTGATGCAACAAACCATCAGTGCCATGCAATCGATTCAAGAGGCCAATAATCGCATTGTTGATATTGTGGCGATGATTGATAGTATCGCCTTCCAAACCAACTTGCTGGCATTGAATGCCGCCGTTGAGGCGGCGCGTGCTGGCGAGCATGGTCGTGGCTTTGCGGTAGTGGCCAGTGAAGTGCGCGCTTTGGCGCAAAAATCGGCTTCGGCAGCGCAAGACATCAAAACCCTCATTAGTGACAGTGTTGAGCGTATTAGCGCCGGTACGCGTTTGGCCGATAAATCGGGCGAGATGCTGGGTGAAATCACCTCGTCTATTGAAAAAGTAGCCAGTATGATGGGTGAGATTGCCAGTTCTTCTACCGAGCAAAGCACGGCCATTGGTCAGGTTTATCAAGCGATTGACGACATTGACCGCGTCACGCAAGAAAATGCAGCCTTAGTGGAAGAAACCACTGCGGCTGTGGCGCAGCTCAGTCAAGAAGCCGATGCGCTGATGGAAAATGTGCGCTTCTTTAATGTTGGACAGGGTACAATCGCCGCCAAAGCGCTGGCACCGAGTAAAGCGCCGCCCAAATTGGCATTGCACAGTCATCAGACGCAGTCAGCTCGTGGGGCAAAATCGGCAACATCCCCGTCAGCAACTGAGTGGCAAGAGTTTTAATGAATCCACGTATTTTATTGGTTGAAGATCAACTCTTAATGCAACAAGTGGAGTTGGCGCTGTTGGCTAAAGCGGGTTATCAAGCAGAAGTCGCCGCCAGTGGTCAGGAGGCTTTCGATAAAGCCAGTTCTGGCCGCTATGATTTGATTTTCATGGATGTGTGCCTACCGGATATCGAAGGCACGGAAGTGACACAAAAGTTGCGTGCCAAAGGCATCAAAACACCGATTGTGGCCATGACGGGTAACGATGATGAGCAAACCAAAACTGAGTGTCGTCAGGCAGGTATGAATGGGTTTCTAGCCAAACCCATGGATTCGGATCAATTTCGCGCCGTGGTTGAGGCTTTCACCTAACCGGTTTTGGCTGTTGATGCAGACGGCTATTGCAGGGCGTTTAGGCAAACCGCGTAGTGAATTGTTTTTAAGATTCCTTTTAATATAATATAGTTGTTAGTTCAATGGCTTAGGTTGACGTAATTAACGCGACTGAGTTGATCATAGCAAGCAAAATGCGGGTGGTGTGATGATGAATGAACTAGAAGCGGGTTTGGCGAACACCGATACAGTGGTCAAACAGCTTTATGTGGGGATTGGCGCTTCGGCAGGGGGGCTAGAAGCCTTGCGCAGTTTGGTGGCGGCGCTACCGACTGACAGTAATATGTGCTACATCATCGCGCAACACATGGACCCCAAACATCCCAGTCTGTTGCGTGAGTTGATTGCGCGTGCTTCGAGTTTGTCGGTGCAAGATGTGACCAACGAATTGCAGCCGCAGATGAACACCATCTACATCACGCCGCCCGGTCACAATGTGGTCATGCGTCAAAAAACCCTCTACTTAGAGCCGGTATCGCATATTGGCCCCAAGCCTTCCGTCGATTTGTTTTTTACCTCCCTAGCCGAATCCGTGGGTGAAGATGCCATTGGCATCATTTTATCCGGCACGGGTTCGGACGGATCGCATGGGGTGCGTGCCATTAAAGCTGCCGGCGGTATTACCATCAGCCAAGACGAGCAGTCAGCTAAATACAATGGTATGCCGCGTTCAGCGATTGACACGGGGCTAGTCGATTTGGTGCGCGAACCCGCACAAATTGCTCAAGAGCTGACCATGCTGTCGAGCAATCCGGCCTTTCGTCATCGCATGCAAAACCTGCCCGTTGCCAAAAGTGACATGGATCGCATTTTTCAGTTGGTGTTAGAACAAACGGATTGTGACTTTTCTAACTATAAACCCAACACCTTGCAACGTCGGATTCAGCGACGCATGGCGGTGCATAAGTTAGAACATCTGCCCGACTATGTGGCGCTACTCGAGCGTTCGCCCAGCGAAGTCGAATTGTTGTTCAAAGACATTTTAATTTCCGTAACGGAATTTTTCCGTGATGCGGATGCCGATGCTTATGCTTTGCTTGAGCAATACATCACGGATATGGTCAAACGTAATTTAGACCAAGACCCTTTGCGCATTTGGGTGCCCGGTTGTGCCACCGGTGAAGAGGCCTACTCCATTGCTATGGTCGCCGATAAAGTCTTGAGCAAGCTCGGTAATCGTTATGGTTTTCAGGTGTTTGCCACCGATATTGACATGGATGCGCTGTCGCACGCGCGTCGCGGTATTTACTTGCCCAATACCATTCGCCACGTCAGTAGTGAGATGTTAGAGCGCTATTTCGTCGTGCGTGATGATACCTATACCGTGAGCAAACGGATTCGTGAGCGGGTGGTGTTTGCGCGTCAAGATTTGGTGCGTGATCCGCCTTTCTCGAAAATCGATCTGGTTTCTTGTCGTAATGTGCTCATTTACTTTAACCCTATTTTGCAAAAACGGGTGTTAAATATGTTTCATTACGTGCTCAAGCCTAATGGTTTACTCTTTTTAGGTAAATCAGAATCGGTGAGTTTGGTGGCCAATTTGTTTATCAACGTCGATAAAAAAGTGCGCCTATTCAGCAAGCAGTTTGAAGCGACTGGCACCACTTACCCGATGGATTTTGTCACCGCTAGCAGCAAGCGCTCCGATAAGCCTAGCAGCCTGCGCCTGCAAAAAGAAGACCTCTCTAAAAGTATCGACGAGCGCCTGAATCAGGTGTTGTTAGACAGATTAACCATTCCCACCATCATCGTCGATGATCGCAACGATATTGTGCACATTCGTGGCGATGTCAGTGCGTTTATCAGCTTTCCAGCCGGTCGGATGGAGCCGAACCTGCTCAAAATGGTACGCGACGAGTTGCGTATTGATGCCAGAGCTTTACTACACAAAGCACGTCGGGAAGGGCTGACCAAAGGGCCGCGTATTTTAATTCGTCATGGCGAACAACCGAGCTTGGTGCAGATTACCGTTGTGCCCATGCCCACCGTGGAAGAAAATACCGCCCGCTTGTGGGCGGTGTTGTTTGCCTGCGAGGTCTATGATGCTCATCAGCTTCAACCCGACATTGAAACCGATAACGAGTTACAAAACCTGCGTGTTTCGGAGTTGGAACAAGAATTAATGGCGATGCGCGAGCATTTGCAAACCACCATTGAAGAACTGGAAACCAGCAATGAGGAGTTGCAAAGCACCAACGAAGAGTTACAAAGTGCCAATGAAGAATTGCAAAGCACCAACGAAGAATTGGAAACTGCCAATGAGGAGCTACAAAGTACCAACGAAGAGTTGAGTACCGTTAACCAAGAGTTGCAAATTAAAACGGCCGAGCTGGCCTCCGTCAATGCCGATTTGGAAAATGTGTTAGCCTCATTAAGTGTGCCCTTGTTGGTGGTGGATAACCGTTTGCGCATTACCCGTTTTAGTTCGGCCGCTAAACACATTTTTGACATCAAACAAAGTGATTTGGGACAAATTATCACCAGCCTGAATACCCGTTTTGTCATGGCCGATTTACGCAGCCAAATTCATCAAGTGATGCAAGATGGCATCATGATCAAAACCCAAGTCCAGTCTGGTGCGCAAACGTTTCAGCTAACCATTACGCCTTATTATTCCGAAAAGCGTCAAGTACAGGGGGCATTAATGCTGTTTGAAGGTTCGGATGACGATATAAGCAGTTAGGGGGTGCAGGTATGACACTAGCGAAACCGGCCACGACTGATCGAGAGTCTTCGGAGCTTTCTTACCAAGCGCAATTATTGGCCATGCAGGCCGAACTGAACGCCATGCGCGAGGATCGTTGTGAACTGCTGAAAATTCAAGATGAGTATGAACTGACCTTGGAAGAATTGCGTGTGCATCAGGAAGAGCTGCGCACGCAAAATGAAGCTTTGTTTTTGGCTCAGACGGAAGTGGAACAACTAAGTGAACGCTACAAGGAATTATTCGAGCAGGCGCCAGTAGGCTATGTGGTGCTCGATGAGCAGGCTCAGTTGGTGCAAGCCAATGCGCAAGCTTGCTTGCTGTTGGGCATGGATAGTAAAAAAATGAAGCAACATGGTTTAAGCCATGCTTTCCAAGCTAACGATCGGAAACGCTTTCGCGACGCCTTGCACAGTCGGTTGCAACAACCGCACCAAATCATGACGGTGGAATTGCGCACCCGCCTGTTAGAGCCAGTCCATTATCTGTTGGTGGATATGGTGTTTGACGGGGAATACCACAAGCTAACCATTACCAACATCAGTGAACAGGTTAGATTACAACAACACTTTGCCCTGACCACGCGTATTTTAGAAGAAATGCACGAAGGGGTGATGTTAACCGATGCGCAGCATCGTATCAGCTTTACCAATCGCGCTTTTAGCGAAGTGACAGGCTATACCGCCGATGAAGTGAAAGGCAAAAGTCCGTCCATTTTGTCATCGGGTAAGCACGACCAACATTTTTATGCCGCCATGTGGGCGCGTATTAATCAGGCGGGTCTGTGGCGTGGCGAGATTTGGAATAAACGTAAAAATGGCGAAATTTATGTGGAATGGTTAACCATATCGCGCATGGTTGATGAAAACAATGGCGAAACCTATTTCCTGGCGGTCTTCTCAGACATCAGTGATCGTAAGTATTCCGAATTAAAGCTATTGCAAATGGCGCAATACGATTCCTTAACCAATTTGCCCAACCGCATATTATTGCGAGACCGCATTCAGCTGGCCATTTCGTTTGCTAAGCGCGAGCATAGCCAAGCGGTGGTGTTGTTTCTCGATTTAGACAAGTTCAAAAAAGTGAATGATATTTACGGTCATCAAGAAGGTGACTGGGTGCTAAAAACCATTAGTGAGCGTATGTCTTCTTGCTTGCGTGGCATCGACACCCTAGCTCGACTGGGTGGCGATGAGTTTGCGGCGGTGTTGGTGCCGCCGATTAGTGAGCTGGAAGCGACCGTGGTTGCTGAGCGTTTAATTGAACAATGCGAGCGCCCATTAGCATCTGAACACAACACTTACCATATTGGCGCCAGTGTTGGTATGGCCATTTATCCTGGTGACGGCAATGATGTGGACACGCTATTGCGCAATGCAGACATTGCGATGTATCAGGTTAAGCATCATGGTCGTGGTTTTGTTACACGCTATGCACATGATCAGAGTACGGTGCTTGAACATCGAAATCGCATGGAATCCCTCATTCGCTGTGCTTTAGATGAAGATAGCGTGTTCTTACTTTACCAGCCGCAGGTTTACGCTTTAGATGGTCGTTTGGCTGGTTTTGAGGCTTTGGTTCGTATTCCCGATGAGCAGGGAAATGCTGTTTCACCCGCTGCTTTTATTCCGGTGGCAGAAGAAACAGGGCTCATTAAGCAGCTAACACATCGCATTATCGACATGGCTTTTCAACAACAACAGTCTTGGTGTAGCCTCCCAAGCATTGATCTGGTTAAGGTGTCGGTTAACTTGTCAGTGCATCAGATACGCGATCCTCATTTTGCCGATTCTTTTTTAGCAAAGTTGGAGCACAGTCAACTTCCCACCAAATGTATCGGGGTTGAAGTGACAGAAAGTGAAGCTATCGAGCACTATAACGAGGCCATTCAGTTGTTAACACGCTTGCGCTCTGCTGGTATTACCGTTGCTATTGATGACTTTGGTTCTGGCTTTTCTTCACTCACTCACCTGAAAAATTTGCCAATCGACGTGTTGAAAGTGGATAAGGCTTTCATTGACGATGTGCCCGGTGACAGTAGTGGCGAGAGTTTGGTGCAGTCGGTGCTAGAGTTGGCTAAGTCGCTGCAATTAACGGTGATTGCAGAAGGTGTGGAGAAGATTGACCAGTTGAATTGGCTCAGAGGTCAGCGTTGTGACATTATTCAGGGCTATATTTATTCGCCTCCTATAAGCGCAGAGCAAGCAACCGATTGGTTGAAAAAGCGCTATGCTTCACGTTAGTGTGAGTAAACGCTGATGAGTGTTGCTGAATCGATTCAACAGCTTCCTTTGTGGTATGAGTTAGATGCCAATAATTGCGTTGTTGCGGTTTCAGAATACTGGGATGTGCATGCCATGATTTACCAAACGCCCAGTTTGTTGGCTAAAAATATCATCGGTAAAGCACTCGATAGTCAAATTAGTGGTGATGTAACACAAATGTTTACCGATACCATGATCACGTCGGCAAGAGTGCAAGGCAAATCCTTGACGCGTCGCTATCGTTGCGATTCCCCCACGCATAAGCGTGAAATGGAAATGGTGTTAACGCCTTTGGCGAATGGAAATATGCGCATTTCGCATCAGTTACTGACTGAAACCGCATGGCAACACAGCCGCACCATGCTGACACAAGCCAAACCTAGAAAAACTCGACTCAAACGTTGCAGTATGTGTAATCGTTTGCTCGACGGCAAGGAATGGGTGAATCAAGATGACTATTTAGCGCTTCACCCTGAGTGGGGGCAAACTGAGTTGTCGGTTTATTATGGTATTTGCCCCGATTGCAACGCCGGCATCCAGCCGCTGTCATGAGCGCTTAAAACCCCAAACTCAACTGGTTATCGGCAGGTGAGCTGCGACGGCTACGTGGCTTGCGTGCTGTCTGTTGGCGGCTGCCGTGTTTATTCAGCAGTTGACGCGTGATGGCGCGGTTATCATCGTTTTTGCGTAGCCCATAAATACGAATTTTCGCTTCACGAGCTGCTTGGCTGTGTTCGACAATCGGCATGGGGTAATCAATACCCATCCGCACACCATAGCGTTGCTGTAAGTTCGGGGTTAATTGCCATGGGGTGTGCAGGTAGTCGTTTGGCACTTGTGCCAGTTGGGGTAGCCATGTACGAATAAAAACGCCTTCTGGGTCTTGGTCTTGCGATTGTTTCACCGGATTGTAAACACGCAGCGTGTTCATGCCGGTTGTGCCGGCTTGCATTTGCACTTGTGGGTAGTGAATGCCGGGTTCGTAGTCGGTAAATTGTCGCGCCAAAAATGCAGCCACCGCTTGCCAAGGCAGCCAGAGTAAATTGCAGGCAAAAGATACCAGCATGGCGCGCATTCTAAAATTAATCCAACCCGTTGCGTGCAAACGTTTAAGGCAGGCATCGACAAAGGGATAACCGGTTTCGCCTTGGCAAAAAGCGGCAAAATGCTCGGCGTTGAAGGGTCTTTCTAGGGTGTCTAATGCGGGATGCAAATTCTGTGTTTGCATATTCGGCTGAGTCTCTAGCTTTTGCATAAAATGGCAATGCCAGTGCAGGCGAGACTCGAACGAGCGTAAGGATTTGAGCCAAGCCGATTTGTCGGGATGCAAAGCGCTTTCAGCCTTCCACTGCTGCTGAGCATCTCTTAACGCATGCACAATCTGTCGCATGGATAAGGTGCCGTAAGCCAAATGCGGCGATAAGCGTGAGCAATGTTTGGGCGCGGTGTTGGGGCTAGACAAGGCATAACGATAAGGCAGACCGCGATGGTCTAAAAAAGTGTCTAATAGCTTGCTGGCGCGTGCAGTGCCCCCCTTTTGCCGTAAGGGTTTGTCTTCGCCTGGTAAAATCAGTTTTGGCTGAGTCGCGGTTAGTGCTTCCGGCAGGCCAACCCCGTGAACGTGATTGGGTGCGGGCATGAGCGAGGCGGCAAAAAAGGCTTCCCAATGATCTGCCCAGCCATTGCGGTCGGTTAGGCGACGTACTACGCCATCTTGTCGCCACTCGTGCCAAGGCACTCGGTTTGTCAAACACCAAGCCATAACGCGTCTGTCTCGTGCATAGGTCCAGAGGTTGCCGGTTTCTTCATGACTGTATAGTGCGGCAATGCCGAGCTGTTGATGCAGTTGATCGAGCAGGGAAATCATATCGCCTTGCGCTTGTTGCAGTTCACAGCCCAGCTGACGCAGTTGGTGTGCTAGGTCGGCTAAACATTCGTTAATAAAGGCAGCCTGTTGGGCATCGCTATCGGCCAGTTGCCAAAAATCCGTTTCCCACACATACAAGGGCAGCACGCTTCCCACTTGACTGGCTTGCCTTAAAGGAGGATGGTCGTTGACGCGTAAATCGCGCTTAAACCAAACCAAGTGAATACCGTTATGCATGGGTTTCAACCTAGCTCAAATGGCGTTCAGCTTCACGAATAAGGTGTTGCTTGTCGCCCTCGCTCAACTTTTTCACATGACTGACCATGAGGCTGGTGCGCGGATTGTGGCTGAGCTCGTCGAAATGCAGAATGAGAAAGCGCCAATAGAGTTGCGTAATGGGGCAAGCGTTAGCGCCGCTTTTTTCTTTCGGTTTGAAGCGGCAGTGTTGGCAGTAGTTCGACATTTTATCGATGTAAGCGCCACTGGCCAAATAAGGTTTGCTGGTGAATTCACCACCGTTCGCATAAAGCGCCATACTCATGACATTGGGTCTTTGTACCCAGTCGGTGGCATCAATATAAACAGCATGAAACCAATCCGACACAGCTTGCGGTTGCAGTTCAGCTAGGGTGGCGTAGAGTCCTATCACCATGAGGCGTTGAATGTGGTGCGCATAGCCGGTGGTGAGAGTTTGACCGATAACTTGCGATAAGCAGGTCATGTTGGTTTTGCCTGTCCAAAACCAGTCGGGCAGCGGGCGCTGATGCGCAAAGTGATTGGCTTGCATCAACGCCTTGGCACGATGCCAGTAAATGCCGCGCATAAATTCCCGCCAACCGAGTATTTGCCGCACAAACCCTTCAACACTATTGAGCGGCGCTTTTCCCAGCGCATAAGCCTGTAAGGCGGCATCGATGACTTCTTGTGGGTGCAGTAGTTGGCAATTCAGCGGAGCAGACAGCAAGGAGTGATAGAGGAAGGGTTCGTCCGTCCACATGGCATCTTGTAGTTGACCAAAGTCGGTCAGACGGTGAGTGATGAAATCGGTTAGCGCCGTTAAGGCTTGCTCGTGTGTCACCGCATAGTTAAAAGCGTCACAGCTTCCGGGGTGGGTGGCAAAGCGTTCATTCACCAGATTTATCACCGCTTGGGTGATGGCATCGGGGGCAAAGGTTTGCGCGGGTGTGATCCAGCCTAAGCCTTGCTTGGGAATGGATTGGCGGTTATCGGTATCGTAATTCCATTGTCCGCCTTCGGGTTCAGTTCCTTGCATCAACACACCGGTGCGCTGGCGCATCCATCGGTAAAAAAACTCCATGCGCAGTTGCTTTTTGCCGTGCATCCAAGTGCAAAAGTCGGCGGGTGAGCACAAAAAGTGCGCATCTTCAGTCCAAATCAAACTAACGCCCTGTTGCTGGCAGAGAGTGGTAATGGCATGATGCAAACGCAGATCACCCACGTGTTGGCAAACCACCTGCGTGGCGGCGTGTTGTCTGATGGCAGCGCCCAAGGCATCGACCAAGCGTGTGTGACTGTGTTGCTCTAATGCCCAATAATCCAGAGCCAGTTCGCCGTAATGTTCGCGCAACCTTTGGGCAAAATGGCGCATGGCACTGAGAAAATAAACGATGCGTGCCTTATGACTCCAGACATGGGTCGATTCTTCGACGGCTTCAATCATCACTAGCTTGTCGTGCTGAGCATCGAAATGCGACAGGGCTGGGTTATTAAGACATAACTGATCGCCCAAAATGAGAATGAGCTGGCTCATGCTGACTGTGTCTTAGATTTCTGCGCGCGACAACGATCCGAGCAGTATTTGACTTCCGCCCAACAGTTTTCCCATTTTTTGCGCCAACTGAAGGGGCGAGCACAGACAAGGCAGATTTTACTGTCGAGCGTGCTTTTATTGCCTTTGAAATTGGTTTTAGCCATGATGCATGACAGTCTCTTAGTTAAGACCACCATTACATCACACTTTAATGGGTTTTTGAATTAGACAAGTGTTAGACGAGACTTGAATCGCTGGTCATGATGCTAGCAAAGCTTGAAGTTGAGTCTGCAAAGCCACTTGCTCGTAAGCTGTCCATTCATCGGTGGGTGAAAAGCCCCACACAGGTTTAGGCCAGGCATCATCGTCTTTGCGACGCCCAACCACATGCCAGTGCAATTGTGACACCACATTGCCCAAGGCGCCGACATTAATTTTATCGAGGGCAAAACACTGATTCAACGCCTGAGCGCAGCGGCTACTTTCGCTCATCAGTTGGGCTTGTTGTTCAGCGCTCAGTTGATGAACTTCGGTTAGATTGTTGATGCGTGGCACTAAAATAAGCCAGGGAAAGTTGCGCACATTTTCTAAGCGAACTTGGCATAGGGGTAAGTCGGTAATGAATAGACTGTCTTGCGCTAGGCGAGCATCGAGTTGAAAAGACATGGGGCATCTCTTAAATGGTGTTATAAATCGGGGCTGGGCTTCTGGTTTGCTGAGCATAGCTGGTTTGTGTCTCATTTGGCAACGGCTTAAGCCCAAGAAATATGCTAATATGCCCGCATAGATAATAGGAGTAGGCGATGCCCACCTTCAGACAAATTTGTTTTTATACAGCGGTAGTGGCTCTGGTGTCGGGGTTGACCATTGGCTTGCTCGATATTTGGGATATTATCGATGTCGAGAACCTGACGCTTAAGATTTTCTTATCATCCACCTTATTGCTGGTAACGGCGTTATTGGGTTTGTTGGTCGATCGCCTGTTTGGACCTCGTGAAGTAGAGCCTCATAAGGCCTTGCCCCCTCAGGAGTCTGCGTGAGCTTGCCGACGGGTTTTATTCTCGCTATGACCTTTCTAACGCGCTTACCCATGCCGAAAGTGGTTAATTTTCAGCCGAGCGATATGGCGAAAGCGGTAGTCTGGTTTCCTTTGGCGGGAGTGGTGGTGGGCGCACTGGTAGCGGCGGCTTGGATGCTTGGAAATCTGATTCATCCGCTGTTGGCGGGGTTGTTTGGATTGCTATTGTGGGTATGGGTGACGGGGGCGTTGCATCTGGATGGTTTGTCCGACCTAACCGATGCCTTAGGTGCCGCTCATGCTAATGAAGAGCGCTTCTTCAGCGTGTTGTCTGACCCGCATGTCGGTAGTTTTGGTGTCGTTGCCTTAGTGTTGCAACTGCTAATGAAGTGGGTGTTACTCACCTTGTTTGCCTACGCCGATCTGTCCGCATGGTGGTTGATTGTCGTGCCGGCTTGGGCAAGACTGGGCGCGGCTTGGTGGTCGTTGAGTTTGCCCAGCATTAAACCCGGTTTAGGTGAAACCTTTGCCTGGCAAGGTAAGCCCAGTCAGCTAGGCTGGGGATTGGGTGTATTAACGCTAGTCAGCTTAATGTTATCGCCTATGTTGTTGTGTGCCTTAGTGCCTGTGTTGCTATGGCGGGTTTGGTTACAGTGGCGATTGGGTGGACAAACGGGCGATGCGCTGGGTGCGGGTATTGAGTTAACTGAAAGTACGACGCTACTGTTATTGGTAGTAATGATTCAGAGTTTGGTGTAGGAAAAAGCAATATGATGACTTATCAAACCATTGATCCTGTCGCCCTCGATTTGGGGCTGGTGCAGGTGCGCTGGTACGGAATGATGTATTTAATCGGTTTCTTAAGTGCTTGGTATTATGGCACGGTGCGAACCCGTGATGACTGGCGCCATTGGAATAAAGACCAGGTGAGCGATTTACTCTTCTATTGCGCCATGGGTGTGATTTTAGGGGGGCGCATTGGCTATATTTTCTTTTACGACTTTGCACACTATCTCAATCAGCCTTTAGATATGCTGAAAATATGGCAAGGCGGTATGTCTTTTCATGGTGGCTTGTTGGGTGTGATTACCGCGGTTTGGTTTTATGGTCGTAAAATCAACAAGTCACTGTTAGAAATTACCGATTTCATTGCTCCCTTTGTGCCGATTGGGCTGTTTTTTGGCCGTATTGGCAATTACATTAACAGTGAGTTGTGGGGTAAGGTGGCGCCAGAAGATAGTCCTTGGGCGATGCTGGTTTACGATCATAACGTGCAAGCCTTGGTGCCTAAATATCCGACGCAGTTATTAGAAGCGCTGTTAGAAGGATTGGTGTTAGGCGTCATTCTTTGGTGGTACTCACGCCAACAGCGTGGTGTGGGCGCGGTATCGGGACTCTTCTTATTAGGCTATGGTTCCTTCCGTTTCTTGGTCGAGTTTTGGCGTATGCCCGACGCTCAGTTAGGCTATCTCGCTTGGGATTGGCTCACTATGGGTCAAATTCTGTGTTTGCCGATGATTGCAGGCGGACTCTTCTTAATCTTTTTCTGGAGCAAGCGTCATGCAACAGTATCATGATTTATTACGCTTAATCTTGGCGCAGGGTTCGGCGAAGGATGATCGCACCGGTACAGGAACAGTCGGCGTATTTGGTCATCAAATGCGCTTTAATTTACAGCAGGGTTTTCCTTTGCTCACCACCAAAAAGTTGCATTGGAAGTCGATTGCGATTGAGTTATTGTGGTTTTTACGCGGCGATACCAATTTGGCTTATTTAAAAGAGCATGGTGTGCGTATCTGGGATGAATGGGCAACGCCAGAGGGCGAGTTAGGACCTTTATATGGCAAACAATGGACACGTTGGGCAACGCCCGATGGTCGAGAGTTGAATCAAATCGAGCAAGTGATTGAGCAAATCAAAGCCCGTCCTAACAGTCGTCGCTTGATTGTGTCGGCGTGGAATCCGGCTGATTTGCCCGATGAAAGTATTTCACCGCAAGCCAATGTGCAACAAGGGCGTATGGCCTTAGCGGCTTGCCATGCTTTATTTCAGTTTCAGGTGAGCGATGGTCGGTTAAATTGTCAGTTGTATCAACGCAGTGCCGATGTGTTCTTGGGCGTTCCGTTTAATATTGCCAGCTATGCCTTACTAACGCACATGATTGCGCAGCAGTGTGACCTGCAGGTGGGTGATTTTGTCTGGACGGGTGGTGATGTGCATTTATACCGTAACACTATCGAGCAGGCACAGTTGCAGTTGACGCGCGAACCCTATCCGCTACCAACCCTCAAAATTTTGCGCAAACCTAACAGTATTTTTGACTATCAGTTTGATGATTTTGTGATCGAAAACTATCAAGCTCATCCACATATTTCGGCCAAGGTGGCGGTATGAAGGTTTCCCTAATTGCCGCCATCGATGAAAATCGTGCCATTGGTTTTGATAATCAGCTGCCCTGGCATTTGCCCGATGATCTCAAGTTTTTCAAGGCTTCTACGCAGGGTGGCGTGGTGGTGATGGGGCGTAAAACCTTTGAGTCTTTAGGCTGTCGGCCTTTACCCAATCGTCGTAATATTGTACTGACACGTCAGCCACATTGGACGCATGAAGGTATCGAAGTTGCTCATGATTGGTATCAGCTTTATAACAGCTTGATGTTGCAAGGCTTAGAACAGGTGTGGATTATAGGTGGCGGAGAAATTTACGCTACTTGTCTTACGCAGGCAACTGAATTAGTATTAACGCAAGTCGAGACCCAATTAGCGCAGGCTGATGCTTGGTTCCCCCAATGGAGTGATGATGAATGGCAGTTAATGACATCAGAAGCGCATCTAGCTGATGAGCGTCATGCCTTTGTCTTTCACTGGCAACGGTGGGAGCGAAAAATACAAGAATAAACGCTAGGATGGTTCATGAAGATCAAAGGTAAGTTCACACTGGCATTCGCTAGTGTTTTTGTGTTGGTTGCATTAGGCTCAGGCATTACGTTAGTGATGAACACTAAAGTGGAGTCTCGTGTCAGTCAAATGCTCAATGAGCATCGCGTTAAATATGACCTGGCGCGTCAGATACAATACGAGTCGGCTGTCCGTGCCGAAGTACAACGTAATCTCGTCATCATGACAGATCCTAAAAAACAAGAGCAAGAACGACAAACGATGCGTGACTCCGCCGATCGTTATGGTGAGCGCTTAAAACAACTGTCTGAATTGCCGCTTTCTGCGCAAGAAGCGGAAATGATTGATAAGATTCGCGCCAACGGTGCGGAAACCTATACTGCCTTGGGTGAGTTTCTCAGTAACTTAGACGCTGATATGAAAGAAGAGGCAGTTGATGTGCTCTATGGATCGATGAGAGATATTCAACTCAGATTTTTCAAACTGATTGATGAGTTCACCGAAATTCAAGAGCAAAACTTGAGACAGTCTGAACAGGATCTCGCTGCTGCGCTTAAATTTGCTAATGCCTTACAGTTTTTATTAGCTGCCCTGATGGCTATTTTTGTGAGTGTTGTCGGTGTTTTGCTAACGCGTTCTATTGCAACTCCTATCACGGTTTTGACTCATAAAATGCGTGATATCGCTTCCAGTGCTGACTTCAGTCAACGTGTTTCGCTTGGTAAACGCAATGATGAATTGGGTGAGAGCGCCCAGGCTTTTAATGCACTTGTTGCTCAGGTAGGTCAGTCGCTGAACGAGGTGAATCAAGTGGTGCATGGCTTGGCAACGGGCGATTTTAGTCAGCGCGTGCATGGTCAACTGTCGGGCGACTTGTTGCATCTGAAAGAGAAAGTGAATGAGTCGGTTGATGCCATTTCCGCTAGTATGGTCTGTCTAACCAATGCCTTAACCTCCTTACAGCAAGGCGATTTTACGGCGCACAGCGTTAGCGAGCGTTTGTCGGGCCGTTACCGCGAACTGGTACAGCTGAGTATGGATACCGCCAGTCGTTTAGATGCGGTGGTGTCGGACGTGAATCGCACCATGCAGTGCTTGGTGAGCGGTCAGTTTAGCGCGCGCGTTAGCGTCAAAGCCGAAGGTGATTTGGGTCGATTAAGTGCTAACATCAACCAGATGGCAGATGGGCTATCTCAGGCGGTGAATGACATTCTGCAATTGGCGCAAGCCTTGTCGCAAGGGCGTGTTGTGGCGCGTATGCAAGGTCAGTATCTGGGCGAGTTAAATGATATTGCGGTGGCGATGAATCAGGGGATGGAGCGAGTACAGTCGAGCTTAATGGAAATTGCCCATGCGGCGCACATTGTTGAGCAAGCCAGTCATGAAGTGTCATCGGGCAATGAGCACTTCTCGCATCGCAGCCACGAGCAAGCGGTAGATTTGCAAAATGCGCTTTTGTCTACGCAACAGGTTTTGGTTTTACTGCAAGGCAACGTTAAACAAACAGAACAAGGGCGTCAATTAGCCGCTGACACGTTATCGGCTTCGGAAGCGGGCGTGGTGACGATGAACCAAACGGTGCAGGCGATGCGCGATATTCGCCAAGCGAATGAAAAAATTACTGGCATTGTTGGCTTAATTGATTCCATTGCTTTCCAAACGAACTTGTTGGCATTGAATGCAGCGGTTGAAGCGGCGCGTGCCGGTGAACATGGACGCGGCTTTGCCGTGGTGGCGAGTGAAGTGAGAGCCTTAGCGCAAAAATCGGCACAAGCGGCACAAGAAATTAAAGCGGTGGTCAATCAGTCGATTGAGAAAACGGCCAGCGGTGATGCCTTAGTCGCAGAAACCGTGAAAGCCTTTGAGGCCATCGAAGCCCGTCTGCGTGAAACCGATAGTGCCATTGAGCAGATTGCGCAAGGCACGGTGGAACAACGTAATGGCATGGCGTTAATCGATGCCAAAATGCAGGAAATGGACGGACGCACGCAACAAAATGATGCGTTGATTAGTGAAATCTCTGGCACAGCGAACACCTTGCGCGAGCAGGCATCGGAAATGTTGGCACGCGTACAGGTATTCGATTTGGGTCAGGGTGGTCAGGCGTCGATAAAACGACTGACGTGATAGGGTCGATGCGTAAGCGCTATTCG
The DNA here is from genome assembly GCA_964493995.1 of uncultured Francisella sp. Taxonomy (GTDB): domain Bacteria; phylum Pseudomonadota; class Gammaproteobacteria; order Thiomicrospirales; family Thiomicrospiraceae. The sequence continues at coordinate 37,345 of CAZBQD010000006.1, forward strand.
CTTCTTAAATGCCCATAAAAAACAGCCCCGTTATTGGGGCTGTTTTTCTGATGGCGCGGCAGTTTCTGGGTAGAGTGCTTGCAGTTGGCTGAGTAAAAAAGCACTGTCTTTTTGTTGCAATCGTTTAATGGCACGAACATAGTCGTCAATTTCGACTTGTCCTTGTTTGCTGAGTTTGTAAAAAAGACGACGGTAGTTTTGTTTAGCGAGTAACGGCTTAAACCAGGGTAAAAAACCCTGTTCGCCCTCTAATTCATTGATGTAAGCCAACACCTGATCGGTTGCGGCTGTTTGCCATTGCATATCCCATAAGTGATAAGCGTAACCAACCAACAAGGCCAATGCCGCCCCCCCGACAAAGCCCCAAATCATCTTGCCTAGATTCAGACCAATGGCCGCTCCAGCTAATAAAATTAGCACCGTTATGGGAATAATGAAAAAGTTCAGGTCTTTACCGGCTCTGAGTTGAATGAGTTGCTGCTGCGCATCTAATCGTGTCAAATCGACGCTAGCGAGCTTAGCTAATAGTTCATTGGCGGTTGGGGGCGTGGATGGCTTCATGTGCATAACCTAGTCTTTACCGGGTTTGGCGTATTGTGGACAGTCAATGCTGGTGAGTGTATTGGTTTCTAAACACAGCGCCGAGAGTGCTTTGCCCCATAAACAGCCGCTGTCTAAACAGACCGCATTCGGGTGCGGGGCTAGCTGGGTGTCTTGACTGAGGGTTGACCAGTGACCAAATAAAATGCGTCCGCAGCTTTCATCGACACGTGGCCAACTAAACCAAGGGGCATAACCAGCCGGGGCTTGATCGGGCGCTAGCTTGTGTTTGAATTCTAGGCGTCCATCGGCCTGACACAGACGCATGCGCGCGAAACTGTTGATGGCATAACGCAGCGAGGCGATGTCGCTGTCAGCTTCGCTTTCATGCGCTGGTTGATTGCCATAAAGGTGCTGATGCACAAACTCTTGCCAGTCATCGGCTTGCAGGCGCTGTTCAATGGCGTGCGCCTGCTGTTGTGCTTGCGCTAACGACCATTGCGGCACGATGCCCGCATGCACCAAAGTGGTGTTCACATCGTGCAAGCGAATGAGCAGGGGGCGGTGACGTAGCCAGTCGAGCAGAACAGATCGGTCGGGGGCTTGCAGAATGGGTATCAGTGTGTCGCTTGCTTTGTGGTAGCGCTCATTGCCGGTGGCGACGGCAAGCAGATGAAAGTCGTGATTACCGAGTACACTAGTGACATTCGGCGTGTGCACCGCCCAACGTAAGCATTCCAGCGATTGTGGGCCTCGATTAATAATATCGCCCAACAAATACACCTGGTCATGACCTTCGCGAAAGCCGACTTGATTGAGCAGGGTTTGCAGACTGTCAAAACAGCCTTGTAAATCGCCTATGACGTAGCGTTTGGCATCCTTAGGTTGAGCGCCACTCATCTTAATGTAGCGTCCGTGGGATGCTTAACAAGAAAGGGGCAATCGGCGCACGATAAGCGTGACCTTGGGCATCTTCAAACACATAGTAGCCTTCCATCTGCCCATAAGGGGTGCTCAGTTGCGCACCAGAAGCATAAATAAAGGCTTCATTGGCATCCAGCGTCGGTTGCTGACCAACGACCCCGGCTCCTTGCACCACTTCGACCTTTTGGTTGTCATCGGTAATTTGCCAGTAGCGACGACGCAGGGTCATCGAGATTTTGCCATCGTTACGAAGGGTAATTTGATAGGCAAAGGTGTACCTATGTTGCATGGGAAGGGAATGTTCCGGCAAATAGTGAGTTTCGACTTCAATATGAATGGGGGCTATGGGAAGGTAATGATCACTCATCTTTGTGGGCACTCGCATTATCAAAAGCATCACTTAATCGCACAAAATCCGCCACCGTTAACACTTCGGCGCGATGACCTGGTTGAATATCGCAGGCTTCGATTTGTTCTGCTGTCAGCCAGCCTTTTAAGTTGTTGCGCAGGGTTTTACGACGCATGGAAAAAGACTGCTTGACGATGCGAGCAAAAGTCGCTTCGTTTTGTGCTTGTGCCGGTAACTGTTGATAAGGCACTAATCGCACCACAGCAGAATCGACCTTAGGTGGTGGATCGAAGGCTTCTGGACCAATATGGAAGAGGTCTTCAATGGCGCAGTAATATTGCGCCATAACACTCAGGCGTCCATAATGCTCGCCATCCGCCTCACTGGCAAGGCGTTGCACCACTTCTTTCTGCAACATAAAGTGCATATCGGTAATGGCGTGACGCGATTCCAGCAAGTGAAAAATCAGCGGTGTGGAAATGTTGTAGGGCAGGTTGCCAACGACGCGTAAGGGGTTGGCAATGCTGCCGTAATCGACAGTGAGCGCATCTTGGTGGCGAATACTGAAGTGAGCCCGATTGCCATAGCGTTTGTTCAGCGTCGGGATCAGATCGTTATCAATTTCCACTACCGTAAAGGAGGCGACGCGGTCAATCAGGCGGTCGGTTAGGGCGCCTTCACCCGGACCAATTTCGAGCATGACATCGCTGGCTTGCGGTGCAATGGCGTGCGTCATGCGCTCCAGCACTGATTGATCGTGTAAAAAGTGCTGACCAAAACGTTTTTTATGTTGATGGCTCATGTGTTCGCCTTGGCGCGTTGTTGCGCCATGTTAATGGCCGTTTCAATGGCATAAATAAAACTACTCACTTCGGCTTTACCCGTGCCGGCTAAATCGAGCGCTGTGCCATGATCGACGCTGGTGCGTACAAAGGGCAAGCCGAGGGTGATGTTGACAGCATGGCCAAATCCAACATGCTTGAGCACACTCAAGCCTTGGTCGTGATACATACTCAGAACAGCATCAGTGCGTGCTAAGTAGGGTGGGGTGAATAGGGTGTCAGCCGGTAAGGGATTCGACACCTGCCAGCCTTGAGCTTGTGCCCAGTGACAGACGGGTTCAATGACTTCGATTTCTTCACGTCCCAAATGCCCCCCTTCGCCCGCATGCGGGTTGAGTCCCGACATGAGAATACGGGGTTGTGCAATACCAAAATCCTGCCGCAGACTCTGATGTAAGATGCTGAGCACTGTCTTGAGGCTGGGTTGCGTAATGGCATCGGCGACGGCGCGTAAGGGCAGATGAGTGGTGGCGAGTGCCACACGCAAACTGGGACAAGCCAGCATCATCACCACCGGCACATTGCCCGCTTTTTCGGCTAACCATTCGGTATGACCGGTGAAGGGAATGCCGGCATCGTTAATGATGCCCTTGTGCACTGGTCCTGTCACGAGCGCGTGAAAGTCGCCTTGTGTTAGTCCATCGACCGCCGTTTGCAGAGTCGCCAACACATAGGCGGCGTTGTCTTTATTCAGGTAACCGGTATGACAGGGCTTGGCCAAGGAAACAGCTAATACAGTGGCCTCGCCAGCCAGGCTGGGTGTGGCTGCTTGTTGGGCATCAAAAGGACGTATGCGAATAGACTGACCCAACTGCGCGGCTCGGGCTAGTAATAAGTCGGGATCAACAATCATCACCAATTGATGTGGCCAATCCTGTTGTGCGAGCGCCACGGCTAGGTCAATACCAATGCCAGCAGGTTCACCGGGCGTGATGGCGATGCGAAGTAGCGGTGTGGTCATGCGATTAAGCGCCGTCACGTTTGTATTCAGGCGCTAAAATATTGACATAGGCTTCATCGCGCACACGGCGTAACCATTGCTCGTACAAACTATTGCCTTTTTGCTGACGCAACACGCGCACCGCCTGTTGTTCCATATCGGCCGGAATGGCGGTGTTGTTGTTTTTTTCAACGCCATTGACTTTGACAATATGAAAGCCGAGTCCACTTTGTACCGGCTCACTGATATTGCCTTCACCTAAGCCAACAATCGTTTCTTCTAAAAAGCCTGGCAACTCAGAGGTGTCTAACCAGCCTAAATCACCCCCAGACAGCGCCTTAGAATCGGCTGAGTAACGAATGGCCAGTTGTGCGAAATCTTCGCCGTTTTTTAAGTTTTGCCAAACTATTTTGGCTTTATCACGCGTCGCTGAAATTTGCTCGGGACTGGGTGATTCAGGCAGGGCAATGAGCAAATGCTGTACTTTGTAACGCGTATTGTTGCCCGTGTTGCCGAGTTTACGATTGACAAAGTTTTTCACTTCTTCGGGCGTGACGCGAATGCGCTGTACCACTTCTTGGTTGCGTAGCTCTTCAATAGACAATTCGTCTCGCACGGAATCACGTAGGCGCGTGAAGCTACCAGGTTCTTGTGTTTCCAAACGTTGACGCAGTGTGATGAGGTCAAGGTTGTTTTGCTGAGCAATGGCTTGTAACCGTTCATTCACTTCTTCATCACGAATACGAATGCCCAGCTGAGAGGCCAAGTCTTCTTGAGCTTGTTTTAGAATCATCTGTTCTAACACTTGTTTGTAAAGCTCTTGAGCAGGCGGTAGCTTCACCCCTTGTGCCGACAAATTGCGCACAATATCGCGGCTTTCATTCATCAATTCCGATTCGGTAATGACGGTGCGATTGACGATGGCAATGCTGCGGTCAAGCAGTTCGTCTGCCCAGGTGAGCGAGGCAAAAAGACTGCTGATTAACATGCCAGTGAAAGTCAGTAAACGGGGGGTGTTCATGCGGTGTTAGCCTCATTCAAAATAAAGTCGAGAGTCAACCTTGTCGCCAGCGGTGCTGCCGAAAGTGGTGAGTCCCTTAAAGATAAATGCTAGGCGAATAATATCATCCTGCACTTGGTTAATATAGAGATTATGTTCCCAAATCAGTTGTGCTGCCCAACAACAGCTATCATATTGAACGGCATTGACCGCGCCGCGTAATTGCTGACTGGTGTGGTTATAGTTGACAAAATGCATACTGCTGAGCAGTCCGTTGTAACGCAACTTACCGCCAAAGGTGGTTTGTTCATCTTCTAATGCGGTGCCTTTTTGACGTAAACGATGACGCACGACAAGCCGATTGTCATTATCGGCTAAATATTGCAGGCTGGTGTCTTCTTGCACCAGTTTTTTGCTGTCTCTATCCAATTGTTGCGTTAAGCTGGCGCGCCAACGGTTTTGTACCAGAGAGGCGGTGACAATAATATCGGAAAATTCATTGGTTTCTTGTGGCTGATTGGCTAATTGCACCTGCCGATTCTGAAAGTAGGTGATTTGTCCAACACCCAGTTCTAAAAATTCCTTGCCACTGTCATGAAACAGTCGACTAAACAGTCCGCTGGTAATTTGATTGGTGTCGCCGATGCGGTCTAGTCCGGTAAAACGGTTATCGGCATAGAGTTGCAAATAATCGAAATTGCGCAGCATGGTGTCGAATACGGGAAATTGAGATTGATCTTGTGTGCCAACATATAAATATTTGATGCGCGGTTCAAGCGTATGTACGTAGCCTTGATTGAACAAGCTAATCGACTTTTCGAACACTGTCCCAGCATCCAAACTGGCTAAGGGCAACACTCGGCTGAGTTGGTTATTGCTGTTGTCGGTTAAATCATACTGAGTCATCAGCAGTTGTGTTTTACCCCGTAAAAAACCATAGGGTTTCCACAGGTCAAAACCTAAAGTCGGTGCAAGGTGAACACGATTGCCCGTGGCAATGGGCGTGCGTGCTTGTGGGGCTAGGAAGTGACTAAACTCGCTGCTCATACGCGCATAGTAGGGCGAGTTGCTGGGTTCAAACTTCCACTGATGTTGCAGACTAGGTAAGGCGCTATAGTAGGGTTGACCGTAAAGCATTTGCTTAAAGTCGAGTAGTTGAGCGCTGACTTGGTGATTATCCCAGCTTTTGCTCAAATTAATATGACGCGGCAAGTAGAGCATGTTACGCAGATAAAAATCCGTTAGCTGCGTTTCCCGATAAAAAGCGGGATCAGAAACATCATGCCAAGACCAGTTGAGTTGCCATTGTTGCGGCAGCGTTTGGCTGGCATTCCACCAGACACGATAACGATCTTGACGAGTGGTGTCGTCGCGTAAGAAGGTGGTGGTTAAATCGCCGCGTTGGCTGTTAAACCAATAGCGAAATTCGTTATCAATCGCTTGCCCGCGATCTGCGACTTGAATGACAGTGAGGGTGTCATCCATGTTGGGGGCAATATTGAAATAATAGGGAATTTTGACAATCGATTTGGTGCTGCCTACGCCCGCGGTTTCATTATAATAGGTGGCAATCGTTGGCATGAGCAAGCCCGATGCTCTATCTGCTGTACTAAATTGAAACTTAGGAAAGTAAAATACGGGCACATCGTGAAAACGTAACACCGCATGGTCGCCCGTTGCGGTTTTGGCTTTATCATCGACAACGAGCTTATCAAAGGACATCCACCAAGACTCTTCACCCATGGGACAACCCGTGTAGCGCAGTTTATGAAAAGCCACTTGTTCATTGTTTTGTGTCAACACCGCACTATCGGCCGTTCCCCATGCCTTGTTTTCGATCAGTTGATAGTTGAGTTGCTCTAACTGAGTGGTTTGCGATTTTTCATCGTGCTCGGCGCTTTCTGCTGTGGCTAAGTATTGCTTGTTTTGGATGCGCACATGACCAAAGGCGTAGGCTTTATCGCTCTCTTGATGGTAACGAATGAGGTCGGCATTGAGTTTTTTATCAGATAGGGTAACGCTGGCATCACCCGAAAGGGTGAATAAGTCTTGATTGGGATGGTTGAGTTGTTCGCCCACCAGCTCTTTTTGTCCGGCAGACAGTTGCCAACTATCGGGCGCAAATAGCCACGAATAGCGACAAACATCCTCAGCGTAAGCAGCAGAGAAGCAGGCACTCGTTAACAGTAAGCTAGCGATGAGACGAGAAAAGGACAACATCAACTTGTCAATAGCGTGATAAAACGAGTATTTTATCAGGCAATGACGGCTTAGGGAGAAATTATGCAAGATATTCGTGCTCAGGCGATACGAGAATGGTTAGCGGGACAAGCCGCTTGGCGAGAAGGTCAGCTCACGGCCTTAACGGGCGATGCCAGTTTTAGACGCTATTTTCGTTGGCAAGGTGCAGACGATACCACGGCGATGGTGATGGATGCGCCGCCGCCACAGGAGGATGTGCGTCCTTTTTTACAGGTACGTGAGGCGATGGCGACTTTGTCGGTGGCGGTTCCTGCTTGTTATGCTCAGTCGGTAGAGCAAGGGTTTTTGTTGCTGGAAGATTTTGGTGATACGACCTTGGCGCAAGCGGTCTCTCAAGCTGATGAGGTAGCGATTGATCGGCTGTATCGGCAAGCCCTGACACAACTGGTGAATTGGCAAACGCATGAGCAACAGCCAGCCGTGGCGCAAAGCTTACCAAATTATGATGCCCCTTTATTGGTGCGTGAAATGCAGCTGTTACCCGATTGGTTATTGAAAGTACATTGTGATGCGCCCTTGTCTTCTTTTGAGCAGAGCGAATGGCAGCAATGGTTGCGATTGCTCAGCGGTAATGCTTTGGCACAGCCGCAAGTGCTGGTGCATCGTGATTACCACAGTCGTAATTTGATGGTTACGGATCAAGGCGTTTTGGGTGTCATTGATTTCCAGGATGCAGTGCGCGGTGCGCTGACTTATGATGCCGTCTCGTTATTGCGCGATGCTTATGTGCGTTTTGATGAGGATCAAATCACCGAATGGCTGCGTTTTTACTTTTTGGCCTTGGTGTCGGCAGGGCGGTTAACAAAAGATGAGTGGTCGGGCTTTGTCAGAGCCTTTGATTGGATGGGCGTGCAAAGGCACTTGAAAGTGTTGGGTATCTTCGCCCGTTTGTATCACCGAGATGGCAAAAAGGGTTATCTTAAAGACATGCCGCTGGTGCTGAAGTATGTGTTAAGTGTAGCCAGTCGTTACCCTGAACTATCGAACTTGGCTGATTGGCTTGAGAAGCGAGTGGGAGAGAAGTTACTGAATTAAGCATCAATTAAGCGCTGTTCACACCCTCACTAATCAACCTATCAGTGAGGGTGTGTGTGCCAAGTTTAAGCGGTTAACGCATTAATGGCAGCGATGTAGTTGGGTTCTTGTTTGATTTCGGGTACTTGTTCTGTATGCACAATCACCCCGTCAGCATTAATGACGACAATCGCACGCGATAATAACCCTTGAATCGGACCAGTGGTAATAGTCACGCCATAGTCAGTACCAAAGCTGCTACGGAAGCTAGAAAGATTGACCACTTTTTCTAGCCCTTCACTACCGCAAAAGCGGGATTGAGCAAAGGGAAGGTCTGCCGAAATACACAATACTTGAGTATTGGCTAGACTGCTGGCTTTTTCGTTGAACATACGTACCGAAGCAGCACAGACACCGGTATCGATGCTGGGAAAAATATTGAGGATTAGGTTTTGTCCGGCAAAGTCCGCCAGCGTCTTTTCAGACAGATCGCTTGCAACCAAACTAAAATTCGGCGCTTTGCTGTTGACGGCAGGTAGGTTGCCACAGGTTTCGATTACGTTGCCGCCTAGGGTGATATGTGCCATGGGATTTTCTCCATCAGGTTATTGGTATAATTTACTTAGCTATTGTACCTTTTTTAGGTGTTGGTGAAGGCTTTGGGATAAAATAAAGCCCCTTCTTGTCATTTTTTGCTTAGGAAAAAAACATGCCCATTACCCATGCTATCCTAATTAATGACCGTGAACAATTACTTCAAAAAGCAAAGCAAGCTGTTGAGCTGGCAATTGAGCAGGGTGAAGACGTGGCTATGGCGTTTTTGGAGTCGGTAAAATGACGACTTTGAGCGATAGTCAACCTACCCAAGCGTTATTTAAGGCATTGCATCAACTCATTACGGAAAGCCGAACACGTCTTAGCCAAACCGTTAATTCGGAACTAACCCGTCTTTATTGGGCTGTGGGGGAGCGTTTACGCAATGAAGTTTTGGGCGGCGAACGCGCTGCTTACGGTAGTAAAGTAATCGAACAGCTAGGTGCTCAGCTTTGCGCTGAATTCGGACGCGGTTTTGAAGCAAAAAACTTGCGTCGCATGATGAAGTTTGCCGAGCGTTTTCCTGATAGTGCAATTGTCGCGACACTGTCACGACAATTGAGTTGGAGTCATTTTGTTAGCATTTTGCCACTCAAGAAAGATGAATCTCTCCTATATTATGCCCATATCTGCGTACAAGAAAACTTGAGTGTGCGCGAGCTGCGTCAACGTATCGAGCAAAAAAGCTACGAGAGGACAGCGATTGCCAGTAGCCAAAGTGCAGGTATTCAGCATCAACTCAGTCAGCTATCAACTCAGTCATCACTCAGTACAGGTCTTGTCTTTAAGGATCCTTATTTTTTGGATTTTTTAGGGTTGCAGCAAGGCTACCTCGAAAATGATTTAGAAGAAGCGATTTTGCGTCAGCTTGAGCAGTTTATGCTTGAGTTAGGACGTGGCTTTGCTTTTATGGAACGTCAAAAGCGCATGGTAATTGACGGTGAAGATTTTTATCTCGATTTATTGTTTTTTCATCGTCCTTTGCGTCGTTTGGTTGCCATTGAATTAAAATTAGGCAAGTTCAAGGCGGCGCATAAAGGACAGATGGAGCTTTACCTAAAGTGGTTAGACAAGCATGAACGGCAAGCCAACGAAGAAGCACCAATTGATTTGATTTTATGTGCCGAATCGAGTCGTGAGCAGGTCGAATTATTAGAAATGCACAAAGACGGCATTACCGTTGCAGAGTATTGGACAGAATTGCCGCCCAAAGCGATGCTTGAGCAACAATTACATCAAGCTTTACAAGAAGCGCAAGAACGTTTAGCGCGCCGTAACCTATTGTTGTCAGATAATACGAGTCTTGCTGTTGATGAGACCTGACCATTAATGAAAGCGATGATTTTAGCCGCCGGTCGGGGTGAGCGTATGCGGCCCTTAACCGATAACACGCCCAAGCCGTTATTAAAGGTGGCTGGAAAACCTTTGATTGTGTGGCATTTAGAAGCCTTGGCGCGTGCGGGTGTTCAAGAAGTTATTATTAACCATGCCTGGTTAGGCGAGCAAATTCCACAAGCCTTGGGTGATGGTGGCCGCTGGGGATTAAAGATTCGCTATTCTGCCGAAGGTGAGCTGGGGTTAGAAACGGGTGGTGGTATTTTCAAGGCTTTGCCGTTACTGGGTGAAGCGCCTTTTTTGTTGGTGAATGGCGATGTGTTTACTGATATCAATTTGGCAGACTGGGTGCAAAGAGGCCTGGCTGAGGAGATGCTAGCGCATTTGTGCTTGGTCGATAACCCAGAGCATCATGCGCAGGGCGATTTTAGCCTGAACCCGCAAGGTCTGGTGAGGGATGCACCGAGTTTAACCTTTGCCGGTGTCTCGCTGATTTCGCCCGCTTTATTGGCTCAGTGTCAGCCGGGTCGGTTTCCTCTCGCACCTTTGTTACGCCAAGCCATGCAGAGGCATCAAGTGAGTGGTGAACATCATCGGGGATTTTGGCTGGATGTGGGCACGGTGCAGCGGTTACAATATTTGAACGATTATTTATCAAAGGATGCTGAATAATGCTCATGCTTATTTCGCCTGCCAAAGCATTGGATATGGACGCACCAGCCCCCTTAGCGGAAGCGACTCAGTGTGATTTTTTAGATCAGTCGCAAGTCTTAATTGAGGCTTTGCGTGAATTATCGGTTGACGATGTCGCCAAACTGATGGACTTATCCGCTAAATTAAGCGAGCTGAATGTGCAGCGATATCGCGATTTTCAGTTGCCTTTTTCTGCTCATAACGCCAAGCAAGCGGTGTTTGCATTTAATGGCGATGTTTACGAAGGCTTGTCTGCCAGTCAGTTAAGTGCAGAGCAAATTCATTGGTTACAAGACCATTTACGCATTTTGTCAGGCTTGTACGGCTTATTGCGTCCGCTGGATTATATGCAGCCTTATCGTTTAGAAATGGGCACGAGTTTTGCCAACAGTCGGGGTAAAAACCTGTATGCCTTTTGGGGCGATAGGTTAACGCAAGCAGTGAATGTCTTGTTGGCACAACAAGCTCAACCCGTATTGGTCAATTTGGCTTCGACCGAGTATTTTTCCGCCATTCAAGCCAAAGCCATTCAAGCACCCATCATTACGCCGGTTTTTCAAGATGAAAAAGCCGGTAAGTACAAAATCATCAGTTTCTACGCCAAAAAAGCGCGCGGATTAATGGTACGCTATGCCGCCGAGCAAGCGGTTGATGATGTGCAAGCACTGAAAGACTTTAATCTGGCGGGTTATGCTTATGCACCCGAAGTTTCAACTGAAACGCAATGGGTCTTCCGCCGTGGCGAAGGGGTGGTGGCGTGAGTGAAACTCCCACCAAAAAGGTGAAAGAGAGTAAAACGCCCCGCACTTTTTTAGCGCCTGATATCGCCGACTATTGCGAAGCTCATTGTTCCGCTGAGTCTGACACGCTGAGAAGCTTAGCGGCGTTTACGGCCGAAAAACGGGCAGATTATCAAGTGAATTTATCGGGGCGCAGTGTTGGCCAACTGCTTAAATTGTTGGTCGCCACGGCGCAAGCCAAACGCGTATTGGATATCGGTACCTTTACCGGTTATTCTGCCTTGGCTATGGCCGAGGGCGCACCGGATGATGGTCGCGTTGTGACGCTGGATGCCAATCCGCTCAGTCTGGAGTTTGCCGCGCCATTTTTAGCGCAGAGTCCGCACGGTCATAAGGTCACTTGCGTCACTTGCTTTGCTCATGAGTGGTTAGCCGAGCAAGCCAATGCCAGTTTCGACTTTATTTTTTTAGATGCCGATAAACACCGCTATCCCGATTATTTACACACTTGCTGGCGCTTGTTATCTGCCGGTGGCATGTTGGTGGCCGATAACATCTTGTGGGGTGGTCACGTTACCAGTGAGCAACGCTCCAGTCGTGCCGAAGCGGTCGATGCGTTTAATCGCTTAGCCTGTCAATTACCCGATGCGGTTGCGGTATGTTTGCCGTTACGTGATGGGCTGATGCTATTACGCAAAGCAAATTAAGCTTGGTGTGCCTGCCTTGTCATGCAATCTTCATAAAAATCCGTTAAGATGACGGGAAATATCTAAAAACCTTGCTTCGCTTGGTTTTTAGACATCCCATGTTTGTTTTACCTCTGGTGGAAGGGATTCATTCAATGCGTTACGTGTTATTTTTTGTGACCCTTCCCCCAGACCCCCTTCCCATAAGGTTTTTAGAGGTTTTCGATAGTTTGGAAATACAAACGTCACACTGGATCACGCTGATCCAAATTATTCTGTTATTGGCGATTAACGCCTTTTTTGTTGCCGCTGAATTTGCTTTGGTGAAAGCGAAACAGGTTCGTCTCAATCAACTGGCCGATCAAAGTGCAACCGGTCGCCTGACTTACCAGATTCATCAAAATATCGAGCCTTATCTTGCCGCTTGTCAGTTGGGTATTACCATGGCATCGCTGGGTTTGGGTTGGGTCGGTGAGCCTTTCGTTGCTGCCCTAATCGAACCGCTGTTTGTGCTAATGGGCTTGCCAGCTGAAATCATGCACACGGTTGCTTTCTTAATCGGATTCATTATTTTCTCAGCTTTGCACATTGTCATTGGTGAACAGGTACCGAAAAACCTCGCCATTCGTGTGCCAGAACCGGTTGCCATGTGGGTGGCATGGCCGCTGCGTGGCTTCTTTATTATGGTCTATCCGCTCTCACGCGTGCTCGATAAAACTTCGGCGCTGATTTTGAAAAGCATGGGGGTGCGTCCGGCAAGTCATTTAGAAGTCTTCACCGATGAAGAAATTAAAGGCATTATTGACCAGTCTCGTGCCAGTGGTGAAATGGGGCATCAAAAAGCCGATATGCTCACTAACCTGTTTGAAATGGAACATCGCACGGCGCGTGAATTGATGACACCCCGCAACGACATCGATGCGCTAGATATTGACCATCCTGCAGAAAGCCTGTTGGCGCTCATCTTAGATACGCAACACTCGCGCTTTCCGGTCATTGAAGCCGGCTTTAATCAAGTGCATGGTGTGGTCATTGTTAAAGACTTATACCGCGCCTTACTCGCCGGTGATCAGCAGCCGTGGGCGCATCTCAAAGACTTCTGCCGTCCTGCCTTAATGTTGCCCGACAGTTTGAATGCGACCCAATTGTTCGAGCAAATGCGTGGCAATCAGTCTCATTTGGCCATGGTCGTTGATGAATATGGTGAAATTGTTGGCTTAATTACCCTTGAAGACGTACTGGAAGAATTGGTTGGCGACATCGGCGATGAGTTGGACGAACGTTTGGCTGAATACCCGATTGAAGCAACCGAGCAGGGTTGGAAAGCCCACGGCTTGTCCGACTTAGATGAAGTGCACAAGCTCATCGGTCTGCAGTTGGAAGCAGAACTACAAGTACACACGCTTTCGGGCTTGTTTATGGAACGCTTGGGACGTATGCCGGAAGTGGGGGATGAACTCTACGAAGGTCGTTTGAAGCTCACGGTGATGGCGATGAAGGATCGTCGCGTCGAATCGGTTGCGATTGTCACCGTTGATGAAGATATGAGCCATGTCTGATCGTAGTCAGATGGATGCCATTCGCGAACGCGATGAACCATTGCTGGCTCAAGTCTTTCCGTTATTGGAGGAAGGGCATTACGACGTTCTAGCCGATTTGTTGCAGGCAGAACACGAAACTGATTTGGCGGTACTGCTCGAATCCTTGCCTGCACATCAACGCTTAAAAGTCTGGGAGCTGATTCCTAACTCGGAACAGGGTAATGTGCTGTTGCACTTGCATGATGAGGTTCGCGCGTCCCTGATTGCCATCATGCCTCATCAAGAGTTAGTCGATGCCTTAGAACCACTCGATGCCGATGATATTGCTTTTGTTTTGGAAGATGTTCCCGAAGCCAAATCCGATGCCGTCTTAGAGCAACTTGACCAAGAAACCCGTGCCGATGTTGAAGAGTCGCTCAGTTATCCCGAAGGTACGGCGGGGCGACTAATGCGTTTCGATGCCATTGAAGTGCGTGCCGACATTGATATTTACACGGTGTTGCGTTACCTGCGTCGTCATAAAACCCTGCCCGATCAAACCGATGGTTTGATGGTGGTGGATGAAGAGGGCTATTATTTAGGCAAGCTTAATCTGTCAACCTTAGTGACGCAACCGGGCAGCGCCCGTGTTGAATCGGTAATGGATGCCAGCGAACAAGCCATTTCAGCCTATATGGAAGAAGACGAAGTAGCGCACTTGTTCGATCGACGCGACTTGGTTTCCGTTGCCGTGGTCGATGCCGCCGGTAAGTTTATTGGGCGCGTCACAGTGGATGATGTATTGGACGTCATTCGCGGTCAATCGGAGCGTGCCTTAATGGGTATGGCCGGTTTGGATGAAGAGGCGGATATTTTCGCCCCCGTCATTACCAGTGCCAAACGTCGAGCCTTATGGTTAGGGATTAACCTTTGTACGGCTTCTTTGGCTGCTTGGGTGATTGGTCAGTTTGAAGCGAGTATTGCCCAGTTGGTGGCATTAGCCATCCTCATGCCGATTGTGGCGAGTATGGGTGGTGTCGCCGGCAGTCAAACCCTGACGCTAACGGTACGTGGTTTGGCGCTTGGGCAGGTCAGTCTGTCGAATATGCGTTGGTTACTGCGTCGTGAATTAGGTGTGGGTTTGCTCAACAGTTTGCTCTGGGCGAGTATGATGGGCTTGGTTGCTTGGTTGATCTTTGAACCCGGTGTCGGTGCTGTCATTGCCGCCGCACTCACCATTAACATGACCCTTGCTGTGGGTGCCGGGGTGTTCATTCCCATTGTGCTCGACCGTTTAGGGATTGATCCCGCCTTATCTGCCAGTATGATTTTAATGACCATTACCGATGTGATGGGCTTCTTAACCTTCTTAGGCTTGGCAACGATTTTCTTGTTATGACGAAAGTCAGCCTGGAATTGCGCATAAAAAAAGCGAACTATATTGTTCGCTTTTTTATGGTTCCTATATGGAGCCTTTACCCCCACACCTTGCGTCTTGCTTGTACACCGTTAGCGAGGGCTTCTAAACTATCGACACTGGCTTCCCATCCCAAACAACCATCGGTAATGCTTTGACCGTAGGTGAGGGCGCAATCAGGCTTCACGTCTTGGCGACCTTCGACCAGATGACTTTCAATCATCACGCCCATAATGCTTTTGTTACCGGCCGTCAGTTGTTCGGCAATACTGTCGGCAACGATGGTTTGTTTGCGGAAGTCTTTATTGCTGTTAGCATGCGAGCAGTCAATCATCAATTTTTGACGCACGCCCGATTTAGCCAGTTTATCGACCGCCTCAGCAACATGAGGCGCTGCATAGTTAGGTTCGCCATTACCACCACGTAAAATAATGTGACAGTCATCATTGCCTTTAGTATGGAAAATGGCAGAACGACCTTCTTTGGTGAGTGACATAAATATGTGTGAACGCTCAGCCGCGCGAATAGCATCAATGGCAATGCTGACGCTACCATCAGTACCATTTTTGAAACCGACAGGGCAAGACAAACCCGAAGCCAACTCACGGTGACCTTGGCTCTCGGTGGTACGAGCGCCAATCGCACCCCAGCTGACTAGGTCGGCGATGTACTGCGGGGAAATTAAATCTAAAAACTCAGTTGCGGCCGGCATGCCCATTCTATTAATATCGAGCAGTAAGCCACGCGCTAACGCCAAGCCTTTGTTAATCTGAAAAGACTCATCCAAGTCCGGGTCGTTAATTAATCCCTTCCAACCGACGGTGGTGCGCGGTTTTTCAAAATACACACGCATGACAATCAGTAAGTCTTTTTCGTAGCGTTTTTTGACTTCTAACAAACGGCTGGCATACTCACGCGCCGCATCCGGGTCGTGAATCGAGCAAGGACCAATGACGACTAAGACACGGTCATCACTACCGGTTAAAATATCGTGAATCTGCGCACGCGTATCGTGAATTAACTTAGACGCACGCTCCGTCATGGGGTAGCGGGCATGTAGCTCTTGAGGTGAAATGACCTCGGTCATGGTGCGAATGCGCAGGTCGTCAGTAGCGTACTTCATGGCGGTCGTTGCTGTATCTAAATTAAGTTAATGGTCTGATATTATCCCATAAATCAAGGTTTATGGCTAGGGAAGGGTTGATGGCTTGCCTGCTTGTCCATGCTGAATCAGTGGTGATCTGCTGACAATTAAGCTAAAATTGAACATTATCTCTAATTCTTGCTCTAAAACGGTCATCATGAAACAAGCTCTGCATTCTCTCGTTGTCTCTGGTTTAACGCAATTACGCGACGCAGGTCACATTGCGCCATTCGATCCGGCTCACATTAAAATCGAATTACCTCGCGATAAGAGTCATGGTGACTTGGCTACCAACGTAGCAATGATGTTGGCTAAACCTAATGGCATGAATCCGCGTGCCTTGGCCGAAGCCCTGATTGCGAACTTGCCCGGTGCCGATTGGTTAGTGAGCGCAGAAATTGCCGGTCCGGGATTCATTAACTTTCGTGTACAAGCCGCTGCTAAGTTTGCGGCTCTGGCGACTATTTTAGACAAGACAACCGATTACGGTCGCATCAATGCCGGTGAAGGTAAACTGGTGCAGGTGGAGTTTGTGTCTGCTAACCCGACAGGTCCTTTGCACGTAGGGCATGGGCGCGGTGCGGCTTACGGTTCAGCGCTGGTTTCGCTATTGCGTCATGCCGGTTATCAGGTCGAAGCAGAATATTACGTCAATGACGCCGGTCGTCAGATGGATATTCTTACCGTCAGTGTTTGGTTGCGTTACTTGGCTTTGTGTGGCGAAACCTTCACTTTCCCCAGCAACGGTTATCAAGGTGATTATATTATCACCACCGCTCGTGCTTTGCTCAGCGAGCAGGGCGATGGTTTGCGTGCCAGCGCTACCGATGTCTTTGCCAATGTGTCGGCCGACCAAGTGCTGGATGCCGCAGGTCAGGTGGTGAGCGGGGATAAAGAAGCGCATATTGACGACATTATTATTAACGCACGTCAGCTGTTGGGGTCAGAGCGTTATCGTCTGATTTTAGACCGTGTATTGCATGACATTTTGGCCGATATTAAAGAAGATTTGGCCGAGTTTGGGGTGCATTACGATAACTGGTTCAGCGAGCGTTCGCTCATGGATACGGGTATTGTCGATGCGGCTTTAGCGCGTTTACAAGCGGCAGGTAAACTCTATGAGCAAGGCGGAGCGATTTGGTTCCGTTCGACCGATTACGGTGATGCCAAAGACCGTGTTGTGGTGCGTGATAATGGCATTAAAACCTATTTTGCTTCCGATATTGCTTATCATTACGACAAGCTTTCACGCGGTTATGAGAAAATCATCAATATCTGGGGTTCAGATCACCACGGTTATATTCCACGTGTGCGTGGCTCCATTCAAGCGATGGGCGAGGACGATGCGCGTTTAGAAGTGCTCTTGGTGCAGTTTGCCGTACTCTACCGTGGTGCTGAAAAGGCGTCTATGTCAACCCGTTCGGGACAGTTTGTTACCTTGCGCGAATTGCGTGAAGAGATTGGGACTGACGCGACGCGCTTTTTCTATGTTATGCGTCGTTGCGATCAACACATGGATTTTGATTTGGATTTGGCTAAATCGAAAAGTAATGAAAACCCCTTGTACTACATTCAGTATGCTCATGCCCGTTGTTGCGGTGTGTTCACGCAGGCGGTAACGAAGGGGTTCAGTGCATGGCAGGCAGCACAGGGTTTGTCGCAGTTGTCGCTATTAACCGAAGAAGCTGAGGCTGAGTTGGCGCAAAAGTTAGCTCAATTCCCCGAGGTGATTCAATTAGCCGCGCGAGATCATGAGCCGCACCAAATTGCTTATTATTTGAAAGAACTGGCGACTCAGTTGCATAGTTACTATAACAGTACGCCCGTGTTGGTCGAAGAGGATGCTTTGCGTAATGCCCGTTTAACTTTGTTAGCAGCGACGCGTATTGTGTTGGCGAATGGCCTAACGCTACTGGGTGTTTCTGCACCGGAGCGCATGTAAACAACATGACTGTCGTGAGCGAATCGGGGTGGCAGTGCTATGGCGCGTGATTATCGTTATGGTCACAAATCCTCTGCACCGGCTCCGCGTCGTACCCAGCAGGATGAAGCGGCTGAAAAATCCCTAGCCGATAAGCCGGTTAAACCCAGCAAACCTTTTGCGTCGATTATGCGCAAAAAACCGAAACCATCAGCCTCAACTAGCGCGACGGATGCGCATCAGTCCGCTGTTGTTGAGTCCAGCAAAGCGAGCAGTGAGCCAAAAACCAGTCGCGACAAGGCACTCAATACTTTTCGTCAAAATACGGCAGAGGTGAGCGCGCAAAAAGCCAGTTCGGTCGATGAAGACGTACAAAAAGTAAAAAATAAAGTTTACCGTGATTCTTTGCCCAAGCATATTCGTAAAGAATTAGAGGCACAAGAAGCCTTGGCGAAGGCGCAAGCCGAGCAGGCCGAAGCGGAGCGTTTGGCCCATATGGCGGCGCAACAGGAAAAACGTCGGCAGCGCTTGAGTTTGGGTGGTTGGTTGTCGATTGCGGGTTTAACCCTCGTAGGCGTGGCTTGGCTGTTGTATGCCCCTTTCTTTTTAGCCTTCGCTTTCGAAATGGGCTGGGTGTCGGAAGAAACACGCAATCGGATGGATCCGGCCGCCACCATGCGTGGTGAGTTGGCGAGCAAAGCCATAGAGCCAGCGAAAAAGCCATCCGCCACTGCGCCGGTTAGTCCGGTGGAAGATACCAATAGCGTGAAATATACCTTTTATGGCGAGCTACCTAAGGATCAAGTGCTTTCGGGGGTGCAACCCTTAACGGTCAAAACCAAAGCGCCCATCTATCTTCAGCTGTTGTCATTGCCCAACGAGGCACAGGCACAGGCCGAGCGCAGACGCTTGGCACAAAAAGGCTTTGTAGTGCAAATGGCGACCCTTGCGGGTAAGTCGGGTAACAACTATGTGTTGCGTATGGGGCCTTATGACGATCAGCGCACCTTAAATCGTCTGAAAGTCGAGTTGCAAAGAGTTGGTGTCGATGCGCACGAAGTGAGTTTGGCCAGTGTGGTCAAGGCATCTGAGCCCGTTAAGGCTTCGACTCAAAACGCTAATACCAAAACCCCACCGCCACAGCCGGCAGCGAATAGCCGGGGCGCAGTGGCGCCTCGCTAAATCATCATGCCTTGGTAGGTGGCTGGTTAATCTTCTGCCGTGGTGCTACGATTGCGTCCGTTTTCTTTAGACTGATAAAGCGCCTTGTCGGTGCGTTGATACCATTCATCCCAACTTTCTCCCGGTTTGTAACTGGAAACACCCAAAGAAACGTGAAGGTTGTTGATGGTTTCACCGGTATCCTTGCGTTTTAATTGGCTGTTCGCCACTTTAATGCGAATGCGCTCGGCCAGTTGTTCTGCTTGTGCCAAGCTCGCATGCTGAATGAGCACGGCAAACTCTTCACCCCCAATGCGCGCTAGCATCTGAGAAGGCTCAATTACTTTTTGCACCACGCCAGCGATAAAGCGTAACACCGCATCACCAATCAGGTGGCCGTAGGTGTCGTTGAATTTTTTGAAGAAATCAATGTCGAACAAGATCAGGCAAAGTTGGTCGCGTTGCTTGGTCGATTGCATGCCTTGCTCAACTCGTTGCTCGAAAGCGCGACGGTTAGGGAGTTGAGTTAGCGTGTCGGTCAGGGATTCGTTACGCGCCTTAGCCAGTTCTTTTTGTAGCGCTTGAATTTTCGTGGTAGCGACAATGAGTTCTTGTTGCATATCCGATTGCGATGACACTATGTGGCGCGTGGTGTCCAGTACATTCTGGGTCAGGATGGCTAGGGTTTGAGCGTCTAGGTTGCCGCGCGAGGTGAGTTCTTGCACGTAAGTGTCTAGGGCGTGGGTGTGTTTTTCCATGCCTTTGGTCCAGTCCATTAGGCGAGAAATCATGCGTTCTAGAAACTGACGAAATGCCTGCTCTAATTCAGAGGTGTCGGACTGTTTATCTTTCAGTAACGACTCATAAATTTTGACGCCCAGTGCGTTGCTGTAACCGCTTTGCTGAACCCCTTCATCGACAAGCTTTTTCAGTCTCGTATCTTGACCTAAAAAGTATTCATACCATACTAAAAAGTTAATGGGGGTGGGACTGACCTGATGCTGGACAAACGCCTGTTCGATTTGATCGAAAAGCGCATCCGCTTCTGCTTTACTCTGCGTGTAAACTTTCATGAATGGGTTAGCCTTGGTTTCAATAACTCGGTTGAGGGTTAGTCTACCATTTTGTAATTTTGTTTTTAAGTGGTAGCATAGAAGAATTGCATGGTTTTGATAAAAGAAAGTGGGGCTATATGTTATTACTGAAATTGCACGTGTTGTTTGTGCTGTTATCGGGTTTTGGGTTTTTTATGCGTGGCATCGGTCATATTAAAGGACAACCCTGGGTACAACGAAAACTCATTCGCATTCTGCCGCATGTGGTGGATACGGGATTGCTGGTGACGGCGATTGCCTTACTGGTAACGCTCGAAATTAGTCCCTTAACCGATTGGGTGTTGGCGAAAATCATTGCCTTGATTGCTTACATTGCCCTGGGTGTATTTGCGTTCAAAATAGCGAAAACGCCGGCACGAAAGGCGCTATTTTGGGTGCTGGCTTTGATGGTGTTTGCCTATATGTATGGTGTCGCCATCACTCACAGTGTGACTTGGTAAGCCAGTAGCCACCTATGTCGATGCAGTTGCCCGTTCAACAGGCGGAAATGCAAATTCGCGCTTTAGGTCATCGGGTGACCAGTGCGCGCGTGATGACGCTGGCTTATTTGCTGCAAGCAGAGAAACCGGTAACGCACGAAGAATTGCAGTCGAACCTGGCTCTACCGATGGATCGTGTGACACTCTATCGTGTATTGGATTGGTTGGTGCGTCAGCGTTTGGTGCATAAGGTCACCACTGAAGATCGCTTATGGCGCTTTATTGCCGGTGATGGGGGCAGTGCACATCATCCCCATTTTTACTGTGAGAATACTGGCAAGCTGATTTGTTTGCCTGAGGTAGACATTCCGGCCATTTCCTTGCCTAAGCGATTTAAGGTGTCGCATGTGGAAGTGATTGTTCACGGTGTGTGCGAAGAGGCTGAGTAACCTATTAGATACAACAAAGGGTGCATAAGAGATTATGTGAAAACGTTATGAGAGCGGTATAGACAAGGCAAAAATGCACGGAGAAAGGCAAGTTTACACCGAGTAAATGCGTTTTGAGTACATTTTTAACGAAGTATAGGCGGCTCGGAGTAGTTTTCAAACAGTCTCTTGAATGCGCCCTTATTTTTCGCTACTATATGCAACAAGTAGGCAAAAGCAAGTGTGTTATCCTTATGGCTCAGTTGCATTGATGTAAAAACACGAGATCAATGATATGAAAAAAACCAAATTATCCTTAGCCATTGCCTTGCTGGTGGCAGGGTTCAATGCCGACGCCAGTGATGACTTGTCGGCACTGAAAGCGCAAATTGCCGCGCAACAAGTGCAATTAGAAAAAATGATGCAACAAATGCAAGCACTCGAAGCCAAAGCCAAGCAAGTTGAAGCGGCGGTCGCACCGGCAGTCAAGGACAGCCCTGTTGCCACAACTGCGACAAGCGCTAGCTCAACGCCTTCCGTGCCAGCCTTATCTGGCTATCAGGGTAGTTTAGATCAGGCGCGAGCCGCCAGTCGTAAGTTGTCCGATCCGGTGAAGGTGGGTGGTATTAAGGGCAATCCCTTCTCGGGTAGTAATATGAATCCCGATGTTGCGTTTATCCTTGATGGGAGTTATGTCAATCGTAGTGAGTCTAATAGTGCTTATGGCGCTTTAGGGATGCCAGGTTTTTTTCATGAGTTGGGCGGAGCGCATGAAGGACATGCACATGGCGGTGGTTATAACCTGAATAATGGCTTTAACCTCAATTATGGTGAGCTAGTGCTTTCTGCAGCAGTCGATAAGTATTTCGATTTGTTTGCCGTCATTCATGCGGGCGAGGAGGGTGCAGCCTTAGAAGAAGCCTATGCGAATACACGCAGCATGCCGTTTAACACGCAGTTGAAGTTTGGTAAATTCTTATCGGGATTTGGACGATTAAATGGTCAGCATCATCATTATTGGGATTTTGCCGATCAACCGCTCATTTACCAAGGGGTGTTTGGTTCGCATGGCTTGTTAGAGAAAGGCGTGCAAGCCACTTGGCTAGCACCGACGAGCAATTATTTATTACTTGGTGCGGAAGTCTTGCAGGGTGAAAACGAGCAAAGTTTTGGCACGAAAGCCATTCCAAAGGTCAGCCAGGCAGGTCAAGTTGATGGTGCTGGCTTAGCGGTGGGTTTTGTTAAAACAGGTTTTGATCTTGGTAACACCAGTTGGATGGCCGGTGCTTCTTATGGTGCTGGGAAAATGCGCCTAGACCATAGTACAGATGAAGAAGGGCCGCATGCTAAAGCGGGTTCGGTTGCTATTACAGGGCTGGATTTAACCGGTAAGTATTTTTTAGATGCGACTCGTTATGTGATGTGGCAATCGGAGTACATCAAACGAGAGTTAACCAACGGACTGGTGGCCAATTATGATAGCGCAGCAGACTTAGCAACTGGATTTCCTAAGCCGTTATCACAAAATCAGTCGGGCTACTACTCACAGTTAATTTGGAAATTTGCCCCGCAGTGGCGCACCGGTTTACGTTATGATGCGATTGATCAAAATAGCATTAAGGTGGCTGGTACAGACAAAAATACGCCTTATGGCGATCGTAATACGGTAATGGTCGAGTACAATCCGACGGAGTTTTCGCGTATTCGTTTACAATATGCACAAAACGGTGCTTTCTTTACAGAAGAAAATGAACGTAAGCGTTTCGACGAAGTCTTGCTGCAGTTTAATATGGCGATTGGTGCTCACGGAGCGCATAGTTTCTAAAACCGGTTATCCGAAGGATAGGGGATGAAAAAAATGATTTGGGCGGCTTGGGTCGCCCTTTTCTGTTATCAGGGATCGGCACAAGCGACGCTGAATGTGGTTGCTAGCTATGGCTGGATTGGCGATTTGGTACAGCAGATTGGTCAAGAGCGTGTTGCGGTAACGGTGTTGGCGCAAGCCAGTTTTGATCCGCATTTTGTGCCGCCGAAACCCTCGTTAGCTGTCAAATTGCGCAATGCTGATTTATTGGTCATTAATGGTGGTCAATTAGAAATGGGTTGGCTACCGCCTGTTCTGCGTCAGGCCGCTAATGCGCGTATTCAACCCAATAGTGAAGGTTTTTTAGACTTATCGAGTTTGGTGACCTTATCTAACCCTCGTCCTCATGCCACACGTGCCGATGGCGATGTGCATCCCGATGGTAATCCGCATTATGTTTTCAATCCCGATAATATGGCGGTTTTGGCCTTTGGTGTAGCGCATCGGTTGTGTCATTTAGATAAAGCGGGCTGTGGCTTTTATGAGCAGTCGTTAGCCCGTTTTGATGAGCGTTGGCAAAAGGAAAAACAGCGCTGGCAGCAACGACTCCTTCCGTTAAAAGGTAAGCAGTTGGTGCAGTATCACGAAAGTTTCGATGATTTAGCCCATTGGATGGGGATGACGGTGGTAGCGAATGTCGAACCGGTTCCTGGTGTGCCACCGAGTGCCAGTCACTTAGAAAAGCTGTTAAAACGGCTAGCCGATCAACAAGTGGTGATGGTTATTCAAGAGCATTTTCGAGATCGGGAAGCAACCGAGTGGTTGGCCAAGCAGCGTCAAGTGAAATGGCAGGTGTTACCGTCGGATGTTGGCGCGACGCCGCAATCAAAAGATTTGTTCAGTTGGTTTAATGAATTGGTTGAGCGATTAGCACCATGAGTTTACTAGAACTCTTTTGGCCTGCTTTGCTATTAATGCTGGCTTTGTCCTTGCTGCTAGTGCCTTTTGGCACAGAAGTGGTGAAGCGTGGCGTCATTTTCCTCGATTTAGCGGTGGGGCAGTGGGCAGCCTTAGGCGCGGCGGTGGCCATGTTGTGGCTGCATGAAGCAGAATGGGGGCTGTGGTTGGGCGCCTTGCTGGGGGCGTTGTTGGCAGCATCGCTGGTTCGTTTTTTGGCGCGCAATGCCAATTCGGTAGCCTTAGAAGCACCGATTGGGTTGTTGTATGCTTTGGCTTTGTCGGTGTTTATGCTGGTGCAAGCCAATGCCGGCAGTCAGCGAGAAGTCATTGCCGCCCTAGTTGCCTATGATGTGTTGTTTATTAGTGCCGAACAAGCGCTGTTAAGTTTGCTGGTGGCTGTAATCGTTGTGGTGTTATGGTGGCGTTGGTCTTGGTTGCGTGAGCAGGGCTTTTACTGGATGTTTGCCTTGGTATGTGCCTTTGCCGTGAAAATGGCGGGGCTTTTGGTGGTCTTCGCTTTGTTGTTAGCGCCCGCCTTAATGGGTTTGAAATGGGGACATAATGCCTTGTGGCCAAGGTGGCTATTGGCAATTATGTTGTCGTGGTTAGGTCTGGCGATTGCCTTTTATTTCGACTGGCCGGCGGGTTACACGCTTGTGGCTTTGTTGTCCTTGTCGGCGTTGCTGGTTTATGGCTGGCAGGGCCGTCGTTCGGTCGGTTAGCGGTCGGCTTTAATTTTAGGCGCGAATCCGTTACCATGTGGGCATTGCTTAATGGTTTAGAAGGAAAGCGACAACTATGGCTCATACCCTAGCACAAGTATGGACGCGTGCAGAATTAGGATTGGCTTCTCCCGCGGTGATGGTGGAGGTACATTTATCTAATGGCTTGCCCAGCTTAACCCTCGTGGGGCTGCCAGAATCAGCAGTACGGGAAAGTAAAGATCGGGTACGCAGTGCCTTGCTATCGTCCGATGCCGATTATCCAACCCGTCGTATCACCATTAACCTAGCCCCAGCCGACTTGCCCAAACAGGGGGGTCGTTATGACTTACCGATTGCCATTGGCTTGCTGGCAGCATCGGGGCAAGTGCCGAGTGAGCGTCTAGCGCAAACCGAATGGGTCGGAGAGTTGGGGTTAGATGGTGAGTTGCGTCCTGTTGCTGGGATTTTACCGGTGGCCATGGCGGCCAGTGAGTCGGGTCGAACCCTAATTGTGCCGACGGAGCAGCTGGCTGTGTGTGCCGTCGTGCCCAACTTGCGTGTGTTGGGGGCATCGCATTTGCGTGAGGTAATGGAGTTTCTAGTGGGAACGGGATCGCTGCACACCGCCGACGGTCGCCGTTTAGCGCAGGAAAGCTTGCCTCAACCCGATTTAATCGAAGTGCGTGGTCAGGTAATGGGTAAGCGGGCATTAGAAATTGCCGCAGCGGGTGGCCATAGTCTGCTGTTAGTCGGGCCACCGGGTAGTGGTAAAAGTATGCTGGCAACGCGTATGGCGGGTATTTTACCGCCCTTGTCGGAAGCGCAACGTTTGCAGTCGGCAGCGATTCATTCCCTAGCCAGTTTGCCAGTTGAACCCATATTAGCGGGTCAGTTACCCTACCAAGCACCGCATCATTCGGCATCGGCGGTGGCCTTAGTCGGAGGGGGCAGTAAACCTCGTCCCGGAGCAATTTCCATCGCCAGCCACGGTATTTTATTTTTAGATGAATTGCCCGAGTTCGACCGTCGTACTTTAGAGATGTTGCGCGAGCCGCTCGAATCGGGCGAAGTGCGCATTGCCCGTGCCGCCTATCAAGCCACTTATCCCGCGAACTTTATGCTCATAGCGGCGATGAACCCCTCACCGAGCGGTTACTTTGCCGACGATCCCAAATGTCGCTCGACACCGGAACAAACAGCGCGTTACCTCGGTAAAATTTCCGGTCCTTTGTTAGACCGCATCGACTGTCAAGTCGAGTTGCCAGCGGTAGAAGTGTCCGCTCTGCAACAACTGCCCGATGGTGAGACCAGTGCTGTGGTCGCTGAGCGGGTTGCGCAAGCCAGAAGTCTGGCGCAGGCGCGTGGTAAACTCAATGCCGAATTAACACCGCACGATTTAGATCAATATGCGTCACTCGATGCAGCGGGTAAGAAGCTGTTGGCGCAAGCGATGGAACGCTTTGGCTTGTCGGCGCGGTCATATCATCGTATTTTGCGTGTCGCACGCAGTATTGCCGATTTAGCACAAAGTGAGTCGGTGCAAACCGCCCATTTAGCGGAAGCACTAAGTTTACGCGCTTTAGAGCGTCGTTTGCATAAACTCGGTAATCAATGAAAGGAAACCCCATGAATCAGTTAATGAATCGTTACGCATTGAGTTTGGCTGCTTTGTTGTTAGCACTAGCGGTGGGTTTGGGCGCTTTTGGTGCTCATGCCTTAGCAACCATGGTCGATGCTAAAGCCTTAGCCAACTGGCAGACAGCGGTGCAGTATCAGGCTATTCATGCGCTGGCGCTATTGGCTTTAGCGATATGGATGCGACTCGGTGCGCCCAGCTATGTTGCTCACGTCAGCTGGGGATTGGTGTTGGGCACCTTGCTCTTTTCGGGCAGTTTGTACGCTTATGTGTTAACGGCTTGGAAGCCATTAGTGTTTTTCACACCCATTGGCGGCAGTGTTTGGCTCATCACCTGGTTGCTGTTGGCTTGGTTGAGTGCGAAAAACCCTTCTAGCGCAAACGAAACCCATTAAGATTTTTCGTTGCGATTAATGGCGTCGATAACCGGCAGGGGATAGCGGTTAAAAATGTTACAAAAGAGTTCGGCTGTTTTTTGTGTATCGTACAAAGCGCCGTGTGCTTGGTGGTTGTCCCAACTCATGCCCGAAAACATCGCCGCCTTCGCCAATACGGTTTGACCATAAACCAAAGCGCCGAGGGTAACGCTGTCGAGTGTGCTGAATTGATGAAACGGGCATTTTAGCTTGTTTCTTTCTGCCGCGGCTTTGACAAACGACAAATCAAAAAAGGCGTTATGTCCGCATAAAATAGCGCGGGTGCAGCCGGTTTCTTTCACCCGTTTTTGAATGGGCGCAAAAATATGCTCCATCGCCAGTTTTTCATCAATGGCTAAGCGCAGTTGACTGTGCGGGTCATAACCTAAAAAGTCCTTAGCGGCTTGCTCAATATTCGCACCGGCAAAGGGTTTGACGTGAGCATGAATGGTTTCACCCGGCACTAACAGGCCATCACTATCAATATCTAAAATGACCGCCGCAATTTCTAATAGGGCATCGGTTTGGGCGTTAAAGCCACCGGTTTCGACATCAATCACAACAGGTAAAAAACCGCGCACACGGCGGGCAAGAGGATGTTTAGGGTGTTTGGAACTCATGCTAAAGCTTTACTAAACACCGCAGAACGACGCTGGAAGTTGTATAACTGAGCGCGGGCTTGCGGTAGGTTGGAAATGTCGGTTTGCACAAAGCCATGACGGATAAACCAATGCATGGTTTGTGTGGTGAGCAGAAACAGCGATTCTATGCCTTGTTGTTTGGCGCGGCGTTCGATGTAAGTGAGCAGTTTGGCACCACGACCACCACGACGGTAAGCATCGTCAATGGCAAAAGCGGCTAATTCGGCGCTATTGTTTTGCGGGTAGGGATAGAGGGCAGCACAGCCAATAATAGCGCCATCTCGCTCTAACACACTAAAGTGGTCGATTTCCATTTCCAGTTGTTCGCGCGGACGTTTCACCAAAGCGCCTGAATTTTCGAGCGGTTCCAGTAACGACAAAATACCACCGATATCCTCAATGTTGGCTTGACGCACCACATCGTAATCATTCTGGTTAATCATGATGCCGACGCCATCGCGGGTGAAGAGTTCAAGCAGCAGGGCACCATCGAGCGTGCGGTCGAGCAGGTGAACCCGATCGACTTCACGTGCTGCCTTTAGGCTGGCATTGAGCAACGAGCGGGTTGAATCGGGTAATTCAGCTTGAGCCAGTAGTGTCGGCATATCATTAGCAGACAGTTCTGTTGGCAGTGCCGCACGGGCAGCGACCAAGTGTTCGGGATCGGTTAACCAAAGTAGTTTATCGGCTTGCAGGGCAATGGCGGCTTCAACGGCTAGGTCGATACTGGATAAGTTGAAAATATCACCAGTAATAGAATAGGCTTGTGAAGTCAGCAACACAATATGCCCCATATTGAGTACAGCTTCGATAGGGTCGGTTTCGATACGACGTACTGTGCCGGTATGCTGAAAGTCGATACCATCAATAATGCCCAAAGGTTTGGCCATCACCCAGTTACCCGATGAGACAAATAAGGGGCGCACAGCATAGCTTTGTTTCGCCTGTCCGCTGGAAAACCAAGATTCAATTTCGACGCGCATTTGTCCCACGGCTTGCGCCACCGCCGGTAAATGTTCTTTGCGTGTGATGCGTAACCCCTGATGGTATTGACACTCGAGCCCTTGTGCGGCTAATTCCGCATCAATAAAGGGACGTGCCCCCGCCACCAACACGATGCGTACATCCAGGCTTTGCAATAAGGCCAGGTCTTGAATAAGCGGAAGCGCATCATCGCCGCTTTGTAAGGCAGCGCCATCGAGATAAATGACCACCGTGCTGTCACGATGCGCATTGAAGTAGGGCGACGATTGACGGAAGGCTTGAACAAATTTAATCGAGTCTGCTAGGGGTAACATAGGAGCATCTTGTCTCGAAATGTGCGAAAATAGACGCCATTATACCGTTTTTTTCTGGAAGGAAGTTTGCTATGCCTCAATATCGTTCTCGTACATCCACTCATGGTCGTAACATGGCAGGCGCTCGTGCGTTGTGGCGTGCCACCGGTATGGGCGAACAAGATTTCGGCAAACCGATTATCGCCATCGCTAACTCATTCACGCAATTTGTGCCAGGTCATGTGCACTTAAAAGACTTGGGTCAGTTAGTGGCGCGCGAAATTGAAGCCGCAGGTGGCGTGGCAAAAGAATTTAATACCATTGCGGTGGATGACGGCATCGCCATGGGTCATGATGGCATGTTGTATTCGCTACCCAGTCGTGAAATTATTGCCGATAGCGTTGAATACATGGTCAATGCCCATTGTGCCGATGCGCTGATTTGTATTTCTAACTGCGACAAAATCACCCCTGGCATGCTCATGGCCTCTTTACGCTTGAATATTCCCACTATCTTCGTTTCGGGCGGTCCGATGGAAGCCGGTAAAGTGGTGCTCGGCGGTAAAAAAATCAGTCTTGATTTGGTCGATGCGATGGTAGCCGCTGCTGATAGCAAAAAAACCGATGCGGAAGTGGATGCGATTGAACGCTCGGCCTGCCCGACCTGTGGTTCCTGTTCGGGTATGTTCACCGCTAATTCCATGAATTGTTTGGCTGAAGCCTTGGGTATGGCGCTGCCGGGTAATGGTTCGACTTTAGCAACGCATAGTGATCGTAAAGGTTTATTCCTAGAAGCGGGTCGCCGCATTGTCGAACTGGCACGTCGTTACTATGAACAGAATGATGAGACGGTATTGCCACGCAGCATCGCTACCTTCGATGCTTTTGAAAACGCCATTGCCTTGGATGTGGCCATGGGCGGTTCGACTAACACGGTATTGCACCTGTTAGCCGCAGCACATGAAGCGAAGGTCGAATTTACCATGGCCGATATTGACCGCATGAGTCGTAAAGTACCTTGTTTATCGAAAGTCGCGCCTAACCATCCCGATTATCACATGGAAGATGTGCATCGTGCTGGTGGCATCATGCGTATTCTGGCCGAGTTAAATCGTGGTGGTTTATTGCATACCCATTGTCATACCGTACACGCTCCTACCATGGGAGATGCCTTGGCGCGTTGGGATATTCGCGCCGATGTTTCCGAAGAAGTGAAAACATTCTTCAAAGCGGCTCCGGGTGGTATTCGTACCACCGAAGCTTTTAGTCAATCGGCACGTTGGCAAACGCTGGATGATGATGCGGAAAAAGGCTGTATTCGTTCGGTAGAACATGCTTACACGCAAGACGGTGGTCTAGCGGTGTTATCAGGTAATATTGCCTTGCATGGTTGTATTGTCAAAACGGCTGGGGTCGATGAGAGTATTTTCAAATTCCAAGGTAAAGCGCGTATTTATGAAAGCCAAGACGCGGCGGTAAAAGGCATTTTGGCCGATGAAGTGCAAGCCGGTGAAGTGGTGATTATTCGTTACGAAGGCCCGAAAGGTGGCCCAGGTATGCAAGAAATGCTTTATCCTACCTCTTATTTGAAGTCAAAAGGGCTGGGCAAGGCCTGTGCGTTACTGACTGACGGTCGTTTTTCCGGTGGTACTTCCGGTTTGTCGATTGGTCACGTTTCACCCGAAGCGGCAGAAGGCGGGAATATTGGTTTGGTAGAAGATGGCGACATCATCACCATTGATATTCCGAATCGTCTCATTCAAGTCGAATTGAGTGATGCTGAGCTACACGCACGTCGCGAAGCGATGGAAGCCAAAGGGGTACATGCTTGGCAGCCGGCCGCACCACGTGAACGTGCCGTTTCACCGGCGCTACGTGCTTATGCGGCGATGACGACCAGTGCTGCTTTTGGTGCGGTGAGGGATGTGTCGCAAATCGAGAAGCGTTAAAACCTATTGCGCAGTCATCTTGCGTTGTTGCTGCAATTCTCGCACGGCGTCATCTACTGATGTACACTCCTTGTGCTGCGAGTCTTGCGCCTAGCAATCTTGACTGCTCATAAGGGTTTTATGGGGTGCATCTCCATGTTTATGAGTGAATTTTTTGTGTTATAAAAGGTCAAAAGCCATGCAGTTACATCAGTTTGCCGTGTCTGGGTTTGCTTACAAGTTGACTCAGGAGCAGCGTGAATCCTTATTAAAAATTTTGGTCAATATGGCCGCCGTCGATCACGACATTTCGGTCGAGGAAGAGAAGTTCTTGATTGAGTGGGCGACTGAGTGGCGCCTGCCCTTGGATTTGACACCAGAAGAAACCGAAGATGATCTGGCTTTATTGTCGGCTTTCGATAGTTTTGCTGCTAAGGTCATTGCTTTGCAAGAAATGGTGAAATTGAGTTATCAAGACGGCCATTTCGGCGATGAAGAACGCGAGAAAGTGCAGCTGTTTTCGATTAGGCTAGGTATTCACAATGCGAATGTGATTAATGAAATCAATCGTTGGGTAAGACGTTGGTACGACTGGCATTATGAAGGCGAGCAGATGTTGGAAGCGGACACCTGGATGAATAGGGCAAGAGGCACTTAATTGGCTTCTGCCAAGCTTTGCTCCGTTAAACAATAACGCCACCATTCGGTGGCGTTATGCTTTTCAATCCGCTGTTAAGTCGATTGCTTAAGCGCGAACATCAATATTTTGACCGAGGTTGGGCGGATTGCTACTGGTCGGTGCCACACCTTCGGTAGCGGCATTAATCAGTGCCAGTGCTCCTTCGCTGTTCATATCGAGCGCTTTCTTAAATAGGCTCACTTGAACTTCTTGCATGGTGGCAGCTTGTTTTTGCTCTAACATGGCACTAACGGCGCCATTGGCGGAAATTTCCATAACCCTCTCCTAAATTATCTTCTACGACTTTCGAAGTGGTTATCGGCCAGCCAAGTCAAAACTTTAATGGGGGCGGATGGGTTAGGAGCGACAATAAAAAAACCGCTGTTAATTAACAGCGGTGCGACATCGCAGAAGACCAAGAGCCTTCTAAGGGGAGGGAAAAAGC
>CAZBQD010000007.1:0-67522 GCA_964493995.1 uncultured Francisella sp.
TGTTTGCACCCGTGGGCTGTCTTTGGTGTTGTTGGTGGTTTCGGTGTTGTTGGTGGTGCTGTCACCGTAACCATGCAAGGCTTGCGCCTGTTGGCTATGACTTTGCCAGTCTGTTGGTGGTGGTGCTGTTATTGGTTTCGGTGTCCTTGCTGTCACCGTGACCATGCAAGGCTTGCGCCTGTTGGCTATGAACAAGGTTGTCTTTAATTTGAGCGATAAAATAAGGGGTTTTTTAATCGGTCAATTCGAGTGATTATGCTAGATAGTGTCACGTATAACCACCCATTAAAAAACACAAACAGAATAAATGCACCAATTAGGTTTATCTCATAAATCTCTATGGTCACAATGTAAAACGCAATCGCCGCAATAAACAGCAGTGCTTTATGCCAAAAATCGTAATGCCAACTTGAATAATGTTCGTTTAATGCGGGGATCATTTTATTTCTGCTTTTTTATTTGCGCCAATCACGCTCATCATTGGTTACTGGTTAACCCAAAAACTTAACCACGGCTATCACTAAGCCCGCCATAGCGAACGTTTGTAACAACATAGCCCGCATCATGTCGCTTTTCATTTCCGCCATGTCTTTGCGCAAGTTGCTTTCTACTATGCTTATGTTGTGCTGAATGTTAGCTATGTCTTGCTTGGTGGCAAGTTCTTTAGATTCCATAATTTGCTTGAATGCGCTGTTAATCGCTTTAGCTTCGGCTTTGGCTTGTGCTTCGGGTACGCCCGCCTTGGTTAAGGTTTCAACAAACTCTAAACTATCAAATGTGATGGATGCCATTTATGCGCCCTCTCGATTCGGTTATCATGCGCCTATAATACACCAAACAACACACTAGGGGATTGTATGCAACAATATTACGTTTCATTAATGGTATGGGCATTCGTTAAGCCGTTGCTGATTGCTGGCGCTCTGTTGGGGGGCATTAATAGCCGCCTTTGCCTATCCTAAGGCTTTGCTGATTGTTTTCGGTGTCTTTATGTTGTTTGTGCTGGCGGGCTTTGTCGTTATGGTTGCTGATGCCATAAGTGCTAATCATAACCGCTAACCCTTTGGCTTATTGTCGCCTTGGTCAAACTCCATAAGGGTTTGTTCGCTGGCGCTGTCTTTTTTGGTGCTTTGTCTTTTTCTAGGCTCTTTAGGAATGTCTAAGGCTTCCTTAAAGTCGCTTAAAACCGCGTTCATTCGGGGTACAAATATCAATTCTGATGGGTACTTATCGCTTAAGGTTAGTAGTGTTTCAAAGCCTAATAGCAAAGCTATGGGGTGTTCTGGCTTAGGCTT
The DNA here is from genome assembly GCA_964493995.1 of uncultured Francisella sp. GTDB lineage: Bacteria > Pseudomonadota > Gammaproteobacteria > Thiomicrospirales > Thiomicrospiraceae. The sequence goes on from CAZBQD010000007.1 coordinate 1,296, forward strand.
TTTGGGTATGTGTAAATTTTTACCGCCCCATTTTAAGAATAACTTATTCGCCTTGCGGTATCCGATTAAGCTAACCAACTCTTCAGCTGTCATGATTGTTACCTTCCTTTTCTGTCAAACTGATGGTTATTTTAACGCTTTTTGCTGAGCAATATAATACATATTTAGTTGATTTTATTGTCGTTTGTGTTGTTTCGTGTTTTTTAGTCTCTTAAAGTGCATTTTTTGCTTGCACAAACTTTGTCCCTATAGTAATCTATTCATGCGCTTGCACATTCAAGCGTATCGGTTTGACAGCTGATGAAATTACTAGAAGGCATGATGATACCGCGCCCAGCGGTTTTTTTTATGCGCGTAACTTGCCTAGCAAGTCGGTTATAATGCCGATTCTATGGGTAGGTTACACGGGAAGCCTTAGGGCTTGCTGGTTTCTTCTAGTGCCAGTCTGTCAACCTGTGTAATCTATCCGCCCACGTTTGACAGCGTGACGGGTAGCCATTCGATGTACTAGAAGGATGCTATCATCATGAATTTAACTCGTTTTGGGTCTCATACCCTTTACCGTAAACAGCCTATCACTAAGCCCCGCTCTATCCTTGCCCGCGCCTTGCGTGTGTTGGGGGTGCGTTATGTTTGATTTTAATCAATACACCCTAAACGGTCGCCGTGTTTCTTACAGTGCTTTACCCGATTACTTGCTTAATCAAGTGGAAGCCGATAACCGCCTAAACCCCACTGATAAACTCGTATTCATTCGCCTGCTTCGCTATGCCTGCCACGTCAAAAACAGCGTTATGACCATTACAGGCTCATGGATTGCTAACACGCTAGGCTTGCATAGAAACACCGCCAATAAGTCGATACGGGTGCTCAAACAGTTGGGCTATTTGACCGATAAGGGTCTAAACCTAACCCCGTCTAATGCACAAGAATCGAACGGAAAAACAGCCGATTTTGTCAATATAGCCCTAGCCTTGGTGGGGTCTAAGAAGCATAAAGAATATGCAAACTCTGCACAAGAAACGGGCAATGCACAAGATTTAACACCGCCTAAAGATTGTGCAAATATGGCACAAAATGAGTGCTTACAAAATTTGTGCAAGCCTAAAGATTGTGCAACAAATAGCCCAAACCTTGTGCATTCCATTAAGAATAACTGTAAAAGTAAACAAGATACTAACCTTTCCTGTGATATTGGTTGGGAGGTTGCCACTGTGTCGGATTCGGGGGCGGTCGGTGTTGCCTTGCCAGTCTATGCCAGTTTTGCCGAATTGGAAGCCGCCCCAAAAATGGGCGCTGGTTTTGGTTTTTCCAGTGATGCCCTGCTGATTGGTCGCTCGGTTGGTGTTGTCGATTCGGTAGGAGGTGTTAGCCATGCTTAACCCAATTCAAACCACCACCGAAAACCATGATGATGCTGTTGTTTCTTTTTGCGGTCGGGACTTTCAAGGTTTCATGCAAGCCTGTTATGAAGTTCTTGAAAACCTAAACGAATTACGCCACGCATTAAGCGCCATTCATAAAATGATTGATAGCACGGGTGAAGCGGCTGATGTTCGCGGCTTGGTTGCTGTTGGTAGCTTTGTCATGTTCTCTACTTGGTCAAGTCTTGAAAGTCAGCTTAGATACTTCAAGGATGAAACGGGTTATGTTTACCGAAAAATAGCGTTAGAAAACTTTGATGATGAAGTTTTTACCTGCAATACTGAAAGCTTAGAGTATTTGCTAGAAACCACTGATATTGTCGTTGATAACCTTGTGACCTTGCACGATTCTTTAGGTTCGATTATCGAAGCACTAAAGCCCTTGCCTAACACGGCTAAAGTTATCAAGTTGTTAACCCTCGTTAAAATAACCGTGATGAAGACTCTATCGGGTTTGTTATTGACTGATAAAAAAATTCGCTATCCCCATTTAGAGGGTGGCGACGATGAATGAACATAACCAAACCACCACCGATAACCATGATGATGCTGTTGCCGTGCCAGTTCGTTACGATGCAAACCTTGCTAACTTGCTTTGCCAGTGTGATGCCACTATTGAACGCCTAATCCAGCTTGAATGTTCGCTTAAAGGCTTAGCAAAGCATATACCCGATTGGGTTAATGCCAATGAAGCTAAGGGCATGTTAGCAATCAATACAATGGCACTTAACGCCCTTTGGTCGGGCTTTGATGCTGATGTGAGTAACTTTCGCCACGCTAACACCCTAGGGGGTCGCCATGAATAACTTAAACGCCTTGGATGCTTTACCATTCGTTAACTCGAGCAAAAAACGAGAGCCGCGCCAATTTTGGCACGTTGTCGGGTCGGGTGATTATGGTGTTGATTGCCAGATAGGTGAATCATTCGCACATGCTTTTATCGGCTATGCGGTTAATCACGGGCTTATAGGTGGTGGCATTCTACAAACCGTGGTGATGCACATAGTTAGCAAGTATGGCGGGCATGTGCCAGATGATGAAAAAGGCCTAATCGTGGGCATGTTTTGCGAAATTGAGCACCGTTTAGCGCTCTATGCTATGGCGGCAAGGTATCACGAACACAACAGCCTAGCCCTAGGCAAGCAACTTGCCGAATGTGTTGAATAAATCGAACGGCTCATTAAATCCCCGCATTGTCGGGGATTTATTTTTAGTGGTCGCTTTTTCTCACCTCTAAACCAACAAACAGCGAACGGCTGGCGCTATGGTGGGTACAGTGGGTACACACATGGGTACACTGTGAACCCTTTATTTTCTAGGTGGGTACATGGGTACAGTGGGTACACATAAAAAACTACACGCGCGCATCAGGCAAGAAACAAACCCATGCGAACGGCTGGCGCTGATAATGGTGTTTTCTTCTTTTTTTTACCAAAAGTTATACCCCAAACACCCCCATCTTATACCCCTAAAACAGCATTTATACCCCTGTTATACCCGAACATATACCCGTAATTATTTTGATTTTATTGCATTTATACCGTATGTGGTACGTTTTGCACGTTCTTACGCGCGCGCATCAGGGCAAGAAACAAAGCCATGCAAGGCTTGCACCTGTTTGGCTGTGACCTTGCTAGATTGTTACGTCTGTTACGTCTGTGTTACGTTTTAGAGTTCAAAAAAAATCAATAATTTTAACGGTGTAACCTGTGTTACGTCTGTTACTTCATTTTTTTTATTAGCTTGTTTTTTTACTTGCACCTGTTTGGGTGTGTGTTTTGGTGTTTCGTGTGTTATGTTGCTGTTGTTTATGCTTACGAATAGCGTTAAAACGAATTTTAACCCTGTTTACAGCCGTTTTTTTACCTTAACGCCTACCTATGCCTATCTTTTATCTTTTTCATTCATCTAAAGGCTTTTAATTTAGTCAAGCATTTATTTGATTGATTAAAAGGGTAGGAATATAGGATGTATAGGGCACGTATAGGCATCATATAGGGCATTGTATAGGGTCTAAGATGATGTAATTAAAGGCGATATAGTACACATAGCACGCTCTCACGCGCCCACGTATGAGGCAATAAGTGTTACAGGTGTTACGGGTTTGGGGTCATGTGTTACAGGCCTGTTACGGTATCTGTTACAGGTTTTTTCTATATTTTTCAATAGTGTTACGGGTTATGGCATGATTTAACGCGCCCACGTGTGTGACAAGTGTGACAGGTTAGGCGCTAGGTGTGACAGCCGTGTGACAACAAGTGTGACAGGTTAAGCCGTTGTTTTATATCAACTGTTACGATTTAATGAGGTTTTGACGTGTGCATACACGGGGGCAAAACTTACATTTTTGGCTTCTAACTTACATAACTTACCGATAGTCACTACACCCTAACCCATTGTTTTTGAATATAACTTACAAAACTTACACGAATGCAAGTACCCGCACGGGGGATACAATCGGCTAGTGCTGTTTGGTCACTTTTTGAATTTATTGTACATGCTAAAAAATGACGTAACAGACGTAACAGACGTTACAACGTTGTTTTTATTGATATTTTTTTGAACATAAAACGTAACAAAAACGTAACAGACGTAACAATCTTGATTTTTAAGGGGTTTTTGTAAATTGCCAGATTCGGTGGTCGCCTGCAAACAGCGAAAAGCGCCAGCGGTTGCCCTTGGTTTTTGGCTTTTTTTTGAGCTAAAGAGTTGCACTAAATTTTTAACGGTTGCCTTAATTTTCATATACTTACCTAGAAAAATCTCGCGAGCCTTTACACCCGTGTAGGGTCAAGCCCTCAGGGTCCCCTACCCCCTTTGTGTGTTGTTGCATACGTCATTTCTTTGTTACGTGTGACCATATTGCATCGATTGCCGCCATATCGGTGCATTCGTTAACCAATGAGTGCTATCTGACCCCGTTTTGCTGTGTGTTTTTGTGTTTCGTGAGTTTTGTCACTGTTGTTTATGCTTACGAATAGCGTTAAAACGAATTTTAAGGCTGTTTTTAGGCGTTTTCTTGCTTTTTATAGCACTATGTAGCGGTTGCATATTAAAAAGCAACTAGAAGCCGTTATACGCGCAAGGGGCGCGGGGATTTTTGATGAGTGGTTTTTGTGGGCTGTTGGTGTTGGTTGGTTATATTGGTCTGTATGCTTGCTTATTCGACATGTAAGCCCGTTGGTCGTTCGTTCGCTGTGTTGGTGTGGTTAGGTGCTAGGCTGGTAGGTTAGCGCCAGCCTTTGCGGTCTAGGGGGCACACTAAACAAATATTATGATGCTTTGTTTAGTGTGGGTTTAAATCAATAGTAACCTGTTAGGTCTACCGCCTTATGGGCTGTGTTTTTGGGTAGGTTATTTGATACATAACCAAAAGTAGAAGCACCTTTAAATGATGTGTCACCCACGTATGCTAAATAATTCAACTCCATCATTAAAACAGTAAGTTCTTCTAGCTTCTTACTAAAAACGGGTTCTTTTTCAGAAAGTGCTTTTAGTGCGGCTGATGCTTTTAATGATTGCCATAAAGGTTGGATATTATATTCAGCTGTGGCATTTAATGCCTCTAATCGCATTGAAACAACCTCTTGCTGTGCTCTAAGCTCTGCAATTTTTTTACCTGCCAAAACATAGTCACCGATTAAGAGCGCTTCGCCTAATTCATCTTCAATATGCTTTTGTGCGTTTAATAGCGATTCTTTATTTTTGCTATTCTCTTCTTGCTCCTTTTGTAATTGCTTTTCAAGTTCAATAAGTTCATCTCTTTTTGGTCTTAATGCGTTGGCTTTGTGTTTAATTTCGTGCCAACTTGTGTTTTCATTACCCGCTTCGAGTGCGAATGATTTTAATTCGTTTATTCTTTCTTGATTGATTTTCATGTTAGGATTTTCCATATTGATTAAAAAAAATGATTTTCTGGTAATTGGTTGAATTTTTAACTTATGTCATCGTTAACTCTCCTTATTTAGGGTTATCACATAATACCGATTAGAGCTATTTAGCGCTTGCACCCTTATAACTTGCTGTGATTCCTTTTCATCTTTGGGGTGTAGCATTCCCGCATCTTTAAGGGCACTAATGGCGGTTCTAAGGTCTAGCCCTGCCAATACTTCGTTTTTGAATGTGGCGGGAAAAAATAGGTATTCGGTTTCGTTGTTCTCGTTTACTCGCACAAACCCCGCTCGATTGATAACGGGCTTAGAGTTATCGCTGTAAATTTCCTCGAAACGGCTTGCACCATGGGATTGAATGAAGCTAGTAACTTGCTCGATTACCGCCTGTGATTCTTTTAAGCCGTGACCGAAATTATCTACCCAATTAGCGAACATTATAAAAGCCGCCCGCCATGCGTCCCCGTCATTCCAGCCTGTTAGACCTTGCACGGTTGCTATTTCGCCCGCCATACCAATCAAAGCAAAATAGGCGCTAGTGCTTTTATGTTGGGCTGTGTGGTGGTTGGTTATGGCTAGGCGCTTAAATTCGCCTATGGCTTCTCTAGCCTGCTTTGTCACTTCATCCTTGTGGTTCACTAGGTAATTAAGCCATTGAGCGCCAGCCGTGCCGTGGTAGCTGTTTGCATTCTGTTGTATTAGGTCGGATAACGCGCCCGCATCCTCACCATCTGGCACGGTATCGAACAAACCCAATCCCTTGCCCGCGTCCGCGTCTAGGTCTATGAACCGCATATCCATGCCCGTATTAGGTTTGCGTTTGGCTTTGGCTAATTTGGTGCTTAACGATTCCTCCCCCGTGCTTAGATAAAGCAAGTGCCAGCGTTTGAATGGTCGGTTTCCGCCCTGTGCTTTGCCGCGCCCTTTTTCGATACCGTTACCAATGCCGTAAATGGTCTGCGATAGGCTTTGTTCATCGGATTGGCTTAACTCATCCAACACTAACAAATTGTCGTTAAAAGCTAATGCTGTACCCTCTAAAGCGGTCGCTGTGCTGTGCCATGTTCTAAGCCTTTGCATCGGTTCGCCATAGACACTAAGGGCGGCTTTAGCAATGGTACTTTTACCCGTCCGACTTGCCCCCCTAAAGTGAAAACCTATGCTAGTGCTGTTTCCCATTAAGCGTGACAAGGGGGCGGCAAATGCCAGCGATAAGGCAAGCAATAGGCGGTTATTACCTATGGCGTGCTTAGATACCCCGCTAATCCATTCTTCAAGGCTTCCACGTTGTTCAAATGGTGGATATTCGCCATTGGCTTTGTATCTAAGCGCCAGCGCATCATTAGGGCTTATGGCGGCTTTGGGCAATAGGTAGGTGTCACCATGCCAGCCGATACGGTCTGATGTGTAGATGTGGTTCTTGCGGGTTTCTATGCTTAGGTATGTGGTTAGTAATTGCCGCGCCTTGTTGGTGTTGGTAATCACTAAGCCATTATCCATAAGCAAAGCGCCCAACTCTAAGGCATTGCCCACCATTAGCCTAAGCGGTATAAAAAGTTCTTTAGCCGTTCCGCGCTCGTCATCGAATGCGACAAGCCGCCCGCTATCCGTTCCCTGTTGGTGGTGGTCGGATGTGTGAGCCATAACCTTAATGAAGTTACAAATGCGGGTTACTTTTCCAGCTTTAGAGCCGCTCTCTAATGAGTAGTGTTCAAAATGCACTAGCCCATCTTTTTCACTCAGTTCAAACAGCCCACCCATGCCGTCATTAATGGCTTGAACGGGGTTTGATTTGGGTAGGTCTGCCATGCTTTTGCTCATTCAGCGCCCTTTTTCTGTAATGGCATTAGCCCCTTATCAATCAAATAGCGGTCATTCCAGTCGGTGGCACTTTTATAGGTTTCGCGTTCATGGTCGGTAAATTCGGGCATGTGTAGCGCACCGTTGACCAAAAAACAGGCTTCTTTAGCGGCTTTAATGCCCGTTTGGTCATTGTCAGCGGCTATGATAATGGCGGCTCTGCGGTACTTTTTGCCGATTGCTAAGGCTACTTTTTTTAGATTGCCCGCATTAAATGCGCTGATGTGCCAGCCTTTAACGCCCCATTGTTGGGCTAGGCTTTGGCTGGTTGCCCACCCCTCACTAATGATAATGTCATCATGTCCGTTGTAGGTTGGCACGTTGCGGGCATTCATTGCTTCAATCTTAGGATAGTCAAATTTTTCACCATCCCAATAACTGCCATAAGCCATTTTCCCACCACGCAAGAAACGCTTGCCGCCTTTTTCGCCAATAAATTGCAGTGATTGAATGCTGGGGCTGAAAAAACTAAGCGAATCGTATACAGGTATGACCAACTCATTAAGCTGTTGGTATAGGTGTTTCGTTGGCTTCAAACCCTTAGCCAATAAGTAAGGGTGATTTGGGTTCGCTTGGGTGCAATAGTTGGTTATGATGTTCTTTGCGTCTATGCTTGCCTTTTCATAGCGTTTCTCTTGGTCACGTTTGGCTTGATATTGGGCATATTCAGCTTGCTTTTTCAGCTTTGCCAGTGCTTCGGGGTCTTGTGGTAGGTCATCTGAAAACCATGTAACCGTATCGCCTGTGACGTGATTACACAAGTAAACAACACCATGCGCCAGCGCTCGCGCTCGACAAGCGGTATTGGTTTTGGGTTTTCCTAATGCGGGTAAATAGTACCACTTGCCCAATGTTGGGCAAGTGGGTAGCTTTTCGGGATTAATGCCGATTGATAAGGCTGTTTCTGCAAGGGTGCTCATAGTTGAAACACCCTGTCCCATGTGCCAGCTACAAGCGTATAGACTGCGATTTTGCTTTTGTGCTCTGTCTCTTTGCCTATGGCGCTTGTCACTTCAATTTTATGGGTCTTGATGTTGTAACCTTTTTTGCGTCTTAACGTGCAAATATAGGCGGCTAGGCGGCTTGTCCCGTAAAGCGATTGAGCGGCTTGGTGTGTAATGGTTTGCCCTGCTTGCAAGTGTTCTAGGATTGCTTGCGTAACTGGTTTAGCGCCTGTTAGGTTTCGTTTTGCCATGATTAAACCCCCGCGCCTGTGTTGGGTTGACGGCTCATAAGCCATGCTTCAACATCTGACACGCGCCAGCCTGTGGCACGAATAGATAACTTAACGGGTTGGGGGAATGAACCCATCTTAACCAACTTATAGATAGTTGATTTTGATAGCGTTGTGAGTGTTACCACTTCTGGTAGTTTGATTAGCTTCGTTGGCATTTTTTGCCCTCCGATTACGTTTCATAAGTATTCGTGGGCATTGTCGTGGGTTTGTTGGGTCTGCTGTCCTATATAGGATGTCATTTTTCCTATATAGGATTATTTGTTTTTGAATGATGTGTTTTTTAATCGGTTGCTGATAGCGTCAGGCTCTACTGTTCTGCCTATGTCAGTAGTTGTTAATGATATAGCTTTTAGCTGTGGTTCTCTCGCCATCTTATAAAGTGCATGAATAATTGCTAGGCTAGTATAAAATCCTTTTCCGTTTTCTTCTTTTTCTGTTGTGGTTGGCTCTGCTTTCAAAGCTTCATTTTCAGCTTTTAAGCGCTCTATTTCCTCTTGTTGGGCTTGTATGATTGCTTCTAGTTGGGTGATGCTGGGCTTGCCTGCTAACTCTAACAGCTTGTTGAATTCGTCTTGTATGATATGGTCGTAATAGCTTGTATACCTTTTAGTTCCATCCATATAATTTTTTGTTGGTTTTCGTACTGTCTCAATAATAAAATTGCCTTGTTGTGCATTTTTTATTATCTTTTCCTTGCTCCAGCCTGTTTGTTCTACTGCTTCTTCTATCGTGTAAACAATACCGCTCATAATCACCGCCTATGTGATTGCCTTGTAAAGATTGCACCCCCACGCGGTTAAGGCTTGCCGCTATTCGCCCCGTCGGGCTAGGTGATGCAAACGCTGTTAAGTGCCTAATGCACCCTGTACCCGCGCCAGCAAGTCGCTGGTCGGTGTGTAATTCTTGCCCTCAATTTTCGCAATGTAAGACTGCTTAACGCCCAATGATTCGGCTAACTGTACCTGTGTTTTGTTGGCTTTGATTCTTGCCGCTTTAATGGGGTTGTCGATATAGTTTGTCACGTCAAATGGTATCGCTTCATCATCGTTATCTAATGCGGCTAAACGCTGGTAATCCTGCCACGGTATAACCGCATAAGCGGGCTGGTTGTTGCCGTTGTAAATAATTTGCGCTTGCATGGTCAATATACCTCTTGTCGGTGGGCTATGCGTTCTCTATATCGGCTTTGTAGGCTGGTTAGTGCTTTGTTTGCCTTTTTGGTAATAGTTATATTATACATGGTTATATTACCCTTTCAAGTCCTCTAACCAATCCGCCCACGCTTGCATCATGCTTGCGCGTTGGTCTAGGTATTGGGCTTTGTTATAAACGGCTTGAACACCGCCTAAAACGTGTGCCAGTTGTAGCTCAATAATATGCGGTTCAAAGCCACGCTCATTCATAGTGGTTGAAAAACTATGTCGCCAGCCGTGGTTAGTAAATGTGTCTTTATCAATACCCTGCACCCTCATAGCTTTTAACAGTGCTTCAATTCTTATCGGTTTTCTGTTAGTTAAAGGGCTGGGAAAAACATAATCACCGCCTGTATGATATTCGCGTTGGTCGTTCAATATGGCTAAGGCTTGCCGTGACAATGGCACAATATGCGCTTTTTTCATTTTCATGCGTTGGGCATTAATACGCAAAACACTATCCACTAAATCGACTTCCTGCCATTCAAGCCCGCATAGTTCGTTAGCCCTTAGCACGGTTAAAGGTAGTAATCGCATAGCATTTGCGACTTCAAAGCTTCCCTTATAGGGTTGCTGTATCGCTTGATAAATCCGCCTTATTTCGGCTGGTAATACTTGGTGTGCATGGTTTCGTTTTTCCTGTTTTTGAAACACGTCTAAAGGCACGTCACGGCTGGGGTCTGTGTTTAGTTTTTGAGTTCCCACGGCATAGCGTAGCACTTGCGATAATATTGAGCGGACTTTTTTTAAGGTGTCCAGCTTACCCGCCTGCTCGCATCGTTTGAGCGTGTCCAGTACGTCTATGGGTTGAATACCTGCCAGTGACATTTTTCCCAATCTGGGCATAAGGTACATTCTACCCCGCGCCAGCACGTCATCACTATAGCCATTAGTCCAGCTTGGCTGTTTGAATGTGTGCCAATCATTAAAGGCATGTTCAAAGGTGTAGGCTATGCGCTCCTCTATTTGCTCTTGCTCAATCACTTGCGCCTTGCGTTGGGCTTTTTCTTGCTGTTTTGCCGCGCTGGGGTCTATGCCTTGCGCTAATTGTTCTTTTGCTTGGTCTCTGGCATCCCGCGCCAGCTTCAAACTAATGGCGGGATAGCTACCAATGCTTAACACTTTCTCTTTGCCGTCATATCGGTATTTCATGCGCCAATGTTTCCCGCCACTGGTAGACACTTCAATATAAAGCCCGCCTGCATCGCTTAACTTATAGCGCTTGTCTTTTGGCTTTGCGTTTTTAATGGCTGTTTCCGTTAGCATTCTCATAGCCTTGCGTAAAAGTGGGGGTATAATTTTTTCAAAACTCGTCAAAATTGGGGGTATCGAAAGTTATACCCCCAAAAATACCCCCAAAAAGTTAGGATGTCAAGAAACGTTATGACACCTCTAAACACCCTATAAAACGCCAAGTTATTGATTTTAAAAGATTATAGGCATTAAAAAAGCCGTTGTGAAACGGCTTGAATTGGTTAATTGGTGGAAGCGGGGGGAGTTGAACCCCCGTCCGGAAACGCTTAACTATCGGTTCTACATGTGTAGTCTGTTTATTGTTCTTGTTGCCACTAAACCCAACAGACAGGGAAAGTAGCAACACAGCCTAAAAAGTTTAACCATTGCTTCTAGGCATCACAATGGCGGTCTGATGTGCATTACCTTGGTTGACCCGCCCATCAGCGAGCGAATGCCAAGGACTCAGCCTTAAGCGGCTAGAGCGAAGTTTTCGTCGTTTGCGACTATATTTTGTCAAATGGATTTACGAGGTACTCGACACCCTCGACATGCCCCTTTAGCCTTACTATCCCCGTCGAAGCCAGTACGCCCCCAACAGTTCTGTAATACTACAGGTAATGCTCACATTGTAGAACCAATTGCACCAACGCGCAAGCACTATGTCTTATTTTGCCTGACTGGTTATTTTCACCTGAAAATTACAAGGCTTGTTCATGGTACATAAAGGTTGAATATCCCAACGCAGACCACGAATATCAACCAGATTTTCAGCCGACAACTGAGTTAACTCGCTCAAATCATAATCTTCACGCAAATGCTTAATCAGCTTTTCAATCGACTTATCGGACAAAGGACGCGTTAATACCACTAACACATTGGCTTTGTTATCTGGTGCAAAACTCACTCGCGCCTGCTGAATAACCGGGTTGAGTAAACGTAACAAACCATTTCCCTGAATGATCGCATCCCCTTCTGCCGTCACTTCACAGTCAGCAAAAACACGGTCTGCTTTTTGACACACCGTTTTAGCGGTATCCACATCCATGGTGATGCCAAAATAATCTTTCGCCTGCGCATTCAAAGCACATAAGGCTAATACCAACGCCGCTATTGTCCGAACCATTTTTGCCACCACCTTTTTTGTTGCATGACCCATAACCCATTGATGGGTAAGTATCCTTGTTGTTCACGCTGCACATTAATCGCATCTGCAAACCACAGCATTTGCATTTCATTGAGCAATTTTCGCCAGCTTCCGGCATCTTGACCTTGTTGCCAGGCATCACGACAATTCATTGACTCAGCCTGCTCTAACGAAGGAAAGTTTAATTTCCATTGATGCGCCGAACCTAACCACCAGTCGCTTTCAGACTGCGCATGAAGGCAATAACCCGCTTCGGCAAAATGACCATTAAAGGTGTCAACCAGTCCTTGCGCTTCTGGTAGCGACAATCCCAAGCCAGCAGTCGGAGCTAATACCAGCGTATCTCGATCCGCAATCAAATGCACAGGGCAAACAGGCAGCCAAAAGGCTGCCTGTTGTTGAATTGCCGGGGGTAAAATCAGTTTCTTACCCATAACGCAATCACTTATGACGCCATGTTATTCAAAATGGCGGTACGCACAGCTTCGAGTTCGGCTGGGATTTGTACCATCACCGATTTACCCGTACATTGTGCAATAGCGGTATCTGGGTCTTTCATGCCATTACCAGTTAGCGTCAACACAATGGTGCTACCTTCAGCGATTTTACCCGACTGAATGTCTTTCATCGCGCCAGCGAAAGAAGCGGCTGATGCAGGCTCACAGAAGACACCTTCGTATTGAGCTAACATTTTTTGCGCCACTAAAATATCTTCATCCGTGCATTCATCAAACCAACCACCCGACTCTTGCATCACTTTCCAGGCACGATCCCAGCTTTGTGGATGACCAATACGAATGGCAGTGGCAATGGTTTCAGGATCATCGACCATGGCACCACGAATGAAGGGAGCTGAACCAGCCGCTTGGTAACCAATCATTTTCGGACGATTACCAACGATGCTACCGGCGTATTTACAATGACCTTCACAGAAAGCACATGACTCAGTCACTTTCGTCACATCGGTTGCTGAAGATTCACAGTAGCCCATCCAGTGCGCCGTAATGTTACCCGCATTACCGACCGGCAAACAGTGATAGTCTGGAGCACGCCCTAACTCTTCAATAATTTCAAAAGCGGCCGTTTTTTGGCCTTGCAAACGGTAAGGATTGATTGAGTTCACAATGGTCACAGGGGCTTTGTCGGCCACTTCTTTAACCAAACGCATACCATCATCAAAGTTACCTTTAATTTGAATGGTGATAGCACCATACATCATCGCTTGCGCTAGCTTACCCATGGCAATTTTGCCATCCGGGATAAGCACAAACGCAGTAATGCCCGCACGCGCGGCATAAGCCGCCGCCGCTGCCGAGGTATTACCCGTTGAGGCACAAATAATGGCTTTAGAACCCGCTTCGACTGCTTTGGTCACCGCCATGGTCATACCACGGTCTTTGAAGGAGCCTGTTGGGTTTAAACCTTCATATTTAACATAAATATCAACATCTTTCTTCAAAATTTTAGGCAGATTATGCAACTTAATCAGTGGCGTATTACCTTCACCTAAACTGATAATCGGGGTTGATTCGGTTACAGGTAAACGATCACGGTAACGATCAATCAGGCCAGTATAACGATGTCCAAAAGCATTCATGTTGTGAATATCCAATTAAAATTAAAATTTGTAAAAATTAAGCGAGGTGTTCTACACGCAACCATGCAACAGGCGCTTTAAGGTCGTTGAGCACCGATAACTGCGTTAGAGCATTCATAAAGGCCGCTTCTTTAACCACATTGGTTAACAGCACCAAAGTTGCTGCCGCATGAGCCGTATCGGGTTGTTGGCGCATCTCTTCGATACTAATCCCTTCGTTTGCCAGCACAGCGGAAATTTTAGCCAACACGCCCGGCGCATCGGTCACGTTTAAGCGCAAATAATAAGCCGTTTGAATCTCTGAAGATGGGAGGATGGGTAAAGGCGATAAATCCTTCATCGCTACACCTAGCGCTGGACGCAACACTTGACCAGAGCGCATAGCGATGCAGACATCCACAATATCCGCCACCACGGCTGAACCCGTTGGCAATCCCCCTGCTCCCGCACCCGAATAGAGCGTCGTACCAACGGCATTGCCATTGACCATCACCGCATTCATCACATCATCTACATTGGCGAGTAACTTAGACTTAGGCACTAACGCCGACTGAACACGCAATTCAATCCCTGCTTCACGACGACGCGCAATCCCCAATGACTTAATTTTGTAGCCTAAATCGTCCGCCCAAGCGATATCATCTGCTGTCACCATGGTAATGCCTTCAATCAACATACCTTGACGCGATAAAGGAACACCAAAAGCTACTGATGCCAAAATAGCCAGTTTGTGCGACGCATCAATACCATCAATATCAAAGCTAGGTTCTGCTTCAGCGTAGCCCAAGCGCTGCGCTTCTTTTAATACCGGTGCGAAATCATTGCCGGGCTTAGCCATCTCGGTCAGCATATAGTTACAAGTACCATTAATGATACCGGCAACCCAGTTAATGGCATTAGCGGCCATGCCCTCTTTCAAGGCTTTGATAACCGGAATACCACCGGCAACCGAGGCTTCAAAGGCAACCATAACGCCTTTTGCTTCAGCCAAAGCGAGCAATTCATTGCCGTGTTCGGCAAGCAGCGCTTTATTAGCGGTAATGACGTGTTTGCCGGCTTCAATCGCGCTACGCACGACCTCAACCGCCAAGCCAGTTCCGCCCATCAATTCAACTACAACATCCACATCAGCTGCGGTGGCGACACTTAATGGCGTATCGACCAGTCGAATGCCTTGCGTATCGCAAGTGCGCGGACGAGTTAAATCACGCACTGCCGCCGTGGTGACACGAATGTCACAGCCTGTGCGCTGCGCCAACAAACTGGCGTTATCACGCAAAATACTGAGTGTACCGCAACCAACCGTACCTAAACCAACAATACCGAGTCTTACAGAAGTCATTGAACTTGTTATTCCTATCACTAAGGGGGCAATGAATTAAAGCGTACCAAAACGCTTTCGATAATTATGAAAGAAACGCTCCATGCGCTTCATCGCATCTTGTAAATCATCCCCATTGGGTAAGAATACCATGCGGAAATGATCGGGACGAATCCAGTTAAAGCCCGTACCTTGTACGATTAAGACTTTTTCTTCTTTTAGCAAATCGAGCGCAAACGACTGATCGTCAATAATCGGATACACCTTAGGGTCTAACTTGGGAAACATATACAAAGTAGCATCGGCTTTAACCGTGGTGATACCCGGAATACTGGTCAGCATGTCGTATGCCATATCCCGTTGACGACGCAAACGTCCCCCTTCGCCAACGAGGTCATTAATGCTTTGATAACCACCTAGCGCTGTTTGAATGGCAAACTGACCTGGAACGTTCGAGCACAAACGCATGGACGCGAGGATATTCAGCCCATCAATATAGTCTTTCGCATGACGCTTCTCGCCCGAAACAATCATCCAACCGGCACGATAGCCGCAAGCACGATAGTTTTTAGATAAGCCATTGAGCGTGACAAACAAAACATCATCAGCGAGTGACGCAATGGAGGTATGCGTGCGACCGTCGTAGAGCATCTTGTCGTAAATTTCATCGGCAAAAATAATCAGCTGATGCTCGCGCGCTATCTGAATGAGTTCTTTGAGCATATCATCGGGGTAAAGCGCCCCGGTTGGATTATTAGGATTGATGATGACTAAGGCGCGAGTTTTGTCAGTGATTTTGCTGCGCATATCGGTCAGATCAGGCATCCAGCCCGCACCTTCATCACAAATATAATGACGTGGCGTTCCACCCGCCAAGCTCACGGCTGCTGTCCACAAGGGATAATCGGGACTGGGCACCAGCACTTCATCGCCGTTATCAAGCAGACCTTGCAGAGCCATGACGATCAATTCAGACGCGCCATTACCAATATAAACATCGTCTAGGTCAACGCCTTTAATGCCTTTTTCTTGCGCATAATGAACCACGGCTTTACGCGCTGAAAACAAACCTTTCGATTCGGTATATCCCGAAGCCTGTGGCAAATTATGAATGACATCGCGCTGAATTTCTTCCGGCACATCGAAGCCAAATGGCGCCAAATTACCAATGTTAAGCTTGATAATGCGATGCCCTTCTTCTTCCATTTCACGAGCATGCGCCATAACAGGACCGCGAATGTCGTAGCACACATTCGATAATTTAGACGATTTTACAATGGGTCGCATCATGGTCCTGTTCTCGTTAAAGTGGATTGCACAGCAAACAAGCGCACTTCGCTCATTCGTTGCATCATGCAAAAGGTTGTGATTTTAGTCGATTTATGGCAAATTTGGCTATATCCTAGCTCATAGTTTATCATCACAAACAGGTTTTTTATGAAATTCGTCGAATATCAAGATGTTTCTCGCTACCGCATTCGGGCTTACGAAAATAATCGTATTCGCATTGAGCAGGACTGGCTCGATCTACCCTGCGCACTCTGCGCTCAAGCTTTGGTGAGTGATTGGCAACCCGCTAACGCAGAACAGCTCTGCTTAGCCGACTTTACGTCGCTGTTAACTTCGCATCCGGCTGATTTAATCATCGTCGGACGAGCAAACCAACCTGCTTGGAATCCCGAATGGATGCAGTTACAAGCACAGCTCAACGCACAAAACATTGGTCTGGAACAAATGCAAACCGATGCCGCCATTCGCACCTTTAACGTGCTGACGACCGAGGAACGTTCGGTTTGGCTGGTACTGCTCGGCTAGGTAAGCCCAATGGGGTGAGACTTTCCGCTGCAAAACCAGCTGGCTTGCTGCTTTCAATACCTTGCACCGATAAATCTGCTTCGACCACGGGTGCGCTAGGATCAGCTCGCAACCAAACCACCGTGTTTTCAGCAAAAGGTTGGCGTGTTGTTAACCAGGCGTTATGGCGAATAAGCAAAGCCTCATCAACCTGACAGGTTTTCGCCACATCCGCCAAGCTTTGACCTTTGAACGCAATAAAGAAACCATGTGGTTGACAAGGAACTTCAACCCAGCGGTCAACTCTCACCTGATGCTGACACCCCATTATCATTGCCGACAAACCCAACAAACCACTCCACTGAACCATTCGACTCCGATACATCATACTGATTTCACACTATTCCAAATAACTAAACCAATAATAACAGCGCTCACCACCAGCCAACCCAAAGCATCAGCGTACTTTTGCATGATGGGTAACGCACGCACACCACCGTATTTCATCACGCCAGCGATCAAGAAAAAACGTTGCCCTCGACCCAACAAAGCGACCAAGACAAAAGGCAATAGTGACATGTCTAACATGCCAGCGGTCACGGTAATCACTTTAAAAGGCAAAGGCGTAAACGCACCTAAAAACACCGCCCAAATACCATAGTCAGCAAAAAAATCTTTGGCTTGCTCTAACTTCCCTACATAGCCCCACTCTTGAAAATAAGGCATCAACAACTCAATAGCAAAATAGCCTAATGCATACCCCAGTAAAGCGCCCAATACAGAAGTCCAAGTAGTCAACCAAGCTAAACGCCAAGCATCATCCGGACGCGCTAACACCATCGGGATCAAGAGTACATCGGGCGGAATAGGGAAAAAAGCGGATTCGGTGCAACTCACACCACCTAGGTACCAACGTGCGTTAGGTGCTTCAGCCCAACGCATGGTTGCCGCCAACAATCCCGAAAATAGCTTCATAGTGATCCTTTTATTGCTCAATTAAGGGAACGAATAATACATTACCCAATAGGTGTTGTTTAATGCCAGTTGCCGTTTTATCAATCACCACCAACTGTTGCGTTTGGTAATTGCCACCAATAGGGATGACCAAACGCCCACCTACCGCTAGTTGCTGAATTAAACTCTCTGGCACTTCGGCTGGTGCGGCTGCGGAAAGAATCGCATCAAATGGAGCAGCATCCGACCAACCGAGCTCACTTTCGGTATGGCGATAACGAATGTTGCTCAATCCCAATTGATGCAACACTGAGTGAGCGCGATCTTGCAAAGGCTTCAAGCGCTCTACCGTCCATAACAAAGGCACTAACTGAGACAAAATCGCGGTTTGGTAGCCTGAACCCGTACCAATTTCTAATACACGTTTCGGTTGATGACCATTCAGCAAAGCTTGCGTCATCATCGCCACCACACTCGGCTGAGAAATGGTTTGCCCGAAGCCAATGGGCAAGGCCGTATCTTCGTAAGCGCGTGATGCCAGTGCTTCATCAACAAACACATGGCGAGGGGTAGCTCTCATAGCTTGAATGACACGGGCATCAATTAATCCCGACTGCATTAAAGACTGTACCATGCGGTCACGCTGACGCTGTGACGTTAAGCCAATACCTTGTGCTTGTTCAAATACCAAACTGGGATAAACCAGTGGCGGTAATGCCATCATGATGCCGACATCAACCACTGACGAATGTCGCTTTGCTGGCGATAATTAGTTAAATCAACCGACAAAGGCGTAATGGCAACACGCTTATGCTCTAGCGCAAAAAAATCCGTTCCCTCACCCGCATCAGCACCCGCTCCCGCTGGCCCCACCCAATAAATTTCTTTACCACGTGGATCTTTCATTTTGATCATCGGTTCTGCTTTGTGACGCAAACCTAAACGTGTCACTTCTCGCCCAGTCAGTTGCTCATAAGGCACATCGGGAATATTAACATTCAACAAGGTATCTTTAGGTAAAGGCGACTGGCACAAACGCACCAACAACTCCAAAATTACCTGAGCAGCCGTGTCGTAGTGAGTATGTCCATTCAGAGACACGGCAATAGCGGGCAAGCCCATAAAGCGCCCTTCCATAGCCGCTGCCACCGTACCTGAATAAAGAACATCATCGCCCATATTCGCACCTTCATTAATACCTGAAATGACGAGATCGACCGGGCTGTCAATAAATCCTGTCAGAGCCAAATGCACACAATCGGCTGGTGTACCGGTCACAAAGAAAATATCGTCTTCGACTTGGTCTTGGTAAACACGCAAAGGCTCTTGAATGGTCAAAGAATTCGACGCGGCTGAACGATTTCGCTCTGGTGCAACCACGGTTACCTTGGCCACCTCTGGATGTGCTTTCAGATTCGCGTATAATGTACGCAATCCAGGGGCGAGATAACCATCATCATTGGATAATAAAATGTGCACCAGATTTTCCTTAATCATCGAATTACTTAACTGACAATATTATACAAGCCAGTGACTAAGATTACAGAAGAAGCCAAACAATTATTTCGTCAAACGATTGGTGAAGTGACGCCTTTACGCTGCACGGAACGCCTAGAGCGACAAAATCGCCACCAGGTGCTCAAGCAACGCTTACACTTGCGTCGTCGTGGACTACCTGAAACCTGGTTTAGTGAAAGTGATGAGTCTCATACCGTCAATGGTTTAGCGCGTTCAGAAACCAGTCTCATTTTCCAACGTTGTGCCTTACCCAGCAAGCAATTGAGTGCCTTAAAAAACGGTCACTTTTCCACACGATGTGTCATTGATTTGCATGGACTGAGCGAAGCGCAAGCCGAAGAAAAAATGAAACTCACCTTACAACGTTGCCATCAGCGTAGCGACCGCTACTTATTGGTGGTGCATGGCAAGGGATTGAGTGGTTCCAGCGAACACCCCATTTTAAAAAACTGGCTCAATTGGTGGTTACGTAACCAAGCACGCGTCTTGGCCTTCCATACGGCGCAACTGGCAGACGGGGGCAGCGGTGCGCTTTATGTGTTACTGGCACCTGTCAATCATCACATCGCACAACCTTAATTAAACCCTAATTGAACTTAACCCTATGAAACTCATTGAACGCCCTGTCAACACAGCGGTAAAACAAGCACTCCGTCAGCAGCTACCCGACTGGTTGGCCGACATCATGGCGCGTCGTCTCGATTGTCCTGTGGCAGCGCAAACCCTGTTGCAGTCAGGACTAGGTCAACTGCCTAATCCAAACGGACTGCCCGACATGAGCATTGCTGTTAACCTATTAACTAAGGTCATAGCGCAACAACAGCGCATCCTCTGTGTCGTTGATTACGATACCGATGGCATTAGCTCAGGGGCTATTTTGCAAGAAGGGTTAAGTGCTTTAGGTGCGAAAGTTGAGGTAATGGTCACCAATCGCCATAAAGACGGCTACGGTTTTTCAGTGGGTGCTTGTCAGCGCATTATGAAGCTAAACCCCCTGCCCGATTGTTTGATTACCGCCGATTTAGGTTCTTCGGATGGCAAACAATTCGAGCAACTTCAACAGGTTTACGCGTCGCAAAACAAGTCGATTGTTATCATCGTTACCGATCATCACCACATTAGTAGCACGACACCACCGAGCAGCGTTGACGCCTTTATTAACCCTCATCGTCAAGACAGTGATCATAGCTATCGCCATCCGATTTGTGGCGCCATGGTGGCTTGGAATCTCATCGCGGCGTTACGTGCTCATGGTCGTCAACAGACTGAGTTAACTGACTTGCAGACGAAAGCAACCGCATTCGACGTCAAGCACCTACTCGATCTGGCCGCCATTGCCACCATTGGCGATATGGTTGACTTATCCAATCCGGTCAATCGCACCGTGGTGCGTGTTGGTTTAGCCCGCATGAACCAGCGACTCAGACCAGCTTGGCAATTACTCAAAGAAGCCTTGGATAGCAGTGCCCGCATTGATGAAGAGACAGTCGGTTTTCAAATTTCACCGCGCATCAATGCCTTGTCACGTATGGGCGATGATGGCCATACTGCCATCACCTGGCTCACCACCGCGCACATGAGCAGCTGTCAGCAAGCTTGGGCAAGCATGAGTCAAAACAACGAAGAACGCAAAGAAGAGCAGGCGCTCTGTGAAAGCCTTGCCCTACAACAAGCCGAACAACAGATGCAACAACAGCGTTTTATCCTCGTGGCTTATGTTCCCGAGGCCAGTCACGGTGTCGTTGGTTTGGCTGCAGGCAGACTAGCGCAACGCTTTGGACGTCCAGCCATCGTCTTTTCTCAATGCGACAAAGGCCAGTTAACCGGTTCGGCTCGCTCCATACCCGGATATGACATTCGCGCCCTACTCGAAGCCGTGCAAAACAGCACCGACTGCATTCGTAAATATGGTGGTCATGCCGCCGCCGCGGGGCTCTCGATTGCACCAGAAAATCTATCTCTGTTAACCGAGTGCCTCGAAACACATATTCGTGCCGACTTTAACGATCAAGCGCCCGAAGCTCAACATTATCATGACGGTCATTTACCAAGCGAACTCTTATCACTTGAGGGCGTAGAGCAACTCAAGCAACTTTCTCCTTTTGGCCAAGGGTTACCCGCCCCCAGCTTTTTACTCGATACCCAACTGATCAGTCATAGCGTTATGGGAAAGGCAGGTCAGCATAAACGCCTAACCCTACAAACACAGTCACACAGCACCCTAGAAGCTGTTTGGTTTAATGCCGACGCCAACCTTAACCTAAGCAGCAATGATCGCTATCGCTGTGTGTTACAGGTTTCTGTCAATCATTTTCGCGGACAAGCCAAATTGCAAGCGATGATCCAGACCATCACGGCATCTTAAATGCAGAAAAACCAACAGATTATCCTGCTCAGACATGGTCTTACCGAACACAACAACGGTTTTTATGGCAGCACGGACAGTCAACTCACCGATGTGGGTTATCAAGCCATGCTAGAAGCGGTTAGTCAATTAACTTTCGATAGAATCATCAGTTCACCTTTGCAACGGTGCGCCAGCGTTGCTCAGCAGTTAGCTCAACAGCGACACTGCCCGTGTCACATTGAAGCTGAATGGCAAGAATACCATTTTGGCGATTGGGAAAGGCTAGCCATACAACAACTTTGGGATGAACAGTCTGAGGCCTTAACCGCTTTTTGGCAAAACCCGCATCAATTCGTGCCACCCAATGCAGAAAGTTTTAATGCTTTTTTAGACCGATTGCGCCTGGCTAAGCAAAGCTTAGTTGAAACCAGTCAAAACACTGGCACGCTGGTCATTACCCATGCGGGAGTGATTCGTGGTTTAAGATTAATTGCGGAACAAACCAGCGCAAGCGAATGGCTAACTTATCCCGTCGCCCATGCCAGTTTACACACTCTCTGTCCGCACTCGGGCAGAGTCGAACCTTTTGAGCAGCTTTAAGCTGCCCTTAATCCATAAATTGGCTATAATAGGCCATTATTTACATCATTTTAGGAAAGCAGATCATGGCAAAAATGGCTAGCGCACGTCACATTTTGGTGAGCACAGAAGAAGAATGTTTAGCGCTGAAAGCGCAAATTGAAGCGGGCGAAGACTTCGCGTTTGTTGCCCAAGAACACTCTAGCTGCCCTTCTAGCCGCCAAGGCGGTGACTTGGGTTCGTTCCGTCCCGGCATGATGGTACCTGAGTTTGATAAAGTCGTATTCAGCGCTCCGATCAATGTCGTTCAGGGTCCTGTTAAAACCCAGTTTGGCTACCACCTATTAGAAGTGACTTCGCGTACTGAATAAGTGAAGTGAGTCACTGACCACTAACGCTAGCCCCACCATGCGGGGCTATTTTTTTGCCTGTCAACCAGACGAAACCATAAAAAAAAGCCCCACCAAATGGTAGGGCTTCTTAACAACCGTAATACTAAACAAATTACAGTAGTGGTGTCGCGTAGTTTTCCACACCTGGGTTGTTTTTCACACCTTTCAAGCGTGGGTGGTTCACTTTAGACAGTTTCACTTCTTTGTGTTTACGGATGTAATCCGCTACCACATCATGAATCAAGCGACCTGAACCCACAGAATCCACTTGCGCCCAGCCCGAAACAGTATAAGATTTACCGGCTTCGATGGGTGTGTCGTTGTCTAAACGAACATTGCTGATACGTTTGCCCAATGGTTGAGTTGGATCGATATCGTAAGTCAAACCACCGATACGAACCATGTCACCACCTGACTGCAAGTAAGGATCTTCAACGAACAAGTTGTCCGCAATCCCTTCCATCGCTTCGCGCAACTGTTCACCCGTCATTTCAGTACGGTAGGTTTCACCGTAAGTCATTGAAGTTTCGTCCATGACGTTTTCGAAGGTAATGTTGTCGCCCGCCAATACCGAGGTACCCCAACGAACACCCGCCGACAAGGCGATTTGCGTATCGTGTTCTTCACGCAGAGCGTTAACGATAACTTGGTCCCAAGTACCCATGAAGTTGCCACGACGGTACAGGGTTTCACCTGCTACGCCGACCACTTCGCTTAACAGAGATTCGTAAGTTTTACCTAAACGATCTTTGTTCACGGCGTTGTCAGCACGACGACCTTCAATCACCTTATCGTCATACTTAGTTTGACGCATGGTGTTGATGTAGCCTTCCATTTCTTTGTCAGCCGGTAGGATGTTCGAGAAAACAGGCAAGAGTTTGTATTGAACGCCAGCCACTTTACCCGCTTTAATATCTAAGTCCATCACGCCAACAAACTTACCATTAGAACCACCGTTGGTGACTAGGGTGGTGCCAGATTTGTTTTTCACTTTTACAGGTACAGGTACGCCATCGTGCGTGTGACCGCCGAAAATTGCATCAATACCGGTCACGCGGCTCGCTAACTTAATGTCAACGTCCATACCGTTATGAGAAATCACGATTACTGCAGCTGGTTTTTCTTTAGCGCGAACGTGGTTAACCGTTGCTTGCATTTCTTCTTCATTAACACCGAAGGTTAAATCTGGGAAGTTGGCACGTGGGTTAGCGTTAGCCATACGAGGGAAGGCTTGACCGATCACGGCGACTTTAAAACCGCCTACGTCTTTAATGGCATAAGGGGCAAAAGCATGGCGGCTGTCTTCGCTGAACAAGCCAATACCACCGTATTTTTTCGTCATGGCAGCGTAGTCATCACCCATTAATGAGTCTTCACGAATCAAGCAGTTTTGCGCCAACATTTTGCCTTTGAACTTGCTCAAATTGCGGAAAACTTCTTCTTGCGTGTAAGTGAATTCCCAGTGAGGTGTCATGTAGTCAACGCCCAGGATGTTACAAGCCTCGACCATGTCAGCACCACGCGTCCACAAAGCCGTACCCGAACCATGCCAAGTATCGCCACCATCGATTAACAAGGTGTTCTGACGACCACCCGCTTGTTCACGTAGGCTGTCAACCAAGGTTTTAACGTGAGCAAAACCACCCACTTTACCGTACTGACGCGCAGCATCGGTGAAGTTTAGGTAAGTAAACGCATGCGCTTCGATTGAGTTAGGTTTAATTTTTAACTCTTTCAACATCTTCTCACCAACAACGTGCGGCAATTTACCAAAAGCCGCGCCCATGCCTAAATTGACGTTAGGTTCACGGAAGTAAACTGGCTTGAGTTGCGCGTGAGTATCAGTGATGTGCATGATACGAACTTGGCCGTAACGTGGCATCTTGTACATATCAGCTTCTTTACCAGCACGAGCCATAGTCGGTAACATACCTGCTGCTGCAGCCATACCCATGACGTGCAGAAATTCACGGCGATTCATTGCCATCGTGATGAGTCTCCTCAGTTGTCGAAAAAATAGATTATTAAATGATGATATGCCCTAACTGCACAATGTGCAAATTAAATGTGTTTGGGCAATCATCAGTGTTCTTAATTACGAAGAGCCTTAGTTTACCCAAGCTCTAGCGTTGCGGAATAAGCGCATCCACGGCCCTTCTTCCGGCCAATCATCCGGATGCCACGAATACTGATCGCGTCGGAATACCCGCTCAGGATGAGGCATCATAATGGTGGCCCGACCATCAGTCGAGGTAAAGCCGGTTAAACCCGCTGCTGAGCCATTTGGATTCAGCGGATAAACTTCGGTTGCCGCACCAGAGGCATCGACATAACGCAACGCAGCCTGAGCTTGCGCTTGATGCGCCGCATCACGCCACACCACGCGACCTTCACCATGTGCCACGGCAATCGGCATCATCGAGCCTGCCATCCCCTGCAACAACACCGAAACACTTTCTTCTACTTTCACCATAGATAGGCGAGCTTCAAATTGCTCCGATGTATTGCGGAAGAAACGTGGCCAGTGTTCCGCCCCCGGAATCAAGTCATGCAGACTCGACAACATTTGGCAACCGTTACACACCCCTAGAGTGAAGGTGTCCTGACGGTGGAAGAAGTCGGCAAAGGCGGTTGAGGCTTGATTGTTGAGCTGAATGCTCGAAGCCCATCCACGACCAGCTCCCATCACATCCCCATAAGAGAAGCCGCCACAAGCCACCAGACCTTTCATTTGCTCAAGCGACAAACGTCCGCTGATGATGTCACTCATGTGCACATCAATGGCATCAAAACCCGCTTGCGTAAAGGCAGCGGCCATTTCCTGTTGACCATTCACGCCTTGCTCACGCAAGATGGCCACTTTAGGACGCGCACCCAAATTCAGATAAGGAGCAGCCACATTTTCGGCTGGGTTATAACTCAGTTGAGCAAATAATTTTGACTCTGCCGCCTGCGATTGAATCAATCCATAGGCTTGTTGCGCGCAGTCAGCATTATCACGTAAAGCCTGCATGCGGTAAGAAGTTTCCGACCAACGTGCATGAACATCTGCAAGGCTGCGCTCGAATACCAAGGCGCCATTCGCGTTCACACGCACAGACTGTGCGTCATTAAAATGCGCAACCGCATGACAACGATCACTCAAGCCATGATCTGCAACCAACTGGGTGAACTGGGCTTGGTTCGCTGACGTTACCTGCACCACCACACCGATTTCTTCACTAAACAGGGCAGCGATCACATCGTCTGCAAAAACAGACAAATCAATATCTAAACCAGTGCGACCCGCAAACGCCATTTCGGCTAAGGTAGTAAATAAACCCCCATCACTGCGATCATGGTAAGCCGTAATCAAACCCTGTGCACGTGCCGATGTTAACAGATTGAACAGGCTACGCATCGCTTCTGGCGTGATATCAGGAGCGACATCACCCACCTGATTATAAACTTGCGCCAAACAAGAGCCGCCTAGACGATTGGCGCCGGCACCCAAATCTAACAACCAAAGTTGACCACCCAAATCCGCCCGCAACTCAGGCGTCCAGGTTTTGCGAATGTCTTGCACCGGAGCAAAAGCCGTGACCACCAACGAGAGTGGCGAAACCACGGCTTTTTGCTGACCTTGCTCGTCTTTCCACAAGGTTTTCATCGATAACGAATCTTTACCGACCGGAATGGTTAAGCCTAACGCTGGACAAAACTCCATACCAACGGCTTTCACGCCCGCATAAAGCGCCGCATCTTCGCCGCTATGCCCCGCCGCCGCCATCCAGTTAGCCGACAACTTAATGTGGGTTAAATCGGCCACATCGGCTGCCAAGAGGTTGGTTAACGACTCAGCGACCGACATGCGTGTCGAAGCCGCTGGATCTAACACCGCCAAAGGTGAACGCTCACCAATGGCCATAGCTTCACCAGTATGATGCACGTAATCCGTTGCCGTTACCGCCACATCCGCCACCGGAACTTGCCAAGGTCCGACCATTTGATCACGAGCAACCAAACCGGTAATACTTCGGTCTGCGATGGTGATGAGGAAAGTCTTATCCGCAATGGTGGGCAAGGCCATCAAACGATTGACCGCATCATTAACATCAATCGCCGCGGTATCAAATCCCGGTTGCGAACGCACCACATCGGCCACATCACGATGCAACTTGGGTGCTTTACCTAATAAAATCGGCAACGGCATATCAACCGGCGCATTATTGAATTGCGGGTCTTCAACCGTTAAGTGTGCTTCTTGTGTCGCTTCACCCAGCACCGCAAAGGGGCAACGTTCGCGCTGACAAATGGCTTCGAAAATCTCAAGTTTATCGGCAGCAATCGCCATCACATAACGTTCTTGCGATTCGTTACACCAAATTTCCATCGGCGACATGCTTGATTCGTCATTAGGTACTGCACGCAAGTTGAGCTTCGCCCCTTTACCGGCATCATTGACCAATTCAGGCATGGCATTCGACAAACCACCCGCACCCACATCGTGAATGAACAGAATGGGATTATCCTCACCCATCCAAGCGCAGCGGTCGATCACCTCTTGCGCACGACGTTCCATTTCAGGGTTACCGCGCTGTACCGATGCAAAATCCAGACTTTCGTGTGATTTACCGGCATCGACACTGGAAGCGGCACCTCCACCCAAACCAATGAGCATGGCTGGGCCACCCAACACGATCAGTTTAGAACCCGCTGGAAAAGGTTGTTTTTGCACGTGTTGTTCGCGAATATTACCAAGACCACCCGCCAACATAATGGGCTTGTGATAACCGCGTTGCTCAACCCCATTAGGCGTTAACACAGGATTTTCGTAGGTACGGAAATAACCACATAAGCCAGGACGACCGAACTCATTGTTAAAGGCAGCAGAACCCAAAGGCCCTTCAATCATCACATCAAGCGCTGAAACAATGCGACCTGGTTTACCGTATTGCAATTCCCAAGGTTGCTGAAAAGCAGGAATGGCCAGATTCGATACCGTAAAGCCAGTTAAGCCAGCCTTAGGCTTAGAACCCCGCCCTGTTGCGCCTTCATCACGAATTTCACCACCTGAACCGGTTGCTGCACCCGCAAAAGGAGCAATCGCTGTCGGGTGATTGTGTGTTTCGACTTTCATTAAAATGGCGACCTGCTCTTCATGAGCACGGTAAACGCCATCCGCATCGGGGAAAAAGAGCTCGCCCAGGCTCCCTTGCATCACCGCCGCGTTATCACTATAAGCCGACAGCATGCGAGAAGGTTCGTTAGCATAGGTGTTTCGAATCATACCAAATAGACTATGGTCTTGTTTTTGACCATCAATCGTCCACTGAGCATTGAAAATTTTATGGCGACAATGCTCTGAATTGGCCTGAGCAAACATCATCAACTCAGCGTCAACCGGATCGCGTTTTAATTGTTCGTTAAAAGCCGTGAACAAATAGTCGATTTCATCTTCAGATAACGCCAATCCCATGCTTTGATTCGCCGCTACCAAGGCTGCGCGACCTTGAGACAAAACGGGAATGGTTTGGTAAGGCTTAGGCGCCTGATGTGAAAAGAGCGCGGTTAACGCATCGACCGAGTCTAGCACGCTTTCTGTCATGCGATCGTGCACCAAACCTTGCACTGTGGCAAGTTGCTCAGGGCTCAACGTATCATCTAAACGCCAAGCGATGGCTTGTTCGATACGTTTAATGCCATGCAAACCACAGTTATGCACAATGTCAGTCGCTTTAGAAGACCAAGGCGAAATGGTACCGACGCGAGGCGAGACCACAAACTGTGCCGACAAGGCCGTTGCCAATTCAGTCGATTCATTCAACAGCTTGCTGAGCGTGAGTTTCGCTTGTACATCGAGCGGTTGTTCACATTCAGCCACATAAACAAACTGTGCTTCCACTTGCACTAATTCAACACCACGTTGTTGCGCGCGTTGTTTCAGTTGCTGGATACGGAACGCAGAAAGCGCCGCTTGCCCCCAAATAAATTCAATGACTTGACTCATTCAATCGCACCCATACGCTGGAAGATAGATTTACGTTCTTTTGCCGTTAATGCGCGATTATCGACACTTTCAACGGTGACATCCGTTGTTTTCAAGCTGGTGTTGGCTTTGAACTTCAAGCTCACCTGATTAACTGCTTCAGATTCGGAGCTGAACAGACGAGAGAAAAAGCCTTTTTCTTCTTGAGCCGCCTCTGGTTTGAGTTTGAGGGTCATGATGCCATTCGCTTTGTCGGTGCTCAACACGGTGAAGCCAGAACGATCTGCCAAAGACAAAATAAACTGCCAACTTTCTTCCATACCCGCTTTGAGACTCAATCCGGCGAATTCGCCGTCTAACGACATTTCAAGACGTTTTTCGGTCGCAGCCACCTGGGCAACGGCATTATTCATCGAAGCCCCTAAGAACACCATCGATTGATAGAGCATTTCTGCTTCAAATACGGGATGGTAAGGACGTGAACGCCAATTATTAATGTCACCATCAAAATCAGCCAAAATCATCGAATGACGCAGATAGACGTTGGCGCCGCCTTGCTTGTCTGTTTCAACTCGAAGCGTTAACCGATCCATCGCACCCTTAGCGGTCTCTTCGCGCCATGAGTTCAAAATACGCGTTAAAAAACCCATTTCCGATTTAGGTACGACTTCTTTACGGGCTACATAGGCGGTGCGAATCAAACCCACGTCTTTACGAGACTCTTCGACCGTGAAGCCTTGAGCCACCAAGAAGCGTTGTAAACGTTCCCACAAATCATCTGAATTGACTTTATCAACATGCAACCAGCGTTCAGAAAGGTTGCTGGCAATCGACAGACCATCTACCTGATAAGTCGGAATGTCCTTACGCATAATCTTGTCATTTAACTGACCCATCAACTGACGGTTGGTCACATCCATATTACGGTTTGGATTCTGAAAACCCGGTGGCAATTCCAAAGGAGAAATCAGCGCATCTTGTGTAACGCGGTAGTTATCTGGGCTGGTGATGGCATCACCAGAACCAAACGACTTACTTAGGCTGCTACAACCGGACAGCGACAAAACAGATAAGGCCGTGATGCCCACTAAGCCTAAAGAATATTTCATGAAACAAGGCACTCCGAAAAATTATGAGTTTGGTAAACAATGGGCTTGCTGAAGCGCGGCTTCAATCAGCGGACGCTTGGCCTCTGACAAAACCGTTAAAGGCAGACGAATACCCAAACCAACATAACCCATGCGATTTAATGCCCATTTCACGGGAATGGGATTGGCTTCAACAAACAGATCACGATGTAGAGCTTGCAAAGGCAAGTCCAAAGCACGAGCTTCTTCTGCCTTACCCGCGAGCGCGGCTTGATAAGCTTGACTGACCGCCTTGGGAGCAACATTCGCCGTCACGGAAATACCGCCATGCCCACCTAACAAAATAAACTCAACCGCTGTGGCATCATCGCCGGTGTAAAACTCAAATCCCGGTGCGCAAATAGCCTGCATCGCTGTCAAGCGTTCTAGGTTGCCTGTTGCATCTTTGATACCCACAATATTGTCAATGTGCGACAAGCGAGCGACCGTTTCTGGCAACATATCCACCGCAGTGCGCCCTGGTACATTGTACAAAACCACCGGAATATCCACGGCTTCAGCAACGGCTTTGTAGTGCAGGTAAAGCCCTTCTTGCGTGGGTTTGTTGTAGTAAGGCGTTACCAATAAGGCGGCGGCGGCACCGGCGTCTTTCGCACACTGTGTTAATGCAATCGCTTCACGCGTGCTGTTAGCACCCGTTCCACCCATAATCGGTACGCGACCCTTGACATAATCCACCGCATAGCGAATCAACGCACAGTGTTCGTCGTAGTCCAAGGTCGAAGCTTCACCCGTGGTTCCCGCAACACAAATAACCGAAGTTTCGTTATCACAATGAAAATCTAATAAGCGATCGAAAGCCGGATAATCAACCGCACCTTCAGGCGTCATGGGCGTTACGATGGCAACCATGCTTCCACGAAATGAAATCACGCAGGAACTCTCCAAAGAGATAAATTAAATAAGTACTATGATACCGCAGTTAGCCATTGCTTAGCAAAAACGATAGATTAAAAACTAGGTGACAAATTGCCCATCCCTCATCAGCAACACCCGATTCATCCGTTCTGCCAGACTGCTATCATGGGTAACAATAATGAGCGACATATTGGTTTGTTGTTGTAATTCCATCAACAAATCATAAATCTTGTCCGCGGTTGCCGAATCTAAATTACCCGTCGGTTCATCGGCCATCAAGCAGTCGGGACGCGTCACCAAAGCGCGAGCAATGGCGGTACGTTGCCGCTCACCACCCGATAGCTCACCGGGTTTGTGCGCCAATCGATGCGACAATCCCACTGAATCCAACATGGTTTTTGCCGCTTCTCTGGCTTGGGCAGCAGGCGTGCGGCGTACCATTAACGGCATAGCCACATTGTCTAGCACGGTAAATTCGGGTAACAAATGATGAAACTGGTAGACAAAGCCCAAATGACGATTACGCAGGCGACCCCGCTCTGCTTCATTCAGAGTTGAATAATCTTGACCACATAAACGCACTTTACCCGCTGTCGGTTTATCCAACCCCCCCAGCAAATGCAGTAAAGTCGATTTACCCGATCCCGATGCGCCGACAATGGCGCAACAATCACCCGGTTCAATGCTGAAGTCGATGGATTTAAGCACATCCACCTGCATATCGCCTTCTTCAAAGCGTTTGCATAAACCCTGTGCTTCTAATACAAAGGATTGAGCAGGATTATTCATAACGCAAAGCCTCCGCTGGTTGGGTTTTCGATGCCTGCCAAGCGGGATACAGGGTGGCTAACAAGGTGAGCGTAAAAGTCATGAGGGCGACCTGCCACACATCACTCCATTCTAAATGCGAAGGCACAAAACTGATGTAAAACACATTGGCGGGGAAAAACTTAAAGCCGAATAGCTGTTCAATAAAAGGCACAATGGTATCGATATTCGTCGCCACCGCCACCCCACCGGCAATGCCGAGCAGCATACCAATCAGTCCGATTGCCATGCCCTGCACAATAAATATGGTCATGATGGAGGCCGGCGAGGCACCAATGGTGCGTAAAATGGCAATATCACTGCGTTTATCCGTCACCACCATCACCATCGTTGAAATGATATTAAAGGCAGCCACCATCACAATCAGCGCTAAGCCAATGAACATCATACGTTTTTCTAATTGTAAGGCAGCAAAGAAATTTGCGTGTTGCTGCGTCCAATCAGTCACGTAAACCGTGCGCGTAATGACGCTACTGAGATCATCACGCATAGTAGGAATATCAAACATATTGGTGACTTTCAACTGTAACCCACTGACTTCATTGGCTTCTAGCCCAAACAAAACCTGCGCATCAGCCAAGTTAATGTAGGCCATACCGCCATCAAAGTCGTGCATACCCACCTCGAATATACCGACGAGGGTAAAACGCTTCATTTTAGGAATGAAGCCAACGGCAGTATTACTGCCTTCCGGCGTAATCAGTGTGATCTTATCTCCCAATACCACGCCTAATTTAGCCGCCAGTTCGCTACCGAGCACAATGGCAAACTCTCCCGGTTTGAGCGATGAAAACTGACCGAACTTAACCTGATCGGCAATGGTCGAAACCGCCCCTTCCAGCTCCGGATCAACCCCCTTCACCATAGCCCCATGTGAATTAGCACCATGCGCAACTAAAGCCAAACGGCTGACATTGGGCGCCAGTCCGGTAATGGAAGGCGTCTGTTTAATTTCACCGGCAAGTTGCTGCCAATTTTCGAGCTTATCACCCGGTCCCGATACGGTCATATGTGCCGTCATGCTGAGCATGCGTGAACGAATTTCTTCATGAAAGCCATTCATGATCGACAAGATGGTTATCAGTGCCAGAATACCCAAGGCAATGCCCAAAAACGAGATGAGTGAAATGAACGAGATGAAATGATTGCGTCGTTTTGCGCGCAAGTATCTCAGTCCAATACGCCATTCAAAGGGAAGATTCACGTTTGTATCCTACGCGATTAAGCGGTTAAGTGGTAATAAACTTGGGTAAGCGCCAGCCTAAAAAGATTCCCCCTAAGCGCATCGCCAAGGTAGCAATCATGGAAAGCACGATGACCAATTCAAATAGTCCAATCCAGTGGTTGGCCAGCACATAAACACTGGCACCGAAAAAGGATGCCGTGGCGTAAATTTCTTGACGTAGAATAAGGGGCACTTCGCCAACCAAAATATCGCGAATCATACCACCGACCACACCGGTCATCACCCCCATCATCACCGCGATGATGTCGGCATAGCCCAAGGATAAGGCTTTCTGCGCGCCAATGATGGTAAACACCGCCAATCCGACAGCATCCAGTAACAGTAACACCTTCATGGGTATGACGTGCGTACGTCGATAGAGCGCCACCAAAATAGTGGTGACGATAATCAAATACAAGTATTCAGTATGCATCAGCCAAAAAACCGGCACGCCCAGAATCAAGTCGCGCAACGTACCACCGCCCACCGCTGTCACCATCGCCAATACCAAAGCACCGAACAAATCGAGCTGATGACGACTGGCCGCCAACAAACCCGTAATGGCAAACACAATGGTTCCCATTAAATCGATGGAAAGTAATAACGGGTCTAGCATGCAAAGCGGTCCTAAAAAATCAGCCATCAATCATACCACAGCCATAAATTCGATAAAGCCACTCTTCATAAAAAAACCGCTCTGTCCGAGCGGTTTCTTCAGTCTGGCACGACTTTTAATCGGTCACGAGCGCTCTTCCGATTTCAAACGCACGATTCCCAACATTTTCATGACATACTTTTGGTAAATCGGTTCTGAATTACCATTCTTCATGTTACGAATAAAGTACTTCTCGAAGGCGATTTTAGCCAAATGCACCCACTTGCCTTGTTTCGCCCAAGTCAAATTACGCGGCGGAATTTGCGGCAAGGCAACGAAAGCTGCACCTGTATCGCCCAAATCGGCTAGGCAAATGGTATTCCATGTGGCTTCTTCGCACACTTCCTTACCTGCTAAGTCATTTTCGATGTTGTGACAAATCGCCGTGACCATGCCTTCAATCATCAAACCGGTTTTTGGCGTACCAACTGGCACGGGGGTGGCTTCCACAGGGGGAATCGCGACCACGACACCGAGCGCATAAATGCGTTTGTAGGTCGGGTTGCGGTTGAATTTATCGACCTTAACCATGCCACGCGGATTGACCAACGCTTCATCAGCATGTTGCAAGAACTTAGGACCTTTGAAGGCGGGCAACATCATCGAGTAGCCAAAAGGCAGTTGATGCGATTTAATGACCGCGCCATTGGCATCATGTTCATCCACATACATTACGCCTTGTTCGATTTTGCTGACTTTAGCGTTGCAAATCCAGTTAATGTGACGTTGACGCATGATGCTTTCCAGCATGCCTTTAGAATCACCCACACCACCCAATCCCAAATGACCAATGTAAGGCTCTGAAGTGACAAAGGTCATTTTTACGTCTTTACGAATCTTACGTTTACGCAAATCCGTATCCATAATCATGGCGTATTCGTATGCCGGACCAAAACACGAAGCCCCTTGCACCGCACCCACGACGATGGGAGCCGGATTGGCACAGAAGGCTTCCCAATCTTCAAAAGCTTCAACAGAATGACCCGTGGTACACACGGAAACCGTATGACCACCATGGCTGGTCGGGCCAAACCCCTCGATTTCTTCAAAGGCTAAGTAAGGACCGGTTGCTAGAATAACATAGTCATAATCAATCTTTCTTCCGTTCGCCAACAACAGCTGGTTTTCATTGGGCTTGATTTCAGTGACCGTTGCATGAATGAACTCGATCCCTTTGCGCGTCAGTGCGGGTTCTAACGGAAAGGAAATGTCTTCGGGCGTACGCCAACCCACTCCCACCCAAGGGTTAGAAGGGGTAAATTGAAATTGATCGAGCGCCGACACCACTTTCACTGTGTGTGCAGAACCCAATTGACGCTTGATGTCGTAAGCGATTGGCATGCCGCCAATACCCGCTCCGACAATAACGATGGTTGCCATGTGATATTTCCTTCTGAAAACTGTTTAATTTTTGTTTATGTGTAGCCGCTATGAGCATTGTATCAAGGTGTTTTTTTTTCGTATATCACCAATATTCACTACGTAGCCAAGCATTTTCAAGCTGGGCCACAATGCTATAATAGACAAGTCGAACACACAACACTAACAAGCAACAGGAAGGGTTCAGTGACTTTTAGCCTGCCATTATGGAATCAACAACAACACAAGATGCTCTATTGGTCGGGACTCACTGACGCGGGCATTCCCCTAGCCCTAGCAGAATTAGGGCGCTCACTGAACAAACCACTGCTGGTTATTACGGATACGGCTCAACAAGCGCAGCAGCTTGCCAACGAACTCAACTTTTTCAGCGACGAAACCGCCCTCTTCTTTCCCGACTGGGAAACCCTTCCCTACGACCGATTTTCACCACACCAAGATATCATTTCCGCCCGGTTGCAAGCGCTCTACCGTCAAGCGACCACCCCCCCGCGTTTTTTGATTGCGCACATTGCCACACTCATGCACCAACTCATTCCGGCGAATTACCTACTCAGCCGCAGTTTTGTGCTGTCAACAGGGCAAACGCTGAATCGCCATGAGTTTACGCGCCAATTAGAAAGCAATGGTTATCAACGCGTTAGTCAGGTCATGGAACATGGCGAATATGCACTGCGCGGTGCGTTACTCGATGTCTTTCCCATGGGGGGCGAAACGCCCCTGCGTATCGACTGGCTAGATGATGAAATTGATTCACTGCGAGAATTCGACGTCAGCACACAGCTAACCACGCAACGCATCGACTCCATTACGCTGTTACCGGCAAAAGAATATCCGCTCGACACAGACAGTATTAATCTATTCCGCCAACAATGGCGCGACGCCTTCCCCGACCACAACACCCGCACTAACTGGTTGTATCAAGCGGTGTCGAAAGGGCAAAGCTCCAGTGGGTTAGAGTATTATCTGCCCTTATTTTTTGAACAACTCAGCAGCATTACCGATTATCTTACCCAAGACACGCATTTGGTTTGGGTGGGTGAAGTGGCAACAGCCGCCGAAACCTTTTATCGCGATGTGCAAGAGCGTTACACCATTGGCAAACTCGACCCCAATCATCCCTTATTGCCACCGGAACGGGTATTCTTAGCCGCCCATGATTTATTGGGACGCATGAAGCCCTTCTATCGTATCGAACTGTCCAGTGCCAGCAAGGCGGATAACAGTCAACACTGGACCATGAAATCCTTACCTGATTTGAACATTGACCCCAGTCGTAGCGATGCCTTGTGGCGATTGGCCGACTGGCTACCGACCTTAACGCATCACACCAAGGTGTTATTGGTTGCGGAATCGGTTGGACGTCGCGAGGTGCTAATTGAGTTGCTGCAGAAATCGGGTCTGAAAGCCATGCGTGCCGACAACTGGTCGGATTTTCTCGCCGCGGAAGCCGCCGGACTCTATCTAACGGTTGCGCCATTAACGCACAATCTGTGGTTGGATGACTTGGTCATCATCAGCGAAGTGTCACTTTATGCCAGCCAAGTAAGACAGACACGGCGGCGTAAGCGCAGTGCGCATCAGGATTATACCGACGGCATACGCTCGCTGGCCGAATTGGAAGTGGGTTCGCCGGTGGTCCACCTTGAGCATGGTGTCGGTCGTTATGTCGGGCTAGAAACCCTGACGCTGGGTGACATTCCTCGGGAATTTGTCGCACTCGAATATGCCGGTGGCGACAAACTTTATGTCCCCATTACCAACCTTCACCTCATCAGTCGCTACGCCGGAGCCGATGCCGACCATGCACCCTGGCATAAACTAGGCACAGATCGCTGGAATAAAGCACGCAAACAAGCGATTGAAAAGGTACGTGATGTCGCGGCCGAATTGCTCGACCTCTACGCTGCGCGAGAAGCGCGTCGTGGTCACGCCTTTGCCGATGCCGGTGCCGACTACCTGCGCTTCAGCGCTGGCTTCGCTTTCGAAACCACCCCCGACCAACAAAACGCCATTGATGCCGTTTTAGCCGATATGCAATCGCCACGCCCCATGGACAGATTAGTCTGTGGTGATGTGGGTTTTGGTAAAACCGAAGTCGCCATGCGGGCTGCCTTCATGGCCGTTCATGGCGGCAAGCAAGTGGTGGTTCTGGTACCAACCACGCTGTTAGCCAATCAACATTTACAAAATTTCCGCGATCGCTTTGCCGACTGGCCAGTCAAAATCGAAGCCTTATCGCGTTTTGGTGGTTCGGGCAATCAAGCCAGAGTGATGGAACAGATCGCCGAGGGCAAAGTCGATATTGTCATTGGCACACATAAATTGTTACAAAGCGATATGCGTTACCACGACCTGGGTCTGATTATCATCGACGAAGAACACCGTTTTGGCGTGAAACAAAAAGAGTTCTTAAAAAGTTTACGCACCCAAGTCGATATCCTCGCCATGACCGCCACCCCCATTCCTCGCACCCTCTCTATGGCTTTTGCCCAGCTGCGCGATATGTCGATCATTGCCACACCACCAGCTAAACGTCAATCCATTCAAACCTTTGTACAAGATTGGAACCCCGAATTAGCGAAAGAAGCCTGCACGCGCGAACTGCGCCGGGGTGGTCAGGTTTATGTGTTGTTTAACGATGTGGAACGCATGCCGCTGTTTGTAGACGAACTCACTCGCCTGATGCCCGATGCCCGCATTGCCATGGCACATGGGCAAATGCCGGAACGTGAACTCGAACGGGTGATGCGTGACTTTTATCATCAGCAATACAATATTCTCGTTTCCACCACCATCATCGAAACCGGCATTGATATTCCCAACGCCAACACCATTCTCATTCATAGAGCCGATAAATTCGGCTTAGCGCAACTGCACCAATTACGGGGTCGAGTGGGACGTTCGCACCACAAAGCCTATGCCTACCTCTTCACCCCATCCAAAGAAGCCTTAAGCGCTGATGCCGTCAAACGTCTCGAAGCCATCGCGCGTCATGACCAACTCGGCTCTGGCTTTGCTCTCGCTAGCCAAGATTTAGAAATTCGCGGCGCGGGTGAATTATTGGGTCACGAACAAAGCGGACAGATGCACGAAATCGGCTTTGAACTCTACACCCAACTGCTCGACAAAGCCGTCCGCGCTTACCGACGCGGTGAAGTACCCAATTTAGACGACAACAGCGACCACTGTGAAGTCGATTTAGGCATTGCCGCCCTCATCCCCGATGCGTATTTACCCGACATCTCGGCACGCTTGGTATTATATAAACGCATCAATGCCGCCGAAGATCAAGCCGCCTTGCATCAGTTGCAAGTAGAAATGGTCAACCGCTTTGGCTTGCTGCCCGACGCCTGCAAAAACCTGTTTGCGATTATGCAGTTAAAACACCAAGCGCAAGCCTTAGGTATTCATAAAATCGAAGCCAGTGCCACGCACATCAAGCTGCATTTTCTCGCTAAAACCCCTGTCGAACCGATGAAACTGATTAAACTGATTCAACAACACCCCAAAATCTACAAACTGGATGGGCCAAACAAGTTAAAATGGTCGGGAAATATCAGCGAAGCCAGCGAGCGTCTCACTGCCGTCGAAACCTTATTAACGCAACTCAGCACCGCTTAAGTATTTAGAGAATCACCGCCCATGATACCCACCCGCATCTCCGCTTTGCTCACCCTTCTGACCCTGTTGACCGCTGCCGCCTCAACAGCTCAGGCCTACGTGGTCGAGATGATTGTTTTTGAATCCAAAAATCCCAGCCTTTGGTTAACTGAACACTGGCCAGCCCAACCCGAACGACTCGACTCCAGTGAAAATGATGTGTCACTCAGCACAGGTGGACAAGGTCGCCAACTACTCAGTGAATCGCAGCTGACGTTAAAAGAAACCGCGCGTCGCCTGACCAGCACCGATGAATTCGCCATACTGGCTCACTTGGCCTGGTCACAACCGGCAGAAACCCGTGAGGCAGCGAAAAACACTCAGCTACCCGAAGGCATCAGCCGTAATGGTTTGCCTTTGTCGGCGCGGGTTAAACTGTACAAACAAAAGTTCGAACACATTTCGCTTGAACTGCAATGCACCAAGCAACTGCCCGAATCGGTCGCCGCCGCCTTTGCCAGCAAACAGCAACTACCCGCCTCGGTGATTGGTCAGCAATGGCGCTTTCGCCTACAAGAAGCGCGCAAAGTTAAACTCAATGAACTTCAGTATTTCGACCACCCCATGTGTGGCGTACTGCTGATGGTTCGCCCTTGATTTGAGCTCAATCCACCATGTATTTATATGCCAATTATGATCTCAAACAGCGCAACACCTTCGGTGTTTCTTGCAAAGCTCGTTATTTTGCCGAAATAAAATATGCCAGCGCCATTCCCACACTGCGTAAAGACCCCAAACTGGCCTCCCTACCCTGGATGATTATGGGCGGCGGCAGTAATTTACTGCTCACGCACGACCTAGATGCGCTGGTACTCAGTTGTAACTACGACGAAATCACCATCGTTAAAGAAGATCAACACTCAGTCTGGTTATCGGTGGGCAGTGGCTTATCTTGGCATCAACTGGTCACCTACAGTGTTGAGCAAGGCTGGTGGGGACTGGAAAACCTAGCACTGATTCCCGGTAAAGTGGGCGCTGCACCGGTACAAAATATTGGTGCCTATGGTGCTGAAGTACAAGACACCATCACACGTATTCAAACCTTTGATTTACGTGACGGACATCGTATCGAACTGCGCAAAAACGAATGCAATTTTGCTTACCGTGACAGTATTTTCAAACATGAACTTGCCAATCGCGTGCTCATTCATCGTGTTACCTTTCGCCTACTCAAACACAGCACCCCTAACCTAGTACACGAACCCCTACATGAAGCCATGTTCGCCAACGCGCCCAACCTTAAAATGGAAGAGGTGACACCACGCATGGTTTACGATGCCGTCATTAAATTGCGACAAGAACGCATCCCCGACCCCGCCGTCTTAGGCAGTGCCGGTAGTTTCTTCAAAAACCCGACCATTACGCTCAAACACTACCAACAACTGCAACAGCACTACCCCGATATTCCAGGGCACAAGCTCACCAACGGCTGTATTAAAATCCCCGCGGCTTGGTTAATCGAAAAGGCACAGTGGAAAGGCAGACGCATAGATGAAGTGGGGACTTATTACAAGCACGCACTGATTTTAGTCAATTATGGTAAGGCGACGGGACAAGATATCTTAAGTGTCTCTGAAGCCATTCGTGAAGCGGTGATCAACCACTTCTCTATCTCGCTGGAAAAAGAAGTGGTGATTTGGTAACCGGCTGATCAGGCCAAACCGATTGAAATCGACCGATGAGCAGACAAGCCGTCACCAGGACAGCCTATGATACTAAGCGATTACAAGCCTGCCAAAGCAAAAGGCATCAGTGTGACCAAAGCCAGCAGCATCGCCACCCAAGCACGTTGCTGACCGGCCAGCACGCCCATAAAACCACCAATAAACGCCACCGGCGCTGCCAACCAAGCAATGGGTGGGAAAACAAAGGCAAAGCCCGCGGCAATGACGCCAGCCACCATGGCAATGGTGGTGGTGTTACCCGGATGGTAAATGAGCGTATTACGCATATCGACCGGTAAATTATGTGCCGACTCAGCCCGCACAAACAACTGCTTCAGCTGATCGTCCGTTAGCGGTTGATTGCGCTCTGTTTCCGACAAGCCCAAGGATACCTTGCCATCTTTATAAAGCTGAAACAGCAAATCGTCCCAACTGGTTTCTTCTGGCAAGCGATCGATTAGTTGCTTCATCTCATTTTTTGATACTTTCATGACTTCCCTCTCGGTTAAATTCGCGCTAACGGCAATAAGCGTATTATAATGCACGTACAACAAATAACGCATATTATAGGCGCAAACGCCCAAAATCGTTTTACAAGGAAAGTATCACATGGCCATGTTGCCAGGATTACAGTTTAACGTCAGCCAACAGCTCAAGCTCACGCCACAACTGCAACAATCGATTAAGATTTTGCAGCACTCCGCTATTGAACTGCAAGAAGCCATCAGCGAAGCCTTAGACAGTAATATCATGCTTGAATTGGAAATGGATGATGCCGTTTCTCCCGGCAGTGACTCAGCTGACATAGAGCGCTACAACGAAATAAATGAAGACCTTGAACCGACTGGATTAAGTGAATTTAATAGCGTCTCCGACGATAGCAGCATCGATCATCGCAGCAACCTTACCGATAATCTTGACTGTCAGTGGGATGATTTGTTTGACAAAGATGGCAATGAAGCCCCCGCCACGCAAAGCGAATTTGAAGACTTTTCGGTCACTTCTCATCACGATAACGACGACTACACCCCCGCAGAAAGTTACACAGCCGCCCACGAAGATCTCTACACCCACCTCAAATGGCAAGTTGATACCTTCACCTGGGGCACCGACATTCAACAAGCGATTGCCTACTATCTCATTGACTTGATTGATGAAAACGGCTATTTCAGCTCAGAGCTCGCTGAAGTCATTGAAGCCATTAGCGAAAACGAGTCTTTCACGCCCGACGAAGATGATATCGAAACCGTGCTCACCCTCATTCAAGACAACTTTGACCCTGCAGGTGTCGGCGCGCACTCGATTGAAGAATGCCTGCTCATTCAGCTCAAAGGCATTTTACCGCAAACACAGCCTGTTCAAACGGCGATTCGACTGCTCAGTGAGCGCTTTGACTGGTTCGCTCATGGTGATTTCACTCGTCTGAAACGCGTTTATGGACTCAACGAAGCCAGCTGGGCTGAGCTGATGAACCTCATTCAATCCCTCAATCCCAAGCCCGGATTGAGCTTTGCCGACTCGGAACGTGAAGTCATCATTCCCGATCTGATTATTAAACGCGACAAAAAAGGCTGGAAGGTCGAACTCAACCCCAACGCCTACCCGCGCGTTCGCGTCAATAACGAATATGTTGACCTGCTCAAGCATCTGGATAAATCGACACGCAGCCAAGAACAAGCCGATGCCATGAAAGAAAAGCTACTCGAAGCGCGAGGCCTGATTAAAAGTATTCAAAGTCGAGGAGAAACCTTGCTTAAAGTCGGTGCTTACTTGGTTGCTGAGCAGGCCAAGTTTCTCGATGAAGGTGAAGTGGCTATGAAACCGCTAGTGCTGCGAGATGTGGCCGATGCGCTCGGCCTGCACGAATCGACCATTTCACGCGCGACCACGCAAAAGTACATGCAAACACCCCGTGGTACTTACGAGTTGAAATACTTTTTCTCTAGCAGTGTCAGTCAATATGGCCCGCAAGATCAATCCGCTGTCGCCATTAAAGCACGCATTAAACAGCTGATTGATGGCGAAGACCCGAAAAAACCGATTAGCGATCAAGATCTGGTAGATAAATTAGAAGCGATGAAAATCAGTGTGGCACGCAGAACGGTAGCCAAATATCGCGAAGCCATGGGCATTGGCTCATCCTCTCAACGCAAAGTCAGACGATAGGCAAGCCCCGTTCAGCTGCACAGGTTAGAAAGATTAAGGCGCTACCTTGCTATTGAGCGCTTCAATCTCATCGACGACACGATTACGCCCCTTTGCCTTAGCCACATAAAGGGCATTATCCGCTCGATTAATAAAGTCAGTTACCAACTCACCTTTGCGGTAGGTAGACACCCCCACCGACGCAGTGAACTTTAGCGTGGCTTGCGTATTGCGCAGTTTTAAATTGGTTTCTTGCAATAACTTTCGCAACTTTTCCGCAAAGGCGTAAGCATTGGCCGCGCTGGTTTGAGGCAGCAACAGGATAAACTCTTCACCGCCAAAACGACCGACAAAATCCTGTCCTTTACTGGCTTGCTGCAAGAGTTTAGCGATAAAACGCAATACGCTGTCACCCACCATGTGACCATATTGGTCGTTGATGCGCTTGAAGTAATCAATATCTAAAATAATGCACGAAAAGTTATCAATGCCCTCTTCGTCCAGCTGCTCCGCCAAAAACTTATCCATAGCACGACGATTACCAATGCCCGTTAAGGGGTCGGTATGCGCTTCTTTGTAACTGAGTTCCAACTGCTTTTTCAGCGTATCGACTTCGCTACGCACCGCTTCCATTTTGGATTTCATGCTCTTGGCATTATCGGTGAGGTCCTTAACCGATTCAACGACATTTTTCACCACCATCGAGGCCATATTGACATCGCTTTTAGCGGTTAAAGATACCAATGCCTGCGCCAAAATCTCACTGTGACTTTCGAGGTTTTGTTCCCATCCGTCCATATCACTGATGATTTCATGAACCAGCTTTAACACCAGACAATCAAATTCATTGATAGCACAAATGCGATTGACGATATGCGTGAACAGCTCCAGTGCCGTTTCTTCATGATCTTTGGCTTCAGCAATCTTTTCGACCACAAAAGCATCGCGTTTAAGCAAGTACTCGTACCAAACCATAAAATTAATGGGATTGGGACGCACACCACGCTGCAGTGTTTCTTCAAACACCTTTTCAGCGAGTAGCTTACTCTCAGCGAAGCTTTCTTTATAATGTCGCATGCTATTGTCCTAGCTGGAGCTGTTCATAAGCTTAATGATGATGACCGCGATGTTCAGACCAATCGGTCATGGTGTACTCTGCACCACAGTAAGGACATTTGGCATGCCCTGTCTCTTCTATGGGCAGATAAACTTTGGGATGCGAATTCCATAAGGCCATGCCCGGCATTGGGCAGGTCAAAGGAGTGTCTTTACTGGTCACCTGATAATGATTATCGGCGTTGGGCGTGATTAACTGAGCTGACTCTTTCATAGACTCTACCCTTACTTAACCAGTGTGCGCCATTCGGCATAGTCTTTATCCTTACCCTGCACCAAGGCAAAGTAACGAGCTTGAATGGCCTGAGTAATCGGACCACGAGAACCCGAACCAATCGCACGACCGTCTAGTTCACGAATCGGCGTCACTTCTGCCGCTGTACCGGTGAAGAAGGCCTCATCAGCAATGTACACTTCATCACGCGTAATGTTACGCTCAATGACGGTGTAACCCATTTCGTTAGCTAACTGCATAATGGTTTTGCGGGTGATGCCATCTAGTGCCGAGGTTAGTAAGGGGGTGTAAATAACGCCATCACGTACCATAAAGAAGTTTTCACCCGAACCTTCCGAAACGTAGCCTTCTTTATCTAACAGCAGAGCTTCATCACAACCATGACGAATCGCTTCTTGCAAGGCCAACATCGAATTCATGTAAGCACCGTTCGCCTTGGCTTTGGTCATGGAAATATTGGGGTGGTGACGGGTGAAGGAAGAGGTCGCGACTTTAATGCCTTTTTCTAAATTTTCGGCACCCATGTAAGCGCCCCATGTCCAAGCAGCGACCATAACGTGCGTTTTGAGGTTATCGGCACGCAATCCCATACCCTCGGCACCATAAAATGCCATCGGGCGTAAGTAGGCAGAAGATAAGCCATTTTCACGTACCACAGCACGTTGTGCTTCGTTCAATTCTTCTTTGCTGTAAGGCATAGCCATATTCATGATTTTAGCTGAATTAAACAAACGGTCAGTGTGCGCTTGCAGGCGGAAAATAGCCGTACCTTCTGGGGTGTCGTAAGCTCGAACCCCTTCAAATACACCCATACCATAATGAAGCGTGTGCGTTAACACATGAACCTTCGCATCGCGCCAAGGAACCATCTGTCCATCTAACCAAATAACGCCATCACGATCCGCCATTGCCTGCATAGTGCCATCCTTACTGTCAAATTTTATTAATTAAGTTCATTTTACGCTAACGCCTAAGCTTATACCACTAGGCCTGTTCTAAAAACCAGTCACAAAGACCAAAAACACAGCTCAAACTGGTTTGTGAACCAGTCGGTTAATCCGTTACGTGTAGATTATCAATGAGTCGGGTCTGTCCCAAGCGGGCAGCAATCAAAATCACGGCGCCATCATGACCCAACTGCGTCAATGCGTGCAATGAATATGGATGACGTATGGCGACATAATCAACCGCATCAAATCCTTGCTGCATCAGCTGTTGCTCTGCCTGGGCGCTTAAATCAGCGCTCCACTGCCCTTGCTTCAACCCCTGTGCAATGGCTTGCAATGCGGCATAAATAGCCGGCGCCTGTGTTCTTTGTGTTGCGGTCAAATATTGGTTACGCGAAGACAAGGCCAAACCATCGGCAGCGCGAGCAGTAGGGGCAGAAACGACCGTAATGGGCAAGTTCAACGCCTTAACCATGGCTTTGAGAATAGCTAATTGCTGGTAGTCTTTTTCACCAAAAACAGCGACTTGTGGCTGAATCATATTAAATAACTTTAAGACAATGGTCGCCACGCCGTTAAAATGACCAGGACGGGACTGACCGCACAGGGT
Organism: uncultured Francisella sp.; assembly: GCA_964493995.1. Classification (GTDB taxonomy): domain Bacteria; phylum Pseudomonadota; class Gammaproteobacteria; order Thiomicrospirales; family Thiomicrospiraceae. Next base: position 46,224 of record CAZBQD010000007.1, read on the forward strand.
ATCGGTCAAATTTGACGGGGGAACCACTAAAAACCCCTCAGAAGCGCAGGCAGCCACGCCTCTTTCAGGATAAACTTCATCGACACTGGGAGCAAACACCACATCCACGCCTAGCTCAGTGAGAGCAGCCACATCGGCCTCTAGGCTGCGAGGATAACGATCAAAATCTTCATTCGGGCCGAATTGTAACGGATTAACAAAAATGCTCACCACCACTTTATCAGCGTGTTGTTGCGCTAGTCTCACCAGAGAAAAATGCCCCTCGTGCAGATTACCCATGGTCGGCACTAGCGCCACACGTTGCGAAGCAGATTGCCACTGTTGCTGAAGATCGCGCCACAGCGCGAGTTGATGAATCACCTGTGTCATTTAAGCACTAACCTTGGTGAGAGCGAGGAAATTGACCCGACTTGACGGCTTGCACGTAAGCCGTTACGGCTTCGGCAAGGCTTCGTCCTTCGACGAGAAATTGCGGCGCGAAGGAAGGCGCATAGTCCGACAAGCCCAAAATATCGTGCAGCACCAACACCTGACCATCGGTTGCACTGCCTGAACCAATGCCAATCGTGGGAATGGATAAAGCTTGGCTAATGTGTTGCGCTACTTCGGGCACCACACACTCCATGACCAATAGTGAAGCACCGGCTTTTTCCAAAGCTTGAGCTTCGGTAAGCAACCGCTCGGCATCGGCTGGCGTTTTACCCGCCATTTTATAACCTGCACGCAGGGCTTGTTGGGGCAGTAATCCAATGTGAGCACATACTGGCACCCCTTGTGCCGCTAAGGCTTGTACCAGTGGTACCATCGACAAGCCACCTTCGACCTTCACCATTTGCACCAGCGCTTCTTGCAACAAGCGACGCGCACTCGTTAAGCCTTGCTCAATGGATGTGGTGGTCATAAAAGGTAAATCGGCAATAACCCAAGCCAAAGGCGCACCGCGTTTCACCATTTTGGCATGATAAATAACGTCTTCGAGCGTCACAGGAATAGTAGAATCGTGACCTTGCATCACCATGCCTAAGGAATCCCCGACCAACAAGGCATCGACGCCACATTGATGCAGCAATCGCGCGAAACTGGCATCGTAAGCGGTTAACAGCGCCAGTTTTTCGCTCTTAACCTTCGCTTTGAGTAGCTTAGATAAGATAACGGGTTTAACTGAATCGTTCATGAAAGACTTTCCTGTTGTGATGGTGTCATCGGCTGGGCGTTAAACTCTCTGGCACAAGTCAACTGATTTACCAAACCCAATGTTGGAATCGCATAATCTGGAGCTAAATCTCGCCAAGGCAAAACAACAAAGTCACGATCAATGATACCAGGATGAGGCAAGGTTAACCGCTCCGATTGCATCACCAAATCGTCAATAGACAAAATATCAATATCCAGCGTGCGTTCACCCCAGTGGCGTTGACGCACTCGCAACTGAGCTTGCTCAATCGACTGACACAGATCAAGCAAATCAACTGGCGACAAATCGGTTTCGCATTCCACCACTGCATTGACATAATCGGGCTGATCTTGCGGCCCCATGGGGGCAGACTGATAATAACGAGACACACGTAACTGATGAATCCTGCTATGCGCTCGCAACGCCTGTACCGCTTGATTTAACTGTTGTACAGGCTGATTCAGATTAGCGCCTAATCCCAAATAAGCCAACATGACAGCCTACCGACGAGGACGGCGGCGACGTTTCGGACGACGCGTTTGTTCGAGCGCTTCTTCAAAAGCGGCTTCTTGATCTTCTACCGCCGACACAAAGGTGGGTTGATACAACCACTCAGGGTGTGCATCTTGTTGCTGTTGCCAAAATTCCACCACAGCCGAAAAACGAGGTACGGCCACCGCGCGCAAAGCTAAAAAGTCGAAACCAGCGCGGAAGCGTGGAATCGCCAACACACGTTGCGCTTGATCTTGCTTGGTCAGCAACAAGAGTTGCATTGCCCAAACTTCTTTCACATAGTGCATAATCGGCTTAGTGAGTGAGGTGCGCTCGCTTTGTTCTGACAACACAATATTCGCCGCTTTAATCAGCTCGTCCAAACTGACTAACTCTTGCTCGTCACGTTCCATGGCTTGCCATAAGGGTTCCCACATCATCACGGCAAACAAGAAACCAGGATGCACACCTTTATCCGAAGCCACGCGTTCATCGGTTTGACCTAAGGCTACCGGAATGACCAGCGCCGACCAAGAATCAGGTTGCTGTAAACAATATTCAGTTTGGTCAAATAAGCCACCCATCAATCCATGTTGGCGCAACTTTTCAAACACACATAATGCCTGACCGCCATGAAAGAGCTTCAACACTTCTTCGTACAAACGCGCTGGTGCGGCTTCGGCCAGTAGGTGCGACAATTCCGGTAAAGGAGAGGCGGTTTCTTGCGGTAATTCCAGCCCCAATTTACAGGCAAAACGCACCGCACGAATCATGCGTACTGGGTCTTCACGATAACGTTGTACCGGCTCACCAATCAGGCGAATTTGACCGGCCTGCAAATCTTGCATGGCGCCAACGTAATCAACAATACTAAAATCTTCAATGTTGTAGTAAAGCGCATTGACAGTAAAATCACGACGCCAAACGTCTTCATCACGCGTACCGTAAACATTATCACGACGCAGCATACCTTGATCATCAATGACACGATCGCCCCGCTCTTCGGATTGGGCACGGAAAGTCGCTACCTCAATGACTTTGTCGCCGACATGTACATGGGCTAAGCGAAAACGGCGACCAATAATGCGACAGCGACCGCGAAACACCCCTTTCACCTGATCGGGTGTGGCGTTGGTGACGATATCGAAATCTTTGGGCTCTAAGCCAAGTAGCAGGTCACGCACACAACCACCCACTAAGTAGGCTTCGTATCCGTTTTTAGATAAAGTGTAGAGAACATCTAACACGCCTTTATCAATGGCGCGACGACTTATGCTGTGTTCAGCACGCGGAATAATGTGTGGTATCACATGCACGGTGTTTGTGACCCTTATGTTTTTGGCATAGCAAAACGGGCCTGACTTGCAGACCCGTTTCTAAAATTTTGGTAGTCGCGAGTGGACTCGAACCACCGACCCCCACCATGTCAAGGTGGTGCTCTAACCAACTGAGCTACGCGACTGTTGTTCTTACTAACCCGATGTTAGTTTGGTGCCTGAGGGGAGACTCGAACTCCCACGTTGTTACCAACGGTGGATTTTGAATCCACTGCGTCTACCGATTCCGCCACTCAGGCAGGCATGTCAATCTGCATCAACTCGATAAGTATAGCCGATTAGGCTAATGTAAGCAAGCGTTTTGTAAAGTTAAGCGAGTAGAAAAAGAAAACCCCACCGAGGTGGGGTTTATAAATGGTAAGCGTAATTACAGATTACATATTAACGCATATTGTGTATGTTTGATCATCTTCATACACTGTAGCAGCATCGCCAGGCTCTCCGTTGTTTGAAGCTTGGGTTGCCATCATAACACCTTTATTTGGAATGCCATCATCTAATGATACATCAATAGCACGTGCGCCTTTACCAGGGACACTACCTAAACAAACATATTTGCTGTTAGTTGGCATACCAGTAACAGCATTACCCGTTGCTGCGGTGAGACCACCAAAAGCATTTCGAGGATAAGCTTGAACACCAGCATCTTTAGAACTTCCTGAAATAAAACCAGCAGCTTTTAAATGTTGCCAAAAACCGACACCCTCATCTGCTGCACCAGTAAATGTCTGTGCAGCAGTAATATCGAGTACGCCATCTCTGTCACCACCTACAGTTATATCTGCCCATGAACCTTTGCGCGCTTTTAAATCGTCAACAGGTCCGTCATCACCAGGCATTTGACGGAAACGATCAATATAACCATTAAAAGCACCTTGTACACCTTTAATGTCATTAATGGCATTTTTGATTTTACTGTTTTCAATTAACTCCTGCCCTTTAAGCACACCACCCAATAACAAACCAATAATGACCAATACAATGGCCATTTCAACTAGGGTAAAACCTTTTTGATGTTTCATCGCGTTATCTTTCCTTTTTCAAGTTAACTTTATTAAACAGTTCAGCACTGTTTCTGCTTTGTATTATGACCCAGCTTGTTAGAAAAAAAAAGCGTTTAACTCACTTTTTAGTCAAATCAATGCACTTTGTTTGAAGGACACATAAAACAAAACCCCGGCAAGCCGGGGTGTAAATTGATAACGGATAACCTCATAAAGACTTACTTAACCAATAACTCTATTTTCGCTTTGTCTTTGATGGTTTTACCCACAGCTTCTAATTCCGCATCGGCAAAGACTTGCAGGGCTGCGCCTTTTAAGTCTTCAGCAACCTTAGCCAGTTTGGCTTCATCGGTACGCACAGCAGAAACTCGAATGAGTACCGTATCGCCTGTTGACAACTGTTGCGACGCCCACGACACCTGCCCCTGAGCTGGCTTGGGCGTTTTGAAACCCGCCGAGACAATTTCAGGCAATACTTGGTCATAATTACGTGTCATCCATTGGCTGGGCTTCCATTCAATCCCTTCTTTCACCAAGGTTTCTGGGGATGGGATTGCTTTAGCTTCTGTCAGTACTTTTTTCGCTAATTGCGCAGCCTCGGCAAAAGCCGCTTGGCGCTTTAACAGCGAACGAATTTCATCACTTACTTCAACTAAAGGCTTGTCGCGGCTTTCCTGATACTGATTGACACGCAACACCAGCGACTCACCCATTTGCACTTCAACCACAGCGCTGTTCAGCTTGTCTTTAATCACTTTAGGTGAAAAAGCAGCCTCCATCACTTGCGGTGCAGCAAACAAGCCTTCGCCCCCTTCTGCAGTCATCAGCGGGCTAGTTTGAATGGTCAAGCCGAGTTTGTCCGCTGCCGGTTTTAAGCTATCATCTTGTTCAAAGGTCAGGGTTTTCAACTGTTCTAATTTGGCATTGTAGTCTTTAAGTGCCAATTCCGTTTTCAACTCTTGCGTTAGTAAAGGTTTCACTTCTGCCAAGCTGGGGGTTTTAGCTGCTTCTACCGCCACTAATTGCAGTAAATGATAACCATAGCTTGTCTTAACGATTTCAGACAAATCACCTGCTTTGTTCAGCGCAAAGGCTGCGGCTTCAAATTCAGGTACCATGTCGCCACGTTGGAAAAAGCCTAACTCACCACCACGACTGGCGCTACCTGGGTCTTCTGAGTTGCCTTTAGCCAATTCAGCAAAATCAGCCCCCTGTTTAATTTGTGCCAACAAGCCTTCCACTTTAGTTTTAGCCGCTTCAGCCGCTGCTACATCCGCTTCTTGCGGTGACATAATTAAAATGTGACGCACATTACGCTTTTCGGGTAATTGGATTTTTTCAGGATGATCTTTGTAGTAGGCTTCAATTTCTGCATCACTAACCTGAACCGATTTGGCTAGGTCTTCTACCGACAAGCGCACATAATCCACACTCACCTGCTCGGGCGCTTTGAAACGAGCGCTATTTTGCTCGTAATAGGTTTGAATTTGTGCATCCGAAACAGACACTTTGCTTAAGAAAGGACGGTGATCGACACGCAAATAGCCTATTTCACGTTCCTGACTTTCCAAGCCAGCCAAACCTTTCAATTCACTGCCACCAATCCATTCAGAGCCAGTAATCATACCCTCAAGTTGATTGCGCAACATAAATTGACGCTGAGCCTGCTCAAAACGCTCTTTGGTAAATCCGTTATTTTTCAGCACTTCATCGTAGCGCTGTACCGAAAAAACGCCCTTATCTTGGAACATTTGTTGCGATTGAATCACCTGCGCCAACAGCTGATCGCTCATGGCAAAGCCTTCTTTCATCATTTGCTGATCGAGTGCACTACGTTGCACTAAATCTGCCAGCACTTGCTCTCTGAGCTTATCTTCTTGTACCAAGCTGGTGTACATATCACCAAAGCTTTCTTGATACTGACGCTTCACATTATCCAATGCACGCGCAAATTCATTGGCTTGAATGGGTTCGCCATTCACTTTTGCAGCCACTTCAATCCGATCGCCACTGGTAAACTGGTCTAAGCCAAACAAGGCAAAAGGAATAATGATGATCACCACGACCACCCAAGCTACAACGCCTTTTGAGCGCTCACGAATAAAAGCTAACATCTGTACAAACTTTCCTTAATAAGGCTGAATCAGTTAAATGGCAAAAGGGTCGCGCATGATTAGGGTTTCTACACGATCCGGACCGGTAGAAACCATATCAACAGGAACATTAATCATTTTTTCGAGGTAACGAATGTAAGCTTTTGCATTTTCAGGCAAATCGTTCCATTGTTGAACCCCCAGTGTTGAGGTTTGCCAACCTGGTAAGCGCTCATAAATGGGCGTACAACGGTGGTAATCTTCTGCTGATAAGGGAGGCATTTCGATACGCTGACCGTCCAATTCGTATGCCACGCACACATCCAGGTAGGCTAACTCGTCTAGTACATCTAGCTTGGTTAAGCAAATGCCGGTTAAGGAGTTAATTTGCGCTGAACGACGCAAGGCAACCGCATCGAACCAACCACAACGACGTTGGCGACCGGTGGTAGCACCAAATTCACGTCCGACCGTACCCAAATGCTTACCGATGGGATCACCTTGATCTTGAGCGGCATCATAGTTCAATTCGGTCGGGAAAGGACCACCACCCACACGAGTCGCATAGGCTTTGGTAATACCCAACACATAGTCTAAATCGCAAGGTCCAATACCCGTACCCGTTGCCGCACCGCCAGCTGTGGTGTTAGAAGAGGTAACAAAGGGATAAGTCCCTTGGTCAATATCCAACAAGGTACCCTGAGCGCCTTCGAACAAGACACTTTGACCCGCTTGATTTAATTCAGTAATCAGTTGAGGAATATCCGCTAGCATCGGCAGTAAGCGCTCACGATACAGCTTGCACTTAGCTAGCTGAGCCTCTACATCAACCGCGGGCTGTTTGAAATAGGCGGTTAAGGTAAAGTTATGGTAATCCATCACTTCGCGCAATTTGCGCTCAAAGGCCTCAAAATCAATCAGATCGCCGACACGTAAACCACGACGCGCCGCTTTATCTTCATAAGCTGGGCCAATACCACGACCTGTCGTGCCAATGGCTTTAGCACCGCGCGCTAATTCGCGCGCTTTATCTAGGGCAACGTGGTAATCCAAAATCAGCGGGCAGGCTTTGCTCACTTTCATACGAGAGGCAACGGTAACACCGGCGGCTTCTAGGTTATCCATTTCCTTAATTAACGCATCGGGCGCCAATACCACACCGTTACCGATTAGGCATAACACTTGGTCACGCAAAATACCCGAAGGAATGAGGTGAAGTACCGTTTTTTTACCTTCGATTACCAGAGTATGACCGGCATTGTGTCCGCCCTGAAAACGAACCACAGCGGCAACGCGATCTGTTAATAAATCGACGATTTTGCCCTTGCCTTCATCGCCCCATTGCGTGCCAACCACGACTAAGTTCTTTTTTGCCATTCTGCTCAAAGCCATTTTATTAAGTTAAGGAATACCCTGAATCACACCACTCAGGGTGAATCAGCGCACAGCCCACTGGTCATTTTCTTTGACCAATTCCATATCACATTCTTGTTTTTGACTGGCCCAGTCCACATCGGGGAAACCAATGACCACGCTATGTCCTTCGTGACGTAGCTGGTGAATCAGTGCCACCAATTTCAAATCGGCCACAGCGGGAGCCAAGATACGCTTACGTTTTTTCGGATGCACCGGCAGGGGCAAATCCATCAACTGACGTAAATCGAGACTGAAACCGGTAGCGGGACGCGCGACACCAAAATCCGCCCCTGAATCGTCATAACGACCACCCGAGGCAATCATACGCTGACGGTTAGGCTCAATGACGCCAAACACAATACCGGTGTGGTATTTGAAGCCACGCAGATCGGTTAAGTCTAAATGAATGGCTAAGCCTTCATGGGTCATATTCAGGTGCTGAACCACTTGTTTCAGTCGGGCTAAACCGGCATCGATGTTTTTATCCAGACGCGCCAGCAGGCTTTCCGCCTGAGCCAATACCTGTGAGGCATCGCCGCAAAGCTTAGGTAAAGCCATAAACGCTTGTTTGAGTTTAGCGTCTTTAATGAGCAAGGTGTCACACCAGCTTGACCATTCGGGCAGCGATTTGCGTTGTAGCATCGCTTGCGCTTGTGTGTCTTGTTCGCTGCTGAGACCAAGCAAACCAGATAAAGCGCGATAAATCGCCACATGACCTAAGGCTAAAGTGAGATCAGACAATCCAATGCGTTGACAAGTGGCCAGCATCAGTTCCATTACTTCGATGTCGCTTTGCACACCCGCATGACCAAACAATTCCGCCCCCACTTGAATAGGACTGCGTGAGCTGCTCACCGCATTCGGGCGGGCGCGTAAGACTTCACCAGCGTAACATAGGCGCGATGGCAATTTAGTATGCAAACGATGGGCATCAATACGGGCGACTTGGGGCGTCATGTCAGCACGCACGCCCATCATTTTGCCCGAAACCTGATCGACCAGCTGGCAGGTATCCAACTGTAGATCAACGGCTTTACCCGTTAGTAACGACTGAGTGAACTCGACCATCGGCGTCATGACCAAATCGTATCCCCAACGCGAAAACTCGTCTAACAGCTCTCGACGCCAAAACTCAATTTGTTCAGCCTCTTTAGGAAGAATATCTTCAATCCCATCCGGCACTAACCAGCGCCCCATTTCCATCGACATATTTATTGCCTACTTAACTCATTCCATGAAACCCAAACGGGTTGATTAACGCTTATTTTCCCGAAGGTTGGCGTAGAAAACGTAAAAATTCCGCATCGCTATCCAAAATCAACACATCGCGCTTGTCTTTGAAAGCTTCACGATATACTGACAGAGAACGATAAAATGCAAAGAAATCGGCATTTTTGCTGTGCGCTGAAGCATAGATATCGGTTGCTTTCGCATCGCCGTCACCGCGCAGAGATTCCGCTTCTTTGTAGGCTTCGGCTAAGAGCACCGTGCGCTGACGGTCAGCATCGGCACGAATGCGTTCAGCCGCTTCTGAGCCTTGCGAGCGCAAATCTTTAGCCACGCGTACCCGCTCTGCTTCCATTCGACGATATACCGACTCACTGACTTCTTTAGGAAGATCAATGCGTTTCAAGCGAATATCCAGTAGCTCGATACCAAAATCTTTTACCTGGTCTCGCGCGGCCAACTCAATAGACTCGACCATTTTACTGCGGTCACCAGCAATCACGTCTTGTACCGTGCGAGAGGCCAGTTCAGCTCGCAATCCATCTTTGATGATTTGAGATAAACGCAAATTGGCACGACGCACATCACCACCCATGGATGTGTAGAAAAGGCTAACGTTAGAAATACGCCACTTCACGAAAGAGTCAACAATTAAGTTTTTCTTTTCAAAGGTTAAATAGCGTTCTGGCTCGGCATCCAAGGTTTGAATACGACCATCAAATTTAACCACATTGTTGATGAAGGGTAGTTTGAAATGCAGACCCGGCTCATATTCCGCGTCTAACACTTGACCCAGTTGTAATTTTAAAGCTTTTTCATATTCATTGACTGTAAACACAGACATAGACAAGCCAATTACCACCACCCCAGCGATGGTCGAAAATCCACTACGAAGTAAGCTCATTAACGTGCCTCCCGTGTACGAAGGTTATCGCGCAACGATGGCGCTGATCGGACTGCGCTGGTGGCAGAGGTGTCGGGTAAGGCATTCATGGCTGGCATGGCCGCAGCGCCCGATTTATCGTCTTGCATCCATTTATCGAGTGGCAAGTACATCATTTGTCCGCTCGATTTAGCCGAAACCATAATCTTACTGCTACTACCTAATACTTGTTCAACCGTATCTAAGTACATGCGTTGACGCGTTACTTCAGGTGCTTTTTGATATTGAGCGAGAATACTGTTAAAACGACTGGCCTCACCTTCTGCACGTGATACCACTTGCTCACGATAAGCATTAGCCTCTTCTGTTAGGCGAGCAGCCTGACCACGCGCTTTGGGCAAAATATCATTGGCGTAGGCTTCAGCTTCACTAATCAGACGCTGACGGTCCTCACGCGCTTTCACCACATCGGCAAAGGCAGCTTGAACCTGTTCTGGTGGTTGCGCATCTTGCAAGTTGACACTGGTAATTTGCACGCCCGTTTTGTAGTTGTCTAGCGCTTGCTGAGCGTTTTCACGCACTTTGGCCACTAATTGCGCCCGACCTTCCGTTAACACGAAATCCATTTTATTCTTACCGACGACATCGCGTAACGCACTTTCAACCACTTCACGCAGGGCATTGTCGGGATCGACGTTGACGAACAGGTAGTTGCTGGCATTACGAATGTTGTATTGCACCGCCAGTTTGATATCGACGATATTTTCATCTTGCGTCAACATGAGTGACTCACCGGCCACATCGCTGTTAGCGTTTTTCACGCTGCGGTAACCAATCTCGGCATTACGAATTTGTTCGACGTTTACCTTAGTGACATCACCAATGGGCATAGGCCAGTTCCAATGAGGGCCTGGACCCGTTTCTTCGGTAAAGGCACCAAACACCGTCACCACTCCACGTTCAGCGGGATCAACGATGTAAATACCAAAAGCCAACCAAATGGCGACAGCAGCGCCTGCAATGGCACCAATGCCCACTCCCAAACCTTCTGGCGGCAAACCAGATTCGGGTTGACCCTTTCCTTGTTGGCCAATTTTGCCCAAAAAGCCTTCTAGCTGACGCTTGACTTGTTCAACCGCATCGGTAGATGAGTCTTTTCGTGGTGGACGATTGCCACCCCATGGATCTTGTCCAGGTTTCCCAGGTTCGTTCCAGGCCATAATGACCAACTCCCTTTTTTATTACATCGTTAGAGACAAACTGGCAAATTCTAGGCGTTGAGCGCCTTTGTTGCAAGCTGTTCTTTAAATTCAAAGCGTGAATCTTGGCAAATCTCCGCCCATTGCGCGGGCGACAGTCGTAATGTCAGCCAGGTTAAACCCTCATCATCAAATGACTCAGATAACACTTGCCCCGTGGCGTAAAGCTGTGCTCGTTGCTTACCTTCGGCGGCGGCCAAGGCTACTTTCACCTCCAGTTGTTCACCTGCCAATTTTTCGGCAATGGCGCGGATCAACAAGGCCATTCCCGCTTCAGCTTTGGCCGATACCCAAGCTTCTCGAGAACCATCGGGTAAAACCGGTGTCAGGTGGGCTGTCACCGCTGGCACACAAGCATCTACCTTGTTGTAAACATGAATGATGGGCACGTCTTTAGCGCCGATTTCATCTAACACTGTCATGACGTCGGCCATTTTCTCCGTCCTTCTGGGATCAGAGGCGTCAATAATATGAATCAACAAACTAGCGTTGATCGCTTCTTCCAAGGTAGAACGGAAAGCGGCAACCAAATCATGCGGAATATGGCGAATAAAACCCACCGTATCAGCAAGCGCACAAGGCCCCACTCCCGGCAAATGGATGCGTCGAATGGTGGTGTCGAGCGTGGCAAACAGTCGGTCTTCGGCGTAAACATCGGCACGGGTTAGGGCATTAAAAATGGTTGATTTACCGGCATTGGTGTAGCCAACCAGCACCACCGTTGGTAATTCGTTCTTGGCGCGCGATTTGCGTGACAAGTCACGATGACCCCGCACTTTCGCCAAACGTTTTTCCAGCATGATCATGCGTTCTTGAATTAAGCGACGATCACTTTCTAGCTGAGTTTCACCCGGACCGCGTAAGCCAATACCGCCCTTTTGTCGCTCTAGGTGTGACCAGCCGCCGACCAAACGCGTGGCCATGTGCTTGAGTTGTGCCAGTTCAACTTGTAGTTTACCCTCGAACGACTGAGCACGCTGGGCAAAAATATCTAAAATCAAGCCGACCCGATCAACAACCCGCATTTGGCAATCGTTGGACAGGTTGCGTTCTTGACTAGGAGATAAAGCAAAATTGACAATGATGACATCAGCTTCAAGCACTCTCGCCAACTCGGCAATTTCTTCGACCTTACCACTGCCTAGCAGAGTTCTGGCACGGAAATTACTCGTCTTGGCCACAACCAGCGCCACTTCTGTGACCCCAGCCGAATCTACTAATTCACGAAACTCACTCAAGTCTTCGGCATGACTGGCATCGTGAAGTTCCAGATGCACCAAAACGGCCCGCTCGGCGTGCCGTTGCTGTTCGATGCGATGAAAAATCTCAGCCAATGGAAGTTATTACCATAAGGTCAGCGTGAGCAAAATGGCATGAGAAAAAGCAGTTTACTCACCCGCCACTTCACTGCTTTCTTCGCCTTCTTCACCACCAAAATAACCCTTAGGATCACGCGCGGGTACGATGGTTGAGATGGCGTGCTTATAAACCATTTGCGATACGGTTGAGCGCAACATCACCACAAATTGATCGAATGAATCGACTCGACCTTGCAATTTAACACCGTTAACCAAGTAAATGGACACAGGAATACGATCTTTACGCAGAGCATTTAAATAGGGGTCTTGAATCGGTTGGGCTTTTGACATAGTTATTCTCCGAGATATTATTAGGGTCAAGCCTTCTTATTGGAAGCGTCTCTAAAAAACTGACTGAGCTCAGTTTCTAGTTCTCCCATTTTGTTTTGCATCGCAAACGCGCATGAAACAGCGTCATTGGTTCCTAATGCGTGCTTAAGTCTACACCAGTTAGCCATTTTTGTCATGATTTACGACATTAAAGCGCTGTGTTATGTGCCGTGTTCAGATAGGTCAAGACCTGTTCTAGTTGGCTTTGTAGTGAGCTATCCGCTGATAGTTTCAACTGCGCCGTCATTTTTTTCATCCAAGTGAGCTGACGTTTCGCCAAGCTGCGCGTTGCCGACAGCGCCTGCTGTTCCATCGTTGTGGCGTCGATTTCTCCCAGTAAATACTGCGCCACTTGCCGATAACCGACGCAACGCATAGCGGGTAAATCGAGTTGATGATGCGTTGCTTGCATCACCGCTTTCACTTCATCCACAAAGCCCTGTTGCATCATCAGATGCCAGCGTTGTTCCATGCGCTCGTGTAGCCAGGGCTTAGTGGGCGGTTCAATAAACACCACACCCAACTCTAACTGGGTCGCTTTGCGTTGTTGCTGCTGTTCAGTCAAGGAGCTACCGGTTAGGGTAATGACTTCAAGCGCACGCAAGATACGTTGCGGATCATTCGGGTGAATGCGCTGACCGGCCACCGGATCGAGTTGGCATAGACGTGCGTGCATAGCGGCGGCATCGGTCTCCCACTCTTGCTGCAACTGCGCGCGCAGGGTTTCATCGGCCGGGGGCAAGTCGGATAAGCCCTGTTGCCAACTGTGCAAATAAAGCAGCGTACCGCCAACAATAATCGGCAATTTACCCCTCGCCTTGATTTCGGGTACCAAACGCTCGACATCAGCGACAAAGTCAGCGGCGGAATAGCTCTCAGTGACATCGACCACATCGATTAAATGATGTGTGACCTGTTGCCGTTCCGCCAAGGATGGCTTGGCTGTGCCAATATCCATGCCGCGATAGACCAAGGCAGAATCCATGTTAATGATTTCGGCCGGAATCTGTTGGGCGAGCGCCAGCGCCAGTGCCGTTTTTCCAGCCGCCGTGGGTCCGGCAATGACGAGTGCATCCATCGGTTATTGCCCCCTTAAGAAAAGCTTGTCTAATTCTGTCATGCTCATTTGAATCCAAGTGGGTCGTCCGTGATTACATTGTCCCGAATGGGGGGTTTGCTCCATCTGACGCAATAGGGCATTCATTTCTGCTAGGGTCAGTTGACGATTGGCACGTACCGAACCATGACACGCCATACTGGAGAGCAATATATCTTGCTGACGCGCCAAATAGTGGTTGGCGCTGCCGCCGGCATCAACAGATTGTAGCAACTGCAACAATAACGCCTGGATGTCGGCATTGACTAGCAAAGCGGGAACCGCCCTGACCACACATTCACTTTCACCCAACCAATCCAACACAAAACCCAGCTGAATGAGTTGTGACATCAGACTCTCCATCTGCGCCTGCTGATGCACCGTCAAACGCATGACTAAAGGCACCAATAGCGGCTGACTGGTTTGCGCTAGGCTTGACCATTGTTTTTTCAGTCGCTCATAAACAATCCGTTCATGGGCGGCATGCATATCGACCAGTACCAAACCCTGCCGATTTTCAGCAACAATATAGACACCCTGAATTTGCGCCCTCGCCTGTCCTAAATACTGGACTTCTGACGCATCTGGCTCTGCTTCTGTTTCGGCAGGCTGAGCCAATAAGAGCGATGAAGGTTCGAACGGTGATGTGCCTTGCCAGCTTAATTCGGCTTGCACTTGGGCAGGCCAATCGGCTTTATCTTCTTGCAGGCGCCAAGCGGGTGATGGGTTTGGCGTGTGTGAGTGGGTATTGCCAGCAACGGTAGTTCGATTGTTAAGGCTCGTGGCTCTGTGCGACGCCATGTTGTCTGTATCACTGGCGATTAGAGCGCTGTGTTGAGACAGGGTTTCACGGATGGCATAACGCAAGGCATCGGCTAAGGCTCGTCCATCGGCGAAGCGCACCTCTGTTTTCGCCGGATGTACATTCACATCGACTTGGCTGGGGTCAAGCGTGAGAAAGAGCACAAAGGCTGGGTGACGCTGTCCGTGCAGCAAGTCGTCGTAGGCGAGTTTGACACTAAACGACAGCTGTCTGTCTTTAATCGGTCGGCCATTAACAAAGAACCATTGCTGATCGGCACCGGCACGCGAATAACGCGGCGAACTGATAAAGCCAGACAGTTGCCAAGCATCAGTGCTCAAGGCTAAGGGCAAAACCGCTTCAGCAAAGCCCTGACTGACCAACGTAGCTAGGCGGTGGGTCTGTGTGCTAGCCTCGGCTGGTAGCTGATAAATCAGCTGCTGATTATGACGCAAGGTAAAAGCGACTTGCGTATTGGCAAGCATTAATGCCGTTAACACATCGACTATTTTGGCCCATTCAGCACGTGCCGATTTTAAGAATTTTTTACGCGCCGGAATGGTATGAAACAATCGGTCTATGGCAATGAGGGTGCCTTGCGGGTGCGCCACCGGCTGATGGGTTTGCAAAGCTCCGTTTTCCAGCACCAACAAGCCACCATGTGGTGCATTAGCGGTGGTAGAGGTGAGTTTTAATCGCGCAACCGCACCAATACTGGCTAAGGCTTCGCCACGAAAACCAAATGAGTGAATGTTGAACAAGTCATCGGTTTGCGTTAATTTGCTGGTGGCATGGGCCGAAACTGCCAACGGCAGGTCATCGTAATGAATGCCGGCGCCATTATCGCGCACTTCAATCAGATTCAAACCACCCTCTTCAATGAGGATATCGATCTGTGTTGCACCCGCATCGAGGCTGTTTTCGACCAGTTCTTTGACAATAGAAGCCGGACGATCAATCACCTCGCCGGCCGCGATTTGATTCACCAATAATGGCGCTAAGAGTTGGATTCGTTGAGCGATTGTGTTCACTCCGACATTATAACGCAAAGCTCGCTTGGCTCATTAACCTTTCAGGTCTTTCACCATGGCAACACGTTGCGTCATATTCACCGGCACTTTCAACACTTGACCCGCTTTTAAGGTGCTTTTTTCGGTTAAATTATTGGCTTTCGCTAAATAGGCGACGCTGGTGCTATGTCGCTGAGCAATTTTTGCCAAGTTATCGCCTTTGTTGACGCGCACATTGGCATAGACAACGCCTGGCTCAGGCTGCACTTCCACAAACTTCACCAAACCGCTCACCAACGAACTGGCCAGTCGAGCCTGATAAGCAGGATGTTGTAACAATTTGTCTTGTTCGGGATTAGAAATAAAACCCATTTCAACCAACACCGAGGGCATGTCGATGTTTTTTAGCACCATAAAGTTGGCTGACTGAATTTGCGAATGTTGCAAACGAATGCCCGCTTGCTTAAATCCTTGCTTGAGTTGTTGTCCCAGTTTTTGACTGTCTTGCATCGAGGCCATTAGCGCAACTTGACCAATGCTGTTGGCCTGCTGACGATTCCATAGTTCTACCCCATCCAATAGGTGATGATCGGAACTGTTGGAGTGAGCTGCGACGAATTGGGCTAAATGCGAGGAGGCACCTTTGTTAGAGGTAACATAAAAGGAAGCACCACTGATGTTGCGGTTTTTGTATGAGTCGGCATGCAAAGACAAAAACACATCGGCATTGAGCGCGCGTGCAAGCTGAGGACGTTTGGTGAGGGAGACAAAATAATCACCATCACGCGTCAGCACCGCTCGCATACCCGGTTGAGCATCAATCTGTCGTTTGAGCTCTTTCGCAATCGCTAGGGTTAGGTCTTTTTCCATAACACCTGAAGCACTGACCGCGCCGACATCTTTACCACCATGTCCAGGATCAATGGCCACCACCAATTCTTTCGTGCCCTTAAAGGGTTTGATGCTTAAAGGCGCTACGGTTAAGGTGGTCAGGTCTTGAGGTTGCAGGGAAGCCAGTTGTGATAAAGCGGGTTTGGTCACTTTAGATTTTTGCGCTTGAATTTCAGCACCCAATGTTTGCGCCACTTGCTGCGCACTACGCGCTGACTTGGGCGCTTCTGCATTGGCCAGTTCAATGACGAATCGCGCCGATTGCCCTTTTTTCGCGGGCATGGAATAGCTGTTGACCAGCTTCATCGGACGCGTTAGGGTGCTTTCAAGCGTCAGTTGCTGCTTCGTCTGACTCACCTTAACCTGATCTAAAGCACTGGCCATTGGCAGGCTGACTGATTGAGTGAGGCGTGTTTTAACCTGTTTGGACTGAATGCGTAATTGCTGTTGAGTGAGCTGGACTTGCCAATTTTCCGGCGTGTCGCTGACCAATACCAAACGGGTTAAACGGGCATCCTCTCCTGCACGAATCGACAAGAGCTCCGCCGCCCACCCATTCGATATCGGCAAACCCATGGTTAACATGGTCGCCATCATCCATAACCGTGATTTCATCTATCACCCCTCTGCCTGATTCACTCAGACAATTCAAGCATAGTCGCTAGTAGTGTGTTGCCCAGCTCTGTTTGTGCGTTGAGCGTAATTTCTCGCTGGTCCCCCGCCAAAGAGCTGATTTTCAGTGCACAATCCGCGACGGGTAACCATCCTTCGCCGCGACTGGCCCACTCAATTAAGCAAATGCTATGCCAGAATAAATCTCTCAGACCTAGGTACTCCAACTCCTCTGGGTCTTGCAAGCGATACAAATCCAGGTGGTGTAAGCTCAGATGAGCCAAGCTATAAGACTCAATTAAGGAAAAAGTGGGGCTTTTCACCCGCGCATCGGGCAACAGGGCTTGAATGAAGCCCCGACTAAAAGCCGTCTTACCCGTGCCTAAATCGCCTTCCAATGTGATGAAGAAACCCTTATCATGAACCAAAGCAGCGACACACTGCGCCATCTTGGCAGCCAGCGCTTGTGTTTCTGTAACCGATGTTGACACCCACTGATGACGATGCATGACTAATTCACCCCAAAACCTAACTGTTGTCGATTATACCGAGTTAGCGGAAAAAATTCGTTGCTGGGGTGAAGAACTTCACCTAACGATTGGTATTACCCACCCGAATATCTCGGCTGCGCATCAGCAAGCACTGAGCGACTGGCTGGCGCAAGGCTTTCAGGGTGACATGCACTTTATGAGCCAACATCAAGCGCAACGACTTAATCCCGGTCTGTTACAGGAAGGCTGCCTCAGTGTTATCAGTGCGCGCTTAAATTATTGGAGCGAAGCCAAACACAGCTCATTAGCGCAATTACAAAACCCGAAACAAGCCTACCTTTCTCGTTATGCGCTGGGACGTGATTATCACAAAATTCTGCGTGCGCAATTAAAAAAACTGGCCTTGCGCATTGAACAAGAAATCGGCGCGTTTAACTGGCGCCCCTTTGCCGACAGTGCGCCGATTATGGAACACGCTTTGGCTGAACAAGCCGGACTAGGTTTTATTGGCAAGCACACTTTGCTCATTCATCCGAAAGCGGGTTCGACCTTCTTTTTAGGCGAGTTACTGTGCGACTTACCCCTGCCAGCCGATGAACCCACAACACACTGTGGTTGTGGTCCTTGCACCAGCTGCATGGATATCTGTCCGACGCAGGCGATTGTCGCACCTTTTACCGTCGATGCACGTCGTTGTATTAGCTACCTCACCATTGAATACGATGGCGTCATTGAAGAATCGCTGAGACCCCTGATGGGCAATCGCATTTATGGCTGCGATGATTGCCAACTCACCTGCCCCTGGAATAAGTTTTCCCAACTGAGCGAAGTGGCCGACTTTAACACGCGCCATCAGCTTAACCAAGTGAGTTTGTTGGCACTATGGCAATGGACAGAAGCCGACTTTTTACAGCGTTTTGAAGGCAGCCCCATTCGGCGCATTGGTTACCAACAATGGCGACGAAACCTGGCCATTGCCATGGGGAATGTACCGGCCGATGCTGATATCGAGCAAGCCTTAAGGCAAGCCTTGCCCAGCGCCACGCCACTGGTAGCGGAACACATCCTTTGGGCACTGAAACACCAACAAAAGCAACCACAACCTGAATCATCGCTACACAAGATTGCCGTCAGGGTCAGCAAAGCTTTTGTGTAATGCGATCAACACCCAGTTTCAAAATGAAAAAAGCCACTGAATTCAGTGGCTTTTAACAGACTTCAACAGTAGCACAATTAGTGCGAAACCAGCGTCATCGCTTCTAATGTTTTCGTGACTTCATCGGTATCAATCTTACCAATAAAGAAGTCAGCGCCCAGTTTTTTCGCATCGCGGGCGTTGTTTTCCGAGGTCATAGAACTGTGCACAGAAACGGGCAACTTATTGAAACGGTTATCGCTGCGAATGAATTTAATCACCGTATGACCCGATGCTTCAGGCATTTCTAAGTCGGTAACAACCGCTGAGATGCCCTTGCCATCCGGCAAGCTATTCATGTAATCGATTAATTGTTTACCATCATCAAAAATTTTGTGCGGGATAGACAACTGATCGAATACCGTCGATAAGTAGCCACGAATGGCTTTAGAATCATCCGCCGCCAACAAAAGCTTACCTTCATAAAAGCTTTTCCAGCTTTGCGCCGTTAGGGTCGGACGCAATTTTTCGGCCATATCGGGCATACATTCAATCAATAAACTTTCCACATCTAGAATGTAGCACAGCTCATCTTGTCCGTTATGTTTCACCTTGGTTTGGTTAACGACACGGTTGGTCGTTCCCATGGAATTCACATTTTCTGCCGCTTGCAATTCATTCCATTCTTTTTCTTCCACACCATGAATGTGGGCAACACGAAAACCGACGATGTTATTAGAAAAGTCAGAAACAATAATGACCGATTTCTCTTTTTCTTCTTCAGTCATGGGCACACCCAACCAAGTGGGCATATCGATAACAGGAATAAAGTTACCACGCAACTGAATCATACCTTCAATCAGCGGATGAGAGTTAGGCGTTTGCGCGACCGGAAAACGCCTTCCTTCAATCACTTCTCGGACTTTGAACACGTTAACACCATAAAAAGTTGGGGCTTTGTCACCAAACTCTTGACGCATCTGAAAGATCATCAAGCTCATTTGATTGTTGTGCACCAAGTTGGCGGTTTTATTGATTGAATTCAGATCCATGAGTCATCCTTATTGCGAATGTGGCTTGTGTTGCTCGTTCAAAACGAGCTTGTTGTCATTATAATCACAAACGATATCATAAAGCACCGCTATCGCGGCTTGTGTGGCAAAAATTTCATTATAATCGATCAAAAATTGAGCCGTAATAAGGACTGAAGAGTTTGGCATAAACGCGTGTGGCGTAATCATCGGTCATGCCGGCGACATAATCACACAATAACCGCATGCGTTCTTGCTCTGAGGCAGCGGCATCTAACTTGGCTAAACGTGAGCGTGGCAATAGCCTTTCGGGATTAGCCCAAAGTACTCGGAACAGCTCCATCACCGTGACCTGCCCCTTATACTCAAAAGATTTGACTTCCGGAATACTAATGACATGATCCCACACAAATTGCTTCAACACACACAAGGCTTGCGCTGCCGGCTCACTGAGTTCGGCCTGATAATCTAACAAGGGATGCTCAAAGCGCTGTTGTCGATGTAATTCAACCCCATGAATAAAGGCGCCCACTAAATGGCTGATGCCGCGTTTTAATGACCGTGAATTGCCGGCGAATAACCACTCAGTAATTTGCTGAGCATCAAACAAAGTCGATTGGGCAAAGATGGGCTGACTCATTACCTCGGCTTGCCATAAGGCTCGATGAATCAATCCCATGGCAATGGCATCTTCTAAATCGTGTACGCCATAGGCAATGTCGTCAGCAATATCCATGATCGAGGTGTCTAACGCGTGATACATGGGCTTGGCATGGCTTTCTGTGTAGGCTTCAAAAGCAACAAAAGTCTGTTGATCTTGCACAGAAAAAGGCGACAACACCCAATCGCGTACATCCGACTCTTCCTGAAAAATGGATTTGGGCGGCTGCCAAGGGCGCATATCTAAGGTCTTAAAATCGTAATCCTGATGCCAACAGGCTTGTTGATAAGCCTCATCGGTGCGTACCACATCTTGGTAAATCACCGGATACTTGAGCACACCCAGCAAGGTACGACGTGTTAAATCCTGTCCGTGCCGTTCGCTATGTTCCCCTAATCGCGCCAGAATACGCAGAGTTTGACCATTACTTTCAAAGCCACCATGATTACGCATCATAAAATTCAGTGCCACTTCACCACCATGGCCAAAGGGCGGATGACCAATATCATGCGCCATACAAATAGCTTCCATCAAATAGGCACTGGGCAACCAAGCAACCCCATCATGACAAGCACTATTGCGTTGCAGAAACTCAACGATGCCCGAGCCAATTTGAGCGACTTCCAGAGAATGCGTCAATCGGGTGCGGTAAAAGTCACTTTCGTGCAGTCCCAACACCTGAGTTTTCGCTTGTAAGCGACGAAAAGAAGCGGAATGAATAATACGCGAACGATCTTGAGCAAAACCGTCTCTTTTAAGCGGATTGATGGCACGGGGTGCGCCCCAACTGCGACGCTCAGTCCAAAGCGGTAAGTCCTGTTGTGGATTTTGGGGCATTAAGTTACCTGCTATGATAAAATTATGACATTCAATTTTAAAAGTCAGGTTATTCGTTTTATGCGTAGCAGTCAAACCCTTCTTGCCACTTTACGTGATACTCCCTCCGATGCGGCGGTGGTTAGCCATCAACTCATGATTCGTGCCGGCATGATTCGTC
>CAZBQD010000008.1:0-66654 GCA_964493995.1 uncultured Francisella sp.
AAAATATCGGCCAACAAAATCAAAATGATCGACGGCGGAATAATCTGACCCAAGGTGCCCGAGGCACAAATGAGCCCGCAAGACAGCTTAGGGTCGTAGCCTTCTTTCAGCATAGCGGGCAAGGCAATTAAGCCCATGGCAACCACCGTCGCACCGACAATACCGGTACTAGCGGCTAACAATACACCCACACCCACCACAGCCAAGGCCAATCCGCCCCTGACCCCTGCCAATAATTTAGACGTGGTGACCAATAAGTCTTCAGCCAAGCGCGATTTTTCCAACAGTACGCCCATGAGCACAAATAGCGGAATCGCCAACAACTGACCGTTGGTAATGAGCGACCAAATACGACTGGGTAAAGCGGCCAAAAAGTCGGCATCAAAGGCACCAATCAGCACCGCAAATAGCGAAAAGATTAACGAAGCCCCTGCCAAAGTAAAGGCAACGGGGAAGCCCATTAACAATAAAGCAAAGGTGAACGCGAAAAAAACTAAGGCTAACCATTCCATTATCAGCACTCCTTAGCTTAAATGCGATTGCGCGGGCAAGGCCGGCGCTTCGCCGCGCCACACCTGAAAGGCACGATAGGCAAACAGCAAAGCGGCGAAAAATAATAACGCCACACCGACTAATATCAGCGACTTAAACCAGTAAACACCCGCTAAACCGCCGGCATCACCAGAGCCTTCGCCCATGACCCAGGCACGCGCAACATAGTCCCAACCATGCCACGCCGTTACGGCCAACATCGGCAGTACTAAAAAAACTACACCCAGAAAATCACGCAAGGCCTGTAACGGCGTAGGCCAACGATCCGACAGCACATCGACACGCACATGGGCATTCGCCAGTAAGGTGACTGACAATCCCAACATCACCAAAGCCGCATTGAGATAAATGACCGCATCCTGCACTGCGGTGGTGCTCAGCCCAAAACCATAACGCAACACCAACACACTGGTCGCCAATACCGCTAAGCCAATCATCAGCCATGCCAATAAGATGGCTAAACCATCAAAAGCGCGCTCAATCACTCGCACCATCACCTTGTTCCTTTGTTGTATTTGTTTAAGGAAGGTCTGAATAATGCGCTTCGCTTTTTATTCAGACTTCCCATTTCTATTTTTTTGGTTGGTGGGAGGGATTAAATCAAATGAGTTACATGTCTTTATAGTGCAACCCTTCCCCCAAGCCCCCATCCCTTTGTATTTTGCAGAGCATTCTTAATTATTTGATAATTTTACCGTAATTCAGCCGTCAACCGACACAATAATTGCACTCCCTGAATGGACTGGCTAGAATGGGTGGCACATGAACACCCACTATCTGGTCGCTGTTAGCGGCACACCCCTACCCGCCCTCACTTACGCTAGCGATCTGATGATTGCGGCGGGCACACGCGTGCTCGTTCCCTTGGGTCAGCGTCAACTGGTTGGGGTGGTGTTGGCCACCATCGAAGCGCCCACCGATGCCGAGTATGCCGTCAAATCCATTATCAGCGCCTTAGACGACGCCCCTTTGTGGCAAGAAAGCGAACTGAAACTCTTGGCTTGGTGCGCACGTTACTATCACGCCGATTGGGGCAGATTGCTCGAAACGGCGCTGCCACCACAATTACGTCTGAGCAAACAACCGACAAGAGCCGCCAAACCCCTTAAAGCTCCCGAACTGGGGCAAGCGGCCCTAGTAAACCTAAACGCAGAACAGCAATACGCCAGCGACCAGATAGCCGAATCCTTCGCACACTTCAAAGCTTGGTTACTCATGGGCGTGACGGGCAGCGGTAAAACTGAAGTGTACGCGCAACTGATTCACCAGACCCTACAACAAGATCAACAGGTGTTAATGCTGGTGCCCGAAATCGGACTCACTGCACCCATGGTCAGCCGATTGGCGCAGCGACTGAATACCGAACCCGTGCTGCTACATTCGGAGCGCACCAATAGCCAACGGGCGCAAGTGTGGCAACTGACGCGACAAGGACATCCGTTACTGCTCATCGGCACCCGTTCCGCTATTTTTGCCCCCCTACCCAAGTTAGGGCTCATTATTGTCGATGAAGAACACGACAGCGCCTACAAACAGCAAGACAGCATTCGCTATCACGCCCGCGATGTCGCGCTCATGCGTGCCAAACAACAAGCTTGTCCGATTGTGCTTGGCAGTGCCACGCCTTCTTTAGAAAGTCTAGCCAATGTCGATCAAGGTAAATTGCACTTACTCACCTTAACGCAACGCGCTAATCAACAAGCCTTACCCAACATGCTCACCATTGATATGCGCCACCAAAAGCTGGATGGCGCTCTGTCTGCGCAACTGCTAGCCGCCGTTGAACGCACGCTAGCGGAACAGGGACAAGTATTACTCTTCTTAAACCGACGCGGTTACTCGCCGGTACTCATGTGTCACGATTGTGGTCATACGCTCGACTGCCCCGCCTGCGAGGTGCCCTACACCTTTCACCGTCACGCACCCAATTTACGCTGTCACCATTGTGGCAAGGTCGAACAGGCTCCTAGCCAGTGCCCTAGCTGTGGCTCCAGTCATTGGCATCTGGTCGGACAAGGCACACAAAAAGTCGAAGAGGCCTTACAACAACATTTCCCTAATACACCCGTTATCCGTATTGATCGAGACAGCACCCAAGGCAAAGACAAACTCAACACGCTATTCGCGCAAATTCGTACCGGTGAACCCTGCATTATTTTAGGCACACAAATGCTGGCGAAAGGTCACGATTTTGCCGGTATTGCCTTGGTTGGTATTATCGATGTTGATTCTGCCCTTTTTGCGCGTGACTTTCGCTCGCTGGAGCGTTTAGCTCAGCTCGTCATTCAGGTTTCAGGACGTGCAGGACGTGGCTCGCAAGCGGGGCAGGTGCTGCTACAAACCCATCAGCCTCATCACGATTTTGTGCAAGCCCTGTTAACCAAGCCTTATGCCGAAATCGCCCAACAATTATTAAAAGAACGAAGCGACACACAATTACCGCCTTTTAGCTTCAGCGCTTGGTTATTAGCGGAAGGGAAGCACTTAAATCGAGTGCAAGCGCAACTGCAAAAACTCTTACCGCTATGCCAACACACCCAGGTGCAAGTCGCTGGCCCCATGCCCGCACTGATGCACAAGCGTCAGTATCACTATCGAGAACTGCTCTGGCTACAATCCGAACGGCGTGCCGAGCTGCACGCCACCATCGGCGACTTGCTCGCCTTTCTGCAACAACCCGAAGGTAAGGTAGCGGGGGTTAGGGTATTCCTAGACGTCGATCCGCAGGATATGCCTTAACAACCCAACAACTGCTGCGCAAGTACTACCTGATTACGACCCGCTGATTTAGCTTGATAGAGTGCGGCATCGGCTAAACGATAGAGTCCGTCCAAGTCGGCTTTTTTGCCATCCGATTGACAGCTTCGGGCATCTAGCAAGGCCACACCAATGGAGACGGTTAAAATATCTTTAGTCGGACTGGTTGGATGCGTAATCGCCAAGGCCTCAACCGCAGCCCGCAACTGCTCCGCTCGTTGCTTGGCTTCAGCGGGATCAGGCACAACCAATAATAGCGCCATTTCTTCGCCGCCCATGCGAAAAGCCAAATCATCAACACCTTGGCAGCTCGCTCGTAAACACTGAGCCACCAAGACCAGTGCTTCATCTCCCATTTGATGACCGCGACTATCGTTAAACTGCTTAAAATGATCCACATCGAGTAAAGCAAAGAGCAAAAACTGATGCTGATTCACCACTGTTTGCCATAAACGCACCCCCGCATCGGCATAGTGACGACGGTTAAATAAACCTGTCATCGGATCAATCAAGCTCAACTGCGCTAATTCTTTCGTTCGCTCCTGCACGGCATCTTCTAAGTCTTGATTATATTGTTCCAAGGTTTGCGCCTGATACTCCAACTCCACCGTTTGCTGTTGCAAACGTTCTAACTGCTCTTCGATGGTATCGGCAAGCTGGTTGATACCCGACACCAAATGAGCGGCTTCGGCGCTTTCTAATTGCTCATCCGCCACCCGCAAATGCCAACGTCCCGACTTTAATTGCTGTAAGGTCGAGTTAATGGCTTGTAAAGGCCCTGTCAATCGTTGACTGATGACAACCGAAAACAGCGATACCAGCAAAATCACCAGCAGCAACAAGGCTAAGGTGTACAAGCGCATGGTATGTAAAGCAGAAAGCACCTCGGACTCGTCTTGCTTCACCACCAACGCCATTTGCAAGCTGGGCACATACACCCAACCGGCCAAAACCCGCTCATGACGATAATCCACCCCCACTCCCCAGCCTTCTTCACCGCGAATGGCTCGATTAGCAGGAACTTCATGAGCAACGTCGAGCAATCGACCCTGCATGGCAGCTTCCCGATCAAAACGCAGTGGCGCCACCACCTCCAACTTATCCTGCCCATTGCGCTGCGCTAGCACCAACTCGCCCGTGCGCGTACTACCCACACCACTTTGTGTTACTTTGGCCAACCATTCTTGATTCAGTTGCACCATCAGCACACCCAACCAGCTTCCCTGTGGACTCCATACTGGCGTTGCCATAAAGGTCGCTGAACGCAATGAGGGAGCATAATAACGCAAAGGCGTAGCCACGGTGGCGAGTAGCCGACGGGATTGATCGAAAGCCAAGCCAGCCGCCGTCTCGCGCCAAGCGTCTTCGCACAAGTTCGCCCCTAAATCCGATTCTTGCTTAAGGCTGAAAACGACCTTTCCCGTCCGATCAACCAACAACACATCGTGATAATAACCATGCTGATTCAACAAAACTTGCGATATCTGCAATGCGTTTAACCGAGCGCGCTCATTCTGCTCCGCCGCCAACAAATCAGCAAAAACCATACGACTGGCCATGTTCTCTAAATAGGTTTGGGTAGATAGGGTCGCTTCACGAATCAGCTGACTTTTTTCACGCGCTAAGTTGTACAAATGCGCCTGCTGTTGCTCAATCAAGCGCTGTTCCATGTGCCAATGCACCAAACCAGCCAACAACAACATCGGCAGCAACGCAACCAACAGTAACCAGCGCCACAACTTAACCGATAAACTGAGCGGCGGCTTCATGGGGCTTGCCATTGCTGCCCCCAAAACTCATACCAACTTTGCACGATCTGCTGCCAAGCCATCTTAGGCAAGCCCAAGGGCCAAGGCTGTGGCTCCACCAATGACGTGGTTTGCCATTCAATGGCAAATTGACCATCCGCTTGTGCCTTGCCAATAAAAACCGGTTGCCACAGATGACGATTGAACGGATCGACGCTGACCGGACCCGTTGCCGAAGCAAACGACATGCCCTCGATGGCATGTACCACCTGCTCGGCCGACAACTCTGAAGCGGCATTAACAGCCTGCGCCCACAAAAAAACACCATCCCAAGCCGACTTCATCGCCGCTGAAATATAGCGCACATCGACTTGCTGATGATCCATTAGCTTGGCCACTTGTTGCTTAAAGGCCTGATTTTCGGGTGTATCCAGCGCACTGACATAGCTTGTCGCCACATAATGTTCCTTAGCAACCCGCTCGCCCAAGGCTAAAATTAACTGCTGCAACTGAAGTTCATCCATGCTGAGCGACATCACGGGCACGCTAGCGCCCTCCTGACGAAGGAGTTGCATCAAAGGCAAGTTATCACTACCGTTCACAGTGTTGATAATAAAACTAGGCTGGCAGCGCTCAATGAGTGCTTGCAATCCCTCTGTTTGCGCCGTTCCCAGCTTAATGTAATACTCGCCACACACCTGAGCGCCCAAACGCTTTAACAGCAGCTGCGCAATGGTATGTTCAACCCGGGGAAAAATGTAGTCCGACCCCACCAACAGCACGCGTGAACCAAAACGTTCCAGCATCCAGGTTAAGGCCAAATTCAGTTGTTGATTGGGTGTCGTGCCGGTGTAAATAACCCGCCGACTCTCTTCCAGCCCTTCGTACTGCACCGGGTAAATCAACAAGCCGTTGTGCTGTTCTATCACGGGCAACATGGCACGTCGCGAAGCCGAAGTCCAACCACCAAAAATAGCGACAACCCCTTCTTGAACCATGAGTTGATCCACCGCATCAGCAAAGGTCTGTGCCTGCGAAGCCCCGTCTTTAACCACCGCTTTCACCGGACGCCCCAGCACCCCACCTTGCCGATTCAGCTGCTCAATCGCTGCCAGAGTGATTTGTAATACACCGCGTTCAGCGGCCGCCATGGTGCCGGTTTGCGAATGAACCACCCCCACCAGAATGGGTTTAGGTTGCCACCACTGCCAAGCAGCAAGCAATATAGCCAACAGCAATAATGCCAAAGACGCCACTAACCAAGCGCGTGCGCTGTGGCGACTCTGATGCGATGACACAACCGGCTCAGCGTCCAATGGTGGTTTCCTCACCACTGAGCAGGCGCTGAATATTCCCTTTGTGTCGAATCATTAACATCACACTCATCAGCACCACGCCTAAGGTCCAACTCACTTCACCGTCAGTCCAAAACCAGACCATCACCGGCGCCAGCGTCATGGCAATTAAGGCCGCTAAAGAGGAAATTTTCAGCCCCTTTGCAATGAGTAACCACACACCGGCAATGACTAAGCCAATGACCGGATGTAAGCCAAACAGCACGCCCAGCTCGGTGGCGACACCCTTACCACCTTGAAATCGGAAGAACACCGGCCACAAATGACCGACAAATGCCGCCACGCCAATAGCAATAATCACTTCAGCATTCAAACCAAACCACACCGCCAAAGCTACCGGTGCATAACCTTTGATCATGTCGCCCAACAGCGTCAAAGCCGCCGCTTTTTTTCCGCCAATTCGCAACACATTGGTTGCCCCCGGATTGCCCGAACCTTCACTGCGCGGATCGGGTAAACCCATTAACCGACAAACAATAATGGCACTGGAAACCGAGCCGATTAAATACGCCAACACCACCCAACTCAATTCTAATAACACGCGGCCTATCCTATAACGAAAAATGATTGTGTTATGCTAACGCAAATTAACCCCATAAAAAAGAATAACATTAGCATGAACGATCATATTTTTATTGAACAGCTTCGACTCCCTGCGCGCATTGGCGTTTACGACAGTGAAAAACAAGCACCCCAAGATATCCTCCTCGATATTCAACTGACGTTTGATTTACGCCCAGCCGCATCGAGTGATTGTTTAGCCGACACACTAGATTACGCTCAACTCTGTCAACACTTAGCGGCGCGTTGTTTACACCAACATACCGAACTGGTCGAAGCACTGGCTGAAGACTTGGCACAAATTTGCTTGACCGACCCGCGTGTCCGCTCAGTCACGCTTAAATTGGGCAAGCCCCACGCCATCCCCTCCGCCGCGAGTGTTGGCGTTCAGATTAGGCGAGACGCATCATGAGCGCCCCCAACACAGAACAGACCAAAACACCGCGCTGGAAAGGCTGGCTCAGAGACGGGCTCATCATATTCGTGATTGTTCTGGCGATTCGCGCATGGCAACATCAAGATGTGGTGACTGGGCAACCGCCGGCCTTAGCGGGCATCAATCTAGCGGGGCAACCCATTGCCTTGTCTGACTTTGCCGGAAAGCCCTTACTCATTCACTTTTTTGCGCCTTGGTGTCCTGTCTGTGTGGCCAATCACGACAACATTACCCACATCGCTCAGCATTACCCCGTGCTCATGGTGGTGGTGCAAACCGAGAGCGAAGAATTAGCGCAGTGGATAGCCGATCATCCAGAAGACAATCCCGCTTTGATGCTGAACGATCCGGAAGGCAAATGGCTCGCAGCTTTCGGTGCTAAAGCCTTACCAACCTCCGTATTCATTAATACGCAAGGCGCGATCAGCACTACCGAGCTAGGTTACATTAGCAGACTGGGGCTTTGGCTACGCCTACTTTGGATGTAAATACCTGAATTTGGCACAATTTGTGCTTTTTACCTTTCATTGTTTTAGCTTTGTTCAGGAGTGGGAAGATGAACCCAATAAGCCAATGGTGGCAAAATTTAAGTATGCAAACGCGTTTACAAGTTATGACACAACTCTCCGTTGCCATCATGACCCTCAGTGCGCAGGTATTGATTAGTTTTTCGGTGGAAGATTTGGTGCATACGGCCCTAGCTGAACACAGCAATGAACCGGTCAGTGCCAGCTTGCAAGATAAACTGGCCTTGTTTAACGGCACCATGTGGATCATGCAACTGGTTTTCCAAGGCGTGCTGTTTCTTATCGTGCGTCATATTGCCCATTCGATTACCACCCCGGTGGTGCATTTAGAAAAATCCATGACCCGCATGGAACAAGAAAGCAATATCAGTCATAGTGTGCCCTTAAATCATCATCAAGATGAAATTCATCGTATGGCCAAAGCCTTCAACCGACTGATTCAACGCTTACAAAACGTGTTCAAAGCCATGACCATTGGCAGTGAACAAGTCAGCAGCGCCGCCAGCCAAATGACCAGCACCGCGCAGCATGTACTGGACGCAACGGAACGCCAACAGCATCGCGCCGATCAAGTTTCACGCTCCGTACTGTCTATTCAACACACGGTACACGAAGTGAACGACAAGGTTGAAGAAGCATCGCACATTTCAAAAGAAGCCTGGCGTTATGCCGAAAATGGCAGCCAAGTGGCTAAGCAAGCTGCCGATAGTGCCGAACATTTAGCCAACGAAGTGTCACAAATGGCCGATGCCATTTCTAAACTGGGCGAAGAGTCGGAACGCGTCAGCGGTATTGTCAGCACCATTGGTGACATTGCTGAACAAACCAACCTACTAGCTTTGAACGCAGCGATTGAAGCGGCTCGTGCCGGTGAGCAAGGTCGTGGTTTCGCTGTGGTGGCCGATGAAGTTCGTTCGCTATCGGTTCGTACCAGCCAAGCAACGGGTGAAATTACGCAGGTAATTCACACCATTCAACGCGAAACGGAAGCTGCAGTACGCCGCATGCGTAGTACGGTCGAACAAGTTGAGTTAGGCGTGTCTCATAGCCATAAAGCGAGTGAATCCTTAGCACAAATTCAAGAGTCAGCAACGCTCACCTCGCAACGCATCCAAGAAATCGCTAAAGCCATGCAATCGCAACTGACCGAAGCCGACCGCATTGCCGGCGAAGTCGCCGACATTGTTAGCATGGCACAAGACAGCAGCTCGGCCATGCGCAGCACCTTAGCGGCGAGTGAACACCTACAATCGCTCGCCACACAGCTAGAACAACAGGCGCACCAGTTCAAAGTCTAGCCGAATGCCACGCTAAGACAGCAACCAAAAAGCCCAGCAAAATTGCTGGGCTTTTTTTCTTGCTCCGATCAATTAAATAGCTTAGCTGCACTTAACGCGGTGCGATAAACACCCCACGCCAAGGGAATGGCGACCACACCCCATGCCAACCACAACCAAATAGGCTTGTCTTTGTAGTAAGCTTGATCACTCAGGCCAACTTCGACGGTCGCGGCTCTTTCTTGCGCTAATTGACGCTCATGTGCCAACTCAGCTTCGCTCATAAAATGTTTTTTATCCACAGGCTTAATGAGCAGATTAGCAACCAAACCAATCAACAACATGCCGACCAAAATGTACATCGTTTGGTTATAAACGGCTTCGCGAGGGATACCCAAACTGAGCTGATAATCACGCATATAATTGACCACCACTGGCCCTAAAATACCGGCAGTTGCCCAAGCTGTCAGCAAACGACCATGAATCGCACCCACCATTTGCGTACCGAACAAATCGGCCAAATAAGCGGGTACCGTAGCAAAACCACCACCATACATACTCAGAATAATGGCGAAAGCACCGACAAACAGCAATTTACTGCCCTCTCCTGCACTGGCAGGAATACTGGCATAGAGTAAACCACCCAGCACAAAGAAGACGACATAAGTCATCTTGCGACCCAGCTTATCCGACAGGCTCGCCCAGAAAAAACGCCCGCCAATATTGAACAAACTGAGCAAGGCGGTAAATCCAGCCGCCACACCCGCAATGGCCGTTAACTGTGCCTTATCAAGCTCATTAAACTTAGCTTCGACCCCAATCAACGCGCCACCAAACACCTCTTGCAGCATCGGGCTAGCCATGCCAATGACTCCAATGCCAGCGGAAACGTTCATACACAATACCAGCCACACCAACCAGAACTGCGGAATACCCCACACTTTACTGACGTGTACGTGCCCTTGCGTAATCATCGGATTCGCCACCATGGCGGCAGGCGGTGTCCAGTTTTCAGGCTTCCAACCCGAAGGCGGCACGCGGTAAGACAAGGCACCGCCCATCATAAACACAAAATAAATCGAAGCCATGACGATGAAGGTTTGCATCACGCCAACATCGGTATCGGTGGCAAAAAACTTCATTAACTCAGCGGCTAAGGGAGAGCCAATCATGGCACCACCACCAAAGCCCATAATGGCCATACCAGTTGCCAAACCGCGACGATCGGGGAACCATTTAATGAGGGTACTCACTGGCGAAATATAGCCTAACCCCAGGCCAATACCGCCAATCACCCCAGAACCCAGTAACATCAACCAAAACTGATGCAGATGAATCCCCAAGGCGGAAATCATCATGCCGCCACACCATAAAATGGCGCTAATGACGCCCGCTTTACGCGGCCCGACGCGCTCTAACCAACCGCCCCACAGCGCTGCTGCCGAACCCAAAAAGACAAAAAACAGGGTGTACATCCAGCCCAAAGTGGAAATTTTCCAATCACAATCCGTAGTGAATAATTCTTGAAAAAAACCTACCTCAGGACCACACTGCACCGCAGCACTGACCCCAATCGCTTTAGATAAAGGCAGCCAAAAAACGGAAAAGCCATAAGCCATGCCAATACACAAATGAATGGCTAAAGCAGCTGGCGGCACCAGCCAACGGTTATAGCCTGGATGGGCAATAATGCGCCGTTTAGATAAGAAACTGCCGTGATCGGAAGGATCTACGGCCTGCTGAACCCTGGTATCACTCATGATGATTTTCCTATTGCTGATTGAATTTGGGGGTAATTGACGTTATTTTTTTGTATTGTACTTAGCTGGTACTGGATTATTATGATGACTGAACGAGATCAAGACAAGGCTTTGACATAAACCCAACGTCCTTTCTCGCGCACAAACTCACTCACTTCGTGCATCTCGTGCACCAGGCCCTCGGCATCACGCCAATGCGCGATAAATTCCACCACGCCCGTGCTATCATCCGCACCACCTCGCTCGGTGCGTATTACCGTCAAGCCTTGCCAATCGGTTGCGGCCAACTGCTTCAAACTGGCTTTACTGGGGCGCGTTTCGCTTGCCCAGGTTTTATACAAATAATCCCCGTCTCGTCGCACATAAGCCACATAACGCGAACGCATTAACACCTCTGCCGTTGCCGCCGACTTGCCTTGCAATAACAGCGGCGCACAACAGGCTTTCCACTCCAGACCAGAACCACAAATACAACTCATAGTTAATCGCCCTGCCAGCGTTCTAATTTAGCGACGCTTAGTAACAACCAACGCGTTGCATCGCAAAAGCGCACTTGCACGCGCCCATCTTCACCCATGCCATCGACGGCAACGACCAACCCCTCACCAAAACGGGCATGAATCACCTTACTGCCTTTCGGGAAAGGCACTTCGTTGCTAGCCTGACCGGATACGACAGGCTCACCGCTTCTATCAGAGGACTGACTATAGGCACTCACAGCCGACCGCTGATAAGCACCAATCGACTGAATCAACTCGCTGGGAATTTCTTGCACAAAACGGGAAACCTGCATCAGGCTTTCTGCACCATGAAAACGACGCATCGAACAACTTGTTAACAACAGAGACTGTTTCGCACGCGTCATCGCCACATACATCAGGCGGCGCTCCTCGCTCAGCCCATCGGCATCTTCTAAGGCACGAGATAAAGGGAAAATACCTTCTTCCAAACCTGTTACCGCCACCCAAGCAAACTCCAGCCCCTTCGCTGCATGAATGGTCATCAGCTGTGCCAAATCCCGCTCCGACTCGCCCTTATCACCAGCATCTAAGGCTGTTTGCGCTAAAAACAGCAATAAGGGATCGGTAATGGCTAAGGCTTCCGCCGCATCTTCATCCACTTGATATTGACTGGCGGCATTCACCAACTCAGTTAAGTTTTCTTGCCGACCCTCGCCCGTTAGCCCATCCTGACCATAGAACTCCCACAACCCCGAATCTTTGATAATGGCTTCCATTAATAAGGCGACATCACCAGAACGCAAAGCCTGCCACTGCTTAAACAGCCCG
This sequence comes from uncultured Francisella sp., assembly GCA_964493995.1. Taxonomy (GTDB): domain Bacteria; phylum Pseudomonadota; class Gammaproteobacteria; order Thiomicrospirales; family Thiomicrospiraceae. The sequence continues at coordinate 12,263 of CAZBQD010000008.1, forward strand.
ACAAAAGCACTGGCACCTTGCAAGGCTTTCCCCGACAAGCCCCCTTTTTCCACCATCCAGCTTGTTGCTTCTAACAGGCTTAAATGCTGTTGCTGCGCCAGCAGGGCGATTTTTGCTAACGACTTTTCACCCAAACCACGTGTCGGCGTATTAATCACACGCGCAAAAGCCGCGTCGTCTTGCGGATTTAACAACAAGCGCGTATAAGCCAAAGCATCCTTCACTTCGGCACGTTCAAAAAAGCGCATACCACCGGTGACTTTGTAAGGAATGCCTTCGCGCGTTAACACCTGCTCCAACACACGCGACTGATGATTAGAGCGATACAGCACCGCCAGATCGGCCAAAGCACCGCCCGTTTCCTGCCAGCGACGAATGCCTTGCACAATATAGCGCGCCTCATCGAACTCGTTAATGGCCGCATAATGACCGACTTTGTCGCCCTCGCCTTGCGCCGACCACAAGTCTTTACCCATACGCCCTTGGTTATGGGCAATCACCGCATTGGCTGCCGACAAAATGGTTTGCGTCGAACGATAGTTTTGCTCTAAGCGCACGATATCACAGGGTACGCAGGTTTCGGTAAAGTCGCGAATATTCGCTACTTCCGCGCCACGCCAACCATAAATGGACTGATCATCGTCGCCGACCACAAACAAGCCGCACCCCTCACCGGCCAGTAATTTCAGCCACTGATATTGCAACCGATTGGTGTCTTGAAACTCATCCACCAAAATTTCCCGAAAACGCCCCTGATAATGTGCCAATAAGCCAGGATGCTTGAGCAGCAACTCATAACTGCGTAACAACAACTCACCAAAATCGACTAAGCCAGACACCTGACATTGTTGCTCGTAAGCTTCATACAAAGGCAACCAAGGTAATTCACCATAAGCCTGAGCCACATCCTGCGCACGCCGCCCTTGATCTTTTTCCCGACCAATTAAATAAGCCAGCGTTTTACTCGATAGCACTTTTTCGTCAATTTCATGCTCACGCAAGATACGCTTGCACAAGCGCTGCTGGTCTTCGCTATCAATAACCGTAAAACTATCCGGCAAATCGGCTTCACGCGCATGAAGTCGTAATAAACGATGCGCAATACCATGAAAGGTTCCCATCCACACATGATTCGCCCAGGGAAAGACAGACGATAAACGATGACGCATTTCGCCTGCCGCTTTATTGGTAAAGGTTAAGGCTAATACCTGCGCAGGGCCATAACCGCGCTCACTCAGCAAGTGGAGCATACGCGCAATGAGCACGCGCGTTTTACCGCTCCCCGCTCCCGCCAACACAAGCGCATAGGGAAGACGCGTGGTGACAGCCGATAATTGTGCGTCATTCAGACCCTCTTGCCACACCGCTTGATTTTTTGCTTGCATTTTTAATAAAAACCCTGTACAAATGACTTAATGTAAATTCGACTAGCCTTAATCGCATCGCCGATGCGACTTGTCTATCACAACTTATCCACTTTAATTTTTCTTTTACTCAACGGGAGAACCCCATGAGCGATTTAGTTCTACACACCTCTGATAGCACTTTTGAACAAGACATTATCAAAGCTGAATTGCCTGTTTTGCTTGATTTTTGGGCACCTTGGTGTGGTCCGTGTAAAATGATTGCCCCCATTTTAGATGAAGTGGCGCAAGAATACACGGGTAAAGTCGTTGTTGCTAAATTGAACATCGATGAAAACCCTGCACAACCACCTAAATTTGGTGTGCGTGGTATTCCGACGCTCATGCTGCTGAAAGGCGGTCAAGTTGTCGCTACCCGCGTGGGTGCCTTATCTAAATCTCAATTAACTGACTTCTTGAACAGCAACCTAAACTAATTCTAACTTTCTGGGGAGAGATCTTCTTTCTTCTCCCCTTCCGTTCTCTCCCTTTCTGGATCATAAAGTAATCGCATGAATCTCAACGAACTCAAAAAACGTCATATTTCCGAACTACAAGAACTGGCTAACAGCCTTGGACTTGAATTAACGCGCGCGCGCAAACAAGATATTATTTTTGCTCTACTGAAAGACCACGCCAAAAAAGGCGAGGACATTTCAGGCTCTGGCGTACTCGAAATTTTACCAGACGGGTTCGGATTCTTGCGTACCGAAGAGGGCACTTACCTCTCTGGTCCCGATGACCTTTATGTTTCACCCAGCCAAATTCGTCGTTTTGGGCTGCGCCAAGGTGATACGGTTTCAGGTCGTATTCGCACCCCTAAAGATGGCGAACGCTACTTTGCCTTACTGAAAGTCGATAGCATCAACTTTGAACCGCCAGAAGTAGCACAGCACAAAATTCTGTTCGAAAACCTAACGCCCTTGCACGCCACTAAACGCTTGCGCATGGAAATTGGTAACGGATCGACCGAAGACATTACCGCTCGGGTTATCGACTTGGTAGCGCCCTTTGGTAAGGGTCAGCGTGGTTTGATTGTTGCACCGCCAAAAGCGGGTAAAACCATGATGTTGCAAAACATCGCTCACTCCATTGCCGTCAACCATCCCGATGCTTATCTCATCGTGCTGCTCATTGACGAGCGCCCTGAAGAAGTGACGGAAATGCAGCGTACCGTTAAAGGCGAAGTCATTGCTTCCACCTTTGATGAACCCGCCAATCGCCATGTACAAGTGGCGGAAATGGTCATTGAAAAAGCCAAACGCTTGGTTGAACACAAACGCGATGTCATCATTCTGTTGGACTCAATTACCCGTTTAGCGCGTGCTTACAATACGGTTGCGCCCTCGTCTGGCAAAATCCTGACCGGTGGTGTCGATGCCAATGCCTTGCACCGTCCTAAGCGCTTCTTTGGTGCGGCACGTAATATCGAAGAAGGGGGTTCGCTGACCATTCTAGCGACCGCCTTGGTTGAAACCGGCTCTAAAATGGATGATGTGATTTACGAGGAATTCAAAGGTACCGGCAACATGGAAGTGCACATGGATCGCCACATTGCTGAGCGTCGTGTTTTCCCTGCCATTAACATTAAGCGTTCGGGTACACGTCGTGAAGAGTTACTCACTAAGGCCGATGAACTGAATATGCTGTGGATTGTGCGTAAATTCCTCGGCAATATGGGCGATACCGAAGCGATTGAATTCCTCAATGATCGCCTCAAAGCCAGCAAAACGAACGATGAGTTCTTTGCGGCGATGAAGCGCGGCGGTTAACCCCTTTCGACTGAACAGGGAGCTATGCCTAGTTCCCCTTTTCTATTGCTGCAAGAGAATATCCATGACCATTCCATGGCAAAATTTTCAATCCGTTATTCAATCCCTACTCATTGAGCTTTATCCTGAGCTGGGCGATGAACAGCAAACCAATCAAGACTATCAACAAGGATTGGAGTTACGTCGCAGCTTGTTAGATCAGCTATTTTGCGAACTGACACCCGACAATGAAGATGAGCAAACGGATCGTTTTGTGCAGGCTTGTTTGTTAAACGACTTGAGCTATCCACTCATTCACAGCGATTTAATGGCACTGGCGCGCAGTGTCCTAGGTAGCTTAGTCAACGGACAAAACTGTCAAGAAGTAATGGCACTCAACCGTGGCTTCGACCGCATTGAAAAGAAAGTCTCGGTCGCTTATTTCCATCATTATTTGCGCAAGCTCGCAGTCAAAAATCATATCCGACTCTCTCACCTAGCGAATTTGAGCGAAAAAAACCTACTGGTACACTACCAAAATCATTTGCAATGGATGCTACAACTGATTAATCAGTTGCAAGGCATAGAAGCCGACCCACCGGTTGAATTAGATCATAATCGCTGTACCTTTGGTCGCTGGTTGCATGGGCAAGTGATACCCATGATTAAGTCCACCAGCCACTTTAAGGAAGTGGAGCGCCTGCACATTAAATTGCACAAACTAGGAAAAGATGTGCTCACTCATCAGCAATCAGGACAAGCCAGTCATCGTCAGTTGATTCATTTGATGGGGCGATTAGACTATATTTCATTGGAAGTAGGGGCTGAAATCGCCATTTTGAATGACATGATGATGATTACCGAGTACCACAAAGACCCACTAACCGGCGTACTCACACGTCATCTGTTGGATAAAATCATGAGTGCGCAAATTGAGATTGCTAAAGCAACGGAAAGCACCTGCGCGCTATTGATGATGGATTTGGATCATTTTAAACAGATTAATGACACTCACGGTCACTTAGCGGGCGATTTAGTCATTCAAAACTTTACCGACATTCTCAAACGTACTTTGCGTAAATCTGACTTTATTTTTCGTTTTGGCGGTGAAGAATTTTTGGTACTGGTACCGTCTACCAACGCACAGGACTTGCAACAGATTGCGCAAAAAATTCTGTTTGAAGTAAGACAACAAAGCGTTGCAACCTCAAACGACTCGATGGTGCAGTACACCGTCAGTATTGGTGCCACCACCATTGAGCCGAGCAATCTGTCCTTTGTCACCAAAGAAGTCGTCAATCATTATATTGGCGAAGCGGATGCCAGACTCTATTTGGCGAAACGTAATGGACGCAATCGCGTCGAATAGCGGTTAGAGCCAAGGTTTAGCTATTCGAACGCAATTCAATACCGATATCCGCTTCTTCAATGGCACGCCAAGCACACGGCGGCAAATCATCCGGTAAGGATAGAGCGCCCATTTGAATGCGCGACAACTTATCCACCGAATTACCCACAGCAGCTAACATACGCCTGACTTGATGATAACGTCCTTCATCAATGACCAATAATAGCTCTTGAGAAGCCGTCTGTTGCACCGAAATCGCTTTGACTGGCTTTGGCTCATCATTTAATTCGATCTCTTGCCACAGCGCGTTTATTTGCGTTTCATTCAAAGGGTCTCGCGTGGTAACACGATAGGTTTTCGGCACATGGCGTTTGGGATGGGTTAAGCGATGAATCAACTGGCCATCATCGGTGAGTAGCAATAAGCCACTGGTATCCACATCCAAACGACCAACAGGTTGCACGCCACGCGCTCGGTAGATGCTCGGTAATAAATCCAACACACTAGGATGATGTTGTGGCTTAGCCGAGCATTCATAACCCAATGGCTTATGCATCATAATGACAATCCGATCCTGCCAAACACACAGCTCATCATCGTAATAAAAGCTGACTTGCTCCGGCAACACCGCCTGTTTTGGCTTAAGACACACCTCACCGTCAACGAGCGCATGGCCACGCTCAATCAGCGCCAAGCATTGCTTACGGCTACCGACGCCTTGGCTTTGAATGGCTTGTAATAAGGTCATGCGTGATATTGGAAACCGTGTTTATGCACCGCATCGACATAGGCTTTAACATGCTCAGGGTTAATTTCCGGATGAATACCATGCCCCAAATTAAACACATGACCCGAATTTGCCGTATGCTGACCAAAGCTTGCCAAAATACGCGCTACTTCCGCATCAATAATTTCAGGTTGAGCATAGAGCAAACCGGGATCCATATTGCCTTGTAAGGCTACCTTATCGCCCAAACGTGCACGGATATCACCCAACTCAACCGTCCAATCCAGTCCAACGCAGTCGGCACCGACCGCAATCTCCTCGATCCACTGGCCGCCGCCTTTCGTAAAGACGATCAGCGGTACACGACGACCATCGGCTTCTTTGGTCAGCCCAGCGCTGATTTGCTGCATATAGCGCAGTGAAAACTCGCGGAAAGCCGGTGTTGATAAAGCACCGCCCCACGTATCGAAAATTTGCACCGCTTGCGCACCTGCAGCAATTTGCGCGTTCAGATAACTAGTCACCGACTGCGCCAACTTGTCTAACAACGCATGCAGTGTAGCAGGCTCGTTGTACATCATCGCCTTGATTTTAGAGAAGGTTTTGCTACTACCGCCTTCAACCATATAAGTGGCCAGCGTCCAAGGAGAGCCGGAAAAACCAATCAAAGGTACACGTCCATTCAACTCACGACGGATGGTTCGCACCGCATCCATGACATACTTGAGTTCCGTTTCGGGATCTGGCACACCAATCTTATCGACATCGGCTTTACAGGTAATGGGACGAGCAAATTGAGGACCTTCACCTTGGGCAAAGCTCAAACCCAAGCCCATGGCATCGGGAATGGTGAGAATGTCAGAAAATAGAATGGCCGCATCCAGATCATAACGCTCTAATGGCTGAAGCGTCACTTCACAGGCCAACTCAGGGTTGGTGCAAAGCGCCATAAAACTGCCCGCTTTGGCTCTGGTGGCACGATATTCTGGTAAGTAACGACCCGCTTGACGCATCATCCAAACAGGCGTGGTATCAACCGGTTGACGGAGGAGGGCGCGTAAAAAACGATCATTTTTTAATTCAGCTGACATAATTAAGTTTCTCACAAGGGTCGAAGTTCACGATGCAACGCACCGAGGTAGATTTTTTGACTATCGCGGTATTATAAACGAGAGAGAGCCACAAAGCCCATAAAGTTAGGGTTTAGCCTTGGCTTTTGCCAGACTATCGTAAAAAGCATCAGCGAGTAGGTCAATTTGACCTGGGTGCTCCAAAGACACCACCATGTAGCCCTTGTAAAAGGTGAAATCGTCGCGTATTTCGACTGTCTTTCCTTTCAATTCGAGCAAGGCTTTGACATCAAACAAGGGTAGGGCATCGTTGGCAATGCGAATACTCACCGTGTCCATCATCAACGAAAAAAACTGCTCTTTCTGTTCTGCACTGACAATTTTGCCACGCACAATTTGGAAGCCCCGTCGATCGCCGGTTAACTGACTCGACTCAACAACCGGCACGCCCAAATGCTGAAATTGCCATAATCCCAACTTGGCTTGCCTGGCTTTCGCTTCGGCCGCTCGATAACACTGAGCATGTCGACTATTAGGCAGTTGAGTATCGACCAAAGCAAAACCATTTTCGAGCAGGGTAAGGGCTAAATTACGACCATCACCCAAATAGGCATGAGCCAAAACGCGACCTTTGTAACTCGATAACTGGTCAAACTCCAGATTCAAATAGCCTTTGCTACGCTGTACCAGCTCCCCAACGGCTTGTGCGACGGCTTTACCCAAGGGCTGGGGCGGGTCTAATTGTCGGGAAGTAATGGGCACATGCACACCCGTTAATCCGACCACACTGTCGCCCACCAAGAAGGCACTACCATCGTAGACAATATCGACTTTCACACGCTGATCGATTTTTAGCGGTGCACAATCATCATTGGTCGGTTCTACCGCCCAGGCGCTGACATGGGTGCAAAAAGCAAAAAGCCCGGCGACAATAGCCAGGCTTTTCACAGGATGCATGAGGCTCACGCAGAGCTCCACACTTAACGCTTGTAGCGGTTACGGAATTTCTCGATACGACCTTCAGTATCCACAAGCGTTTGTTGACCTGTGTAGAAGGGATGAGAAGAACTCGAAACCTCTAAACGTACCAAACCGTAAGTTTTACCATCAACATCAATGGTTTGCTTAGTGTTCATGGTCGAACGCGTAATAAACATATCACCAGTAGTAATGTCTTGGAAAACCACTGGATTGTATTTTGGGTGAATGCCTTCTTTCATGGCAAAATCCTGTTATTTGGTATCTGAAATAAACGAACATTCTAACGCTAAGCAACTGATTTTGCAACAACCACATATAGAGAATCTCTAAAAATCTCGCTTCGCGCGTTTTTAGGCTTCTCAAGTTCCTTTTTTGGCTGGTGGAAGGGTGTTAAATTAAATGGTTACATGGCATAAAGTACGACCCTTCCCCCAGACCCCTATCCCTTTGGATCTTAGAGTTATCTGTGGTTAACAAAATAAAAAGCTAAAACAAATAGTCAACTACACTATTTAGACAAGTTGTCGCAGGCAATCGTGGTCCACCACATAGCTTGCATGTAACAGCTGGAAATGGTGCCTGCGTTCAATTCCATGAATAACGTCTGCTCAATTTTGCCTTGTTCAATCGCTAACGCACAGCTCAAGGCTTCACCCATCACGCCTTTTTTATCAATCAACGCCGACTTAATCGATTCATGTAAGGGCATACTCGCCATTAATGTGGACATATCCGCATCCATCAAGGCATCTAGGCATGAAAACAACCCGACCATAAAGAAACTTTCGCGCTGCGGCAGGGCGGCATGCTCGGCTAACAACTGCAGAAAACGGGCACGAATTAAGGCTGTTTTGAACAATTCGGGCGTTTTATCGTCTTTACCTGCCAACACCAAAATACTGACCCAGCTTTGTAGTTTTTGCAAGCCAAAGCGTAGTACGGCATCCTTAATGGAATTGATTTGGATATTTTCATTGCCCGGATAACTGCGTACAAAGGACAATAGCTTATGCGTCAATCCCACATCATGACCAATGATTTCTGCCAACTCACCCATGTCAATATCAGGATCATAAACACTGGCCAACAAATTGAGGATAGCCAACTTATTATTAGCTAAAGCCTGTCCTTTGACAATTTGCGGGCGGGCGAAGAAGTAGCCTTGGAAATAATCCATTCCCAAGGCTTTACACAAATCAAATTGCGCTTGTGTTTCCACCTTTTCGGCCAACAAGCGAACATTGGCGTTAGTCGCCCGAATAGCCTGGACATGCTGGGGCAGTTGACGCACACCAACAGCCAAAATATCGATTTTAATGATATTAGCCAAGGCAATGAGCGGCTTAAATTCATCACTGTAAAAGAAGTCATCTAAGGCAATGGTATAACCTTTTTCGCGCAACCCGCGTACCGCACTGATCACAGCAGGCGTCGGTTGAATCGTTTCTAATAACTCAATGACCACCTGATTTATGGGGAAAATACTACTATTCTCCGCCAATAAAAACTGTTCAGTGAAATTGAGAAACGCTTTATGCTGACCAACCAAATTGGATAACCCAATTTCAGCAAAGGCGTTGACAATAACCTGCGCAGTGGCGGCATCTTCCGCCGTTACCGAGGCAGCATTACGACCATCGCCACTGCGAAAGAGCAGTTCGTAAGCATAAACCTGCAACTCTCGATTAAAAATGGGTTGCCGGCCGACGTAAACGTCTAATAAGGGTTGCTGCGATTTAATGATTCAATAACCTCAACGAAACTCTAAAATAATACCAAAGGGTTGGGGGATTGGGGGAAGGGCTGCACGACAATGCCCTGTAACCCAGTGATCTATGGCCTTCCACAAACCAAAAAACAGAAATAGGAAGTCTGAATAAAAGCAATGCGCATTATTCAGACTTTCCTTAACTGGGTTTATAGGCTTCTGGCATGGCCACGTCAGCATCACCAAACAAAAACTCTTCCATTTGCTCGCGCAAAAACAGCTTCGCTTTAGGATCCATCGACGATAAGCGATATTCGTTAATCAAAATCGTTTGCTGCGCTAACCACTGCTTCCAAGCTTCTGCCGAAATTTCATTAACAATACGTTCGCCTAACTCGCCCGGATAAGGTTGATAGGGCAGACCATCGGCCTCTTGCTTTAAACGTGCACAAAATACGCGACGACTCATCATAAACTTCCTTACACCAAAGGTAAAATAAACGGAAACTCTAAAAATCAAACGCAGTCAGATTTTTGGAGTCTTGCCAATGTTTCAATAACTTATCTACCACAGCGGGCCTAGCAACAGATTGCTTTTTGTTGTTGGGATTATACCATAAGCCATTGTCAGACAAAGGCTGCTCATGCGCTTGCTGCGTCATCACAACAACGTAGGGTGTAATCTGCCAAACCTGATGCGTAAAAACATGTTTTATCGGTGTTAACCGGGTTAGGGATGCTGGCTGACCCATCAGCGGCGACTGAGGTAGCTGATACAAACCACCCCAAATACCGCTTTGCTGTTGAGGCGCCTCTAACCAAACCGCACCCACCTCATCTATGTATAGGTAAACATTAACCTCGTGCTGCGTTTTACTCGGCTTAGCTTGACGAATGGGCCAAGTGGTTACCGGCTGATCGCTCAGTCTGGCAGCGCAATCGCTAGCCAAGGGACACGCACCACACTGGGGCTTGGTGCGCGTACACAGGGTAGCGCCTAAGTCCATAATAGCCTGCGTGTAAGCGCCAGGACGCGCTCGGCTCTGCAATTCATCAGCCACCTGCCATAAGCGCTGTTGCGCTGGTTTAGATTCGATGGGCAAGGGCAGGGCTAGCCAACGCGCTAAAACACGTTTCACATTACCATCGCAAATAGCGGTGGGCTGTTGATAGGCCAAAGATAAAATAGCATGTGCGGTGGATTGACCAATACCGGGCAAGCTCATTAATGCCTCCGCTGTCGAAGGCAGCTGACCCGCAAAATCACGCACAATCACTTGCGATGCTTTATGCAAATTGCGCCCTCTGGCATAATAGCCCAATCCGCTCCACAAGGCTAACACCTGATCGCTGGACGCGCTCGCCAAAGCCTCGACACCCGGAAACTGCGCCATAAAGCGCTCGAAATAAGGAATCACCGTTACAACTTGTGTTTGTTGCAACATCACTTCCGATACCCACACACGATAGGGGGTGGCGGGGTGTTGCCAGGGCAAATCGTGGCGACCATATTGATCGAACCATGCCAATAACCGTTCACTAAAGGAACCATCTTCCCATGACTGAGACACAAAGCCTTCCTTTATCGCAAAACGACGACATGCCTTATCGTCGTGAAATTAAAAGTTTTGTGCGCCGAGAGGGGCGTTGCACGCCCGCACAAGAAAGAGCGCTTAACGAGCTCTTACCGAAGCTGGGTATCGCATACCAAGCCAATCAGCAACTCAACTTTGCCGAGCTATTTGCTAATGATAACCCAGTTTGGTGCGAAATCGGTTTCGGCATGGGACACAGTTTGGCGCACATGGCCGCGGCCATGCCAAACATCAACTTTATTGGTATCGAAGTTCATCGTCCCGGTGTCGGCAGCCTGCTCAATCAAGTACAACAACTGGGACTAACCAACATTCGCGTTATGAGCCACGATGCTGTGGAAGTGTTAAAGCACATGATACCTGAGCACAGCTTAGCACGCGTCTTGTTATTTTTCCCCGATCCATGGCATAAAACCAAACACCACAAACGCCGTATTGTGCAGATTCCTTTTTTAGAGTTGTTACACTCGCGACTGGCAACAGAAGGCGTGTTTCACAGCGCTACCGACTGGCAACCCTACGCCGAATGGATGCTGGAAATGATGGATGGGTTTCCTGCATTCAGCAATAGCGCCGGGCAAGGAAACTATGCCATTAAACCTAGCTATCGCCCCGAAACCAAGTTCGAACGACGCGGACAACGTCTAGGTCATGGTGTTTGGGATTTGGTTTACATTAATCAAGCTAAGGCGTCATAAGTATGCACTACCCAACTCTCGCCGATACCGTTGGCAACACACCACTGGTGCAAATTCAGCGTCTTTATCAAGACACTCGTGGCAATGTCATTTTAGCCAAACTTGAAGGCAACAACCCCGCAGGGTCGGTTAAGGATCGTCCGGCCTTTAACATGATTCTACAAGCCGAACAGCGCGGCACCATTCGTCCCGGCGACACCCTGATTGAAGCCACCAGTGGCAATACGGGCATTGCGTTAGCAATGGTAGCGGCAATGCGTGGTTACAAAATCAAACTGATTATGCCCGACAATATGACACAGGAACGCAAAGATGCCATGGCTGCCTATGGCGCTGAGCTGATTCTTGTTTCACGTGAAACAGGCATGGAAGGAGCGCGCGACTTAGCTCTGTCGATGCAAGCCAATGGCGATGGGTTCTTACTCAATCAATTCGCCAATCCCGACAATCCGATGGCGCACTACTTAACGACCGGTCCTGAAATTTGGCGTCAAACCGCTGGCAAAGTGACCCACTTCGTCTCTGCTATGGGCACCACAGGAACGATTATGGGTACCAGTATGTTTCTAAAAGAACAAAATCCCCACATTCAAATCGTCGGTGTACAGCCTGCCGATGGCGCACAGATTCCGGGCATTCGTCGTTGGCCAACCGAATACTTGCCCAGTATTTATGATGCCAAACGTGTTGATAGAATCATGGATGTCGATCAACAAAGCGCAGAAAACACCATGCGCCGATTGGCTAGAGAGGAGGGGATTTTTAGTGGCGTGTCTTCCGGTGGTGCCATGACCTGCGCTCTGCAATTAGCGCAAGAAACTGAAAACGCCTGTATTGTCAGCATTGTCTGCGACCGAGGTGATCGCTACTTATCCAGCGGCTTGTTTAACCTTAGCTAAGAGTTGCGCCATCATGGCCAACCACTTGGTTAATCTAGGGTAGTCGGCTTTGATGGCATTAACAATTTGCGGCAGTGGCGTTGCTAACGAAAAACCGACTGTCTCGACCGCCAACTTAACCAACAACAAAATCTTTTCCTGATCCAACAAAGGCGAGGGCTCGAAATAACTTACCCGCGCCAATAGTACCGCACGCAAAATATCTGGCCATAACTCATGCGCTACTTTATTTTGATCCATTAAAAACAAATCAATTCGATTTTCTTCGCGCATGGTGAGCAATTCTGCTAAAGAAGCTTTTGCCAACAAAGCCTCAGCTGCACGTTGGGCATTGGGCGGCAATTGGCGAATCAAGTAATTTTCATAAGGATGCAATAAAGCCATATCACAATCCTGCCAAAGGGTCTGGTTGAGATGACGCATTAGAACGACGTTGTCTCTGCCATGCAATCAGTTGATTCAGTTCTTCGTTTTGCAACAACAGAATGAGCTTATGCTGAAGCGCTTCCGTCGCGTTGGTAAATTCGACCGCAATATAGTAGCCTTCGGGTACAGGACGACTATTAACAATGTTTCCCGTCATATTGAACACTTCTGCCTTACCTAATGGAGTGGGAAATCGAAAATCAATATTTAAGCGCGCGAACTTAGGATAGGGATCGTGACTGACAAAGCCCACGCCGCCCGCACTCAGATTTAATTGGCGCAATGGCCAAGCATTTTTATCCACCAAATAACTCACTTCCTGACGAAAGCGAACGAGGAAATTGACATGACGAGTCAACTTTTCATCCATCTGCAGTACACACTTAGCGAGCAAACTGCCACCAACGGCCTTACTGGTTAAATCGGTTATTTTTTCGTCAAAGGCAAATTCACTGTGGGCAATGGCTTGAAGATAATCGGCATAACACTTATTGATGGCTTTATCGCACAAATCGAAATAGAAATCGAGCTTAGCATTAAAGGCACGCAATAAGTCTGCCGTAGCGCTGCCTGGTTTGAGTTGCATGGCTAAAGGAATTTTCCCGCGCCGGGTTTTATAAAGCTCAATTCCCTCATATACCGAATGACCTCGCACCAACAGAATAATCGCATCGCAAAGCAAGTTAACGCGCAACACCAAATCACCGATGACCTTGCCCGCTAGCTCGTTCTCGGCCAACAAGGCTTGGCTTAGTTTGGTCAGCTGTTCATCATAGCGCGATTCAGAAGACTGCCATTGACCGCTGGCTAATTCAGGCACAACCAAACGAACCACTTCGTTTTGGTCAGCGAGTTTAATCACAGCAGGGATAACCACATCCAATCGAAAGTGGCGGCGAACATTTCGCATGAACGACTTCCTAATTCTTTATCATTAGCGGCGCAGGCAAGCTAGCATAACATAGGGTTTCACGTGAAACCATAAGACAACACCTGAATAATCTTATCTAGGTGAATTATTTGAGCAAAAGCAGTGCCAAAGAGCCAACAAATTCGCTTACTTCAAGTAAAATAAGCCCAATAAATTATGGAATGATATTATGAATGTCTGGTTGCTCTCGACCTTACTCTTGTTACTACTGACTGGCTGCGGCAAAAAAGGCAACTTATCACCACCTCCGTCGGATACGAACAAACCCCTAAATCCTTCTTCATTCACGCACAGTAAAGAAACCTTATGAACGCTACCCCTATTCATCGCCATCAAGGCACACTTTTTATGGATCAAGTCAATCTTAAGCAGATTGCCGAACACTATGGCACACCCTGTTATGTTTACAGTCGCCAAGGTATTCGTCAGCGCTGGCAAGCGTTCGATACGGCGTTTGCACAGCAACCCCACTTGGTCTGTTATGCCGTTAAAACCAACAGTAACTTAGCGGTGTTACAAACCTTAGCGCAAGCAGGGGCAGGGTTTGATATCGTTTCGGGTGGCGAACTGGCGCGTGTGTTGAAAGCAGGCGGTGCGGCCAGCAAGGTGGTGTTTTCGGGTGTTGGCAAAAGTGAAGCAGAAATGCGTTTCGCTTTGGAAAGCGGCATTAAGTGTTTTAACGTCGAATCAGAAGCAGAGCTTTACCGATTGGAGTCGGTTGCAAAAACATTGAATACGGCTGCACCAATTTCCATTCGTGTTAACCCTGATGTAGATCCTAAAACCCATGCTTATATTTCAACAGGGCTCAAAGAAAACAAGTTTGGCGTTTCCTTTACACAAGCACTGACACTCTATCGCCATGCTGCCGCTTCTGCCCATTTATCGGTGCAAGGTATCGACTGCCATATCGGTTCGCAACTGCTCGATTTAGCGCCGCTTCAAGAAGCGGCTAAACGTGTTGTTGCCTTTCAGCAGCAACTGCTTGCTGAAGGCATCAGCCTGCATCATATCGACATGGGTGGCGGTTTGGGAATTGATTATCAAGACACTGACCAAGCTCCCACACCGGCGGCCTATGTGCAAGCTTTGTTAGCTGCCATTCAACAACCTCATATCGAAGTATTGGTTGAACCGGGTCGTGCCATTGTCGGTAACAATGGTGTGCTACTCAGCAAAGTCGAATTATTAAAAGAAAATGAAGGTAAATCCTTCATGGTCATTGATGCGGCGATGAACGATTTGATTCGTCCGGCGCTTTACGATGCTTGGCAAGCCATTGTGGATGTGTGCGATAACACACAGCCAGCGCAGTCAGTCGATGTGGTGGGGCCAGTGTGTGAAACGGGCGATTTTTTAGGAAAATCACGTCAACTAAAATCACAACCTAATGATTATATTGCGATTTTATCAGCGGGCGCTTATGGTTTCGTCATGAGTTCTAATTATAATACGCGTCCGCGTGCTGCGGAAATTATGGTCGATGGCGACACGCACCAGTGTGTTCGCGCTCGTGAAACCCTGGAAGACCTGATGCGTGGCGAAACCCTGTTTGCCGATTAATCTCACGAGGCCAAGTCGATGCCATCTAAACATCCTTATGAAGAAAGCTTTCTCCTGGCGTTGTTGCTCATCGCCTTGGTCTCGCTCGTTTGGTTATTTAACCAGTTCATTCCCGCCTTGTTGTTTGCCTTACTGTTAGCAACCAGTAGCTATGGACTATTCCAAAAACTGAGTGTGAAACCTCGACTGAACGCCAACCGTGCCGCCATGTTGATGACAACAGGCGCCTTTCTGCTCGTCTTTCTGCCCATTAGCTATTTATTAGCCGAAAGTGGACGCATGGGTGCGGAGGTGTTTAATCAACTACAAGCTTGGCTTGCGCAGCAATCTCCCAGCTCGATTCGTGAATTAGAACAGCGTCTACTGGCCAGCACGCCCCTACCCGAAAGCTTGCAACACACTATTACGCAAAATATCGAACAGCAACTGCCCGCGATTGTCGAGAAAACCAAAGCGCTCAGTCTCTGGGTGGCCAGTAATCTATTCAGCGGCATAACAGGCTTTCTGGGGTTTATGACCATTGCTTTGTTCAGCTTGTTTTTCTTTTATCGCGACGGGAAAAGTTTTATCAAACGTTTGGTCAACCTTTCGCCCCTATCTAATAATCTCGATCATTTTATTTTGCGTCGCTTTGCCGCTTTATCGAATATTTTGACTGTCAGCGTACTGGGTGTGGCCATGATTCAAGGGCTGGCCTTTAGCTTGCTCATGTTGGTATTGGGCTTACCTTGGCTATTCCTTGGCTTAGCCTTCGCCATTACCTCATTCATTCCGGTGGTGGGTGGATTTTTAGTGTGGGGACCCGTGGCCTTGTATTTTCTCATCGAAGGCTCACCTTGGTTGGCCTTGGTAACCGCTGTGTACAGTGCCTTGTTGATAGGCTTTGTTATCGATAACTTATTGCGAACTTGGTTAATTCAGCATCTAAGCCAGCAACATCGTCATGAAGCGGGACCCAATGCGTTAGATCATACTTGGTTAACTTTACTCTCAACCTTTGCAGGGTTACTGCATTTTGGTATGATGGGATTAGTTTTCGGCCCAATGCTTGCCGCAATGGCCATTACCATTTTTGATGTTTACGAACACAAACACCGTCATCAATTGGATTACTCATAAGGGCGTCTCTAACAACCCCATTTTAGGGCTGTGAAATGTTTAGAGCTGCCAAGTTTATATACCGCTGGTGGAAGGAGATCACTCAATGGGTTTATATGTGTTTTCTCGACACACCTTATCCCAGACCACCTTCCGTTTGGGCTTTTAGAGGTCACCATAACTTCATGTTTGCGCGAACCCTGCCAAGACACCTGCTCAGCCTATCCTTGATTTTATTGGCTAACGAGGGAATGGCTGCACATTGCGTTTATCTAAACTCCTACCATAGTGGCTATGAATGGGGTGATCGCATACAACAGCAGTTCGAAAAAGAGATGAATCAACAGTGTCGCATCACCACCTATTATCTCGACGCCAAAAAAAATGGTGCTGAGCAACTGACACAAAAAGGCAAAGAATTAGCCAATCTCATTGCCATTGCCAAACCCGATGTCGTCATTGCCGCTGACGATGCCGCCAGTGAATTTGTCGTCAAACCCTACCTACGCAACAGCCGCACCCCAGTGGTGTTTGTCGGTATTAACTGGGATCCGAAACCCTATGGTTATCCCATGGATAACGCCACTGGCATGACTGAAGTCTGGCCTGTACAAGAAGTATTTCGTATCTTGCGCCATACCGTTACACCATTAAATGAAGTCGATATTGTTACCAGTGAAAATGCGCTCGAACGCATTGATAGTGGCTATATCGAAAAGGTAGCCAAGGGTTTGGGCATAAACATTAAGCATCGTTATGTCAAAACCTTCGACGAATGGAAACAGGCCATTGTGGCAGCACAAAGCGCCGACGCCATTCACTTAGGCACCAACCAAAGCATTCGAAATTGGAATGAGGCGGAAGCGATTGATTGGCTAGTCAAACACAATCAACGCTTCACCTTTGCCAGTCAGGAATTTATGTTGCCCTATGCCATGTTCAGCTTATCTAAATCGCCCGAAGAATTTGGTAGCTGGGCTGCCAAACTCAGTCAAACCTTGTTGAGTGGTGTGCAACCTTGGCAAATACCCGTTATCCCCAATCAGCGCTTTACGCCCCACATTAACACGCAGTTGCTGTCGCTAACTCCCTATCAACTTCCTGCTCATATTAAGCGTAATGCCATTCTATTCGAGGGGAATGCTAACCCATGAACTCAGCCAATACGCTAATTCGCTTTCCTAAATGGCGCTTTACACTGGCCAGCGTAGCGATTTTAGCTGGAGCTGCGACCCTGAGCTTTTGGTCAGCACAAGACCAATTTAAGCAAAGCCTAAACAACCAATTTCTCAGCTTTAGCGAAAAAACCAACAGTGAAATTGCCTCCATCATCTCCCTGCATCAGGGGGTTGGTGCCAATATGCTAACCATGAGTAGCATCGAAGAGGAATTTAACAGCAATCTTCGTGTTTACATTGATGAAATCAGTAAACATCGCAGCGATGTTGTCTTCTTCATTCTACCCAAAGTGGCTGATAGTCAGCTGTCGGCATTTGAGCAAAAGAAACAGGACGAAGGCTATCTCACCTATCAGGTTTTTGGCAGTGCCGAAAATTACCAACCCGAAGATAACATCATCCACTTTCCGGTTGCTGAAGTTAAACACAATCGCGTCAATAGTCTGAAACACCTAGGACGGGATGTGTACAGTTATCTGCATTTTTTCGATGCCATTAATAAGTCTATTGAGCAGAACACCATCAGTGCCGCTTGGTCTCACAGCTCTACCGACAATCCACATGGCATTTCGCTGTTTTTACCCATTTACGACACCAATTATATTGAACAAGTCGCCGCCAATCACCGCATTGATCATGTGCAACTGCTCATTAGCAGTGAGTTATTTTTAGAAGAGCTGATTGAGCAACAACTGCAAAAAAGTTTCGATGCTCACACCAACTTAAGCCTAGTATTACAAACACAGCGAAACAGTAAAGAATGGCGTATGAGTGAGCTGAAAAAGCACGCCGACACGCCTGCCTTATCCTGGCTGCCCACGTTGGAGCTGTCGCAATCGATTAATATTGTGGATAAAACCATTCGCTTCACTGTCAAAGCTAAGCCTACCCTGTCGCAGCTCAATTTGGTGCCCGTTGCCTTGGCGTTTTCGCTGTCATTTTTGTGGATTGGCATTCTGTTTGCCGGTTTAAGAAAAAAAATCAACGATCAACACCAACAATGGCAAATTGAGCGCGCCTTAAGCGATGAACGCAATCAGGCTAAGGCCACGCTCAACTCTTTAGGTGAAGGCGTCATCACTACCGATAATGAAGGCAAGATTCGCTACATGAATCCCAAGGCTTGCGAAATTTTTTCCATTCAATGGCATGCCGAATTATCACTGACCTTCAAAGAGCTGTTCCCCGAAGAACTCACCGATGAAATGAATCGCGTCTGTGACAGCCTAAAAGAAGCCATTCGGCAGGTTGGTTTGGTACGCCTACAAAACATTAGGACACGTAACATTCAAGGCGATACGTTGCTCCTCGATGTCACCTTTTCGCCCTTACATAAAAACGACCATAGCGTCATCGGCGCTACCTTGGTACTCGAAGATGTGACCCATTTGGAAGAAATGCGCCAACAAATCGAACGTATGGCGAAGTTCGATCACTTAACGGGCCTCTACAATCGCTACGAATTTGAACATCAACTGAAAAACGCTATCTTACTGGCACACCAATCGGGTCAACAGCACGCTTTTTGTTATCTCGACTTGGACCAATTCAAAATTGTTAACGACACCGCAGGGCACATGGCAGGCGACCAACTCTTGCGCCAGCTCACCGGTAATGTTTTCATGCTCAATCTTCCCGAAGGAACGGTGTTGGGGCGCTTAGGCGGTGACGAGTTTGGCTTAATTCTGTTTAATACCAATCTGCAGGAAGCCACCGAAGTCTGTGAAAAATTGATTAACGACATCCGACATTTCATTTTCATTTGGCAAAGCAAACGCTTTCAAATTGGGGTGAGTATTGGCTTGGTATTCATCGATCAGCAAAAACTATCTGTTGAACAATGCTTAATCGCTGCTGATACCGCCTGCTATCTCGCTAAAGAAAAAGGGCGTAATCGCGTTGAATATGCCAGCTCTGACAACGTCGAGATCAGCCAGCGCCACGAAGAGCTGAGCTGGGTAGAACGTATTCCTCGCGCCATTGAAAACGGCCGTATGGCCTTATTCATTCAACGCATGTTGCCACTAAGCAAAGGCAATCGACATGCTGAAGTGCTGGTGCGTATGCGCGATGAAAAGAATGAAATGCTACTGCCTTCACAATTTATTGCCGCTGCCGAGCGTTATGGCATTATGGAACAGATAGACCGTTGGGTTGTCTCTACGGCACTGAATAACATCGCTCAATTACAGCGCTCAGCGATGATTGAGAGCACCATTTTCAGTATTAACTTGTCAGGGCAGTCGCTAGCCAGCGAGAAGTTTATGCAATTCATTCTGCAACAACTCGACCAACATGCTGATTTAATGCCTTTTGTCTGTTTCGAAATCACCGAAACGGCCTTAATGAGCAACTTGACGCAAGCCATGCAGTGCATGCATCAAATTAAGAACAAGGGTGCTGCCTTAGCCTTAGATGATTTTGGTAGCGGTTTATCCTCCTTTGCTTACTTGCGCCACATGCCGATTGACTACCTAAAAATTGACGGTGCCTTTGTGAAAAACATGCACCAAGATGCCATTAACCGTGCCATTGTTGCCAATATTCACCAACTGTCACGCGTATTTAACGTGCAAACCATTGCTGAATATGTTGAAAACAAAGAAATCATTAATGAACTGCGCATGATTGGCGTCGATTATGCACAAGGTTATGGCATTCATAAACCTGAACCTTGGCTTGTATAAATAAAAATCTGTGCGATAATAAATAAAATTAATGATATAAAGGGTTAACCATGCTTGCGCATCTCTTTCAAAACTTTCGCTGGTCGATTGGATTCACCATTGTTGCCTTGTATTTGGCTTGGTTATGGGCTGGCTGGGCAGGGGTATTCACCGCGGCTATTTTGATTGTGCTTGAAACCAGTTTATCGTTTGATAATGCGGTAGTGAATGCCGGTATTCTGAAAAAAATGGACCCGGTTTGGCAGCAGCGCTTTCTTACCTGGGGCATGCTGATTGCCGTTTTTGGTATGCGTGTGATTTTCCCACTCGCCATTGTTGCCATTGCAGCCAGCCTGAATATGTGGGACGTCGCCCATATGGCGTTAAATGATCCCGATACTTATGCCAAACACCTAGAATCTTCGCATGTACAAGTCGCGGCTTTTGGTGGCATGTTCTTGTTAATGGTATTTTTAGGCTTTATTCTTGACGACGAGCGCAATGTGCATTGGCTAGGTAGCCTTGAAGCCTGGCTGGGGCGCATGGGTAAATTGGAATCCTTGGAAATTGTGTTCGCCTTGGTTATTTTACTGACCAGCGTGCATTTTTTACCCGAAGCGACACAAGGAGACGCGCTCATTGCCGGCATTTCTGGCTTAATTATCTTCGTCGTATTATCGTCAGTGAACAAGTTCATGGAAATGAACATGGATTTGATCGGCACAGCCGGACGCGCTGGTTTAGCGTCGTTTCTGTATTTAGAAGTGCTGGACGCTTCTTTCAGTTTCGATGGCGTCATTGGTGCTTTTGCCATCACTAAAGATGTGGTAATTATCATGCTCGGTTTGGGTATTGGTGCTTTGTTTGTGCGCTCGATTACCATTTACCTAGTGAAGCACGAAACGCTGAGTGCCTACCGTTATCTCGATCATGGTGCTCATTATGCGGTTGGTGCTTTAGCCACCATTATGATGCTTTCGATGCACTTCCATGTACCCGAAGTGATTACCGGCTTAATTGGTATTCTGTTCATCAGCGCCGGCATTTGGTCATCGGTACGCCACAATAAGCGCGATGCTTTGGCACAAGGGTCTTAAAACAAAGGCATCTCTGAAACTAACCCAACATCGCCCTCATGGCAGCGAGATGATCCGCTGCCACCTTGGCTTGCGCTTCAGTGTCGGCCTGTTCGTCTTTCCCTTCCCAGTAGATATCCTCTAGCGGTAACTCGTCTAAAAAGCGGCTAGGGGTGGTGCTTTGTTGCTCACCATAGCGCTTGCGCGAACGAGCATAACTCAGGGTCAATGAACGCTCCGCACGCGTCACACCCACATAGGCTAAACGACGCTCTTCTTCCACACTACCGGCATCAATGCTATTTTGATGTGGCAGTATGCCTTCTTCCATGCCCAGCAAAAACACATGACCAAATTCTAGCCCCTTGGCGGCGTGCAAGGTCATGAGTGAGACCTCATCCTTCTCTTGTTCCTCATTTTGGCGCTCTAATGTGTTCATGAGCGTTAAATGACGCACTAACTCCGATAACCCCCAAGCACCATCATGCTTTTCCACCAAACGACCGATCCATTGCAATAAATCGAGTACCGCTTGCCATTGTCTCGCTGCTTTTTTGGGATTATCGCCATTTTCCATCAGCCAGACTTCGTACTGCAAATCGCTCAAAAACTGCATGAGCTGATTGGGTAATTCCATGCCGCCCAAAGCAGGACGCCAACGCTCTAAAAATTCGGCAAATCGCTGCAACTGCACCACCGCGCGTTCAGGTAATAATTGTGACAACCCAAATTCACTACAAGCGGCACACAGACTCACGCCGCGCCCTTTGGCATAATCCGACAGCTTGGCTAGGGTTTGCGGGCCAATGTCGCGTTTAGGCGTGTTAGCGATGCGTAAAAAAGCGGCATCATCGTCGGGATTGTCTAACAGACGCAAATAAGCGAGCAGATCTTTAATTTCAACCCGATCGAAAAAGGATTGACCACCAGAAATACGGTAGGGAATTTCCTGTTCGCGCAAAGCACGCTCAACCAAACGCGCTTGGTGATTGCTCCGATAGAGCACCGCGTAATTATGCCATTGTCCTTGGTTCTTAATTTTATGCACCAACAATTCACTGACCACGCGTTCGGCTTCGGTGGTTTCGTCGGGACAAGCCAAAATGCGAATCTTGTCGCCATGACCGCGATCACACCACAGCTTTTTAATAAACAAATGCGGATTATTGGTAATGAGCTGGTTGGCTGCCTGCAAAATACGCGCACTGGAACGATAGTTTTGTTCTAGTTTCACCAGCGTTAGGCTAGGGTAGTCTTGTTGTAGCTGACTGAGAATTTCCGGCGCTGCACCACGCCACGCATAAATGGATTGGTCGTCGTCCCCTACACAGGTAAAATGCCCTTGCGAACCGGCTAAGCGTTTCATTAACTCGTATTGCACTGGGTTGGTATCTTGATACTCATCGACCAACAAATAACGTACTTTATGACGCCATTTTTGTTGAATATCGGCATCTTGCTGAAACAACCACACCACACGGGCGATTAAGTCGTCGAAATCGAGCGCAGAATAGGCTTGTAAGCTTTCCTGATAGGCCACATATAGGCGCGCGACAAAGGCTTCATCTTCATTGGTTGCTTGTGCTAATAACCACTCGGGTGATTGCAGGCGGTTTTTCGCCATCGAAATGGCATGACGAGCACTTTTGAGCTTGTCACTATCCACTTCGCTATCACGCGATAACTCTCGCAAGAGTTGCATCGTATCGGCATCATCAAACAGCGAGAAACTATGACGAATACCCAGCGCTTTGTATTCTCGTCGGCAAATGTCTAGCCCCAGTGTATGGAAAGTGGATACCTGCACACCACGACCCGCTTCGCCACAACGCTGTGTTAAGCGGCTTTGCATTTCTTTCGCCGCTTTGTTGGTAAAGGTGACGGCATAAATGCCTTTGGGGTTGTGGCCTTCTTTTTCGATCAGATAAGCGATTTTTTCCGTAATAACGCGCGTTTTACCCGAACCTGCACCTGCCAGCACCAAAACCTGACCTTGCGTAAGTTGAACTGCCTGTTGTTGAGCTGGATTAAGTTGCACGCAAATTTGACCTAAAGACGAGAAAGGGGCATTATTATAAGTTATATCGACCTAATCTGCTTAGGCATAGGAACAGCATGAACATTGAAAGCTTAAAAAAAGACTTGCACTTTAGCACACAATTGCGTGGTCACTCACTCGAGTTCACCACCACGTGGGGACTTTTTTCGCCGCGCGAGATTGATTCGGGTACCGATTTATTGCTGAAATACTGCGATATTCAGTCCGACGACCACATCTTAGACTTGGGCTGTGGCTATGGTCCTTTAGGCATTGCTCTGGCCAAAGATGCCCCTAATGGCAGTGTTACCATGTTAGACAAGGACTTTGTCGCGGTGGATTATGCGCGTCGTAACCTGATTGCCAACCGCATTCCCCAAGGACAGGTGTTATTGTCGAATGGTCTGGCACAATTACCAAAAGATCAACGATTTAGCACCGTTGTATCGAATATTCCTGCTAAGGTAGGTAAGGAATTAATGTCGATTTTCCTGTATGATATAGATCAGCATTTGTTACCGGGTGGACAGCTGGTTGTCGTCACCATTAATGGCTTGCGCGATTATATGAAACGCACCTTTAATGAACAGTTCGGTAATTATGAGAAAGTCAAACAAGGACGTGATTACACCATTTCACGTGCTATAAAAGCAGAATAATAGGCAGGTTATGTCGGAAGTTGATAGCATTAAAGAAGAAATTAGCTTTTTCCGCTCATTAATTGTGCTGATTTTAACTGCGTTATTTGCGCTAACGGGTTGGTATGTACTTTACGAAGAGCAAGACATGAAAGCAGGCATGGCTTTGGTCGCTATTGTCGCCCTAATTGCTGCTTGGTTAATTGTGCAAAAAATGATGTTTAACTTAATTGAAAAACTGAGGGAGTTGTAACATGGAAAACATAGACACTCAAGCTTTAGCCCTAGCGATTTTCATTGTCGGTTTTGCCATTGGAATTTGGCAAATGTATAAACACACACAACATTAATCGTAAATTAATTTTAGTTTTTTGACGGAATAAGCACATGAAAAAAATAGGTATTATGTTACTAGCGCTGACACTCAGCGTGAGCTTAATCAGCACCGAAGCTTTTGCTAAACGCATGGGCAGTGGTAGTAATTCGGGTATGCAACGCGACGTTGCACCGGCTTCTCCGGCAGGGAATGCAAAAAGTTCGCCAACTAGCCCAGCACAACAGCCGGCAGCGGCAGGTGCGGCAGCAGGCACAGCAGCGGGAGCGGCGGCTAAGTCTTCATGGATGGGGCCTTTAATGGGTTTGGCAGCCGGTGGACTGTTGGCAGCTGCTTTTATGGGTGGTGCTTTTGATGGCATTAGTCCCATGGACATTATCCTGCTGTTATTAATTGCCGGTGGTGTGATCTTCTTTTTACGTCGTCGCGCCCAACAAGCTAAAGGTGCAGTGGCGATGCCCATGCCGGCAACGGCAACCCCCATGCCCAATCAACAGTATCGTCAAGCAGAGCCTACGAACACAACAGGTTCTGCTGGCATCCAAATTGGTAGCCATGTTGGTAACAGCGTGGGTATGGCAACGATGATGGGCTCGAATTACCCGACTTGGTTTGATGAAGCTAAATTCGTTAAACAAGCGGAAACTTGGTACGTTGCTTTACAATCGGCTTGGGACAATCAAGACTGGACAACCCTGAGTTCGCTCAGTACGCCAGAGTTGTTTGCTCAGCTCAAAGCACAACGCATTGCTGAAGCTGATGATAATCAAACACACGTTGAAGAAGTCCGTGCTGTGGTGCGCGAAATGAGCCAAGATGCCAATGGCTGGGTGTTGACCGTCCAATTCACCGGTTATGTGGCTGAACAAGCCGGTGCTTTTGCCCACGCCTTTAATGAGTTCTGGCATTTGGTTCGCATTGGTGAAGCCGATGGCGAATGGAAGTTAGCCGGAATTCAACAAGCTTAATTGAGTGATGAAAAGACCAACAGCCATGTTGGTCTTTTTTTTGCTTTACATTAAGCATAACCGTTAAAGGGGAATTAGCATGTTTCGTCGTCTTATGTTTGGGCTAACGCTCTCGGGTAGTCTTTTATTGGCTGGTTGTGGTGAGCAACCTCGTGTTAAAGTCGAATCCATTGAAATGGTCAGTAGTGAAAGCGGCTCTCCTGATTTTCGCCGCATGGCTAAAATTTGTTTCGACCAACCCTTATCGGGGGATTATTACCATGAAATCGTTTTTGAAAGTAAGGATGGTTTTGTCTTTGAGGGATCGGGCAAAATTCGTGCCGCTGTTTCCGACCCGGACAATCCTTGTATTATCAAAAATCTCAATCAATACGTGAACAAAAATTCACCGCCGCGCGCGCGTGATTTGATTGATCGTTACCTGCCTAAAGGCAATGTTGCCTCAGTCAAAATCAGCGTTTGGGGAACGGAATCGGGCGAGAAGGGCATCAAAATGGACACGAAAGTATTTAAGGATTTGTGATTCGTTCAATCCGCTCTTTACCGTTCAATAGCCCCCAGTTTTGGGTAATGCTGTTCACTTAAAGAAGACTTCCGTTCGCCCTGAGCTGTGAGCTTGTCGAACAGTCGAAGGGATACAGGCAAGCAACCCGTGGTTCGACAGGCTCACCACGAACGGTTAAATGAACAGTATTGACCTGTTTTTGGGGGCTTTAATTTACCTTTCAATCCTCAATCGCTTGCGCTAATTGGCGCGGATGCAATTTGAGATAACTCGATTGCGTCAGCCAAGCCATGAGTAATAAGCTGCTGCTGCTGACCACTAAACCGACCAACCACAGGCTGGGACTGAGCGAAACGGGTATTTTTAACCAATAAACGCTCATTAAGGCGCTGGTTAAGCTTGCCAGACTGCTAGCGAATAATCCCGTCAGCAAGCCTAACAACACATACTCGCCCAATCCAATTAAGCGAATTTGACGCTGGTTAGCACCAAGGGTACGCAGCACCAACCATTGACGTAAACGGGCGTCTTGCGAGGCTTTAGTCGAAGCTAAGAGCACCAGAATACTCGCTATGAGCGTGAATAGC
This sequence comes from uncultured Francisella sp., assembly GCA_964493995.1. Taxonomy (GTDB): domain Bacteria; phylum Pseudomonadota; class Gammaproteobacteria; order Thiomicrospirales; family Thiomicrospiraceae. The sequence goes on from CAZBQD010000008.1 coordinate 38,451, forward strand.
GTTAACAAACTCACTGCCATACTGGCCTGTTGCATCAGCGTGCGCACTTGGTCGATTAACTGTTGCACATCAATCCACATCACACCCGGAAAGTCCGCTTGCCAACGCTGTTTTAATTGCGTTTGCTCAACCAAACCCAGCTGAGTGTAAAAGCTCGACAGATAAGTCAAGGGCAATTCCAACACAGTTGAAGGTTGAATAATAAAGAAAAAATTCGCCTGCAAACTTTGCCACTGCACTTCACGCATACTGGTGACGACATAACTGGCCGACTGGCCAACAATATCAAAGGTGAGTCTATCGCCTAACTGAATGTTGAACAATTCGGCAATACCCTGTTCTACCGAAACACTGGGTAAGGCATTTTCCTTACCATTTTCTAGTGTTTTTATAACGCGATTGTGTGCCGGTAAAGCATTTAACACCGCCAAATTCGCTTCCCGGTCAAGCAAGCGTTTGGCACGAGGTGAATCGCTGATAATCGGCTGATCATTCAACTGCGTTAAGCGAGCACGCACCATCGGAATCAGTTCGGCGTTGGCAGAGAGGTTCTGTAATTGCTGTTGTAGATTGTCCCGTTGTTCGGGTTGCACGTTAACGACAAATACATTTGGGCTTTCAGGCGGCAAAGAGGCTTGCCAATGCGCCAGCAGTTGTTGTTGTACCAGGGTCATGAGTAGCAACAGATAAAGCACCAAACCAAAGGCAATGAGTTGCAGGCGAAACAACAAGGGATCACGCCTGACGTTAGCTAAGGCAATGGCAAACCAACCGCGACTAACCGCTTGCCCTTTCGACAAGCCCCACAATACCGCCGTTGCCACTAACCACAATAACGAACTGACCAGCACCAAGGCGGCCAAGGTCCAAGCAACGAGATGCCAAGGCAGTAACAAACCCAATAAGCCCATCAGCGCCGAACCACTACCCAAGATACTCAACCAAAGCGCCTGTGGTGGCGTGACAGCTCGAAAAACCTGTTGGGGCGGGGTATGTACCAGTTTAACGAAAATCGGCCAACTGAACGCCCAGAACACCAAACTGGCACTGATTAACCCCATTAAGCTAGAAGACCAAGGTGCTGCCCAACGAAAATGGGCGAACAAGCTTGCCAAATAATCACTGCTTAAAGCAAATAAGCCTTGTCCTAATAATACCCCTAGGCTACTGGCAAACAGCGCCAGTAAAGTCAGTTGACCAGCAAAAAGCCGCGCTAATTGCCCTTGTGTCATGCCCAAAGCACGCATGAGTGCCAGTTGTTTACGCCATTGTGGTAAATAAAATCGACTGGCAATTAATACCGCCAAACCTGCCACCAATAGGCTGACCAAAGCCGCAATATCGAGAAATAACCACGCCGTATTCAGCGTTTGGTTTAAGTCTTCGCTGGCCGTTTGACTGGAAATCAGTTGCCATTCCGTTGGCGTTTGGCGGTTAAGCTGTTGCATGAGTGGGTTAATACGGGCTTCATCACCAGCAAACAGGCGTTCATAGCTAATGCGACTACCCGGGCCGGTTAATCCCAGTTCGGCTAAAACATTGAGCGGAATAATCACTCGTGGCGCAAACTGACTGGCTACCGTTTGCAGCGGGTCAGCTTCTGGCAAAATGCCTTGAACGCGAAAAGTGCGATTGCCCAGCGCCAGGGCATCGCCCACTTGCAACGACCACTGTGCCGCTAACACCGGATCAATCAGTACTTCATCACTACTGGCTTGCCAGTCAGTGAGACCATAAGCCGAACCCAATAAGGGCACATCGGGGCTGACTGCTTGCAAAGTCACCAGCTGAAAGCGATCTGCCGACATGGCCATGGTCATGACGCTGACTCTTTCCGCCTGACGTAATCCGGCGGTTAAAGCTCGTTGCGACTCGTTCAATTCAATGGGGCGACTGCTTTTAATGACCGCATCCGCACCCAATAACTGGGCGCTATTGGCCAACATACTGGCTTTCACCGTTTGTGCCAGTTGTTCAATAAAGGTGACACTTAAGCTGGCCAGTAGAATCGCCAACCACAACCAACGAAACTGACCGCGTCGCAAACCCAACCAAAAATAACGTGCCGCTAAGGTCATGCCGATAACTCCAAACGCCCATCCCTAAGCACATAATGTCGTTGGCTTTGGCGGGCAAAATTCATGTCATGGGTCACGGTGACGAGACTGGTATGGCTGGGTAAATTGAGTAATAGCTGTTGAATGTGATGCGCCGTTGTTTCGTCTAAATTACCGGTCGGTTCATCGGCAAAAATAATCGCTGGCTGCGTAACCAAAGCGCGCGCAATGGCCACACGTTGTTGTTCGCCACCAGAAAGACTATTGGGAAAATGATGAACTCGATGCGCCAGCTCAACAGAATCCAGTGCTTCCATTGCTCGTTGCTTGGCGTTCACTAAACCAAACAGCTGCATGGGCATCATCACATTTTCTAAGGCAGTCATACCCGGTAATAGTTGAAAATTCTGAAAGACAAACCCCACTTGAGTGGCGCGTAAAGCCGCGCGCTCGTCTTCAGTTAGCTGGCTTAAAGACTGACCTAACAACTGAACCTCACCCGAAGTCGCCACATCCAACCCGGCCATTAAGGCTAACAGCGTTGACTTACCCGATCCTGAACGCCCGACAATGGCAATGCGCTCTCCCGACTGGACAGTTAGGTCGCAGCCTTTTAAGATGGCAAGTATCGAATCTTGAACAGGAACCTGATAATGCACCTGAGACAATTGAAGCACTGGCGACATGGATTCATCCTTTGTTTAGGGCTGTGGGCTTATGCTAATGCGCTTTGGGCGCAGAATCAACCGATTAAAGTATTGATTTTAGGTGACAGTTTATCGGCTGCCTATGGGCTTTCCACTCAGCAGGGTTGGGTCGCTTTATGGCAAGCATCCGATGCGAATATGCGCATTATCAATGCCAGCATCAGTGGTGAAACCACCATGGGCGGCGCGGCACGCTTACCTGCCTTGCTCACACAACATCAACCCGACTGGCTCATCATCGAATTGGGTGCCAATGATGCCTTGCGCGGTCAGGATTTACGCTTGAGTGAACAAAAATTGCGTAACATGATTCAACTAGCGAAAAAACAGGGCGTAAAAGTGGCACTACTGGGTATTCGCATACCACCTAACTACGGTGCTTTGTACAGTCAGCGCCTCGAAGCTCTGTATCAACAATTAGCGAAGAGTGAGCAAATACCATTAGAGCCTTTTTTTCTCGCTGATGTGGCTCTCGATGCGAACCTGATGCAAGCTGATGGCTTGCACCCCAATGAAGCCGCCCAGCCGATCGTTCTGCAACGCATTAAGCGTTGGTTTTATCCCTTGTTGTCGGCTCAGTCGTCACTTCAGCCTTAGACCCAGTGCTGGGGTCGGCGAAAGGTTGATCGTCATCATTCATGAGAATGCGACTGGCGGCACCATCTAGGTCATCGAACTGACCTTTTTTTGCCGCCCAAATAATGGCCATCACCACCAGAATCCCAACAATAATGACACTGGGAATGAGTCCGTAAATCACATCCATAATCGGCTTTCCTTACTGAATCTGCTGTAAATCAATACCCTGATTGATTAACCAATCTTTCAATAACCGCACCATAGGCCAGGGGCCACAAATCAACCATTCACTGGCTTGATCGGGAATAATTGCCTGCATCAGCACATCAGGAAGATTACCTTGAGCGCCTTTCCACTGCGCATCGGCTTCGGAAATAACCGCTTGCCAATGAAATTTAGGATAGGTTTGCATCAACTGATTCAGTTGTTTTTCAACAAACAGCCATTCAGACTGACGCACCCCCCAGTAGAGTGTAACCACACGATCGGCTAACTCTGCTTCATGAGCCCTAAGCAAAGCCAGCAAAGGCGTGATACCCGTACCCCCAGCTAACAAATAAACCGGTGTCTGACCCGTCGGCCAATGATATTGACCAACAGGTCCTTTAATTTTGCAATGGGATGCCGCCAGCAACGCTTGCCACCACTCAGTTAGGGCATCGGTAACGGCAATGTCGAAATGAATGGTTTGCGTGTCTTCAGTCAGCACGTTGGCGATAGAAAAGGGTTTGACATCGTCTTCGTTCAAACCTAGCCAAAGGTAATCGCCCGCTTGCCAGCTAAAACCATCGGGACGGGCAATGACCAATTCAACAATATTGCCCACTAAAGGGTGATTGGCGACAATGTGACTGTCAAACACAGTTAACTCCGTGTGATTCATAAGCTTGCCACATCGAATTTTGCCCAAACAGGAGCATGATCGGAAGGTTTATCCATGCCGCGGGTAACATAGTCAATGCCTGTTGAAAGCAAAGATGCTTGTAATGGCGCAGAAGCCAATAACAAATCAATACGCAGTCCGCGTTTAGGCGTATCTTCAAACCCCTTAGAACGATAATCAAACCACGAATAATGGCGTTCACTTTCGGCAGGATTCGGATGCTGATAACGATAGGTGTCGGTCCATCCCCACTGCATTAAGCGATCGAACCATTGACGCTCTTCGGGTAAAAAGGAACATTTACCGGTACGCAACCAACGCTTGGCGTTCACTTCACCAATACCCACATCATAATCGGTGTGAGAAATATTCATATCGCCACCTAAGATAGCCAAATTGCTCGCTGGAATGCTGGCTAAATAATCGTTTAATTCTTTATAAAATCGTTCTTTATAAGGGAATTTAACTGGGTGAGCGCGTTCTTCTCCCTGCGGGAAATAGCCATTCATCACATCAATGGTTTTGCCATTCGCTAATTGGTAACGGCTGTGAATAAAACGACGTTGTGCGCTGTCATCATCCCAAGGATAGCCTTTTTGCACCGAAACTAAAGGAAGTTTAGAAAGGGTTGCCACGCCATAATGTGTTTTTTGACCGTGAAATTCGACCTGATAGCCCAGTGCATGAATGGCATCCAACGGAAAGTCAGCATCTTGCACTTTCGTTTCTTGCAATAAAATAAGTTCGGGTTGATGCTGCGCTATCACCGCTTCTAATTGATGCAAACGCGCGCGTAAGCTATTAATATTAAAAGAAACAACCGTTAATGACACCATATTAGCCCATCAGTGTGATAATTAGAATGAATGGATAAGCCTAACGGGGTTAGGCTTAAAAGTCAAAAGGCCATTCAGTTATAACGAGTGTGGTGAAGGACGCTATTCAGAAAAATCAAAATTGTTGAGTTTTTGTTTGTTATCCGACACACCATCATTAATGCGGAATTGACGTTGTTGCAGGTAACTGTCACGAATGAAAATATAACGGTCAGAAGCACTATCAATCATTGGGTCTAAGGGGAGTAGGTTAGAACGCATGTCAATCAGCTTCATCGCCGTAATGGGAAAGCCATAACTGAAGGTGTAGAGTATTTCTATGGGTTTAACGCTGGTATCGCGAACCGTAGAAGGTCCTAAGAAGGGTAGGGCGACATAATCCGACTCTTTCCATCCCCAGACAGCCAGGGTTTGACCAAAGTCTTCGTTGTGGTAAGGCAAGCCCATCGGGGTAGCAATATCAATGAGACCAAACAAACCAAAGGTACTGTTGAAAATAAAACGGGCGGTATCTTGTACCGCTTGCGAAAATTTCCCTTGCAGCAAATCATTCAAAATGGTTTCGGTTTCAAATAAATTGCTAATGAAGTTGTGCGCCGCCTGACGAGCCGGATCAGGCGTAATCGCAACATAACCTTCCGCCACAGGCTTAAAGGCATGTTTATCAAATCCTGCATTAAATTCATCAACCGGACGGTTAAATGATTCATAAGGGTCTGTTTCGTTAGCATAAACAGGCGTTGTCATTAATGACACAGTGAGTAAGCCAATAAGACTTAGTTTGGTTTGCATGAATTAATCCCAATAGGTACCCGCACCAACAAGGCGTTTTTGCCAATAATCGTCGGTAATGTTAGCGGTAGAAACCGGTTTTCCTCTGCCCGGTGCGTGAACAAAGGTATTTTTGCCAATATAAATACCGACATGATCCACGCGTCTGCCGCGTGAGTCGGTGGTGAAAAAGACCAAATCGCCCGGTAAAATTTTCTGTGACTGTTTAATGGAAGTAAATTGATCTTCGGCACGACGAGGCACAAGTTTACCCGCATTAAGGTGGGTATAGAACACCAAACCCGAACAATCAAAGCCTTCGCTCGGTGAATTACCACTGGGTTTATAAGGTTTTCCTAATTGAGCAATCGTTTTTTCCACCACCACTTGTCTGGCTTCGTTTGTGCTCAAAGCTTGCGCCGATGCAGGAGGTTGCATCACACTGGAAGCGGCTTGGCGATTGGGCTGACTGCTACAACCGGATAATAGCGCTAGAATTAACGCAAAACCGATTAAACCAACTGATGATCGAGTAACCATTGCCATAACGGTAGGGTTCCTAAACTGAGTAATAGGGTTAGGGTCACGATTTCAATGAATTTATTGATATTCAAATGATAACGCTCTACCAACACAATAGCAATAAGTATGCTAGACATACCCGCTTCCAGTGCTAATCCCATGATTTGTTGTTCATTTAATTTAAAAGCACGAGCAACATAAATGATGACGAGCGGCGCAATGATGAGTTTAATCGTGATAACGGGGGTCAAAAAAGGAATGTCTTTCCAGCGAATGCTTTCGGGTCTTAATCCTAAACCAATACTGATGAGCATTAACGGAATAACCGGATCGCTTAAGTGAGTTAACCAAGTCATCATCGGTTCTATCGGGTCAATTTGTTGTTGATTCAAATATAAGCCGAAAGCTGCTGCCCATAATGCCGGTACTTTAGCTAGCGTTTTCCACCAAGCTTCCGAATGGGTTGTTTCGGATTGACCAAAGTAGCGGGCTAAGAGTATGCCTAGTGTAAGTAGTAACGGGGTTTGGGCAAAGAAGTCGTATTGAATGGTGATGGCTGTACCCAGTTCTCCCAGTTGATGACTGACAATGGGTAGGCCTTGGTAAGTGGCATTGCTTAAACTGCCTGCTAATATGAGGCTACCGATGATGGCTTTGTCTTGCGTTAAGAAACGGTAAATAAACCAGATTAATGCCGCACTGATGAAAATGGTGATGAGGACGCTGGCACTGATTTGCCATTGAATCAGTTCAGACGGTGATTTCCACAGTGATTTAATGACCAGTGCCGGTAACAAAACTAGGTAAATGAGTGAAATGATGGCTTTGCGAACGGCTTCGGCATCGAAGGCAAGGGGTTTGGTTTGTCTCAGCAGATAACCAATGCTGATGAAAAGAAAGCATTCGAGTAAAATGGTGCTCATAGCCTGGTGTTCTAATTAGTTAAAAAGATATTCTTATTTCTTTATTGTTAAGATTATAGTGCCTGTGTGTATGTGGATAACATTATTTTTACCCTTTTTTTCAGCAAGTTAACATGTGTATTCTTGCCTAACAACTGGGTTTTATTCTTGTTAACAGGGTTGTGTATCATTGTGGATTATTTTTTCTGTATGAGTGAAAAGTCAAATTATCCCCATATTATCCACAAGTTGTATGGTAAGTTATTAACCAATCGTAAAGAGGAATTATGGAATTTAATCAAGTAGTTATGTCTCGACGCAGTGTGTTTAAGTTTCAGCCTAAACCCTTGCTTGTGGATGATATTTATCCGCTGATTGAAGCGGCGGTTATGGCGCCGAATCATCATTTAACGCAACCATGGCGCTTTATTTTATTGGGTAAGCAAACTCAAACGCGTTTGGCGGAATACTATGGTGAAGCTAAAGCGGCTAAGGCAATGGCAGCGGATGCAAGCGTGCATGAGCGTATTAAACACAAAGCAGTAGAGAAGTTTTTAGCCGTTCCCGCCATTTTGTTGGTGGTGTGTCGATTAGATCGTCAGCCGGTTATTCGGGAAGAAGATTTAGCGGCCACGCATTGCGCCATTCAGAATTTATTGTTAGCGGCAACCGATAAAGGGCTAGGGGCGCAATGGAGTACACATCCGATCATTTATGATGACCAAGTGATGGCGGAAGTGGGTGTAGATACCAGTAAAGAGCGTTGTAGCGCCATGATTTATATAGGTTATCCGGAAGTTATTCCGCCTGCACCTCCTAGGAAATCGGCACAAGAATGTTTGACCTTATTGCCTTAATTTGTTGCTGTAAAGCAGGTTAAAACAACAAACCCCAGCCTTAGCCGGGGTTCATCTTAGCCAATCAATGAGTGATTAGCCTTTCAATACTGCCTTTAAAGCGGCGAGGCAGAAAAGGACTTTTTCAGGCTTGCTGCTCTGACCCATTAGGCCAATACGCCATACTTTGCCGGCTAAAGCGCCTAAGCCAGCGCCAATTTCGAGGTTGTATTCATTTAATAAGCGACTACGCACGCTGGCGTCATCAACACCTTCGGGAATCCACACACTGTTCAGTTGTGGTAAACGGTCGGCTTCATTGACGACAAAGCTCATACCCATTTCTTCAAGACCGGCTTTAAGTAGCTGGTGGTTATGCGCATGACGCGCCCAAGCCGCTTCTAATCCTTCTTCCATCAGCATGACGAGGGATTCATGTAGCGCATACAGGGTATTCACTGGCGCGGTGTGGTGGTAGGCTCGTTTTTGACCCGAACCCCAGTAAGCCATAACCAGATTCAAATCCATGAACCAGCTAGGCACTTTGGTTTTGCGGTTACGCACTTTTTCTAAAGCGCGTTCGCTAAAACTGACAGGTGACAAACCCGGTACACAAGACAAGCATTTTTGCGTGCCCGAATAGATGGCATCAATACCCCAGTCATCAACGCGCAGTTCAACACCGGTTAATGAAGTCACAGCATCCACAATGGTTAAGCAGTTGTGTTTACGGGCGATTTCGCACAGGGTTTTGGCGTCTGAACGCGCCCCAGTTGAGGTTTCGGCATGCACAAAAGCGAGGATTTTAGCGTCTGGGTTGGCTTGTAAAGCAGCTTCGACCTTATCGACTGAAACCGCACTACCCCAAGCATCTTCAACCACCACCGCTGTACCACCGAAACGCTCGATGTTTTCTTTCATACGGCCGCCAAACACGCCGTTAATGCACACCACTACCTTGTCGCCCGGTTCAACCAAGTTGACGAAACAGGTTTCCATACCGGCTGAACCCGGTGCTGAAACAGGCATGGTCATCTCGTTATTGGTTTGGAAGGCATATTTCAGCATCACCTTAATTTCATCCATCATGCGGATGAATTCGGGGTCTAAGTGACCAATGGTTGGGCGCGACATAGCCGCCAAAACACGCGGGTGAATGTCGGAAGGACCAGGTCCCATGAGGGTGCGAATGGGGGGATTAAATGAGTTCATGCGGCGCTTACCTTGTAAATGTCAAAATTTTGATAAAAATTGATTCAAGTCAACTATAATAATTGAAATATTATGGCATTCAAGGATGTTAAATGGAAGTAATAACGGCACTGCAACAGGTACTTTCTGCTGAAAGTTTGCTCATTAGTGACGAAGCTTGTCGCCCATTCGAGTGCGATGCTTTGTCTGCCTACCGTGAGCGTCCTTTAGCGGTGGCCTTACCCAGCGATGTGGAGCAGGTGAAGGCGGTGTTGCGTATTTGCAAGCAGTATCAGGTGCCGGTCATTACGCGCGGTTCGGGTACGGGCTTAGCGGGCGGCAGCTTGCCGTTAAAAGACGGCATTGTGCTGGGGCTTTCTAAACTGAATAAGATTCTTAAAATCGACCCCTTGCAGCGCGTTGCCATTGTGCAGCCGGGCGTGCGTAATATTGTCGTGAGCGAAGCCGTTGCCGATTATGGTCTTTACTATGCGCCCGATCCTTCCTCGCAAATTGCCTGCTCGATTGGCGGTAACGTGGCGGAAAATTCGGGCGGTGTGCATTGTCTGAAATATGGCTTAACGGTACACAATGTCACTTCCATCAAAATTGTCGATATGGATGGTACGGAATCGGTTTTTGATGAAAAAGACGATGGTATTGACCTGTTGGCCTTAATGAATGGTTCAGAAGGTTTGCTGGGTGTCATTGTCGAAATCAAGCTGAAGTTATTACCCAAACCGGAAGCGGCGCAAGTGGTGATGGCGGCTTTTCATTCGGTGGGGGCTTGCGCCGATGCGGTCACACGGGTGCTGGAGCAGGGCATTATTCCGGCTGGCTTAGAAATGATGGACAAGTTTTCCATTATGGCGGCCGAAGCCTTTGCTAAAGTAGGCTACCCCACTGAGGCGGAAGCCTTATTGCTCTGTGAGGTTGACGGCAGTCACGATCAGGTGCAAGTGGATGCCAAGCGCGTGGCTGATATTTTAACGCAAGCGGGTGCTTATCAAATTCAATTGTCGCAAAACGAAGCGCAACGTATTGCTTTATGGAAAGGGCGCAAAAATGCTTTCCCCGCCGTCGGGCGTTTTTCACCCGATTATTACTGTATGGACGGCACCATTCCGCGCAGTCAACTCGCTTATGTGCTAGAAGAAATCGCCAAGTTGTCCGACAAATACGGCTTAAAAGTCGCCAATGTGTTCCATGCCGGTGATGGTAATTTGCATCCGCTCATTATGTACGATGCCAATAAACCGGGTGAATTAGCAACAACAGAAGCCTTTGGTGGTGATATTCTCAAACTCTGCGTCGATGTCGGTGGCACCATTACCGGTGAACATGGTGTGGGGGTCGAAAAATTGAATGCCATGTGTCATCAGTATCACACACCCGAATTAGAAATTTTTCATGGTATTAAAGCGGTATTCGACGATACCGGCTTATTGAATCCCGGAAAGGCCGTGCCTACCTTGCATCGCTGTGCCGAGTTGGGGCATATGCACGTGCATCATGGTCAGTTAGCCCATCCTCATTTGGAGCGTTTTTAATGCCACAGCACAAAAACATCGACAACCAAGTGATGCGTTGGTGCGAGCAAATTCAACAAGCACGCCTCGATCAACAGACCATTCAAATCAGTGGCCATCATTCCAAAGTATTGCGTGATACGGCAACGGCATCGCTGAGCACCGCGGGTTATGAAGGGATTGTCAGCTATGAGCCAGCAGAACTGGTCATTACGGTCAAGGCAGGCACAAAACTGAGCGACTTGAAAGCCGTGTTGGCGCAGCATAACCAAATGCTCGGTTTTGAGCCGCCCGATTATAGTGATTCGACCATTGGTGGCACCTATGCCTGTGCTTTAACGGGGCCTTCGCGTCCGTTTCGCGGTAGTTTGCGTGATTTTGTTTTAGGTACTAAGTTAATCGACGGACAAGGGCGTTACCTCAGCTTTGGTGGTCGTATGATTAAAAATGTGGCCGGTTATGACGTTTCACGCATGTTGGTGGGGTCAAAAGGGTCGATGGCGTTAGTGACGGAACTGAGTTTGCGCGTTATTCCGTTAATGGAAGAGCGCAGTTATCAGATGGAAATGTCGGAAAACGAAGCCATTTTGCTGATGAATCAAATGGCGGGTACGTCTCTGCCGCTATCGGCAGCGGCTTATTACGAAGGCAAGTTTATTTATCGCGTCGCGGGCGCTCATCCGTTACAAACCAATCGGGTTGGCGTCACAGAAATCGACAACGCTATTTGGGTAGAGCTGAATCCTTTCCGTCCGAAATTACCGCCCGATGTTAAATTGTGGCGTTTGGATGTGGAAAGCACCACCCCCGCCATTGAAAACACCATTGCGGTGGGTTCTTGCGGTATGCGTCGTTGGGTGGCGAGTAAAGACAAGCCTAACCATCCTTACACCACCTTATGGCAAGCCTATTTTGCCCCGCGTCATAATGACACACCGCGCGTTGCTCATCTTAAAAAAGGATTGCGCGATGTGTTTGATCCCTATCATATTTTCAAGCAAATGTAAGCCCAATTATGCAGACGCAACTTCAGCCAGAATGGCTTAACACGCCCGATGGTCAAACCGCCGACACCATTTTACGTAATTGCGTGCATTGCGGTTTTTGTTTGTCGGCTTGTCCGACTTATGGCTTACTCGGTGATGAGTTAGACTCGCCACGGGGGCGTATTTACCTCATTAAAAGCCTGTTAGAAGGGAATGATGTTTCACGTGAATCCTTATCGCACCTGGATAGCTGTTTAACCTGCCGTTCTTGCGAAACCACCTGCCCGTCGGGTGTCGAGTATGGTCATTTGTTGGATATTGGTCGCCATGCTATGGAACAGCAAGTGAAGCGCCCTTTATGGCAACGACTGATGCGATGGGGAGTGCGTAGGAGCTTAACCACGCCTTGGTTTTTTAATCTGGTGGTGAAGGCGATGCCCTTTTTGCGTCATTCATCAGCGATTGCTTTCAGCGTGCAAGAGTTAGCTTTACAACAACAATTAGCCGATCGTGCCAATGCGTTAGCATCGAGTGTGCTGTTACTCAAAGGTTGTGTACAGCCCGCCTTAGCACCCAATATTAATCAGGCCAGCATTAAGGTGCTGAATAAGCTGGGCTGGAATGTCATCGAAACAACACAGAACCAATGTTGTGGGGCATTGAATCAGCATTTATCTGCCCATGATGATGCGCTAGCGCAAGTGAAAGCCAATATTGATGCTTGGTATCCTTATCTGCAACAAGGGGTGAAAGCGATTATTTCCACCGCCAGTGGTTGTGGCGTGATGTTGAAAGACTATGGTCATTTATTACGTGCCGATGCCAAATATGCCGAGAAAGCACAAGCGATTACCCAAGCCAGTCAGGATATTTCTGAATTTTTATTAACGCAAGACTTGTCTAAGTTTACCCACTTTAACAATCAAACCATTACCTTTCATTCACCCTGTACTCTACAACACGGTCAAAAACTGCAAGGGGTGGTGGAGCAAGCACTACGCAAGCTGGGTTATCGCGTTAATCCGGTGAAAGACGCTCATTTGTGTTGCGGTTCGGCAGGGACTTATTCTCTCTTTAACCCAACGCTCGCTAAGCAATTACGCGATAATAAGCTGGATAATTTGCTGGCGCATAAAACCGATGTCATTGTTACCGCCAATATTGGATGCTTAATGCATTTGCAGAAAGGGACGCATGTAACGGTTAAACATTGGATTGAAATTTTGTGAAACCCTATTAGCAACCCTCACCCTAGCCCTCTCCCTAAGGGAGAGGGTAAGTACTAGTTCGTTAGTATCTAAAAAGCTTTGTTCCTTCTCCCTTAGGGAGAAGGTTAGGATGAGGGGAAAAGTAATTATCCTATCTTATTGATTTAATGAGATAAGATTGAGTAAAAGAACTAAGGAAGTACAGTATGTCTGACATTAAGATTGCTCAAGCAGCGAAAATGAAACCGATTATTCAATTGGCACAGGAGACCTTTTCCATTCCTGCTGAGCAGTTGGATCCTTATGGTCATTACAAAGCTAAGCTTTCATTAGACTATGTTAACAGCCTTGCTCATAGTCGTGCTGATGGTAAGCTAATTTTAGTGACTGCCATTAGCCCTACGCCAGCGGGTGAAGGCAAAACGACCACCACGGTAGGTTTAGGTGATGCGCTCAATCGCGTCGGTCAAGCCAAGGGTAAGAAAGCGATCATCTGTTTGCGCGAGCCGTCACTGGGCCCTTGTTTTGGTATTAAAGGTGGTGCCGCGGGCGGTGGCTATGCGCAAGTGGTGCCGATGGAAGACATCAATTTGCACTTTACCGGAGATTTTCATGCCATTGGTGTGGCGCACAACCTGTTATCGGCGATGATTGATAACCACATTCATCATGGCAATGCGTTAGAAATTGATACGCGTCGTATTCGCTGGAAGCGCGTGATGGACATGAACGATCGCGCTTTGCGTGATATTACCGTCGGCATGGGCGGACCGGCGAATGGTTATGTGCGCGAAGATGGCTTTGATATTGTCGTTGCCTCTGAAGTGATGGCGATTTTGTGTTTAGCCACCAATCGTGCCGACTTAAAAGAGCGTTTAGGACGCATTATTATCGGTTACAAAAAAGACGGTACAACCCCCGTTTATGCGTCTGACTTAAAAGCGCATGGCGCCATGGCGGCCTTGTTAAAAGACGCTTTTAAGCCCAATTTAGTGCAAACGCTGGAAAACAATTTAGCTATTGTGCATGGGGGTCCGTTTGCCAATATTGCCCACGGTTGTAATTCGGTGATTGCCACACAAACCGCCCTGAAACTGGCCGATTATGCGGTGACAGAAGCGGGCTTTGGTGCTGATTTAGGAGCAGAAAAATTCTTTAACATTAAATGCCGCACCACCGGCTTAAAACCTTCTGCCGTGGTATTGGTCGCGACGGTACGAGCGCTGAAGTTCCACGGGGGTGTCGATAAAATGCACCTTAATCAGGAAAACTTAGCGGCGTTAGATAAAGGCTTTGCTAACCTAGAGCGTCATTTAACCAATTTACAACAGCAGTTTGGGCAACCGGTGGTGGTATCGATTAACCATTTCACCTTCGATAGTGATGCTGAAATTGCACTGTTGCAGCAAAAATGTGCTGATTTGGGCGCTGATTGTGTCGTTTCACGTCACTGGGCCGAAGGCAGTGCTGGCGCAGAAGCCTTAGCCGAGCGCATCATGGAGATCGTCGATGCGCGTGAAGCCCAGGTGAAGTTCACCTATGAAGATCAAACGCCGCTGTGGGACAAGCTGTCAGCCGTTGCCACGAAACTCTATGGCGCGAAAGAAATTGTCGCTTCGGCGAAGGTGAAGAAAGACATCGAGCAATTACAAGCCCACTATGGTCATTTGCCGATTTGTATGGCCAAAACACAAATGTCCTTCAGTACCGATCCAACCTTGAAGGGCGCACCCAACGGTCACACGGTGGAAATCAGTGATGTTAAATTGCAAAATGGTGCGGGGTTTATCGTTGCCATTGCCGGCAATATGATGACCATGCCGGGACTACCAATCAGACCAACGGCTGAAATGATTGATATTGATGATGAAGGCGTGATTACCGGATTGTTCTGATAGATAAACTCGGTTAAGCCAATCAAAAAGCCCTCGCAAGGGGCAACATTGTTCATTTAACCGTTCGTGGTGAGCCTGTCGAACCACGGGTTACTTACTTATACCCCTTCGACAAAGCTCAGGGCGAACGGAAATATTCTTTAAGTGAACAGTATTGCTGGTTAGAGGGCTTAGTTGTTTGTATGCTTTGCTAACGATACTGACGCAAATACCACCATTCAAAGACTTGCTTCGCCCAGTGTAATAAGCGGCAGGGAATCATGAAGTTACGCTTTTCATCACGCCATACCAAGATGCCACGATCGTGCATATCCATAATACACACCAATTCAACTTTCGTTTTCACACAGGGACTTTGACCGCTTAACTCGGCAATCAGGTTGTCCGCTGCGGTTTTCGCTTGTAGGTCGGCCATGTGTGCCTGTTTGGGTAGCCATTCTGGTCCGGGATAGCTGCCCGAATCGCCGGCAACGTAGGTGAGCTCTAAGCCTGCAACCTGCCCCTTTTCATTCGCTGGTAAAAAACCACCTGATGAAAGTTCTACACCCGCTTGATCTGCCCAAGCGGGCCCCGTCATACCCGGCATAAACAGGATTAAATCGGTACTAATTGTTTCTCCCTCTGTCACCACGGCTTGTGTTTCGAATCGCACCAATTTGTGACCTAAATGGGTGCTGATGTCTCTTTCTGCCATGCGATTGAGGATACGATCAACGGCTTCGTCGCCTAAGCGTTGACCAGGGCGTTTGGCGGGCGCAAAAAACTTAAAGGTAAAACGATCACGAATGCCTTCTGCACGCATCCAGTTATCCAGTCCGAACAAGAGTTCAAACATCGGGCCACCACGCATGGCAGCTGGCTCATTGGGATTGCTGGCAAAACCAAACGCAATGCTACCACCAGTATCACGCATGGCGGCGAGTCGATCTCGGATCTGTTCTGCTGCCGGAATGCCCTCGCACAGCGCAATACTATGCTCAATACCCGGTAGTTTTTTCATAAAACGACCACCCGAACCAATGATTAGGCCATCATTACGAATGTCGCCCGCACTGGTGTGGACCACTCGGCCTTGCTCGCTTAATCCGGTCACCTGTGCTTTAACGTGCGTTAAATTCATGCGCTTAAAGAAATGAGCCAAGGGCACGCGCAGTTGCTCACCACGGCGTTTTCCGGTCGGAATCCAAATGAGGCTGGGATAGTAAATCAGCTCATCTGTCGGGCTAATGAGGGCAATCTTGGCATCGGGACGCTGTGCGCGAACCCGTTGTACGGCGGTGAGAGCGGCAAAGCCGCTACCAATAATGCTGATGTTCATGCTGGCTCTTTTTGGGTCATTAATACCATTATTATAAACGCGCACGCATCTATTTTCTAATTGAAAATCATGATGATGAGTTATTAGTAAAATTCAAACGGGCTCAAAGCACTTCGCTGAGTTCTGGGCTGAAACTGAGCGTGCCGCTGTTGCGTTTTTCTTGCATGAAGCTGTCTAAGCGATTGAGCGTGGCTTCTGCTTGATCCGTCACTAAGTCTACCACCATGGTCACCGGTTGAGCGGGAACAGCAGCGCGTTCGCCATTTTCTTTGAAGTGAATGGAAGCGAGCTGATTATGGATGCGTTTAATCAAGCTGGCAATGGGAGCATCGGGTTTCATCACCAGAGTGAGCACAAATTCATCGGCAGTTAAGCGCCAGGCATGAGAACCTTCGCCCAGTGAAGCGAGAATTTTGGCATATCCACGTAGCAGGCTATCGCCGCGATGGTGTCCGTATTGGGCGTTATACTGCGCAAAGTGATCTATGTCGATCAGGGCTAACAGAATGCGTTTTCCCGACGTCTGATTACGTTTGACAATGACCGGTAGAAACTCGGCTAGGTGTGTTTCGTTATGCAATCGTGTCAGTAGGTCGGTCATGGTATGCTTTTTATGCTCGACCAAGCGGGCTCGTGTGGCATCGACGCGTTGTTTGCCGTCTTTTACTTCGTGTGACAACAAGCGATTCGCTTTTTTCAGATGCGCTGAAATGAGCGGTGCTTTTTCGGGATTTTTTTCTAAAGCTTGCGCCAATTCAAAGTGCGTATCGACGTGTTTACTGACATTATCGGTCATTTCGCCAATGGCATTCATCAGCTCTTGCTCAACGCCGGCGATGGTACGTTCTTGTTGTTTGAAAAAGCGCTCTGTTAGTCTCACCCCTAAAATGTCCGACCAATGTTCTTGATTATGACGCATCTCATCAATAAAGGCGGTAAACTCGGGGTGTTCGCCTAAAGCATATTCGTAGAATAAATGGTAATTGATTGGATTGGGGTGCGCATTCAGCTCACTCATCAGGGCTAAGGCTTCCTTATGTGCCACCAACATGGCTTGAGGCTGATGTAAATAGGCCAGACGCATAGCAGGACTCCAATGCAATAAAGGGGCTAAATAGGGGTACGATCAATGAGCATCGACAATAGGTTCATGCGAATGAGCGATTTGGCTTCATCCGACAAATAGAGCACGTCTAAGGCCGTGCTGCGTACCTGTTCCACTTCGGTGGCTTGGTAATTTTCGGCATTAATTTCACCGACCATCACTTCGGCTAATAAGCCAATCGCTACCAGCAAGCGCACGCGTTCGTTAGCAAAATGGGCAACCTGTTGACAGTTATGATGTTCTTGAATGGCTAGCAGCATATCACCTTCTCCTGCACCATTACCAAACCCCCATTGACGCGCCGCCACTACGCCCAAGTAGTCATGGCGAATTTTCAGCTCTTGCTCTTCTAGTTGCGGGCCGCTGGCAGGGAAAGAAAGCAGATGATACCAGTAGCGATCGTATTTTTGTTGCAGGCTATTGGCGACACCAATAGCACCGGCATCGCGGAATAACCCAAATAAGTAAGCATCGCTGATATCGATTCCCTGAACATAACCGGCAATCTCGGCACAGGCAACCGCCACGTCAAAACTGTGGTCAATAATGGAACGGAACAGGGTAGATTGTGCCGGTATGGAGCGAATGGCGGCAGCAACCGCCAGACGATAGGTTTTTTGAATGCCAATTAAACTGATGACGTGACCGATGGTTTTCACTTCAACCGTGGCTGTCATATGACGCAAAAAAGTGGGTGATTTAACAATACTGAGAATTTCACCGGTAATGACATTGTTCGATTCGATGATTTCGGCAAATTTTCGTGCATTCGGATAGCGCGAATTGGCTTCCCGCTCCAATAGCATGATGACATCGGGCATATCGGGCACTTTGAATGCACTGGCGCCGCCCACATGCTTAAGGCTCTGCATAATCGCTTCTTTACGCAGCGGCACACTCACCATGGAAGGGGCGTGAGTGCTTTGACTAGCCTGTTGTTTGCTAACTTGGTGACGATTCATAACTGACCTAAAAAACCCCTTAACATAGACACAAGTCTCTTCCCTTCATTATATCGGCCGATGTTGGCAAATGCACACCCCTTTTTATGAAGGCTAGGCACTGCAAAACGGCTCGAAAAAAAACGCCCCAGTATTTGGGGCGTTTATGAACTACACAATCCTGAAGTTTTACTTGACCAGCTTAAAGTCGAGCACCTGCATATTCATAATCAAGCCCGCATCTTGAATGGGCAGCACCACGGCATCCTCATCGGAGTCATTGTGGTGCGAATGCCACCAACCCGGTGGAGTGATGAAGGTTGACCCAGCCGTCCACATGGCTTTGATCGGATTAACGATGTTGCCGTTGTCATCTAATTCTTTACCAATCAGAGTGTAGGTGTTGGGGCCGGCACTGACGCAATGGTCGATGGCAATGGAGTTGTGACGATGCGGCTTTTGGGTGATACCCGCTGGCAGCACATTGTACAAAGACCAAAGCGTATGCGTTAGCGTCATGGTTTTAGGGAAGTTCGGATTCGACAATAACACACCCAAACGGTTACGCTTGGTGGCATTGGTATCAGCACGCTCGTTGGCAATGGCTTGCGCTAGGCGTTCTTTGGTGTAAAGTACCGGTGTGAAACGGGCGCTGGTGGGTGCAACACCTAAGTAAGACAACAAAGGCGCATCATTCACCCAGAACAAAGCCGCATCTTCACTGGCAAAGTGTTCAGCGGCTTGCGTAGCCGGTAGCGTAAACAAATCACCCGCTTTCCATAAAATATTGCCTTGATCGACCTGCGTGTTGCCACGACCACGAATGACAAAGAACATTTGTGAAGCGGCCACGAAATCGGTTTTAATGGATTCATTGGCATTCACACGTAAGTAACCGGCATAGAGGTTAGGCGTGGTGGCGGGATAGTCGGTGTCTAAATTGCTTGATAGGTCAAAAGGGATAACGCGTGTTGCGCCTGTTGCCCACATATCGCTTAAAAAAGCATCGACATCGATTTGTGGCATCTTTGGGTTGACCGCAGACAAGTATTCTTTGAATTGCGCTTGCGCTTCCCACGATTGCGTCATGGTATAGTCGTTATTGGCTGTCATAATGCTAAGGCTCCTTAAAGGTGATTCAGCCTGCGCTAAGCCTTGCACCACGAACTAGGCAAACGGAGGCAACTAGCGTCACTAGCACCACTGACTCAGCCGATAAAAGACTCAGTTAATGAATGTGCAATGCCCGCTGTGATATTGATTTATTTTATGGTTGAATTTTACCCTTTTGCCCTTGTTAAATCAATCGATTAAGGCAAAAGGGTGACAAGGAGTTATTCGAGCACTTGACCTAAACGCGCCACCAGTTGGCTATTTTCACGATAATCGACCGGGCAGTCGATCACGGTGACGCCCTGATGCGCTAAGGCTTGTTGTAAGGCGGGTAATAAGGCATCGGCGGATTCGACACGCACACCGACAGCACCAAAAGATTGAGCCAGTTGCACAAAGTCAGGATTGTTAAATTCAACAAAAGCGCTGCGTCCAAACTCGCGCTCTTGTTTCCAGCGAATTAAGCCATAGCCGGAATCATTCCAAATGAGTACCACTAAAGACAGGCCTAAGCGCACAGCGGTTTCCAGTTCTTGCACGTTCATGAGGAAACCGGCATCACCGGTAACTGCGACGGCGGCTTTTTCCGGATGCGCCAGTTTGGCGGCAACGACACCGGGTAAGGCAATGCCCATGCTGGCAAAGCCATTGGAGATGATGCAGGTATTGGAGATTTCGCAACGGAACATACGCGCCATCCACATTTTATGGGCGCCGACATCGCAGACCGCAATGTCGTCTAGCGCCATGGCGGTACGTAAATCCCAAATGATTTTTTGCGGTTTGAGCGGCCAGTCGGTTGATTTGGCATGTTGCTTCATTTCATGAATGAGCGATTGACGCAGGTTACGGTAAGGCGTTAAATCTCGCTTGGGAATGCTGGCTTGCCAGTCGGGATCACCGCGGTGGGTATTGGTCATCAGCTCTAGGTTGCGATAAATATCACCCAGAATTTCCACGCTGGGGATGTAGGCATCATCCACTTCGGCCGGCTGGCTGTCGATGTGAATGATGGTGCGATCACGACTGGCATGCCAAACGCGCGGGTGATATTCCGCCATATCAAAACCAATGCAAATAATAACATCGGCTAATTCAAAGCCACAATTTTGATAGTCGCCTGATTGCAGCCCCGCCGTACCAATCGCCAGTTCGTGCTTAAAGGAAATCACCCCTTTTGCCATAAAGGTGTTGACGACTGGCAGGTGGAAGGTTTCGGCAAAGGCTTTGAGCTTTTCTTCGGCACGCGCCCGAATAATACCGTTACCCGCTAGGATCAACGGGTGTTTGGCCTGTTTGATTAAAGCCAGAGCCTGATCGCGGACTTCAGGATGTGCGCCCGAGCGCAGGGGTTCTGAAATGGGGAGCGGTTTGGCCTCTGTGTGCATTTTGGCGACGTTTTCGGGGAAGTCGATAAAGCAGGCACCGGGTTTTTCACTTTGCGCTTGCTTAAAGGCTTTGCGAATGACTTCGGGCGTGGTTTCGGGTTCTAGAATTTGCGCTGCATATTTGCTGATGGGGCGGAACATGCTAACCAAATCGACCACTTGATGCGATTCTTTATGCATACGACTGGTTGCCGCCTGACCGGCAATCGCCACCACGGGGGCGCGATCCATATTGGCATCAGCGACACCGGTAATGAGATTGGTCGCTCCTGGTCCAAGGGTGGACATACAGACGCCAGCCTTGCCGGTTAAACGACCATACACATCAGCCATAAAGGCTGCCCCTTGCTCGTGGCGCGTGCAAACAAAGTGAATGGATGAGTCGAGTAGGGCATCCATGACATTCAGGTTTTCTTCACCTGGAATACCGAAAATATACTCAACCTGTTCGGCTTCTAGACAACGAACGAGTAGGTGGGCAGCGTTGGCGTTCATTTTTGGCTCAGCTCCTCAATTAAAGCAAAGAGTTTAGCATGCGAGCCTGCCATGGGTAAGTCGGTGACATAGTGACCGTTGACGACAAAGGTGGGTACGGCTTCAAGCTGATATTGTCCCGACAGTTTAGCCGCACGAGTGACATCGGCGGTATTGGCATCGCTGTCATAAGCTTTCAAGAAAGCCGCTTTGTCGAAGGATTTGTCTTTTGCTGCCAGTAGGTCTGCCACTTCTTCTTGATTTTTAGGTCGGGCTTTGTCTTGTAAAAACAACTCAAACACTTTGCTATGTAGCGATAATTGATTGCTGGCTTTTAAGGCAAAATGAATGCGTGCCAGTGTTGCCCATGCCGGCGATTGGAACACGGCAGGGATGGCTTCAAACTGAATGTGTTTGGGTTTGTTGGCCAGCCATTCTTTTAAGGGTTTTTCCATTTCTTGACAGTGCGAACAGCCATAAAAGAAAAATTCTTGTACTGTCCCTTTGGCCACTAAAGCGCGCGCATTGTCAGGCAGTTTCTTGTAGTGAATGCCTTCTTCAAAGGCAAAGGGTGCTGCTTGTGCTGACCAGGAAAAGAGTCCAACTAAGCTAGCTCCCATCAAGCTAATAAGAGAACGACGATTCATAATAAGCTTCCTTTACGAATGTTTACGTATCGACATTAAAGCAGATAGGGGTCTGGGGGTAAGGCTTAACCGTTTGAGCATCTTGTGCTGACCTTAACGCCTTCCCCCAGATATTAAACAAAGGACTGGTAAGCTTTAGCTTACAAGGTTCCGTAAGAATGCAGCCCCGACAAGAACATGTTCACCCCTAAGAAGGCAAAGGTGGTGATGAGTAAACCAAGAATTGCCCACCACGCCATGCGCGTACCGCCCCAGCCTTTCGACATACGGAAGTGCAACCAAGCCGCGTAGTTCAACCAGACAATCAGTGCCCAGGTTTCTTTCGGATCCCAGCTCCAGTAACCGCCCCAAGCTTCGGCTGCCCACATAGCACCCAGAATAGTGGCGATGGTGAAGAAAGCAAAACCAAAGGCAATGGCTTTGTACATCACATCTTCCATGCTAGCCAGTGTTGGTAAGCGTGTTAACCAAGGGTTGTTGTTATCGCCGCGTTGTTCAATACGATGACGCCATAGGTAAGGAATGGCAATCATGGCTGCTAAGGCGAAAGTACCATAGCCAATGAAGTTAGCCGGAACGTGAATCTTCATCCAGTAGCTTTTTAATGCAGGCACCAGCGGTTGAATTGCTGCCGCATCACGACCAAAGGTGTACCACAAAATAAAGGCAACGGCGGCAGAGATGACCGCTAAAACGAAGCCACCCAACGCACGGCTGCGGATTTTTTGTTCGTAATAGAGGTACAACAAAGCGGTAATAATGGCGAAGAGAATGAACACTTCATACAGGTTGCTCACCGGAATGTGACCGTAATCGGGATTAATCAGGTAAGACTCGCGCCAACGCACGCCCATGCCGGTTAAGCCGAACGCTACTGCCGACCAAGTGAGCCCAGTTGCCACCTTGCCAGAGAAGCTCGAATCACGCCACAGGGCAAAAAAGTAAGTGACCATGGCAAAAATGAATAGCACATTCATCCACATAATGGCCGATTGACTCGAGAACAGGAACTTCAAGAAGAAGGCCGTTTCCTGCGCTTGGTAGTTGTCGCCATTAGCGGCATAACTGGCAATACCAGCCCAGGTCATCAACAGCACGGCAGCCATCAGTGGTTGGATGCTTTTCCATGCCAGTCCAAAAGCAATCACGCCTAGGGTGGTGCCGATTAAAATGGCGGTTTCGTAATGACGATCATTGGCGTCCATCAGTTCGCCATAACGTTCCCAGCCCAGCCAGCTGGCAAAAATAATCAATAGGCTCCATAAAATGCCTCTGACGCTTAAAAGCGATTGAAGCAGAGTGGGCTGCTCTGTGTAGCCTGCAGTCATGGGTTTTCTCCTTGCATAGTGGCGGGTGCCTGCTGAAGTTGTTGTGTTAAGTGGTCAAAAACAGGTTGCAGCATCTTATCATCCTTGCCGTCTTTTCCTGCAAAAATATAGTGAATGCTTCCGTCGTTTTGCGGTTGAAGCAATAACCATAGGCGTTGTGGGCGCACATAAAAGAGTAAGAAGGTACCAATCACCAGTAACAAAGAACCGAAATAAACCACGTCCTTACCGGGCGATTTGGTAATTTGTAAGCCAGAGGCTTCACGGTGATCCACAGCGGTCACTTCGAAAAACATCGGTGGACCGTAAATGGTCAGAGCGTTGATGGCTTCGATACTGTCGGCAAAGAAGCGACGCTGTGTTTCATTGGTTTCAACCACGCCACCTTCTTGCTCTAGGGTTTTCAAATAAAGCCCTTGCATGGCCACCGTCATGATTTCAAGGTATTGATTAAATACCTGATCGCGCTTAGTGGCATCGGGAACAGCCTGTTCCAAATAGCCACGAATGCCGTCAAAGCCACGCAGTCGAAATAGATTGACCAGTTGTTGCATAAAACGCTTTTGCGTTTCCAGTTGTTCACGTTTGCTGGGGTCTTTTTCTTGTTCAATGCCTGGGTTGAGGATGCTATCCATAGACTGACGGTCGTTGAGTAGCGCCACAAAACGCATAAAGCGGTCTAGGCTCTGTTTTTCATCGAGCGGCAGTAATAAAAACTGGAAGTCTTCAGCGACACTGCGGCGGAATTTAGACGCTTGATACCAAGCACCGGCTCGATCGACCGCCAGTAGGTAGTTTTCGTATTCCACCGCCTGACCTTGCGCATCGCGAACTTTGAACTGCACGCTTGGACCCAAGTTTTTCACCTTGCGACCATTTTCGTCGGGCTCGGGCAAGTCAATGATGTTATTGGTTTTGTAATCGTTCAATTCGAGTTTGTAATCACCAATCGGCGTATTCATGCTGATAACCCGATTGATTTCGCCCGTTAACTTAGAAGCATTGCTGGTGTTGCTCACCAGTGGCCAAGCGCGCAATTCAACTTGACTGCCGCCGTCACCAAAACTTGATTGGTAAATGGCGTAATCTTTGAAATATAAGGGTTTATTGACATAAATGGTGGTTTTGATCGGTTCGGCTAGCTCTGGCGCATTCAAAATAATGTCGCTTTCAAAGGATTTGGGCATGCCGGTGTCGTAATGTTCAACACGGAAATCGACCACTTGCACCGTAAAGGGCAGTTTTTGTACTAAGTAGCCTTCCTTGAACGTTAGGAAAACCACATCGGCACTTTTACCTTCAGGAATATTCACCGAGCCACGGAAGGAGTTATTGTCAACGGCAATGTTGGCTTTAGGATTGACATCGGTGAGGGCAATGCTGCGCGTTTCTGCTTCGACGCCGCCCATCCATTCTTGCACTTTGAATTTAATATTCGAGTCGAGTAGGGCGCCAATACAAATGATAACAATGGCAATATGGGTAAATAAGTAACCCAGACGATGGCCTGCGCCTTTTTTGGCGGCAATCAGCGTGTCTTGCTCTTTGGCTTCCACTTTGTACTTAAAGCCGTGTTGTTTGAAGGCTTGTTGTGCTTCTTGTTGCACTGTGAGCGCATCGTGATGGCGTTGACCTTGAACCGAAAGTGCCATTTTTTGCAGTTGACTGACGTGGGTGTGTTCTTGATAACTGAACATATCTTTGACAAAATGCGCCCAGTTGCGCCACACACAGGCAGAAATCGACAACAATAAAAATGCCAGAACCGCTAAAAACCAAATGGCGCTGTAAACGTCATAAAGTTCTAAGGTGCGAAAAACATCAAACCAGAAAGGACCGAATTTGATAACATAGCTAGCATAGGCTTCATTTTGTTTTAAGATAGTACCAATAACTGAGGCAATCGCCAGCATCACCAGTAGCACGATGGCAAGATTCATCGACCCAATAAAGTTGAGTAATGGGTGGTGCTTGAGTGACCTTTTTTTATCCATAGCCTTGATATGCCTATATTTTTTGTGTGTAAGCCCGAGCGATTCTCTCGCCGAAAATGCACTGATTATAACCCAAGCCATGCGAATGGCAAGCGATCCACGAGAACCTTGCATGATACAACATCCCCTTTATCAACGCGCAGCTTTTTTGAAGAGCGCACCTAAGTTGGCGCAATGTCCCGAAGATACGGGCGCAGAGGTGGCTTTTGTGGGGCGTTCCAATGCGGGCAAGTCGAGTAGTCTCAATGCCATCACGCATCAAACCGGACTGGCCAAGGTATCGAAAACGCCGGGTCGTACGCAGTTAATTAATATTTTTACGCTCGATACGCCCGATAGGCGCTTGGTAGACCTGCCGGGTTATGGCTTTGCCAAAGTCCCGATTCCGCTCAAAGAAGAATGGGGTAAGTCGATGGGGGCTTATTTAGAGCAGCGTCAGTGTTTGAAAGGCATTATCTTATTAATGGATATTCGTCATCCTTTTATGCCCTTAGATGACCAGCTGTTACATTGGGCGGTAGCCATTGGTCGTCCGGTACATGTGTTGCTCACTAAAGCTGATAAGCTCTCTTATGGTCAGCAAAAAAATACTTTGCTAGCCGTGCGTAAACAATTAGCTACCTATGGCGGTGAGCTCAGCGTGCAAACCTTTTCTGCCTTGAAAAAAACGGGGTTAGACGAAGCTTGGGCAATACTGGACCACTGGCTGGCTTGGCCGGATTCGCCCGTTGAATAAAATAATTGACCGCACCCCTTTTTTTTATTTGGGCTTGTGCTAAAGTTTGTCTAGCTGCACTGGGCAGTGTTTTTCGCTTGTAAGGAGCCTGATTGTGAATCTTTCCAATGTTCGTATTGGTATTGTGGGTTTGGGTTATGTCGGTTTGCCATTGGCAGTCGAGTTTGGTAAAAAGTTTGAGGTCATCGGTTTTGACATTCATCAAGCCCGTGTTGAAGCGCTGAAAGCAGGACATGACCATACGCTAGAAGTGTCTGACGAAGAGCTAAAAGAAGCCACCAAGCTTTCTTACACCGCCAGTTTAGAAGACATTCGCCCTTGCAATGTGTACATTGTTACGGTGCCAACGCCCATTGACGAACACAAAGCCCCTGACTTTACGCCCCTAATTAAAGCCAGTGAGTCACTAGCCAAAGTACTGAAACGTGGTGATGTGGTCATTTACGAATCGACCGTTTACCCAGGTGCCACGGAAGAAGTCTGTGTGCCCTTACTGGAAAAAAGTGGCTTGAAGTTTAATGAAGACTTCTACTGTGGTTACAGTCCAGAACGGATTAACCCAGGTGACAAACAGCACCGTGTAACCAATATTCTGAAAGTGACTTCAGGTTCTACACCGATTGTCGCTGATTTCGTTGACGCCCTTTACCAAAGCATTATTGTTGCCGGTACGCACAAAGCCAGCAGCATGAAAGTGGCGGAAGCGGCGAAAGTGATTGAAAACACCCAGCGCGACGTCAACATTGCCTTGATTAACGAGCTGGCGCTCATCTTCAATAAACTGGGTATCGATACCGAAGAAGTATTGAAAGCGGCGGGTACGAAATGGAATTTCTTACCCTTCCGTCCGGGTTTGGTCGGCGGACACTGTATTGGTGTGGATCCTTACTACCTCACCTTCAAAGCGCAAGCGGTCGGTTACAACCCAGAAATCATCCTGGCAGGTCGTCGCTTAAACGACAACATGGGTGCTTATGTGGTGCAGCAAATCGTGAAGATGATGTTGAAAAAGAAAATCAATGTCATGGGTGCGCGGGTGCTGATTCTTGGTTTAACGTTCAAAGAAGACTGCCCCGATGTGCGCAACACGCGCGTGGTCGATATGGTGCAAGAGTTAGCGGAATATGAAGCGCAAGTCGATGTTTATGATCCTTGGGCTGATAAAGCAGAAGCCAAACATGAATATGGCATTGATCTGATTGATGCACC
Organism: uncultured Francisella sp.; assembly: GCA_964493995.1. GTDB lineage: Bacteria > Pseudomonadota > Gammaproteobacteria > Thiomicrospirales > Thiomicrospiraceae. The sequence goes on from CAZBQD010000008.1 coordinate 65,606, forward strand.
CGAACAAGGCGCTTACGATGCTGTTATTTTAGCGGTAAAACACCACCAATTCATTGAGCTAGGTGCAAAAGGCATTCGAGCGCTGGGTAAAGACCCGCATGTCCTCTTCGATGTGAAGTATGTGCTGGGTAAAGACGAAGTTGATGGTCGTCTGTAATTAAAACCGATTACGCTGACATCTTGCGTTGTTGCTTCGATTCTGGCACTGCGTTATGTACCTTATGTACATGCCTTGTGTCCGCGAATCTTGTGCCTAGCAGTCTTGTCAGCTCATTACGGTTTTAGTATGTTTTTGTTGCTTGGTTAAAAACGCACCTTTGGGTGCGTTTTAGTTTAACCAGACGTATTCTTTGGAGTTTTGTTTTATGCCAATTATTTCAACGTTTTTTGGCATGATTGTGCGTATGTGGCACGATGACCATCCTCCTCCTCACGTTCATGTCGAATATCAAGGGTTTGAAGCACTGGTTAACATTTACACGGGTGAAATTGAACGTGGTAAATTACCCAAGAAAGCAGCTCAAATTGTCAAAGAATGGTGCTTAAAGCATCAGGCTGAGTTGTTGCACGATTGGGAATTGGCGCAACAGTTTGAGCCGCTTGAGAAAATTCCAGGAGCAGATCAAGATGAATAAGATTTTATACGCTGAATACCTTGGTGCTTTTCGTATTAAATTAGTTTTTTCCGATCATCAAGAAATTATTTTCGACTTGGCAGCTTATATGAAGGCTAAGAAAGGCTCTCTGCTAAAAGCATTGCACGATGAGCAGTATGCGCAACGTTTTTTTATTGATGCAGGTGCCTTATGTTGGCCCAATGGCTTAGAGTTGTCGCCTGAACGCTTGAAAAGTTTGTGATGCAGCAACCCCAACTTATTCCCGATTTGTCGGGACTCGACTGACTGGAAAACAAAAACGATGAAAATTGAAAAAAACACCGTGGTAACCTTGCGTTACCAGATTAAAGACTTAGACGATGTGGTCATTGATGAAGGCGATGCCTTGACCTATCTTCACGGCAATTATGGCATTATTTTCCCTCAGGTCGA
>CAZBQD010000009.1:0-57716 GCA_964493995.1 uncultured Francisella sp.
GAGACCATCTTAAACTCGTAATATTTTTTGTCTTGACTCTGGGGTCCACTATACCCGACTTCGACCGGTTCAGCTTCAGCCATTGGCAGTATTTTTCCTGAGTTGAATGGCCGCTTAGATGGTATTGCCGTGCGTGTTCCCTTTATGAACGCCTCGTTAACCGACTTGGTGATGGAAATGCAACGCCCAACTTCGGTAGAAGAGGTTAATGCGCTGTTCAAAAGGGCTTCCGAAACCTATTTAAAAGATATTTTGGGTTACGAAGAACTGCCCTTGGTATCGGTCGATTACGAAGGTGAAACCTGTTCATCAGTGATTGATGCCTTATCAACGCGTGTGATTAACGGTACACAGGTTAAAGTCTTGGCTTGGTATGATAACGAAATCGGTTACATGCAGCGCATGATGGAATTAACCTTGAAAGTGGGGCGCGCGAATCAAGCCTTAGCCTGAGTTTAAGTCATTAAAAAGAGCCTATTCTTCATGAATGCTAAACAACAATATGCGATAGTCACCGCCAATTACTGGGCATTTACCCTGACTGATGGTGCCTTGCGTATGCTGGTACTGTTATATTTTTATCAGTTGGGCTATTCGCCCTTAGCACTGGCTATGCTGTTTTTGTTTTATGAGTTTTTTGGCATAGTGACCAACTTATTGGGTGGTTGGTTGGGTGCTAGGGTAGGCTTAAATGTTACTATGAATTTAGGCTTAGCCATTCAAATCATCGCCTTACTGATGTTGACGGTGCCCGAAGCTTGGTTGGGTGTTCTTTATGTGATGGTTGCGCAGGCCTTATCAGGAATCGCCAAAGACCTGAATAAAATGAGTGCAAAAAGCTCGGTGAAGGCCTTAACTTCCGATGCTACGGGTGGGCTTTATCGTTGGGTTGCCGTGCTGACTGGCTCTAAAAATGCGTTGAAAGGCGTGGGATTTTTTCTGGGTGCGGTGCTGTTGGAATGGGTCGGTTTTACCGATGCCATGTGGTACATGATTGGCCTGTTATCCTTGGCTTTATTAGTGTCTTTATGGCAACTCGATGCTTCACTAGGTAAAGCAAGTCATAAGCCGAAGTTCGCCCAGATGTTTTCACATTCATTGGCGGTGAACTGGCTCTCGGCAGCACGTTTCTTTTTATTTGGTGCGCGGGATGTGTGGTTTGTCGTCGCTTTGCCCGTTTTCGCGGCCAGTGTGTTAGGCTGGTCACATAGTGAAATCGGTGCTTTTATGGCATTGTGGATCATCGGTTATGGGTTGGTGCAAGCGACCACACCGCAATGGATTGGTCGTCGTCAAAATCCTACGGCTAAGACAGCGTTGATGTTGGCATTGATTTTGGCAGCAGTGCCGTTAACGATGGCCTTGACGCTATCTAAAGAGCCGCAGCTGATTGTGCTGGTCGGTTTAGTCATTTTCGGTGTGCTGTTTGCCTTAAATTCAGCAGTACACTCTTACTTAATTGTCGCTTATGCCGACGCTGATGGTACGTCTAAACAAGTCGGATTTTATTACATGGCGAATGCGGGCGGGCGTTTGGTGGGAACCCTGTTGTCGGGCTATGTCTATCAAGTAGCTGGTTTAGAAGCTTGCTTAGCAGTGTCGTCAGCGATGATTCTGCTTGCGGGGCTGCTGGCATCTAAGATTGTGATGCATCCTTCAAAATGTGATTAAGTACCTTTGCAAGGCAATTAATCTATATTCAAATTAATATTTGAATATTGTGTTGCTTATGGTATGATTCGCTCATCAATTTAGTGAGGAAGCTCAGGCTATGTCTTATTCCACAGTGTGGCAACCCTTACAGCAGCGGTTAAGTTCGGTCATTGTGGGGCAGGAGCGTTTGTTAGAACGCCTGCTCATTGGCTTGCTTGGGCGGGGTCATGTGTTGCTGGAAGGTGCGCCTGGCCTAGCGAAAACAACTGCTGTGAAAGTGTTATCGCAAGCGGTAAATTTGGATTTTGTCCGTATTCAGTTTACACCCGATTTAATGCCATCGGATATCACCGGTTCTGAGGTGTTAGACAAGGATTCGGGCATGATGCGTTTTGTGCCAGGGCCTTTATTTCATCAGCTGACGCTAGCCGATGAAATCAACCGTGCGCCACCTAAGGTTCAGTCGGCTTTATTAGAAGCCATGGCAGAAGGGCAGGTTTCGGTGGGTGGACAAACCTATGCCTTAGATCCGCTATTCTTTGTTGTGGCGACACAAAATCCACTTGAACATAGTGGCACTTATCCTTTGCCAGAAGCGCAAATGGATCGTTTTATGTTGCACGTGGCGCTCGACTTTCCCAGTCAAGAACAAGAATTGGTGATTTTACAAAGAGCGCGTTCTGGTGCTTTATCGCAGCCTTTGCCGCCTTCGACACTCACCTTGGCTGATTTACAGCAAGCGCGATCGACCGTTGAGCGATTGCACATGGATGTGTCGATTCAGCGCTATTTGGTGGCGTTAATTAGTGCCACGCGTGCGCCTGAGCAGGTCCATGAAAGTTTGCGCGATACGGTATTAGTACCAGCCAGTCCGCGTGCAACGCTCGCCTTAGCGCAGGCGGTGTGCGCGCGTGCCTTTTTGCACGGACGTGATTACGTCACCCCCGATGATGTTGTGAATTTATTGCCCGATGTCTTGCGTCATCGCCTGCATTTATCGGCCAAAGCCCGTGCGCAACAACTCAGCGTTGATGCTTGGGTAAACCGAGTGTTAGATAGTGTCAAATTGGCCCACTAACGACTGGCTGGCTGCTTTATTGGCGGAGTGTGCTGACTTGCCGCCACTGGCGTTAAGCCTGCTGGGTGAAGGTGAGGGATTGCGTCATGGTGACACTGCCGGTAGGTGGTTAGAGCCTGGGGTAGATGTTGAAGAAAGTCGGCTCTATCGTCCCGGTGATTCTGTGCGCCATATCAATTGGCGCTTGACGGCACGATCCGATCAAGTTTACGTTAAATATCAGTCTAAACCCACTGAATTAAGACTTAAAATGCTGGTCGATTTACGAGCAAGTAGCTGGCAAGGTACGACCATCCGCTTAAAAGCCGAGCAGATGGTGCGCGCTGCCTTTCGATTAGCGCAACAACTTTCATCTTCGGTATTAATTGATACGCAGGTATGGGCGCATGAAACGCCACAGTTACCGGTATTACGTGGCCAATCACGTTGGCATACATGGGCAGAAGCTTGGTTACCAATTGTCAGTGGGCTGAGTAGCAACACGCTCAAACCGGCTCTGCCTTTATCTGAGGCCTTGGCCGATCATCAAGATCAACTCTGTATCATCATTTCTGACTTCATTGATTGGGATGAAGTGCTAGAAGCACAGCTCATTGAGGCGAGCTTGCGTGGCAAGGTGCTGTTAGTTCAGGTTTTGGACAAACAAGAAGTTCAGCTACCTAAAGTCACTTCGGCATTATGGGGAGAAGCGGCTGTTGCCTTGACGGAAACCCAACGCACCCTCTATCAACAGCAAATGACGCAGTTTTTACAGCATATTCAACAATGGTGCAGCACACTATCCATTGGCTATTATCCCTTATGGGCCGATGCTGCCCTGAGTGAGCTAGCCCAGCAACAGGATTGGTCGTGACGATGAATGGTCAATGGGTTTGGTTGTTGCCGCAAGCCTTGTGGTTATTGCCGTTGGTTGTGATAGGTTGGTGGTTTGCGCATTTTCGTGCGCAGGCTTTGCCAACAGTACAACTGCGTCATGCCTTTATAGATCGTTGGTTAACCAAAACAGCGTTAAGCGGTTCATCTGCGGCTCAACGTCATTGGTGGGGACTAACGGCTGTGTGGCTGGTGCTGGCCTTGGCGCAACCGGCATGGCAAACGCCGGGTAAGATTCAAACTCAGCCATTGACACAAGCCAGTGGTATGTTGGTTGTTGAAACGTCGGTGAGTTTATTGTTACAAGAAGTGGACGGTAAAACGCGTTTGCAACAGCTGCAAGGGTTTGTCTCTCAATTAACAGCCTTGCGACACGATCAAGCCAGAACGGGATTGGTGGTGTTTGCCGATGAGGTTTATCCGGTGTTATCACCCACCCAAGATAGGCATCAAATTAGCTCGATGGTGTCAAGTTTAGATGCCGCTTTTGCCGGTCGTGAAGATGCGGCTTTGCTGGAAGCGGTGCAGTTTTCGGGTTGGCAACTCGTGGAGCAAAGTGCGGTTAACCCTTGGTTGTTACTGATTACTGATGGCGCGCATACGGCAACGCGAGGTCAGCTCGATGCCGTTATGGCATGGTTAAGGCGTCATTCCATTAGGGTTAGCGTCTTATTATTGGGGAGTGATGAAGCAATTGAATCTTCTGCATCAGGCTTGCTTTACATGCCACGACAGGCGGCACTGGCCGAAGCTTTATCGGCCTACGGTGCACAGGTGGTTAAGGTAGAAGACGCGGCTGCCGTTGCTCAGTTGCTGGCGCAACTCACGCAAAGCGTCGCTAGTGAAGCGACTGAAACCGATACAACAGTAGAGGACAGTCAAGCCTTGTCATCGGTTTTTTTGCTATTGGCGTTACTGTCGTTCTTGTTGATGTGGTGGCGGGAGATGCGTGATGCTGTGGTTTAATGTGTCTTTCACTTCTCCCGTATGGTTGTTACTGTGGCTGCTTCCTGTTGTGTTGCTGGCTGTTCGTTGGTGGCTAGCGCAACGAGCAACGGATCATTTGTGTGAGCCAGAATTGCAGCCTTGGATGTTGCTGGCGCGCTGGCAGTGGAAAGGACTGCCGTGGCGTTGGTTAGTGCTTTGGTCATTGATGGTGTTGGCTTTGTCGCAGCCGATGGGGTTATCGAAACAGGCGCAAGCACAGCATCAGCCCATGCGTTGGCTAGCGGTGGTGGATGTTTCTACTTCGATGTCGGCAACCGATGTGGCACCGAATCGATTGCAGCAGGTGCGCTGGGCATTAGAAGCGGCTGCCAGTCAGTGGCAGCCGGGCGATCAAGCGGGCTTACTGGTGTTTTCGGGTAGTCATCATTGGCTAGTTCCGATGACTTCTGACAAAGCCTTGTGGTTATCGGGTGTATCTTTATTGGCAACCGATATGTTGCCCTTGCAAGGTAGCTTGCTCTTACCAACCTTGGAGGCCTTGCGTCAAAGTCTGCCTCAGCCGACGGCGATCGCCTTGTTTACCGACGGTGGCGATTTGGCAACAGCCGATTTGTCTCAATTAGAACCGGTTAATACAGCGGGATTGGTGTTGGGGGTTGGTAGTCAATCAGGTGACTGGCCTTTGCAGGCGTCTGGGCTTCGTCAATTGGCGCAAAAAACAGGTTGGGAATATCAAGGTTTGAGCGTTGAACAATACAGCGCATGGTTAGGTTGGTTGCAAGCGTGGCGCAGTCAACAGCCAGTGGATGCAAAAGCGATACTTTCGGGCATTGATTTGAGTCCTTGGTTAATTGGGCTGGCGTTATTAATCTGGATGAGTTTTGCGCGCTGGCCGATTTCTCGCGCTTCAACGACGTCGAGTATGTTATTGGTTGGTGCTAGTTTTATGTTCATCAGTGGCGTGCAAGCGCCCGCATGGGCAGCGACTCAATCTAGCATTGAACAACAGCTGTTTCAAGCGCAACAAGCCTTGTCGGAAAAACGCTACACGCAAGCGACGGATCAGGCATTACAGGCGTTTAAACAAGCTTATGCCTCTACAGAACAATCGAAAGCTTTGGTCTTGTTGGCGGAAGTGATGATTGCCCAGCAACACTGGTTTGATGCAGGTCAAACCTTGCGTGGTGCTCTGGCGCATCAGCCTAATCAACCCGAAGTTGAAGCACGATTAGCTTATGTGATTCGTCAGTTACCCAAAGCACCTGATCGTAGCCAAACACCCGATAAGGCAGGCGATCGGTTCGAGGGAAGTATTTCGGATTGGGATGAAGCACAATTGGCTTGGGAAACCAAAGATGTGCTCAAGTCCGCTAACACCCAATCAAACCGGTCTAAAGCTCCTAGCGGCAAAACAAACGACAGAATGCAAACAGATTCACCCGTAGCAGCGGCTCAACAAGCTCGACAAGACTGGGTATTAGCGGGCGAAATGCGCCAACTGCAGCAAGAAAAGCGTTTATTTTACCAACGCTTATTTAGTCTAGAGTCGGGGTTTGCTGTGGTACAAGATAAACCACAACCCATTGAGGGAGTCGATCCTTGGTGATGCGCCTCATATTAGTGATTTTGGCCGCTTTGTCGATGCCACCATTATGGGCGGCAACGGCAGAGGAAGTGGCTGTTGAACGGGTATTGCTCGACCAAAGGATGCATTTAGCACAAAATGACTATCAGGTTAAAGCTTGGGTAGCCTCTCGGCAGGTGTTTCAACAACAAGCCTTGGTGATTCATGTGCAATTAACGACCGCTAACGCATCTTCCTTACCCAGTCTAGCGGTAGCGAGTCAGACCGATAATGCTTGGTTACAGCCTATGGTGAGTCATCAACCACGGCTAACAGAGCAAGATGGAAAAACAGTGGCTCACTGGCAGCTATTGCTCTTTGCCAAACAAGTTGGGGTTAATGCACTACCTAACTTACGCTTGCAATGGGTAGGCGAGTCCATGTCGCGTCAAACACAAACCTTGCCCAGCTGGTCGATTAAAGTATCGCCTCTACCAGTTTATGTGCCAGAACAGGCTATTGTCGGTGAGTTGGTTAATGTGCAAACAACCATGAGCTTGCCTAGCATCGTCTTGGTGGATGAGGTGATTCAGCGTCAAGTGCAGTTTAGTTTAGTGAATCACTTGCCAAATAGCTTATGGCTGAATGGCTTGCTGGGACAGGGAATTGAGCCACTCAGCCCTTGGTTACAAAGCGGTGATTCTGCATGGCAGGAAGAAGGATGGTTGAGCAACTGGACAACTTGGCAACCTTGGCGCATTAGCCAAGCGGGATTTTGGCAAGTGGAAGCACAAGACATTTGGGTGTTTAATCCGCGTACTTGGCAGGTGACACATCTTCAGTTGCCAGCACATTCAGGCTGGGCGATACCCTTATGGCTGTGGCGTAGTCTGCAAGGGTTAGCGCTGATGGCGTTATTAGTGTTGGGTTATTTCTTGATGCAGTGGTTTCGTTGTCGGCTTAAACGTCAGCATTATCGGCAAGCGATTGCACGCAGTGCCGATGCTGCCCAGTTGGTGAGCGTGATGATTAAGGCATGGCAGTTAACTCCCGGAATCCCCTTGGCGCACCAAGGCTTGCCGTTGCCCATTTATCAGTTGTTGGTGTCGTTAGAAAATCAGTTATTTTCCAACGACTGTTTGTTTAACCAAGCATTTGAAGAAAGCAAACAAGAGTTCATGCAGACAGCTTCGTTATTACCCTGCTAGGTGAGTAAAGCTTCGCGCTCTGCCGAGTCGGTGGGGTTCTGGTGACAGTCTGAACGAATGAGCAAGGCGCTGCCATCCTCGTTAACCTCAACGGTTAAACAGCTTCCTTTGGCCAAATCACCAAATAAAATGACATCGGCTAAGGGGCGTTTCAGTTCCGTTTCAATCACTCGATCGAGGGGGCGAGCGCCCATTTTCACATCATAACCTTTGTTAGCCAACCAAGCTCTGGCCGCATCGGTTAACTGAAGTTGATAGCCTTTGGCTGCAACCAACGCCTCTAGGGCAAAAATAGCCTTATCCACCACTTTGGGCATAATGTCTGCCGAAAGGGGCGAGAAGGGAATGATGGCATCGAGTCGATTACGAAACTCCGGCTTGAAGGTATTGTCTAAGGCTTTTTGCGACTGATGCGCTAGGCTGTCGGCATCGACAAACCCCAGCGTATTGCGTTGTAGCTGTTCAGCGCCGACATTGGAAGTCATGATTAAAATGAGATTGCGACAATCGGCGGTACGACCGTTGTTATCAGTCAAGCGTCCGTCATCCATCACTTGTAACAACAGGTTGAAAATATCAGGATGGGCTTTTTCGATTTCATCGAGCAAGAGCACGGAATGCGATTGTTTGAGAATGGCTTCCGTTAACAGTCCACCTTTTTCGTAGCCCACATAGCCAGGCGGCGCGCCAATCAGTCGTGCTACACTATGACTTTCCATGTATTCGGACATATCGAATCGATGCAAGGGAATGCCTAAGTGCTTGGCTAATTGTTTGGCCAGTTCGGTTTTACCCACCCCGGTTGGACCGGTGAACAGAAAGCTGCCCCAAGGCTTATTGGGCGCTCTCAACCCGGCACGAGCCAGTTTAATGGCATCGACCACACGGTGAATGGCGTTATCCTGACCAAAGACCACATGCTGCAGGCTGGCGTTGAGCGCTCGCAATTGTTCACGGTCATCGGTGCTGGAATCGGTCAGGGGAATGTGCGTTTGCTTGCTCAATAGCTGACGAATATCACTAGCGGTGATGCGTGTTTTGCGTTTGTGCGCGGGTTTGGCGCGCTCTTGCGCACCGACTTCGTCCACCAGATCAATGGCTTTGTCGGGAAGGTGGCGGTCGGTTAAATAACGAGCCGACAGTTCTGCCGCTGCGGTGAGCGCACTGTGGGTGTAATGCACTTGATGATGCTGTTCAAACTGGGTTTTCAATCCTTTGAGAATGCTGACCGTGTCTTGTACGCTGGGTTCAAGCACATCGACTTTTTGAAAACGTCGGTTGAGTGCCTTGTCTTTAGAAAAGCTCTGACGATATTCTTCAAAAGTAGTCGCTCCGACACATTTGATGGTGCCACGGGCGAGGGCTGGCTTAAGTAAGTTGGCGGCATCCATCGCGCTGCCTTGCACGCTACCCGCACCAACAATAGTGTGAATTTCATCAATAAAAATGACGGCGTTGGGTATGCGTTCCAGTTGCGATAAGATGGTTTTGAAACGCTTTTCAAAATCGCCTCGATAACGGGTTCCCGCCAGCAGCGCACCCAAATCAATGCTGTAAATCTGGGCATTGGCCAAGCCTTCAGGCAGGGTGTTCTGTTCGGCTGCAAAAGCTAAGGCTTCGGCAATCGCTGTTTTACCCACACCCGGTTCACCCACCAAAAGCGGGTTGTTTTTGCGACGACGTAATAGAATTTCGCTCACGCGCAACAGTTCACTGTCGCGTCCAATCACGGGGTCTATTTTGCCGGCTTTTACCAGACTGTTTAGGTGAATGGCGTAGAGTGACAAGGCATCTTCACTGTCATCTTTATCGCTCTTAGACGCTTGGGGTTTGGCTTGTGCAGCCGATTCGTCTTTACGCAAGCCGTGCGCGATATAACTGAGCATACTGGCTTTATCAGCGCCGGAGCTTTCTAACAAGGCAACAGCCTGACTGTCACGTTCGCTGTAAAGCGCAGCCAAAATGCCTAACGGGGTCACTTTTTGTGCAGGTTGCTGTTGTTGACTGTTGAAAATCGCCCGTTCAATCACCCTTTGCAGGGCGATGGTCGGGATGGGTTCTTCATCTTCGGCGTCAATCAATTCGTGCTGCACAATCAGATCATCTAATTGTTCATTCAGCTTGTGAATGTCAACCAAACAGGCCGCTAAGGCTTGTTGTACATTTTTTTGTTGCGTAAGCAGGCGTAGCAAATGCTCTAGCGTCACATAGGCATGTTGCTGAGATTGGGCAAAACCAAACGTATTGGAGAGTAGCGTTTGAACATCTTTATCTAACATAGACATAATGGACTCTCTTCTGGTTTATGAACGCTCAGGTTGCAGGTTTGCCAACAAGGGGTAACCTTCTGCGCGGGCGCGTTGCTGGACTTGGTTCACTTTCGTTTCCGCAATTTCTTTGTAGTAGGTTCCACAAATGGCACTGCCTTCATGATGAATTTGTAACATAATTTCGGTGGCTTGTTCAACTGGGTGACGAAAATAGCGCATTAATAAATCGATGACAAAATCCATCGGCGTGAAGTCATCATTATGCAAAATGACATCGTAGCGACGTGGCGGCTGATAGTGGAGTTGTTCCAGTAATTCGGTGGCTAAATCGGATAAGGACATAACAATGTGCAAACTCGTGTAGTGGGGTTATTCTAGCGTGACCTTGGCGTACAAGTGACCGCCTGGCTGATGACGATCGGCAGGGAGTCCTTTGTGCTTAAAGCGAATGTAACTGCCTTCTTTAACCTGTTTGGCAATATTCACGTTGAACAGTCCTGAAGGGGTGTCGTAATACATGGATCCGCCTGTTGCCCACAAGCTACGAGGCACTTTAATGAGCATGTAAAGGTCGCCGCCACGAATTTTGAAAGGGGCATGATGGGTGAGTTTGAATGAAACAATATAATCACCCGCTGGTCCGCCAAACAAACCGGGAAAGCCTTTACCGGCAAAACGAAACTCCTTGTTGCTCAAGGCGCTACTATCAAAGGGCAAGCGCGTATTCAGACTCGGCACTAAAAAAGACCCTTCGCGTAGTAGTCGAAAAGCATATTTGAGTGTCAGCGGATACACCATATTGCGATCACGTCCACGCCCAGCTTGTGGTGTCCAGTGGTCGAATTGAGCGGATTGACGATTTCGTGTCTGGGCAAAGCCGGCGCTGCCATGATGATGTCCCTGCTGACGCTGTTGTTGTGCTTGCTGTGCCGCTTGCGCTAGCGACTGCACGGCCGAATCGTAGGCTTGTCGATGCCGACTGAGCACTTCGTAAGCCTCGGATACTTCCTGAAAACGACTGGTTGCCAGCGGATGGGTGCTGACATCGGGATGATACTGTTTCGCCAGCTTGCGAAAAGCGGCTTTAATGGCCGACAACTCGCAAGCCTGAGCGACGCCCAACACCGAATAATAGTCTTTTTCTGCATCAAATAGGTTCATCATCTAGGGCACCGACACTTAATATGACATGTGAATCAGTTTGCCTGTTTCAGTTGGCAACTCAAACAGGCGACTTCTTTCCACTATGCAATGCTTATGCCAACTGCGCCAAAATACGATTGAAGGTAGCGCTAGGGCGCATGGCTTCATTCAAACGCGCAAAATTAGCATGGTAATAGCCACCCAAGTCTTGCGCTTTACCTTGTGCCGCTGCCAACTCGGCGACAATGACCGATTCCTGTTCCGCCAAGGCTTGTGCAATCGGAGCAAATTTCAGTGCTAACTCACTGTCTTGGCTCTGCTGCGCTAAGGCTTCACACCAGTAAAGGGCAAGGTAAAAATGACTGCCACGATTGTCTAGCTGACCCAGTTTACGACCTGGTGATTTATCTTCATCTAAAAAGCGACCATTGGCCTGATTCAAGCAATCGGCCATAACAGCAATACGAGCATCGTTCGATTTATGCGCTAAGTCTTCCAGTGAAACCGCAATGGCTAAGAATTCCCCTAAAGAATCCCAACGTAAGAAACCTTCTTCGGCAAATTGCTGCACATGTTTAGGGGCAGAACCACCTGCACCTGTTTCAAATAAGCCACCACCGGCCAGTAACGGGACAATCGACAACATTTTGGCACTGGTGCCCAATTCTAAAATGGGGAAGAGATCAGTTAGGTAGTCCCGTAATACGTTACCAGTGACCGAAATGGTATCGAGTCCCGCTTTAGCACGCTCAAGACTCAGGCGTACCGCCGCTCTGGGGTCTAGAATCTGAATGTCCAGTCCTTGTGTGTCGTGTTGGCTTAAGTACTGACGCACCAAACTAATGAGGTGCGCATCGTGCGCGCGCAGGGGGTCTAACCAGAAAATAGCCGGTGTTTGCGTTAAACGCGCACGCGTCACCGCCAGTTTCACCCAGTCTTGCACGGCAATATCTTTAGTTTGACACATACGCCAAATATCACCGCTTTCAACACGGTGTTGCATTAAGATGTGTTGCGTGTTGATATCGACCACGCGCACTGTGCCTGCCGTGCTCATTTCAAAAGTTTTGTTATGCGAGCCGTATTCTTCCGCCGCTTGCGCCATCAGTCCCACATTGGGCACCGTGCCCATGGTGGCAGGGTCGAAAGCACCATGCGTCTTACAGAACTCAATGGTTTCGGCATAAACACCGGCGTAGCAACGATCAGGAATCATAAACAGCGTATCTTGTTGCTGACCTTGCGCATTCCACATTTGTCCTGAACTGCGAATGGCGGCAGGCATGGAAGCATCGACGATTACATGGCTGGGTACGTGGAAGTTGGTGATGCCTTTGTCAGAATCGACCATAGCAACCTTGGCCTGGGTTTCATAACAAGCCGCCAAATCCGCTTCAATGGTCTCGCGTTCTGCTTCGGGCAAGCTGGCAATTTTGGCATAAACATCGCCGATACCGTTATTTAGGTTAACGCCGAGTGTTTGCAGTGTCGCTTGATGTTTTTCTAGCGCTGGCGCGTAAAACACCGATACCGCATGACCAAACATGATGGGATCAGAAACCTTCATCATGGTTGCTTTTAAGTGTAAGGATAACAACAAGTTTTGACTTTTGGCAACTTGGGTTTGTGTTTGATAAAACTGACGCAAGGCCTTCACCGACATCACGGAAGCATCAATGATTTCTTTAGCTTGCAGGGAAAGCTTGTCCTTCAGGATGGTGATGTTACCTGCCGCATCCACATGCTCAATGCGCACTTGAGTCGCTGCAGCCATGACGCGAGATTGTTCGCTACCATAAAAGTCACCCTCATTCATGTGTGCGACATGAGAATGCGACTGAGCTGACCAAGCTCCCATGCTGTGTGGATGTTTCTTCGCATAAGCCTTGACTGGGCCGGCAACGCGACGATCGGAATTGCCTTCACGCAACACGGGATTAACGGCACTGCCTAACACCTTGGCATAGCGTTCTTTAATGGCTTTTTCTGCATCATTACTGGGTTGGGCAGGATAGTCGGGCAGCGCATAGCCTTGGGCTTGCAATTCTCTAATCGCGGCGATCAGTTGAGGCACTGAAGCGCTGATATTCGGTAGTTTGATGATGTTGGCTTCTGGGCGGGTACAGAGCTTGCCCAGCTCCTGCAAGTCATCGGCTTTTTGCTGTTCGACGGTGAGAAAGTCGGGAAAGTTAGCCAAAATGCGCGCGGCGAGGGAAATGTCTTTGGTGCGAATGCGAACGCCTGCTTGGCTGGTGATGGCTTGAACAATCGGGAGGAGCGAATGGGTCGCTAGCGCTGGCGCTTCATCAGTGTAGGTGTAAATAATTTCGTTGGAAGCGGTGGTCATAATCAATACCTAACTAAAAAACTAAGAATGAGTGTGTAAATCTTGGGTTAAGGTTTGTAAACAATTCAGATAAGCCATTTCGTCTGGCATAGCCTGATTTCGTTGCGCTTGCCAAAGAGCTTGCCCTAAGCACTCCATCATCTGATGTTCTGCCTCTAACACGCCCTGCGTCGATTGGCAGAGTAGATGATAGCAGCGGGCAATGCCAGCGGGGCGGTCGGTGGCAATTTGTTCGCGCAAGGCAAGGTGCATGCCCATGTGTAAAAAGGGGTTGGTGTCGCCCGATTCGACCGCCCAATCGCGATAGCTAGCGTTGTCGGCCAAAACCTCTGGTTGATATTCGGGATGCTCGGCAATCACTTGCACCACTTGCTGTTCTAAGGTGCTCAGCGCTTGTCCCTGTTGATGTTTTTGCCAGCTGTTTTTATAAAACTCTCGCAGACTGTTTCTGTCCGAACCAAACACCGTTAAAGTCCACCCATGCTGTCGTTCCAAAAGCTACCGAACATGAGTCCAAAAAACAGGCTAACAGCAAAGAGACCATACCACTGTTTTTTGTGCTCGTGGCTTAACCCCATTAACCAACGGCTCAGGCGTCCTTCACTGTGATCGGCATTATGAAAAAAGAAAATCAACAACCCGGTAATCGCCGACAGGGCAACTAGGTTGGCCAATAAATTCGTACCCAGCCAAATTCCCACGCCAATGGTCAATAGCATGCCAATAAAAATGCCGAAAACCAGCATCGAAGCACTCCATTATGTCTGTTCATTAACAATCACATCATTGTAACTGTTTTAAGTCGTTTTGTTGCTATTTTCTGCGGGGTTTGAGGGTAAGGTCGATTGCAAGTCAGCAATTTGTAACCAAGACTCTAACCAAAACTGTTGAAAATAGTGGGCAGTAATGTCTAGCGCTTGCAACACCGGCAGCTTGGTTTGTTGTTGTTCAAGTTCTTGACGAAAGTGTTGCCAGGTCGCCGCCCAAGTCAGCGTGATACGATCAATGGTTTCAATAGGCAGTTGTTTGAATTTGTGAATGAGACAACCACTGTAGGCTAGGGCGAGGCTATTCATCACTTTGGCGGTGATTTCAGGGTGCCAATGATCGGGTTCGGGAGGGGATTGTCGAATGGGAAAGTTACCAAACTCTTGCGCTAGGGCTTGCTGCCATTGACGATAGAAATGCTTTAACCAGGGTTGATAATCAACCAGGGTTTTCAGCTCCACCACTTCGGATGATTTTTCATGATCTAAAGGCAATTCTTCAGTGGCACGACTGGCACTCGCTGGGTCTAATTCGAACACCGGAATCATCAGCGTTGGTAATTGCTGACGAATGTGTTGCGCCAAATTGTGATAGTGCATGGACGGGTTTAGGGCGATTTGATTGAGAATCATGCTATCACCTCCAACAACCAAAAAAACTTAGGAAGTCTGAATCAAAAACGAAGTGGATGATTCAGATCTTCCTTGACATCAAGCGACGGGAAAGTTATTGACCTTCTCTACATGACTTGCTGTGCAAAGTCAGCCAATCTAGAACGCTCACCACGCTGTAAAGTGATGTGCGCATTGTGCTGCCATCCCTTAAAGTGATCGACCACAAAGGTTAAACCTGAAGTGGTTTCGCTCAAATAGGGCGAATCGATTTGCGCGATGTTACCAATGCACACCATTTTCGTTCCTGGGCCGGCACGGGTAATGAGGGTTTTCATTTGTTTCGGTGTGAGGTTCTGCGCTTCATCGATAATAATGAATTTATTGAGGAAAGTACGACCTCGCATAAAGTTCATCGATTTAATTTTGATGCGTTGCTTAATGATTTCTTGTGTTGTGTTAGTTTGCCATTTGGCGGCACCTTCTTCCGGTTGCGTTAACACTTCCAAGTTGTCCATCAAGGCTCCCATCCAGGGTGCCATTTTTTCTTCTTCTGTGCCGGGTAAAAAGCCGATGTCTTCACCAATCGGAATGGTGGCGCGTGTCATGATGATTTCATTGTAGCGTTTATCATCGATGGTTTGCGCCAAACCCGCTGCTAGGGCGAGTAGAGTCTTACCCGTACCGGCCGGACCGAGCAGGGTCACGATATCGATGTCGGGGTCCATTAAAAAGTTAAGGGCAAAGTTTTGTTCACGGTTGCGTGCATGAATGCCCCAGACGCCCTGATGATTGGTGCGATAATCTCGTGGAAAACGCAACACACTGCTGTTGCCATCGAGACGGTCAACGATGGCAGAAAAACCATGTTCGTCCGCGGTATGCAAACACTCATTGGCAACCCAAGGATTGTCTGTGGGTGTTTCGATTCGGTAGTAGGTATGGCTGCCTTCTTGCCATGAGGTGAGGGCTTCGCCATTTGCTTCAAAATAATCATCGGGCAATTCACGCATGCCGGTGTAGAGTAGGTCACTGTCTTCGACCACGCTGTCATTAAAATAGTCTTCAGCATGCAAACCAACGGCCGACGCCTTAATGCGCATGTTAATGTCTTTAGTGACGAGGGTAACATGCGTTTTAGGGTCAAGTTGTTGCAGCGCTAAGCCACATTTCAGAATGGTATTGTCCGCTTTGTGCGTGGGAAAAATTTCGTTGAGGTTAAAGTCGAGCGGACGTGTTTCAAAATACAATTTCCCCGGATTGCCTTTGCGCCCCTTGCCAACCGGCTTGTTTTTACCCACGCCCATGTTGGCAATTTTAGCCAGTGGCAGGCCTTTTTCGATTTCAGCAGCGCTGGCGCTGCCAATCAGTTGATCTAATAAACGATTGGTTTCACGAACATTGCGAGCGATTTCTGAAATCCCTTTTTTATTGGCGTCCAGCTCTTCTAACACCACCATAGGGATAAATAAATCGTGCTCATCGAAAGCAAACAAAGCCATCGGATCGTGCATTAACACATTAGTGTCGATGACAAACAGGCGTTGACCGGGAATGTGGGTACGGTTGGCAATCATCGCATCGCTCCTTGGTGTTTGAATGTTAGGCCATCAATTCTTTCAGCTTGGCCAGCACTGCCGGTACATGCTCCGGCACGCTCACTTTGCGCCATTCGTGGCGAATCACGCCTTCGGGGTCAATCAAAAAGGTACTACGCTCAATACCGATGTATTTTTTGCCGTAGTTGGTTTTTTCTTTCAGCACCGAAAACAACTGACATAAGTGTTCATCAGTATCACAAATTAAGGGAAAGGTTAGGTTAAATTTGTGCGAAAACTTCTCGTGCGATTTCATGTCATCGCGTGACACGCCAATCACCGCTGCCGATAAGGCTTGAAAGTCAGTTAAGCTTTCTTGAAAAGCCAGGCTTTCTTGCGTGCAACCCGGCGTATCGTCGCGCGGATAAAAATAGAGTACTGTCCAATGCCCCTTAAAATCATCTTGAGTGAGGGTTTGTTCCGGGTAAGCAGAAGCAGAAAAAGCGGGTAGGGCTTGATTGAGCGCAAGGGTCATAACGGGTTACTCCATACAATGAATGTGAACAATATGTCAGCAATTACCCCCACGGTCAAGCCTTCACGTTATAATAGTGGTAACAAAAATTATCATTATGAGTGAGTCGTCTGTTATGCCTCAGCGTTGGCAAGTTCATCCAGACAATCCGCAGCAACGTTTGTTGTTGCAAGCGACACAGTGTTTACAAAAAGGCAGCGTCATTGCCTATCCAACCGATTCGGGCTATGCCCTAGGGTGTTGCTTAGACAGCAAAGAAGCAGTGGAGCGTATTCGTCGTATTCGAGACTTATCCGAAACACATCATTTCACTTTGGTGTGCAAAGATTTATCGCATTTAAGCCAGTATGCGCAGGTTGATAATCGGGTATTCCGCATTTTGAAAAGCATGACGCCCGGTGCGTTTACCATCATTCTGCCGGCAACCAAAGATGTGCCCAAACGATTGTGGCATCCTAAACGCAGCACCATTGGTTTGCGTGTACCCGATTACAAAGTGGTGCAAGCTCTGCTTGCCGAATTGGCTGGTCCCTTGCTCAGTGTCAGTCTCATTCTGCCGGGAGAAGATTGGCCGCTGGTGGATGCCGATACCATCGAAGAGCGCATCGGCTCACTGATCGATGGCATTATTGATTCAGGTTGGGTGGGTCATGAACCCACAACCGTAGTAGATTTAACCAGTGGCGAAGCGGAAATCATTCGTCAGGGTGCAGGGAAACTGTAAGGAAAAAACAGATGGACGAAAAATTACAAAAAGTCTTGGCGCGAGCAGGATTAGGTTCACGACGTGAAATTGAAGCTTGGATTAGTGCTGGTTTCGTTAAGGTCAACGGTCAGGTAGCGAAACTGGGTGATCGCGTTAGTGAAAAAGATCAACTGCAAGTGCGTGGTCGTCGTTTATCACCACAAGAATTAGCCACACCGGTAACCGAAGTCATTTTATACAACAAGCCTGAAAACGAGTTGGTGACGCGTTCCGATGAAATGGGGCGAGACACGATTTTTACCCGCTTACCCAAACCCAAATCGGGTCGTTGGATTGCGGTGGGGCGTTTGGACGTTAATACCACCGGTTTGCTGTTATTAACCAATAACGGGGAACTCGCCAATCGGCTCATGCATCCGTCACAAGCGATTGAACGCGCTTATTTAGTGCGTGTGTTTGGTGAAGTATCGAAAGATATTTTAGATAAGCTGGTTAAAGGTGTGCCCCTAGAAGATGGCATGGCCAATTTTGATAAACTAGAGCCACTCAAATCGTTTGAGCCGACTGACAGTATTAACCGTTGGTACAAGGTGACTTTGTTAGAAGGACGTAACCGCGAAGTGCGTCGCTTGTGGGAAAGTCAAGGCGTGCAAGTGAGTCGCCTAAAACGCATCGCTTTTGCCGACATCAGCTTACCGAAAACCCTGCGTCAGGGCAAAACCATGCCAGCGAGCTTAGATCAAATTAACGGGCTGTTATCACTGGTGGACTTACCCAAAATGGAAGCGCCAGAACCGCGCAAAGCAGCGCGTCCATTTAATCGAGATGGCACACGTATGTCTTTCTCGCCTTACAGCAAGCGCGATGATCGAGAAGAGCGTTCAACCGATGGTGAGCGTAGAGCTTCAGACGATCGCCGTGGTGCACGTCAGCCAGAGGGTCGTCAACGCAGCAGTTTGCCGACGCCGCGCAAAGTGGTGGCGGTTAATTCGGCTAAGTCAGCCGCTTCCAGTCGAACGACGCTGAGTCGCAAACCCGTGCCACGTAAAACCTGGCGCGATAACGACGATGATTACATTGATTGATTTAAATTCATGATGTGAAAAAGCCAGCTGTGATGCTGGCTTTTTCATGCGCGATTCAAATTGACTCAAATTTATTTGAATTTGTAGTAATTGGCGTTGAGGTATTTAACGACCGCATCCACATCTTCAGGGAACCAACCCGCTGCGGTTTGCGTATTACAGTTTTCAACAAAGGTGGACAGACTCGCTAGATTTTTTACCTTGCGGTTGTCGCGCTTATAAACGTCGGCTTGGTGACAGCTGACACAGTTAGCCTGAATCAGTTTTTTGGCATGGTCGGCATTGGCAAAGCTGGGAGCACTAAAGGCTAAGCAAGCACCGGCGAGTAAGAAAGATTTCATCATGATCATAGGCCTCTTCATACGAGTGTTTTAATAGTGGTACAGTCATAATCATAGTGTGTTTTGCCAGAATTAGAAAGGGTGGCACCTCTAAAAACCCCACTTCGTGGCATTTTTAGAGTCCCTAAGTTTATTTTATTTCTGGTGGAAGGGAATTAATCAACAAGTCATAGATATTTTTCGTGCATCCCTTCCCCCAGTCCCCCTTCCCATTAGGGTTTTTAGAGGTCACTAGGGGCTAATTAAAGGTTTTTGTGCAGAATGATTGAATGAATTAAGTGTTAAAAATCGGCTTCATTCATGAACTTCAGGGGTTCACCTTTGTGCGGATGCATGAAACTGAGCATCTCGGCATGCAAGCACATGCGATGGTATTCATAATGACGCGGATGATAAAGCATATCGCCCACCATCGGGCAGCCCATGCTGAGCATGTGTACTCGTAATTGATGCGAGCGACCCGTATGGGGAAATAAGCGCACGAGCGTGCTACTGTCGGTAGTTGATAATACTTGCCAAGCGGTTTGTGCGGGTTTGCCGTAAATGAAATCGACCTTGTGCATGGGGCGATTGTGCCAGTCGATCGCCAAGGGTAAATCGATACCCCCTTGAGCGCTGGGTAGGTGTCCTTCGACACGGGCGAGGTAGGTTTTGTCTACTAAGCGTTGTTCAAATTGTTTGGATAGGCGTCGATGCGATTCGGCGTGCATCGCCAACACCATAATGCCAGAGGTGTCACAATCTAAACGATGCACAATGCGCACGCCAGGAAAGTCGGCTTGTAAGCGATTCACCAAACAGTCTTGTTTATGCTCACCCCGTCCTGGCACACTGAGCAGTTGAGGCGGTTTGTTGACGACAATCAGGTCATCATCAGCGAATAAAATATCGATTTGTTGATTCATGCGCAAAAGTATAGCATCTTAGACGATTGATACAGGTAAAATAGCGTCATGAATAAAGAAATAGAACGCACTTTCTCGCCCGACGGTGTTTTATCGCAGTATTTCAGTCAGTTTCAGCCACGATCGGGACAGGTTGAAATGGCGGATGCTTGCTTTACCCATTTGCGTCAGGGCGGCAGTCTGATTGCCGAGGCGGGAACGGGTATTGGTAAAACCTTTGCCTATGGGGTTGCTGCCTTGCTTTCGGGGCGCAAAATCATCATCACCACCGCCACCAAGAGTCTACAAGACCAACTCTCGAAGCGCGATTTGCCCGCCCTATGTCAGGCCTTGTCTATTCCAGCGCGCATTGCGGTACTCAAAGGGCGTGAGAATTATGTCTGTGCTCAGCGCTTGTCGCAGGCTGCGCAGCAAGCAGCGATTCACAACCAAAAAGGCATCCAAGTCGCCATTCAGGAAGTGAGCTTGTGGGCCAGTCGTCACACCACGGGCGAGCTGGCGGAGGTGTTGGGCAGTCGAGCCAATCCGGTGTGGGATAAAGTTTGTGCACGTAGTGAGTTTTGTGCTTTGGTGACCTGTGATGCCGATCATTGTGCCTATCCGGCGTTACGTAAAGATGCGGAAGATGCTGACATCATTGTTATCAATCATCATTTACTAGGGGCAGATTTAGCCCTTAAGGCGGCAGGGCTGAGTTCTATCTTACCCGAGCGGGATGCGCTGATTGTTGATGAAGCCCATCAACTCGCGCCTGTGTTAGTGCAAGCGTTGGGTCAAAGTGCTAGCACCCTATCTTGGGGACATGGGTTGCGCGAAATAACGCAGCTGATGAACAATGAAATCCGAGATATGCCCGCTTGTGATAAAGCACTGCAAGATACCTTGGTTGCCTTGGCGCAATGGCAACAAACGGCAGAAGGGATTAAGGGGAAATTCAAAGCTGAAGAGTGGTTAGCGCAAGCATCGCAACAAACAGCCTTAGTCAACTTTATTGAGCAATGGCGACAACTCTTACCGCAACTGGCTTTGGCAGCCGACCGCAGTCCTACCATCAAAGCGCAAGCGGCTTTGCTGGGACGATTGGCGGAAGCAACGCTGAACTGGGGGGTGAATAACAGTCAGCATGTACCTTGGGCAGAAGCGCAAAATAATCACTGGTTTTTGTATGCCACCCCCTTGTCGATTGCCGACGATTTTGCCAGCGCAATGAAAAAAAACTACAGCAGTGTGATTTTGACCTCCGCCACCCTTGCGGTGGGTGAGTCGTTTGATTTTGTGCAGCGGCAATTAGGCTTGTGGGAGGCTGACTGTCATCGATGGCAAAGCCCTTACCGTTATGCTGAGCAAGCGATGCTCTATTTACCCGCGCAACTACCCGAACCCAATCACAGTGATTATACGCTGGCGCTGATGCGTCGCGTTTGGCCGCTCATTATTGCCAATGGTGGACGGGCGTTTTTACTCTTCACCAGTTACAAAGCCATGCAGTTGGCGGCCGATACCTTGCGCCCACATTTGCCTTTCCCGTTATTGGTGCAGGGAGAGCAAGACTCACATCAACTGATTGCCAGTTTTCGCAGTAAGGGTAACGCGGTGTTGTTAGCGACTGCGAGCTTCTGGGAAGGGGTAGATGTTTCGGGTTCGGCTTTATCCCTAGTGGTGATTGATAAAATTCCGTTTTCACCACCCGATGATCCCGTAGCGCAAGCGCGCGAGGCGTTGTTGGTGGAAAAAGGCTTATCGGCTTTTGTATGCGAACAATTACCAGATGCCACCATGGCACTGATTCAGGGCGCAGGGCGTTTAATTCGCAGTGAAACGGATACCGGTGTGTTGGTGATTGGTGATCCACGCATCACGCAAAAACACTACGGCAAACAAATCTTAGCGGCACTGCCACCGATGAAACAAACACGCAGTAATGCCGAGGCAGTGGCATTCATTCATTCTATGGAAGGAGGTTAGGGTGTCGGCATCTTCAATGGCGTTATCTCGATCGGAGCAGCCAACTTGGTTATTAATTGACACAACGGGGCAGGGTTGTCATATTGGGTTAAGTCATCAAGGCATTTGTTGGACCGAAAGTGACATGCAACCTCAATCGCACACTAAGCGTATTTTGCCGATGATTGAGTCCTTATTAACGCAGGCTAAATTGAGTATGCAGGACGTTCAGGGCATTGTTTATACGAAAGGGCCAGGTTCGTTTACCGGTGTGAGAGTGGGGGTGTCGGTGGTGCAAGGGCTGGCGTTTGCGCTCTCTATTCCCACTTTGGGCGTTTCAACGCTAATGGCTTTAGCTTGGCAGGGACACACTCAAACGCAACAGACTCGTGTTGGGGCGATGATCGATGCGCGTATGGCGCAGATTTACTGGGGCATTTACGACTTTGCACAAGGCGCCGACATCATCACTGCCGATTGCATTAGTCGTGTGCAAACGATTAGCGAGCAACCTTTACCACCATTGGTCGCGGGTGATGTCCAGCCTCTTCAAAACGAGCTTGTCAATACAGCAGCGATAGCTGTTTCACCTCAAGCAACGGTCGATGTTAAGTCACTGTTAAGCCTAGTAGAAACGGGTTTGCAGCAGGGATTTCTACATTGGGATGAGGGCATGGCTATGCCCCTTTATTTGCGCAACGATGTGGCTCACCTGCCTAAAAAATAAGCAACTCGGTGGCAGCTTTTGCCTTTTAATGAGAATTCAGCGACTTGCTGACTTGTTCTGTTGATGGTACACAAAGTTATCCACAGAAACTGTGCACAAGCGTTAAAAAAGCTGAAAAAAGCCTGTTTGTCGCTTGTCGCTGATGGGTACTATTGAGTATTATGATTTGCTAAGAAAGCCCAGGCAGAAAAGGATAGCCAAGACCCCATGTCCGATGCGTTAGAATTCAAATCTTCACAATTGTCACTCACCCTAGTGCGCATTCATGCCAGTGATATGGCCGCCATTGGGGAGTTGCTCACCACCAAGTTGGCGAAAGCGGGTAAGTTTTTACGCGGTGCGCCAGTGGTAGTCGATCCTTTGTGCGGATTAAGCAGTGTGCAGCTGGCACAGTTGTTAGAGCTATTACGTCAGCATCAGCTGACTCCGGTGGGGATTCGTACTAAGGATGCGCATCTAGTCGATTATGCCGAAATGTGCGGTCTGGCGGTGTTTAAGCCCAGCGCGGCAACAGAAAAACCGACGGAAACGGCGCAAGCTGAAGACAATGCCGTTAGTCAAAGCCCGGCGGCAACTCAAACGGCTGTTGCCAACAAGGCAGCGAGTGTGTCGGCAGACAGCGGCACCTTGACAGAGAAGTCGGCGCCGAGCCTGCAAAAAGCGCTGCGCATCCCCAGTTTGCGATCGGGTCAGTTCGAAAAGCATTTAATGCATGATGTGGTGGTCGAGGGCGGCATTAATTCGGGTGCTGAATTGTTTGTCGGTGGTAACATTACCGTATTGGGCGCTGTGCGTGGACGCATTCATGCCGGTGCGGCGGGTGATCGCTCGGCGCGCATTATCGCCAAAAACTTTAATCCCGAATTGGTCAGTATTGCTGGCGTGTTTTTATTGGCCGATGACGTCCCTCAGTTATTCAAACAGGGCTGGGTCGAGATTTATTTAGAGCAAAACAGTCTAAAATTCCATTTGTTAGACTGATTATTTCATCATTAACACAGAAAAGGATACTTAGGTGTCAAGAGTTATTGTCGTTACCTCCGGAAAAGGGGGCGTGGGTAAAACCACCACTTCAGCGAATATTTCAACCGCATTGGCATTACGCGGCTACAAAGTCGCGGTCATCGATTTTGACGTGGGCTTGCGTAATCTTGATTTGATTATGGGTGTTGAACGTCGCGTCGTTTATGACTTTGTGCATGTTATCCACGGTGAAGCCACCTTGAAACAAGCGCTGATTCGTGACAAACGCGTTGAAAATCTTTACATTTTGCCTGCTTCACAAACACGTGACAAAGATGCTTTGCACGAAGCTGGCGTTGAAAAAGTGATTGAAGAGCTTAAGGCGGATGGTTTTGATTTCATCATCTGTGATTCTCCTGCGGGTATTGAAACGGGTGCCTTAATGGCCTTACGTTTCGCCGATGATGCTTTTGTCGTCACCAATCCTGAAGTGTCTTCGGTACGCGATTCCGATCGTATTCTGGGTATTTTGCAAGCCAAGTCTAAAAAAGGCGAAACGGGTCAGCGTATTAATGAGTACCTCGTGGTGACACGTTACAATCCGAATCGGGTGGATGCCGGTGAAATGCTCAGTTACAAGGATATTATTGAGCTGTTGGCGGTTAAATTCTTGGGTGCGGTGCCTGAAGGTCAAGAAGTTCTGTCTTCTTCCAATGCGGGCATGCCGGTTGTGTTGAATGCACCAGAATCCAACGCCTCTTTGGCTTATGGTGATATAGTCTCACGCTATTTAGGTGAAGATGTGCCACAACGTTTCTTAACAGCCGAGAAAAAAGGCCTGTTTGCCCGTCTCTTTTCTTAATAAAGGTGTCTCGTGATGAGTTTATTTGACCTTTTCAAGAAAAAAACGAACAGTGCCGCTTTGGCTAAAGATCGTTTAGGTGTGATGATTGCCGCAGGTCGCAGTGAATCGCGTTCGGCCAATTATCTTCCGCAAATGCGTGAAGAAATTATTGCCGTGATTGCTAAATATATTCCAGTCGATCGCGATGCCGTGCGTGTGTTAATGGAAACACAAAACGGTATTGATATGCTAGAAATTGATATCCCTTTACGATGAGCCTTGGCGCTGCGTTAAGATCATTTCAAAGCTGGGCTCATGCTCAGCTTTTTTGTTTTAAGGACAAATAATGGACAAGACTCCTTCTCTGGCACTGATGTGGTTTCGACGTGATTTACGCTTAACCGACAACGCCACCCTTTACCGAGCGCTCAGCCAACACAGTGCGGTTTTACCCCTGTTTATTTTTGACGAAAGCATTTTAGCTGGATTGCCCAAAAATGACCGTCGCCTAACCTTTATCGATCAGTCGCTAACCGAATTAGCAGACAAAATTGCCGCACAAGGTGGACGGCTACAAGTCTATTATGGCAATCCGACGCAACTCATTCCAAAATTAGCGCAGCAATTTAATGCCGACGCAGTTTATGCCGGTGAAGATTACGAGCCTTATGCACGCGAGCGTGACGCTGCAGTGGCTCAGGCGCTCGCCAGCCAACAACGCGCGTTGCACCTGATTAAAGACCAGGTGGTGTTTGCTAAAGATGAAGTTTTATCACAAAAAGGCACGCCGCTAACCGTTTTTACGCCCTATAAAAATGCCTGGTTAAAACGCCTAACCGTCGATGATCTCACCAACTATGATACCGCTTTTGTTGCACATCATTGGGTTGCGGCAGACAAACTGCCGAGTCAGCGAGTCACTCTAGAATCGCTTGGATTTGAACGACAACCACTGGTGGTTCAGGCGGGTGAATCGGGCGCTCAGTTAGCATGGCAAGATTTTCATCAGCGCATGGCCTTTTACAAAGACAAACGCGACTTTCCCGGAGTGAAAGGCGTGTCTTATTTATCGGTGCATTTACGTTTTGGCACCATTTCCGTGCGACACCTGGCGCTCACCGCTTGGATGCAAGGCGGTGAGGGAGCGAACACCTGGTTGTCGGAACTCATTTGGCGCGAATTTTACATGCAATTTATGTATCACCATCCGTATGTGGCTCATCAAGCTTACAAAGCCGAGTGGCGAGATCAGCCCTGGAGCAATCGCATCGATTGGTTTGCCGCCTGGTGCGAAGGTCGAACGGGTTATCCGATTGTCGATGCGGCCATGCGTCAGCTGAACGAAACCGGATTTATGCACAATCGATTACGTATGATTGTGGCGGCTTTTTTAATTAAAGACCTAGATATTAACTGGCAATGGGGTGAGGCTTATTTTGCGCAAAAGCTGCTCGATTTTGATTTGTCAGCGAATAATGGCGGTTGGCAGTGGGCATCTTCAACAGGGTGTGACGCAGCGCAACCTTTTCGTATTTTTAACCCTGTTTTGCAGTCAGAAAAATTTGATGGCGAAGGTCGATTTATCAAAAAATACGTTCCTGAACTCAGTAAACTTGATGCAAAATCCATTCATGCGCCTTGGAAACTCTCTGCAGGTGAAAGACAAGTGTCACAATTGGTATTAGGAAAAGACTATCCTTTTCCGATTGTAGATCATGATGTTGCACGAAAAAAAGCACTCGAAAAATACGCCAAAATCAAACAAATGAATGAGAGTGATTCCAATTTGAGCATAAAGGGTGCATAATAGGTTATAAATTTTTATTATGGCGGATAACCAATGAAACGAATGATCCCTTTGGCCTTGGGCTTAACCCTTGCAGCCACTTCCGTTCATGCTAGTTCATTAACCTTGTCTCAAGCCATGGCGCTGCTCAAGGAGCACCCGCAGTGGCAAGCCGCTCAAGCCTTCATCGAACAATCTCAAGCCGACCGTGTTACCGCGGGGCAATATCTCAACCCCAGTTTAGATGTGGTCACCGAAACCAAAGACAGACAATCCTTGGCCATGGCTTTTCCTGTGGAAACGCCCGATGTGCGTCAGTATCGTCAATTAGGTGCCGATCAGGGTATCGAAATTGCCACACAGCAAGCCTTGTTAGTGCAACGTCAGTTAAAAACACAAATTCAACGTGCCTATTATCAAGTCGCTCAACGTAAGCAAGAAATGCTGCAAGCGAAAGATGAATTGCAACTGCTGGAAAAATTAAGAGATGCGGTGCAACTGAAAGTCAAAGTTGGCGAGTCAGCGCGTTATGAAGGGGTGAAAGCGGAAGCGGAATGGTTAACCAGTCAAACGCGCTTTAATGCTTCGGAACAGCAATACTTGTTGGCGCGTCAGCAGTTAGGCGAATTGCTGGGGTTGTCTCGTGTTCCCGAAATTGCCGATAGCTTACCCGCTGACAGCCAGTTATGCCAACTTCCCAAGCAGTCTTTCGATGATTTGCTGGCGCAGTATCCGTTATATCAAGCGGCGAAAGCCAGTTTGGCTAAAGACCAAGCTTCGACACGTTTCGAGCAAGCCCTGGTAACGCCTCAGCCCACCTTTACCCTGGGTGGTGAACAAGAACAAGGGATTGAACGCTATAAATTGGGCGTCAGTTTGCCTTTGCCTTTATTCAATCAACGTGATGGTCAAATTGCTTCCGCACGCGCCAAACAGAAACAATCCGAAGCGACGGTAATGGCGGTTGAACGTCAGTTGAAACAAGACTGGTCACAAGCCTTTATTCGTTATCAAAATGCCAATGCCCAGTTGGTGAGTTACGAGTCGGGCTTACTGAAAGAAGCCGAGACGGCATTCCAAGTAGCACAATCGGCTTATAAATATGGTGAACGCGGTATTTTGGACTTTATTGATGCTCAACGTACCTTAGCCAGTGTGAAGCGTGGTTATTTAACCAATCAATTTGAACGTCGTTACGCCTGTATGGACATTCAACAACTGACACAAGCGGTAGGAGAATAATCCGATGAAAAAAATTTTAACAACCATGACCTTGTCGAGCATTCTGTTGTTAGCCGCCTGTGATCAAAGCGATAAAACCAGTGAAGCGACGAAAGCGCCGCAAGATCAAAGCAGTCAAAATCACTCCCTTGTTAAACCCAGTGCCGAATTATTGGCCAGATTGAGTTTTACCAAGGTGGAAGAAGTCGATTGGCGTACCCAATTAAAAGTATCGGGTAGTATTGAACTGGATGAAAAGCGCGTTGCTCGAGTCGGTACAACAGTATCCGGTCGAGTAACTGAAGTGAAGTTGTTGCGAGGTGATCTGGTCAAAAAGGGTGATGTGTTAGCCATGGTGCACTCGCCTGTATTGGCTGAAGCACAGCTTAATTATTTACAAGCCCAGTCTCGTTACGACTTATCCCGTAAAGCAGCAGCTCGTGCGCAATTGTTATTCAAAGAAGGGGTGATTGCTGCAGCCGAACAACAACGTCGTGAAAGTGAGTTGGTATCCAGTGAAGCAGAATGGCAGGCCGCGCGTGATCGCATGCATATTTTAGGCATGACCGACTCAGACATTAAACAACTCGAACGCAGTCGAAAAATTCAATCGGTTACGTCATTAAGAGCGCCGATTGATGGGGTTATTATTGACCGAAAAGTGTCGCAAGGCCAAGTACTAGAGCCTGCCGACTTGGCCTACACCATTGCCAATTTGAATCAAATTTGGGTGGTGGGTGAAGTGCCTGAGCGTTACAGTGCTGATATGTATCGTGAGAAAATAGTGACGGTGACCATTCCGGCACTAGCGGGAGAAGAACGTAAAACTCAGCTTTCTTATGTAGCCGACACGGTAACGCCACAAACACGCACACTGCGTGTGCGCGCCGTGTTAGATAATTCTGACGGTCGATTGAAGCCAGACATGTTAGCGACCCTCATTATTGAAGGCAAGGCTAAAAAGCGCTTAGCCATTCCTGAAACGGCTATTGTGCGTGAAGACAATAGCGATAAAGTCTTCGTTCAAGTTGGTCAAGGCCAATTTGAGCTGGTTTCTGTCAAATTGGGTGAAGAAGAAAATGGATTACGTCCAGTTGAGTCGGGCTTAAAACAGGGACAGGAAATTGTATCGGATGGTGTATTTTACTTAAACGCAGATCGTTTGCTCAAACAACAGGGAGAGTAATATTATGATTTCTAGTTTAATACGTGCTTCCTTGCGTCAAAGACTGTTGGTAATGGCTTTTGCTGTTATTGGACTCATGTTCGGTTTGCGAGGTGTGCAAAATCTATCGGTTGACGCCTTTCCCGATGTGACAAATATTCAGGTACAAATCGCTACTGAGGCTACAGGAAAGTCCCCAGATGAAGTAGAGCGTTTGATTACGGTGCCCATAGAAATCGCTATGACGGGCTTGCCAGGCATTGAAGAGATGCGTTCTCTGAATAAGAATGGATTGTCTTTGATTACCTTAGTGTTTAATGATGATACTGACGTTTACTTTGCGCGCCAATTGGTGATGGAACGTATGATGGAGGTGAAGGATAAATTACCTCCTGCTATCACGCCTGTATTAGGGCCAGTATCCACCGGTTTGGGTGAAATTTATCAATATACGCTCAATGCCGAAGGCGACGATAAAGCGGGTGAGCTGTCGCAAGAAGTACTGATGGCGCGTCGTACCATTCAGGATTGGATGGTGCGTCCGTTACTGCGTGGTATTCCGGGTGTGGCGGAAATCAATTCGCAGGGTGGCTATCAACGTGAATATCATGTTTTAGCCGACCCGACCCGCCTAATGCACTACCAAATTGGCTTAGCCGAGGTATTGCAGGCATTAGAAAAAAACAATGCCAATGCCGGTGGCGGCATTTTGCAGCAGCACGCCGAGCAATATTTGGTGCGTGGTTTGGGTCTGATCGAAGACTTAGACGACATTGGTAATATCGTACTGAAAGAAGTGGATGGTATTCCCATTTACATTAGAGACGTAGCCAAGGTCGAAATCGGCCATGCGGTTCGTGTGGGGGCGGTCATTCAAAATGGCACGACTGAAGCGGTGGGCGGCATTGTCATGATGTTGCGTGGCGGTAATGCTAAGGAAGTGGTCAGTCGCATTCAGGATCGTGTTAAAGAAATTAACGATACCGGCATGTTACCGGATGGGCTAAAAATTGTGCCTTATTATGATCGTAGTGAACTGGTGGATGCCGCTCTGTTTACGGTTGTTAAGGTTCTGTTAGAAGCCATTGTTTTCGTTATCATTATTGTGGTGCTCTTTTTGGGCGATTTGCGCTCGTCGCTCATCGTTGTCGGTACCTTATTACTGACACCGCTCATTACTTTCTTTGTCATGAACGAAGTTGACTTGTCCGCCAACCTCATGTCGCTTGGAGGATTAGCGATTGCCATTGGCTTAATGGTCGATGGTTCTGTGGTAGTGGTCGAAAACGCTTATGCGCGATTGGCTGATCCCGCCAACAAGCATGAAAGTCGTATTCGCGTCATTTTTAATGCCGCCAGTGAAGTGGCGACTCCGGTGGTTTTTGGTGTCGGTATCATCATTCTGGTGTTCTTACCTTTAATGACGCTAGAAGGCATGGAAGGTAAGATGTTCGCGCCTTTGGCATACACCATTGCCATTGCATTGACGGTATCACTGGTATTGTCTTTGACGCTGACACCGGTACTGGCTTCTTATATGCTGAAAGGCGGTGCGGAGCACGATACGCGCTTGGTTGCTTTCTTGAAAAAACCCTACACCAAACTGTTGAACTGGGCGTTAAGCAATGAGAAAAAAGTCATTGCGGCTGCGGTTGCTTTGCTCGTGTTTACCTTCAGCTTATTTGGTTCTTTGGGTACGGCTTTTATTCCGGAAATGAAAGAAGGCTCGATTGTTCCTGGTGTATTCCGTTTACCCAATATTAGCTTGGAAGAGTCGATTGAGATTGAAAAAGAAGCTATGAGACTGATTATGGAAGTGCCTGGCGTCAAGTCGGCCATTTCTGGTTTAGGACGTGGGGAAAGCCCAGCCGATCCGCAAGCACAAAACGAATCGACTCCCATTGTTTCCTTGCTGCCGCGCGATCAATGGCCAGAAGGCTGGACGCAAGACACCATTACGCAAGCCATGCGCGACAAGTTGAGCAATTTACATGGTTCGCAGATTGTCATGGCTCAACCCATTTCCGATCGAGTCGATGAAATGGTTACCGGGGTAAAAGCTGATGTGGCGGTGAAAATCTTTGGCGATGATTTAATGATGCTGAAGAAGAAAGCGGACGAAATTGCCAAAGTGGCTTCCTCGATTCAAGGGGCGCAAGATATTCGTGTCGAGCGCGTTACCGGTCAGCAATACCTAGATGTCGATATTCATCGTAAAATCATTGCTCGCCACGGCTTAAACGTTGCCGATGTGCAAGCGATTATTGAAACTGCCATTGGGGGCAAGGTAGCAACGCAAATTTACGAAGGCGAGCGTCGTTTTAATATGGTGCTGCGTTTCCCGGTCGATTATCGTAACGATGTGGAAGCCATTCGTGATATTCAGCTCATTTCACCCAATGGCGCTAAAGTGCCTTTGCGCGAGTTGGCTGATGTGGAAGTGCGTGATGGTCCGGCACAGATCAGTCGTGAAAACGCTAAGCGCCGTATTGTCATTGGTGTCAACGTTGCCGATCGTGACTTGGGTGGTTTCGTTGCCGAACTTCAGCAAAAAGTGAATGCACAGGTGAAGTTACCGGAAGGTTACTACTATGAATGGGGCGGACAGTTCCAAAATATGTCGCGTGCGATGAATCACTTGATGATCATTATCCCCATTACGGTAGCGGCTATTTTCTTCCTGCTGTTCTTGTTGTTCAGTTCCCTACGCATGGCGAGCTTGATTATGCTGGTTCTGCCTTTTGCTTCGGTGGGCGGTATCATCGCGCTGTGGATAACGGGTGAATATTTGTCTGTTCCCGCTTCCGTTGGCTTTATTGCCCTGTGGGGTATTGCCGTGCTGAATGGTGTGGTACTTGTATCTTACATCCGTAGTTTGATTGAAGAGGGTAAAGAGCGCGTAGAGGCGCTGAAAGAAGCGTGTCAGCAGCGTTTCCGCCCCGTTATGATGACGGCTACAGTCGCCATGTTGGGTTTGATTCCCTTCCTGTTTGCCACCGGTCCGGGTTCGGAAGTGCAAAAACCCTTAGCGATTGTGGTGATTGGTGGCTTGATTACCTCAACCTTACTCACGTTGGTGGTGTTGCCGACATTGTATCGCTATTTTGAAGAACCCCGTCACGAAGCCTAATAGAGGAAAGTATTCATGAAAGAAATTAAGGCCGTTGTTCAACCCAGTCGTGTTGAAAAAATTCGCAGTGCGTTTCGTAATTTGAAACAGTTTCCGGGCATGACCGTGGTTAAGGTGCAGGGTTGTACAGGAAACGAGCGTTATCGTCCGCAAAAAGAAGACCCGTTTGATGAATTAAATGATTACAGTGCCAAGACGATGATTATTATTTTGTCGCCCGATCATTTAGTGGAAGGCATTCTACAAATCATTGCCGAGTCGGCCAGTACGGGACAAAAGGGCGATGGGTTAATTTGGGTGACCGAAACAGCAAGAATCATTCGCATTGACGAGAAAATTGCAGTCGTTGATGAACCGCCCATGTTCCACGCGAGTTAGCCAATCAATATCTTTATTAATCCCTCATGCTTGAGGGATTAATTTTTTGCAGCGACCAGTGTGTCTTTGCCCATTGCCACAGTTCAGTCAGCTTCGCCTCTTTGAGTTCGCTGGGTGGTTGTTGATTGAGAAAAGTGAGCACATCAAATAAGTTACTCACGGCATCTTCGGGTTGGATTGCCGGCGCTTGTGAGGCTTTAGAAAGCTTGATCTGTGTTCGAGTGTCAAGCAGTAAGGGATGATGACCATAAGACGGGCTGGGGCGTTTTAAGCAGGCTTGTATGAATTGTTGCGGTGCAGTCGAGTCGATCAAGTCGGCGCCGCGAATCACTTCACTGATGCCCTCATCACTATCATCGATTGCCGCCACTAAATGGTAAGCAAAAATCTGATCAGCCCGTTTAACGATAAAATCGCCGCTCTGAGCTTGCCAATCAAAGCCTTGCTTGCCTTGAATGCTATCTTGCCAAGCATAGGGCGAATCGGGTGTGATGATGCGCCAACTGCTGTGAGCCGAGGGCTTCAGTTGTCTGTTACGGCAAAAGTTGTCGTAGCGACCCGTTTGCTGCAACCGTTGTTGAATTTGTTTGCGCGTGCAATCACAAGCGTAAATTCGATGTTGTTGCGCCAGTTCGGCTAAAGCCGCTTCATAGAGCGCTAAGCGTTGCGATTGAACGATGAGTTTATCCCATTCAAAACCATAGGCTTCGAGTTGGCGACAAATACGGTCTTGACTGCCCGTTACCAGGCGCGGTGTATCAATATCATCCAGACGTAATAACCAACGCCCGGACTGCTGTTTGACGTTCAGGTAACTTGCCGTCGCTGCGACTAAGGAGCCGAGGTGCAAGTCACCTGTCGGGGAAGGGGCAAAACGCCCCGTTGCTATCCTTGTTGCCAAGGTGATCTGGTAATTGTTGAGAGACGCGATACGACGCTGGAGTCGTTACGCAACCCCTTGTTTTTCACGTAATTCTTGCATGGCTTTGGCTTCCACCGTCATGGTGGCTGTGGGGCGAGCTTCTAAGCGTTCTAAGCCAATTTCTTCACCGGTAATTTCGCAGTAACCAAAATCACCTTCATCAATTCGCTTCAGCGTTGCTTCGACCTTAGCAATCAGTTTGCGTTCGCGATCACGGGTGCGCAATTCCAAGCTGAATTCTTCTTCTTGGCTGGCACGATCATTTGGGTCGGCCGGCATAGCCGAGTCTTCTTTCAGATGATGGATGGTGGTGTTCATCTCTTCTAACAGCTGCTCTTTCCACCAGAGTAGTTTGTTGCGGAAATGTTCCAACATTTTAGGACTCATGTACTCTTCGCCCGGTTCAGGCTGATAGGCTGGGTAGTCTTCTAAAAATTTCGGTTGAGTCGATGACATGTGTTCAAATCCCCTTTGGTTGGGCAAGCAAATTAGGAGGCGATTTATAACAGTTTTCCCCACAGCTGACAAGCCTTTAGTGGGATTTGTCACCAAAATATGATAGAGTCCGCATCATTGTGGCTCAATTAGGGAAAAAATAACAAATGTTGCAGGCTTTAATTTTTGATGTGGATGGAACCTTAGCAGACACAGAAAGAGACGGTCATCGTATTGCGTTTAACATGGCTTTTGCCGATGCCGGACTAGATTGGCATTGGGATGAAGCCTTGTATGGTGAACTCTTAGCGGTGACTGGTGGCAAAGAGCGCATGACGCACTTTTTGAAAACGCATCGTCCGAACGAATGGAACGACGCCATGCCTGAACGTATTGTGCAGTTGCAAGCGAAGAAAACGGATATCTACACGCAGTTGCTGTCGCAAGGAAAAATTCCCTTAAGAACGGGAGTCGAGCGTTTAATTCACGAAGCGCGTGCTGCCGGTTTGCGTTTGGCTATTGCCACCACCACCACGCCAGCCAATGTCACCGCATTATTAACCCACACCTTGGGTGCGCAAAGTATTCACTGGTTCGAGGTAATTGCCGCAGGCGATATTGTGCCAGCGAAGAAACCGGCTCCCGATATTTATCACTATGCGCTTGAAAAAATGAATCTGCGTGCGGCCGACTGTTTGGCTTTTGAAGATTCTTACAATGGCGTGCAATCGGCAACGCGTGCGGGCATCAAAACCCTCATTACCGTGAATGGCTACACCCAGCATGACGACTTTTCGCCTGCAGCAGTGGTGTTGACTGATTTGGGCGAACCCAACAGCCCTATGCAGGTGTTGGCTGGTCAAATGAAAGGGGATTACGTTGACGTTGCGGCCTTACGCAGTCTGCACGCTCGTCATATCCGATAAGGGCATCGCTAAAAACCTCACTGCGTGGAGTTTTTAGCATTCCCAAGTTTATTTAATCTCTGGTGGAAGGGACTAGATCAGTAGTTACATGCAACATTCCTGCATCCCTTCCCCCAGACCCCTTTCCCATTGTGTTTTTAGAGGTTGCCTAGAGATTTAAGTGCCAACAAAGCTGCGCCCACGGCTGCTTGTTCTGAATAGGCTTGTGTGTGCGGCATGTCGAGTGTCGTTTTTCTTAATCCCGCCCAGGCGGGATTTTTATTACCGCCACCACAAGCATAAAGACGTTGAATCGGTTGCTCGCAACCCTTGCTGAGTAACTGCCATGCTTGCTGTTCAATCGCCACTAATCCGTGTACAAAGGTACTGAAGCGTTCAGCTGCCGTTAGTGTATGGGGCAAGCTTGGCGCGCAGAGGTTAGGGTCGTTGATGGGAAAACGCTCACCACGGCGTCTCCTGGGTAGGGGATAGTAGTCCGGCAGTGGCGACGGGTGAATGAGCGGTTGTTGGGCTAGATGGGTTAATTCGCTCATATCGAAGGCTTCTAATAAACTGGCACCACCGGCATTAGAGGCACCCCCTACCAGCCACTGTTGCCACAAACGATGACTGTAAATGCCTTTTTGCGCATCAAAATAGGGATGTTGAGCGAGTAGCTTGAAGGCCAGGGTGCTGCCCAGTGAAATGACCGCATCTCCGGGTTGGTCGGCTTCGGTTGCCAGAAAGGCAGCGATACTATCCGTTGTGCCGCTGGCAATGCTGATGGGAGAAGTCAGCTTCCAACGCTTGCGCAAAGCGGGGTTCAGCGTGCCTATGACGGTTGCCGGCGCAACAACCTTAGGTAGGTGTGATGAACCCAGCAGCGTGAGACTTGCCAGCTCCCAGTGTTGTGCAATCGGATCATAGCCCAGTTTTAGGCAGTTATTTGCATCGCTGATCCCCAGTTGTGCGCCCAGTTGGTAGAGCAACCAATCAGCTTGATGACAGACTAGCCAGTCTTGCCGAGCCCGTTGCTTAGGGCTTAAGCGCTTAACTAGGCTGATGGCTTTGGCGAGGCTACTTTGCGCTCCCTGTGCGCCAGAATGGGGAGAGAGTTGCGATGCAATCGCGTTAGCTGTTTCCGGGCAGGCGTCGTAATACATGAGCGCGGGGGTAAGGGGTTCACCATCCGAACTAATGAGAAACAAACTGGATGAGGTGGCATCGACACTCAGCGCAAGGGAATAGCTATTTAAATCATGCGATTGATGTAGTTGGCTAAACAGCGCGTCGAGCACCTTGAGCGTGACCTGCCACCAGTGTTCGGGGCTTTGTTCGGCCAGTGGTAAGGCGCTTTCAGCTAAGATTTGCCGCTTGCTATTGAGCGCAACCGCTCTTACGCCGGAAGTGCCACAGTCGATGCCAATACCAATGTGCTGGGTTGAATGCAGGGTCTCTGTCAACTTTTTGTCTCCAATAACCGTCGTTGCGAGGCAAAATACGGTAAAATAGATTTAATTTTATATCAAAATGATGGAACAAGTCCGTCTTATCGAGTTAGTGGCTGCACTGACAGTCTTGGAGAGATGAATGACTGAATTACAGATTATCTTAATCGTGTGTGCGGCGGTGTTTGTCGGTAGTTTGTATTGGTGGGGTAAAAAAAGTAAAAATGAACCCATTCAACGCGCCTACCGCAAAGAGTCATTGCCTGCTGAAACGCCCGAAGAGGAAGGTTATGAAGTGACCCCGCTGAAGCGGGCAGAGCCTAGCGTTGCTGCGAGCAGCCATCTCGCGCAAGCCGCAAAACAAGGCATGTTGCCGCGTGAAACAGCGACGAAATCTAGTGAATTGGCAGCCGCAGAACCCAAGACTAATGACGCTATGACAAGCGTGGCACAACAAGCTCCTTTGTTTGTTGAAACAGCAGCGACAACGCCTGAATCCACACCAACCCTTGCTCCCTTGCACAGTGAGCAGGATGCCCTGTCGGCACGCATGAGTGAGTCTCCCGCATACGAAGCGCCTGTGATGATGGCTGCGACGCCGTCTTCGACTGTGTCTCATCAGCCCACGCCAACGGAAGCGCCGCAACAGCAGTTGTTTGCGCTGTTGGTATTGTCGGCTTCGGCTAAATTTACGCGCAAGCAACTACATGTGGCCATGGAAGCGTCACGACTGAATTTTCATCACGATGGCACCTATGTGAAACAAGATGCTAACGGTAACATCATTTTCCGTATTGCTAATGTGGTTGAGCCGGGTTATTTCCCTCCTTTGGATGATGCCGAGTTTGAATCGCCCGGCGTAGCGTTGGTGCTGGAATTGCCCAATGCCATGACACCGTATCGTGCCATGGATGAGTTTATTACCGTTGCCCGCAAAGTGTCGCAGAATTTGAGTGCGAAACTCTATGATGCGCAACGTCATCTGATTAAAGAGTCTGATTTGAAAGCCATGCGTGAGTACGCTCAAAGCCTGACTTTCTAATTGATGCCTGACATGATCGATGATGTTTTGCAGAGCTGGCAGGCACTGGTAGAGCGAATTAATGAATGCGATTACGCCTACTATGTGCTAGATGCACCGCTGATTGCCGATGCTGACTATGATGCCTTAATGGCGCAATTAAAACAGCTAGAAGCCCAATATCCTGCCTTACAACAGCCCATTTCCCCTACTCAGCGCGTTGCGGGTGCAATACAAGATAAATTTGCATCACAACAGCATCGACTCGGTATGTATTCTTTGGATAATGCCTTTAGTGATGACGATGTGCAGCAGTTTTGGCAACGTATTCAGTCTTTAGCACCTCAAGCACAGCCTCATTTTTGTGCTGAACCTAAACTGGATGGTCTGGCCATCAATCTCACCTACGAACAAGGACAGCTCATCCAAGCAACGACACGAGGTGATGGCATTAGTGGCGAAGTCGTTACAGCTAACATTCGCACTTTGCACAATGTTCCCTTAGTGTTACGCGCTAAACCGCCTAAGGGCATCATCGAAGTGCGGGGTGAAGTGGTGATGAGTAAGGCCGCGTTTCAAGCGTTGAATGAACGTCAACTCGCACAAGGTCAAAAGCCATTTGCCAATCCACGCAATGCCGCTGCGGGCAGTTTGCGTCAGTTAGATGC
This sequence comes from uncultured Francisella sp., assembly GCA_964493995.1. Classification (GTDB taxonomy): domain Bacteria; phylum Pseudomonadota; class Gammaproteobacteria; order Thiomicrospirales; family Thiomicrospiraceae. Next base: position 37,131 of record CAZBQD010000009.1, read on the forward strand.
GCGCATCACCGCTGAACGTCAGTTGCAGTTCTTTGCCTATGCGGTGGGCTTTGTTGACGATGAAACGCTGTTAGCGCCAACGCAAACAGGGGTGCTAGATCAGCTTCATCAGTGGGGCTTTCAGGTGGCTAAAGAGGTCACACGTGTCACCGGTATCGAAGCCTTGCTGGCCTATTATGAACAGATTCAGCAACAGCGCGATCAGCTCGCTTATGATATTGATGGCGTCGTTTATAAACTGGATGATCGGTCACTGCAGCAACAACTCGGTATGACCTCCAAGTTTCCTCGTTGGGCCATTGCGCATAAGTTTCCAGCACAAGAAGTCTGGACAAGAGTTGAAGCCATTGATATTCAGGTAGGACGTACCGGTGCCTTAACTCCTGTGGCACGCCTGACGCCTGTTGCTGTGGGTGGCGTGGTCGTCAGTAATGCCACTTTGCATAACGCCGATGAAATCGCCCGTAAAGATGTGCGTGTGGGTGATACCGTTGTCGTACGTCGGGCTGGTGACGTGATTCCGGAAGTGGTGGCGGTGGTCGCGCATTTGCGCCCCTCACAAACCAGCCCTTTTGTTATGCCCACGGAATGCCCGGTGTGTCAGTCAGCCGTGGTTCAAGAAGCGGAGAAATCCGTGCATCGTTGCAGCGGTGGGCTTTATTGTCCGGCGCAGAAGCAACGCGCCTTGGAGCATTTTGTGTCGCGCAAAGCCATGGACATTCAGGGATTGGGCGGTAAAGTGATTGAACAGCTCATGCAAAGTGGGCTAGTGGCTCATGCCGACGACTTGTACCGCTTAACGCTCATGCCCTTACTGAATTTAGAGCGCATGGGTGAAAAATCGGCACACAATTTATTGCAAGCAATCAACGCCAGTAAACAAACCACCTTGGCGCGTTTTATTTATGCGCTTGGTATTCCCGAAGTGGGAGAAGTGACGGCTAAGTCATTGGCGCAGCATTTTGGTGAATTAGCGCCCCTGATGCAAGCAGATGAAGCCAGCTTAATGCAGATTCGTGATGTCGGTGGGGTGGTGGCGAAGGAAATTGTGCAATTTTTTGCCCAGCCGCATAATCGAGAAGTGATTGAGCAACTGCAAGCCTTGGGCGTGCATTGGCCGACTGTTGAAGTGTCTGCAACCGCTCCAGCGCAAGAGTCAGCCGTGATGAATAAAGTGGTGGTGCTGACGGGAACGCTCAGTCAAATGAGTCGAGAGGAAGCTAAAGCGATTTTAGAGCGACTCGGAGCTAAAGTAACGGGTAGTGTTTCGGCAAAAACCGATATCGTTATCGCCGGAGAAGCCGCCGGTAGCAAATTGGCCAAAGCCGAGCAGCTAGGCGTTTTAGTGTGGGACGAAGCCACTTTTATCGCTCAATGTGTCACAGAAGATAACACCAAAAAGGATTGAGTGTGAAACAGGTAGATTATGTCATTATTGGTGCGGGATTGTCGGGACTGTCTAGTGCTTGGTATTTGCAACAAGCCGGTTTTAGTGTGCAAGTTTTGGAAGCGCAAGCTGAAGTAGGCGGTCGCATTCAAACTCACAACACTGAGGGGTGGCAGGTTGATGTCGGCGCTAATTCTGGCTTGTTATCATCGCAACCGATTGATGACTTGATTGATACCTTGGCTATTCGAGATCAGGTGGTGGTGGCCAACGATCAGTCTAAAAATCGTTTTGTGGTGCGCGGCGGTCAGTTGTGGGCCTTACCCTTGTCGATTGGAGCACTCATTAAAACGCCCTTGGTCAGTCCTTTATCAAAATTAAGCCTGTTGTGGGAACCCTTTCGCGGTCGTGGTGTGGGCGAAGAATCGATTGGTGACTTTATCACGCGACGCCTTGGTAAAGAATGGCGCGATTGGGTGCTCGACCCTTTTGTGTCGGGTATTTTTGCCGGTAATCCAGACAAACTTTCTGTGCAAGCGGCCTTCCATAAAGTTTGGTTGATGGAAAAAGATCAAGGTTCTCTATTCAAGGGCATGATCGCACGCATGAAAGCGCGCAAGCAAGATCGGGCAGCGGGGCGTTATGTGCCTTCTAATCATATGATTAGTTTTCAAAAAGGCATGTCAACCCTACCTAAAGCCCTAGCCCAAGCGCTGGGTGAATCGGTGCAGTGTTCGGCCAGGGTTTCTACTTTAAGTAAAACTGAGCAAGGTTGGCAAGTCAGTACGGATAATGGTCAAACGCTGTTAGCCCATAAAGTGATTGTGACACTGGATGCGCCCGATGCCGCTCAATTATTAGCGCCTTTGTCGCCAACAGCGGCACAGTTGCTCAAATTGATTGAGTCGCCGCCCTTAGCCGTGGTCGCCTTAGGCTTTGATCGTGAGCAGATCACCCATGCACTGGATGGTTTTGGTGTCTTGATTCCGCGCAGTTTGGGTATTCAAACCTTGGGCGCCATTTTTTCCAGCAGCATTTTCCCGCAGCGAGCGCCAGAAGGTAAGGTACTATTAAGTTGTTTTATTGGCGGTACGCGCAATCCTTTAGTGGCAACACGTGATGAGCAAACCCTAATCGATCAGGTGGTGAAGGATCTAACGCACTTATTGGGCATTCAAGGAATGCCAGTGTTCAGTCAAGTGAAACTCTGGCCACATGCCATTGCACAATATCAGTTGGGGCATTTAGAAAAGGTGGCTCAAATTCGTCAGGCGCTAGCACAAGATTGCCCTAATTTAATGACCCGTGCTAACTGGCACGAAGGTATTTCCATTCCCGATGTGGTGGCCAATGCTGAACGCTTTGCCCGTCAGGAACACATTTTATCGCGAGTAACCCCATGAAAAAGCATGCTAGTAACGACACTTCTTTATCCGATGAGGAATTTTACGGTGACGGTCGCCCCAGTCGTTCCGCACAAAAACGAGACGCTAAAGCACAAACCGACCTAGTGCCTGAATTACTGGAGCTGAGTAAGGATCAGTTAAAAAAGTTTGTCTTTTTTGATGAGGACTTTTTAGCCGGTTTGGCGATGATGAAGAAAATGAGTTTTGGTCCGGGTTATCGTCGTCAACGTAATTACTTAGGTAAGCGGATTCGTCAGGAAGACTGGGCAGAGCAGATTGAGGTGACCTTAGGCTTGGTGCATGGCGATTCAAAACAAGCGGTGGCTATGCACCATCGTTGTGAACAGTGGCGTGACCGTTTAATTGCGGATGGCGATGTGGTGTTGGGCGATTTGTTGGAAGTTTTCCCGCACGCCGACCGTCATGAATTTAGACAAACCATTCGCTTAGCAAGATTAGAAAAAGAACAAAACAAAGCGCCCAAACATGCCCGTTTGTTATTTAAGATGCTTAAAGCGCTACACGATCCGACTCAATCGTCCACGCCGAATAACCGAGATGATTATGAAGAAAATGACGATGAAAGCCTTGACTAAAGGCGCTTCATCCCTCATAATAGAGACTTCATTTTGATGCGGGATTAGCTCAGTTGGTAGAGCATAACCTTGCCAAGGTTAGGGTCGAGAGTTCGAGTCTCTTATCCCGCTCCAAGATGGGCCGGATGGTAGAGTGGTTATACACTTGATTGCAAATCAATGAATCTCGGTTCGATTCCGGGTCCGGCCTCCATCATAAATGACGTTCAAAATTTGCCCGGGTGGTGAAACAGGTAGACACAGCAGACTTAAAATCTGCCGCCCCACAACGGCGTGCCGGTTCGATTCCGGCCCCGGGCACCATCATACATATCATAATCCATTGCTTTTAAACTCTTTTTTTATTTCTCTTTGATTAATTTCACATAAGCAATCGCTACCGTCAAGGCATCGGTGTAAGCGTCATGTGCGCCTAAGTTAGGGACATTCAATTCACTACAAATACTGCTTAATCTCAAGTCGAGCCGTTTTTGTGGAATGAGGCCAATTTTCTGATCGTAATAGAGTGCTGATAGTTCAATCTGTTGATTGGGTAATTTAATGCCCAACCAAGGCTGCACAATTCGATTAATCAGCGCCATGTCAAATTCCAAATAATAACCCAGGATGGGGCTACTGCCAATAAAAGCCAAGAGTTGTTTCATGGCTTCAATCGGTTCTAATCCGTCTTGCACATCGCAGTTTCGAAGTTGATGCACTTTAATGGCTTCGGCTTCGATGCGTTGAGAAGGTTTCAGTTTGAGTTGTAGCCGTTCGCTGGTGAGAATTTGATGATCGATAATGCGGACGGCACCAATACTAATGATTTCGTCTTTGTTGGCATCCAGTCCGGTGGTTTCACAGTCTAAGCTCACCACACCCGCGCGTTGTGGGGGTTCAAAGAGAAAATGATAGTCCTCATCACGTAGCTTTTTACGTTGCCAACGGCGGTAAAGGGCGTTAAACCACATCAAGGTCACATCAACTGGTTGAGTTTGTAATGATGATTGAGCAAGTTCTTAAACTGATCGACCAGCTTAAAGCTATCTTTTAGTAGGTCTCTTTGTAAATGCGACAGTCGATCAACGCTAATGAGGTTGTTGATTTCAGCTTCTTGCTCTAAGGCAATTAATTGCTCGTTGAGTCTTAATTGTTGCATAAAATCAAAGGCTTCTACTAGCTCACTGGCAAAACTCGCCGATAAGGCTCGAGTCTCACCCAGGGCGCTGAGTCGTTCATGCGTTGTGGTCGCTGTAATCGGATGTTCACACATGAGCACCCGCGCACCATGTACAATGGGAAAGAGTCCCCCTTTTTTCAGGTCGAGCTGACCCTGCTTATTGGTTTTGAATTGTGAAAACAAGCCAAGGGGTGTTTCAAATTCTAAGGCGCTTTTGGCAAAATGCCCCATAAAAGCGCGGTTGCTCGCCACGGCTGCTTTGACCTGTTGCAATAAGCTTTGCGTTAGCTGAGCATTGCCGGCAGCGGTATCGGCATCGAGCAAAATGGATAAGTACATCATCGATTCGTTAGTGGCTTGATGCATCCATTCTGTTACTTGAGCCATCAAGTGGGTTAGGGATTGTTGCCATAATGGATTAATCATCATGATGTTGCCGGGACAATCAGGGAAGCCTAAATCGGCGAGGGCATCGTGCATCGCCTGCGCCCAAAGCTTGGTTTGACTGGCATCGACATCGCCTTGCCAGATGAGCGCATTATCTTGATCGGTGCGCAGAATCTGTTCCTGTCGGCCTTCAGAACCCATAATGAGCACAGCATAGTCAAGCGATGCCAGTGAAGCGGGTCGAGTCAGTTGGCTGATTTTACGAAACAGAGCGCGATTGAGTGAACTGACCAATTCGGCAATAAAGGGAGGATTAACCCCCTTGTGATGCAAGCTGCGAATGAGTGCCGTTAATCCTTGCTGAATCGGCTGTAAGTCATCGAGTGTCTGTGCTTGTTCGAGTTGTTGTCCCATCATCACCGATTGATTAGCCAGCGCACCGAGTAGGGTTTTTTGCGGCAAAATTCCCATAGGCTGCTGTTGTCGTAAAATGACAATATGACTGAGGTTGTGCTCAGTCATCAGCACCAGCGCTTTGAATAAATGATCCTCTTGCTGCATCGACACCAGTTGACGTTTGGCCAGTTGACTCAATAAAGGGTAGGCACCTGATTCGTGATCGGTAAAGGCGTTCAGTAGGTCGGTGGTGGTGATGATGCCCAGTGACGCATCATCCAGCTTGACTAAACCGGCACTGGCTTGCTGGGCTCTTAAAGCTTTACTGGCTTGTTGAAGACTGAAGTCATCGCTCAGGCTAACGATAGGTAAAAGTGGCACATCGGCAGCGGTGAGCATCATAAAGTTAGCGAAGGCGTCGGTTTGCTCACGTTGTTGCAATCGCGCTAGTTTATCGCGAATGCCGGCACTCCAATAGGCAAAGAAGGCGGCGTTTTCTTGGCAGAGGCTATCGAAAAAGTCGCCCGAAATGCGATAAGCTAGCACTTCTTCTAAAGCGGTGAATTGACCTTCGCCACCCTGCAAGAGAATGAGTGCGCCTGCGGTTTCATTGGCGTGAATGATGTCTTTATCTTCATCGGCAACTTGCCATTGTCCACGTCCCTTGAAAACAAACAGCAAAAAGCGTTCACTAGGAGATTCGCTGCGAATGGTCAGTGTGTGGTGTTGATCGAGATAAATCAGATCGCTGTGACGTGACAAGCGCTCTAGTTGAGCGTCGTTGAGTAGATTAAAAGGAGTCACTGAGGTGAGTTCGAGCCCATTCATACCATGACTCCTTTAGTTGGATTAATTGACTGTTTAAGCTTGAGCCTGTTGAGCCGCCATATCCGCATGGACTTGAGCCATGTCTAATGCTTTCACTTTACCGATGATTTCGTCTAATTCAGAACCTTGTAACGCACCGGAATGAGCATAAATGACAACTCCTTCACGCATGAAAGCAATGGTAGGAATAGAGCGTACTTGAAATAACCCCGCTAATTCCTGTTCTTCATCGACATTGACTTTAGTAAAAGCGACTTCAGGATGACGTTCAGCCGCCGCGTCGAAAGTGGGTGCAAAGGATTTACAAGGGCCACACCAAGCCGCCCAAAAGTCAATAATGACCATTTCGTGTGCTTTGATGGTTTCTTCGAATAGGTCGGCCGTTAAGGTGGCTACAGACATAGATTTTCCTTTTTTGAAAGTTGGCTTAGGCGCCAGTGAGTAATTTGGGGTCCATGAAGCGCGTTAGGGTATCACGATCCATGTCGGTTAAGCGTAAGGCCACATCAATAATGGGCTCGCCCGTTTTGTAGGCTTCTTTGGCAATTTGCGCGCCTTTTTCGTAGCCAACCACCGAGTTCAGAGCGGTGACTAAAATGGGATTAACAGCCAGTGCTTTTTCTAATTGCTTATGATTCACCGTAAATCCCGCAATGGCTTTATCGGCTAACAAGGGCATGACATTACTGAGCAACTGAATGCTTTCTAGGATATTGCGTGCCATCATCGGTAGCATGACATTGAGTTGGAAGCTACCCGATTGTCCGCCGATATTAATGGCCACATCGTTACCCATCACTTGCGCGCATACCATCAGCGTTGCTTCGGGCATAACGGGGTTGATTTTACCGGGCATAATGGAGCTACCAGGCTGTAGGTCTGGTAGGCTGATTTCGGCTAAACCGGCTAGTGGGCCAGCGTTCATCCAGCGTAAATCGTTGGCGATTTTGCTAAGGCTCGCCGCTAAGGTCTTGAGTTGACCAGACAAAGAAACTACGCTGTCTAAGCTCGATAAGGCTTCGAATTTATTAACCGCGCTGGTGAAAGGTAAATCTAAAAGTTTACTCACATTTTGAGCAAAACGTACACCAAATTCGCTATGGGCATTAACACCCGTGCCCACTGCTGTGCCGCCTTGAGCTAGGGAACAGAGTTGAGGCAAGCAGTTTTCAATGCGCTGGCGGTTATTGGCAATTTGTTGCGCCCAGCCAGACAGCTCTTGTCCCATACGCACTGGCATGGCATCCATTAAGTGGGTGCGACCGGTTTTCACCACATCCTGACAATCAACGGCTTTGGCTTCGATGATGCTTTGTAAATGCGCTAACGCCGGCAATAAGGCCTGATGAATTTGCTGAACACAAGCAATGTGAATGGCACTGGGGAAGGTGTCATTTGAGCTTTGCGCCATATTGACGTGGTCGTTCGGGTGAATGGGCAAACCACTCAGTTGACTGGCGCGTGTGGCAATCACTTCGTTGACATTCATGTTGCTACTGGTGCCAGAACCCGTTTGGAACACATCAATGGGAAACTGATCAAGCCATTGTCCTTCCATAATTTCTTGCGCCGCTTGGCGAATGGCACTCGCTTGTTGGGCAGAGAGTTTACCAAGCTGTTCATTGGTGGTGGCACTGGCGTGTTTGACGCTGGCAATCGCTTGAATCAAGACGCTAGGCAGCGGCTGAAAGCTAATCGGAAAATTGTCGATGGCACGTTGTGTTTGCGCACTGTAAAGGGCGTTGCTCGGTACTTTCACTTCGCCGAGACTGTCTTTTTCAATTCTATATGACATGGAGCTAACAAGGTGTGATTAACATAATGGGTTTAGTATAGAGGGTTAGCGGCGTGATTGCACTATTCAGCCTAAAAATTTGATGGTAGCAATCACTAAACCCGCAAGAGCAATCGTTTGCAACAAAATGGCTTTGTAAAAATTGGCGGTCATGCGTTCTTCCATAACTTGCATATCTTTTCGCACTTCCAGAATATCAGCTTTGGTGGCATACTCACCTGCAGCATGAATCTGCTCAGCCGCTTTTGCTTGAGCCTTCGTTAGCGCAGCGGCTTGCTTTTCATCAAAACCTGCTTCGCGCAAGGTATTATTGAACTCAAAGGTGTCGAAAGTTACAGCGCTCATCATATTCTCCAGTTTCTCCTTGTATCATAACACGTCAATGCGCATTTTCAAGACAATAAGTGACACTCAGGACTTCCGATAAGCTTTCAATTTTATCCATTAGGGCTAACCAGTCTTGTTCAGCATTAACAGAGAGTTCGAGATGCACACGAATGCTGTTGGCTTGTTCGCCCGGTAAGGCTTGAAAGTGACCAATACGCACGCCCTCTTTGGTTAAGCAGGTGACCAGGTCAACCAATAAATTGTCGCGTTCAATGGCGATAATTTCCAGACACAAAGGCGTTTCTGCCGATTGAATGCCGCCCCAGCGCACTTTGAGAAGTCGTTGATGTGTTTGTGCCGGCAGGGCGAGCAGGTCGGGACAATCTTGACGATGAATGCGCAAGCCATGTTGACGTGTCAACAGCCCAATAATCGGTTCGGGTGGTTGAGGTGCACAGCATTGGGCGATATGGGCGGTGACTTTACCAATACCAGGAACAAAAATGCTGGAGTCTTGCGGTTTGGTGTTCTCGCTCGTTGAGTTACTAACGGGAGTTTGTACGCGTGGATGTAAATAGTCTTGTACCGCTTTAGAGAGTTGTTCGCTACTAATACGCCCCTGACCAATGGCAATGGCAATGCTTTTATCGCTGCTTTTGTCGTTATTGGCAAAAGTGAAACGTTGCGTTAAGAATTGCACAAATTCATTGCCCAAACGAAAGCGAGATTTTAAACGGTCAAGCTGGGATTTTCCGGTGGTTAAATGAACGTCTGCTGCCTGTCGATTAAAATAAGCCTTCACTTTGCCACGGGCGCGACTGGTCGCTAAAAACTTGCCCGATAACCAGTTGAGGTTGGGCGTACCTTGTTTTTGCGTTAGAATTTCGACGCGATCACCGTTTGACAGGGGTTCATCAAGCGGTTTTATCGCCCCATTGACCAAAGCACCGCGACAACTGTGTCCTAATTCGGTATGAATGAGATAAGCGACATCCAGCGCTGTTGCACCTTGTGTCAGGCGTAACAAGTCGCCCTTGGGGGTGAGAACAAATATGTGTTTGCCGGTCAGCTCTTTTTCCCAGGCATCGAAGCTTTGTGCATCTAATTCACCAGAAAGCGACTGTCGCAGTTGATGCACCAGTTGCGTTAGGCTAGCATCTTGTTGAGCGCCTTCTTTGTAACGCCAGTGCGCGGCTACGCCTTCTTCGGCCAGTTGGTGCATCTGCTGGGTGCGAATTTGAATTTCCACTGGCCAGCCATTCTGACCAATGACAATGGTATGAATGCTCTGGTAGCCGTTCGCTTTAGGTCGAGCAATATAGTCATCAAATTCACTGAGTAAGGGTACAAAGTGCTGATGTAATAAGCCCAGCACACGATAGCAATCTTCGATGGAATGAGTGAGCAAGCGCAGCGCGTGTAAATCGTAAAGTTGTTCGAATGCCAGTGATTTGCGCTGCATTTTTTTATAAATGCTGTAAATGTGTTTGGGACGTCCGGCGATATCGGCACTGATGCCTTCTGCCTGTAAGAGTGAGCTGATGTCGCTAATGGTGTGCGCAATAAAGGCTTCTCTTTCCGTGCGTTTACTGGCCAGTGCTTTGGCAATGCGGGTGTAGTCTTGTGGATGCGATAAACGAAAGGCAATGTCTTCCATTTCCCACTTCCAAGTTGAAAGGCCTAATCGATTGGCTAGGGGGGCGTAAACCGATTGAGTTTGCACAGCCAATTGTTGCTGTTCGGCTTCGTTCATCAGTTTGAACAAACGCAACTGAGCCAGATGGGCTGCTAGCGCCGTCAGCAATACCAGTGGCGATGAAAGTAACGACAGTAACATGCGGCGGAAATTTTCCCACTGTTCATTGCTTTCGGGTAGGTGATCGCTGAGCTGTTGCCGCTGCTTTTCCCAATGCAGAAGCTGATGCCGCAGACGAATGTGAGATTCGTCCGGTTCTTGCGCTTGCTGCCAAGCTGTTAGTGTCTCAATTAGTAAGCTAGGTGCAGGTAGGCTTTGCAACAAGGGCAGGGCTTGGGCAAAGTCGCTGGGTAAGTCTGGCCAGTGTTTTGGGTTGCGTTCTAAGTTCACAGAAGCGCCTAAGCTTGATGCAAGTGGTTTGATTTGATGTGGCTGAGCAGTCCTTCACTGGCTGCTTGTACCATGTCAAAGACCAACTCAAAGCCATCAGCACCGCCATAGTAGGGGTCGGGGACTTCGCGTTCGTTCAAGTGCGGCGCAAAGGAGAGAAATAAACTTAACTTGTGTGCCATGTCGCTGGGTGCCATTTCTTGCAGTAACGACATATTATAGTCGTCCATGGCAATTAAATAGTCGTAATGATAAAAGTCGCCCAAATCGACCTGACGAGCGCGTAAATCGCTCATATCAATACCGCGTTTGCGCGCCGTTTGCATAGAGCGGTGATCGGGCGGGTTACCGATATGGTAGGCATGTGTACCCGCCGAATCGATTTCAATGCGTTCGGTTAGGCCATGTTCTTGCACCAAATGGCGGAATACCGCATGAGCAGTAGGGGAGCGGCAGATATTTCCCATGCAAATCAATAAAACTTTAACTGATTGAGCCATTGGCTGTTTGGACATAATAATACTTACCTTGTTTTTTCTATTCAGGTTTCAGAATATGATTGAACGTAAACTTGATTGCGACCATTATCTTTGGCTTGATACATGGCCGTATCAGCCGCTTTCATGAGGTCAGCTAGGCTCATTTGGTGTTCTATGAACATAGCTAAACCAATACTGGTGGTGCAATGATGTTCGACCCTTACTTCATGTCCCTCTTCGTTGGTAAACTCCAGTAAGAAAGGCGAGGCAATACTCAAGCGAATTTTTTCGGCAACTTTTAAGGCTTGATTTGTCGATTCTGTCTGGTTCATTGCTAATTCACTGAGAATAACAACAAACTCATCACCTCCCAGCCGAGCCACTGTGTCCATTTCTCGAACACAGGACTTCAGTCGAGTAGCAACTTCGACAAGCAACAAATCTCCGACAGCATGACCGTGGGTGTCGTTGAGTGGCTTAAAGTTATCCAAGTCCAAAAACATCAGAGCACCATAATGCTGACTACGTTTACTGGCGGCCAGTGCCAGCGTCAATCTGTCTTCGAGTAGACGACGATTAGGTAGATTGGTGAGTGGATCATAATAAGCGAGCTGTTTCACTTGCTCTTCGAGTTCTTTGCGGTCACTGATGTCGGTTAGCATACCAATGTAACCAACGAATTGTCCGTGATTATTAAAACGCGGCCGCCCCACATCCATAAACCAACGGTATTCACCATCATGTCGACGTAGTCGGTAATCCATTTGAAAGTTTTGTCGAGCGTCAAAGGCAGTGGTGTAAATGTCCAAGCAACGATCGAAATCGGCTTCATGAACACCCTCAGCCCAACCATTTCCGTATTCTTGCTCCATGGTTCGACCCGTGTATTCTAGCCATGTTTGGTTAAACCAAGTGCAGAGCTTATCTGTGCCAGCCACCCAAATAAGTGTCGGCGCCGCGTCAGCTAGGCTGCGAAAGCGTTCTTCACTTTCAATCATGGCTGCTTTAGCGCGATGCTGTTCAATGGCAATACTGGCAAGATTGGCCGACTCTTCAATGAGTGCTATGCCTTCTGCATCGGGTGTGTGTGCCTCATGGTGATAAATGGCAAAGGTTCCTAAAACCTCACCTTGGCTACCCAAAATGGGTTGAGACCAGCAAGCTCCCAATCCGGCTTGTTGGGCAATATCTTTAAACGGTGCCCAATAGGGATGGGTATGAATGTCTTCAACAATCACACGTTCTCCGGTAAATGCGGCAGTACCGCAAGAGCCAACCCCTGTTCCAATTTCGATCCCATCAATCGCACTGTTGAAAAAGTCGGGTAAACTGGGTGAAACGACTAAGTCGAAGCGTTTACCATCTGTCCCCAGTAATAGTACTGTACAAAGCATTTCGGGTCTGATTTTTTGAAGTCCCAACACCAAGGTTTCAAGCACACTTTCCAGCGAGACGTGTTCAACTAGAGCTGCCATGACTTGATTACGGAAGTTTGCCATGTTTTCATAATGTTTTTGTTGTACTAATAGCTTGGCTTGTTGTGGGTCGTGAAAAACGCGTTCGGGTAAATGATTGGCTCGCACGAATAGGGCATCGGCAATTTCTTTGAAACGTTCCGATGTCATTTGTGGTACCTGGTGAAAGGCTTGCATGAAGCGCACTTCATCAACGCCGATTAAACGTGCATAGGGTCGGATTTGTTCATCTGACTGAGCACTATTGCGTACCTGACCAATCAGCCAATTGGCGATATGATGGCCACCTACCGTGATACTGGCGCCCGCATCCCATAAACCCCCGCTTGAACAGGGTTGTATGATGGGACCTTCAGGATGAAAACGACCTATGATGGCGTCGGATTTCATGCAATTGGCGCAACCCAGTTCGCTTTGACGAATAATGTCCTGACAAAAGGCTGTGAAATTGCTGGGTTGGGTAAAGGGCGTGCCATCGGGTTTGGTGATGATGGAGGCCACGCCATAAGTCGATGAAAATTCGTCTTGAATGCGTTGCAATTCTTCTTGATTTAACAAGGCTTCTAGTTCAATTTCATTGGCATTGAGTGAAGCGACCAACGCATTCATGCGCTTTTCTAAAATCTCGTCTAAATGTTTACGATCACTGATATCAATGTTGATGCCCTGAAAATAACTAAACTGACCCTGTTCATCATAAACAGGGAATGCATGGCAATGAAAGTGGTGATAACTACCGTCGTATCGGCGAAGCCTAAAATAGTTGTCGTGTTCGGTTTTACTGCGCCAATTTTCCATCCAGACTTCCGTGGCATGGGATAGATCATCTGGGTGCACAACAGATGTCCACATTTCAATCGTTAGGGTATTGGTTGTCGTTTGTCCGGTAAACTCAAACCATTGCTTATTAATGAACGTATACTTTTGGCCATCAAACGCCCATAAATGGACCTGCGTTTGATCAACAATTTGCGTCAGTTGTTGTTCACTTAGCCTAGAGGCTTTTTGTTGTTCAGCTAGCTTTTTAATACGGTGATTAAACGCTTCAATAAGATCACTGATTTCATTGTGTTGTCTATTAGCCAAAGGCTGTAATTCAGTTTCATCCAAAGGGAGTTTGGCTAAGCTCTGAACCGTTTCAATGAGTGGATAAAGTTCACGCCGAATCATCCACCAGATGAACAGTCCTGTTACCAAGAATAGGAAGAGTGTCATCGTCCAGATGTGTCGTTTAATGGTATCAATGGGGGCAAAGGCTTCATGGGTGGGAAGCATGGCGACGATGCGCCAATTTGCCGTGTCAATACGATGACTTGATGCCAAAACCTCATCAAGCCCTAAATGCCGAGTGATGCCCGATCCTTCAAACCCTTCTATAAAACGATCTGCTAACGGATTCTCCCCATGCGATATGGATTTCATGAGCAGGCTTTTGTCGGTAGCGGTGATTACCGTTCGTGTGGTCGCATCCAACAAGACATAACCGCCAGTTTGACCATAATGATTATGAGTGATTCTGTCTAAAAAATTAGGTTGTGCTAGGTTGATGGCGCCAACAAGACACCCCATGATGTTTTTTTCGTTATCATAAATGGGAACAACAAAATGAAACATCGGTGACTGCGTTAATTTGCCGATCAAGGGAGAGCTGATTCTCGGATTACCATCTTTGAGAGTTGCGGCTATGTGTGCTAAGTCTAAATAATTGAGTGTATTGCGCCTCATTGCTACTGGTATCGAGGCGATGGCCGTGCCTTGAGCATCGGTAACGAAAAACCCCTGGTTGAATAATTTTTCTAGAGCTGGCTTGTGTGTTAAGAACTTTTGTAATGACTCATTGTCAGTGAATAAGGGATCATCAATTAAGTTGGCCACGTCTTGCAAAGTAGTCAAGCGAGCATTCAGTTGTTCATTGATATCGTCTGCAACCAGTATGGTTGTGGTGCGTTGCTGTTCGCTAACGAGTTGTTCAATGTCTTGGTGAAGGCTGTGTTGTATAAAAAAGAACAAGACCCACACTCCAGCTGTAAAAATAGCCAGAGTGAACAGCGTAATGCGTGCTTTGATGGAAAGGCTTTTTAACCTGTTTATCATAAAAGATAGGTCGATTCATCATGGATTAATAGATTTAATATTAGCACAGTGAACAGAAGATAAACACTGATGATAACGTATTATTTCGAATATTACTTTGCCCCACTTAGGGGTGTTTAATTATGGGTTTAACGACACGAACCAAGCGACCGTTCGCTCTTTTACACTTCGTAACGATCTTTGCCGTTATGCTTGGCTTCGTAGAGTTTTTCATCGGCGTGTTTAATGACATGCTCAAAATCGGGATGATCGTCGAATTGGGCAATGCCAATAGACACAGAAACCCTAAGATGTCTGCCGTTATCTAACTTAATGTTGGCATTTCTGATTTTATCGAGCAGTTTTTCGGCAGCTCGTACAGCATTAGCAGCCGGTGTTTCTGGCATCAAAATCAGAAATTCTTCGCCGCCATAGCGGAAGGCGTAATCGGTAACACGCAAACTGCGTTTGAGAATATGCCCAACCGTACTGAGCACACTATCTCCCGCCTGATGACCATGAATATCGTTGACTGACTTAAAATTGTCCACATCAATCATCATGACGCTGTAGGGCGTTTTGGTTTTCATGGCCATGTGCGTTTCGTTTTGCATAATCGGCGCTAAAAAGCGTCTTTCAATTAGGCTCGTTAGGGTGTCTTCACGAGCCGAAGCTTCGATGTTTTGGTCGGCGATTTGTCCCAGTAACCAACCACATTCATTGGTCAGCGCACTGATTTTTTGTACACTCTGTTCCTTATGCGCAAAACCAGACAGGTTTAATTCGTCCAGTTCAGTTTGCAATTTATCAAGGGTTTGTTTGATTTGGCTCACGCTTTTATCGTTAGTGCTGACATACCCCAGTTTGTGCCGAATCCACAAGGAAAACTCTTGATGATGAATATCAACGCTGCGTTGATTGTTGGTTAATAAGTCCGCCATAAATTGCGTCATCCAACCATAAAGAGCGCCCTTAACCCGTTCAATTTCAATGGCGATTTCATGCGCAGAAGAGCGGCTGCGATACTCTTGCGCCGAGCGTTCATTTTCAACTCGGCCTTCTAAATAGGATTCGTTAATTAAACTCAGGCTCGCATCTAATAACTGATTGAGCAGGATAATGAGATCCGTTTTTTCCGTTACCACCACTGAGTCACTAGCTTTAATTGATTCAAAGAGCACTTTTTTAATAATGCTCATGGCGCTGTTGACTAGGTGCATGGGCACGTCAATTCGGGCATGAATTTCGCCAACGCTACGTTGCTTGTTAATGGCGGCAATTGATTCGGCTTCGCTGTTTTTTTCACTTAGCGTTTCATTTAACCAAAGTTGCAGCTCTTTCTTAAGATGGGTTTCGACCAGCTCACTGGTTAAGAAGCGTTTGGTTGCTGGATCGGTTAATAACACCTCGTAAAAAGCCAGGGCGCAAAGGGGCGTAATGCTTTCGATTAGGGGCTGATAACAACGCAACAGTGCGTTGTTATCATGGGTATAGAGTTGTCCAATAAAAAATTGATTCAAACTACTGGGCATTTAACGCTCCTTGGCGTAGCGAGATTAGGATTGAGCACTGCTCGTGTCCGTTGCTGTGCGTCTTTGCGTGGTTTTCGCACGCGATAAACGACGACGTTGATTGAGTCCTTCCGAAGGGCGTTTACTGAGCGACACCTTAGTGCGCGGCAAGAAGGTGAGTTTTACCACATCTTCAAAGTGCTTGGCGTAATGCATGGTCAGGCCTTCTTTTAAGTAGTCGGGCATTTCATCAAAGTCGTGTTTGTTGTCAAATGGAATAATGATGTTTTTAATGCCGACACGTCTTGCCGCAATGATTTTCTCGCGAATACCACCCACTGGCAGTACATGACCGGTTAAGCTGAGCTCACCGGTCATGGCGACCGGTTCTTTCAGCTTTTCATTACGCGCTAAGGAAAGCAAGGCCGTTGCCATGGTAATACCGGCAGAAGGGCCATCTTTCGGTGTGGCGCCATCGGGCACGTGTAAATGGACAAAAGCTTCATCAAAAAACTTAGGGTCGCCTTTGTATCGGGCTAGGTTAGAGCTAACATAGCTGTAAGCAATATTGGCCGACTCCTGCATGACATTACCCAGCTGTCCCGACAATTTAAAGCCGCGATTGAGCGTATGAATACGACTGGCTTCGATGTTTAGCGTTGCGCCACCCATAGATGTCCAGGCGAGCCCTGTCGTCACACCCACCACATTTTCCGGCTTTTCATTGCTGAATTTGGGATGACCTAGGCTATCTTCAATGTCTTTGACATGAATGCGAGCCGTTTCAATTTCGCCCGTGACCAGTTTAACCGCGGTTTTGCGAATAATGCGTTCCATCATTTTACGCAGGTTACGCACACCCGCTTCACGCGCATAGCCTTCGATGATATGGTGAATGGCCGGCGGCGTAATTTCGATGGTTTTGGGTGAAATGCCCGATTCTTTCAGAAGAGCAGGCCATAAATGACGTTTGGCAATGCGCATTTTTTCTTCAGTGATATAACCCGCTAAACGAATAACTTCCATACGGTCGAACAGGGCATCGGGAATACTGTCGGTAGTATTGGCGGTACAGACAAACAACACTTTGGACAAATCAAAACGTACATCTAAGTAATGATCTAAAAAGTCTTTGTTTTGTTCAGGGTCTAACACTTCCAGTAAAGCCGAAGCCGGATCACCTTGGTAAGAAGAACCAATTTTATCAATCTCATCGAGCATGATGACGGGATTGGCGGTTTGACAGCTTTTTAAAGCTTGCACAAATTTACCCGGCATAGCACCAATATAGGTACGACGATGTCCCTTAATCTCGGCTTCATCGCGCATACCCCCCACCGAGAAGCGGTAGAAACTGCGTCCCAAGGCTTCGGCAATGGATTTACCAATCGAGGTTTTACCCACGCCTGGCGGGCCAACGAGCAGGATAATCGATCCTTTCACTTCGCCTTTTAAGGCGCCGACCGCTAAAAATTCGACAATACGGTCTTTGACATCATCTAGAGCATCGTGATGCTTGTCCAGTACTTTACGCGCCGTGGTTAAATCCAGCTTGTCTTTGCTGAAATTGCCCCAAGGCAGGCTACTGACCCAGTCTAACCAATTACGTGTCACGCCATATTCGGGCGATTGGGTATCTAAAAAGCCGAGTTTTTCTAACTCTTCGCTGACCTTATCCGTCACATCATCGGGTAGGGTGAGTTTGTCTAAGCGCGATTCAAACTTTTCTAAATCAACAGCGCGGTCATCTTTAGTGATCCCCAGCTCTTCTTGAATTTCTTTTAATTGCTGACGCAAGAAGAATTTACGCTGATGATCGGAGAGGTTTTCTTCGACGCGTTCACGAATGTTGTACTGCAGCTTGGCCAGTTCTAACTCTTGGCGGAACAGATTATGTACCTGATCTAAGCGCTCTGACAAATCAAAGGTTGCCAAAATCGCTTGCAACGCCTGACCGTCTGCCGTGGTTAAGCCAGCGGCAAAGTCGGCCAAGGTGGCAGAATCGTTAAAACTAAAACGATTGAGGAACAGCTTAATTTCCTCACCGAACAGGGGATTTAACGGCACCATCTCGCGCAGCACCGATAAAATCGCCATGGCATAGGCTTTATTTTCCGACTCTTGCTCGTCATTCACCACGTCTTCGGGGTAGCTGACATGAGCGCGATAAGGCGCGGCTTCTGACAGCCAATGCTCAATTTTGAAGCGTTTGACGCCTTCGGCAATAAACTGAATGCGATCTTCATGTACGCGTGGATTGTGTATGCGAATGAGCGTACCAATATCACTAAACTCTTCCGGTTTGGCTTGCTCGCCAGCATCGGGCGTATAAACCAGACCAACCAACCACTGCTTGCTGCGTTCGATGTTCTTGAAGGTTTCCATCCACGTTTCTTTATTCAACACCACTGGTAGCGTCTGTTTGGGGAAAAACGGGCGTTCACGAATGGGAATTAAATACACATTCGGCGGTAAATGGTGTTGGTCGTGCAGGGTGACATCTTTGTTGTCACTGGTCGAAGCATCGCTAGCAGCTTCATGCTCATGAATCTGTGCTTCAACTCCGTCTTCCTGCTGGCTTGCCGATTCTGGCATGTCGGGTAGGTTGTCGTTATCGAGTTCGTGATTCGGCATAGTTGGCTTCTTTTCTCGTTTATTAGGTTGGATGTTTTACAGGTATATTCTACCCCATAAAAGAACGTCTCTCATGTATCATATAGGCATTGTGCCGTAATAATACAAGAGTAGTTCCTATGCAAACCGCAAAAATAGGTTTTGTCACCATTTCCGACCGCGCTTCACAAGGTATTTATGAAGATAAGGGCGGTCCTGCCATGCAGCAATGGATCAGCGATACCCTAGCCAGTCCTTGGCAAGCGGTGGTCAGACTCATTCCCGACGAGCAGTTAGTGATTGAGCAAACCCTAATCGAATTAGCCGACACGCAAGGCTGTGATTTAGTGTTAACTACCGGCGGAACAGGACCCGCGTTACGTGACGTCACGCCGGAAGCGACGCAAGCTGTGTGCGACAAAATTCTCGATGGCTTTGCTGAGCAAATGAGAGCGGTTTCTTTACAGTTTGTACCCACCGCTATTTTATCGCGCCAAATCGCTGGCGTGCGCGGCAAAACACTGATTATTAATTTACCCGGTAAACCCAGTGCGATTGGTCAATGTTTGGATGGGGTGTTTGCTGCAGTACCCTATTGTATCGACCTGATTGGGGGCGCCCGTTTAGAAACCAAATCAGAACGCATTGTGGCGTTTCGTCCCAAGGGAGCTTAATTTCTTATGTCTTTACTCATGTCGCCTTTATCGGGATTAAATACGCTACGCGATTTCATTCGCTATGGTGCGAGTCAGTTTTTAGGCGCCAAGCTATTTTACGGTCATGGCATGGATAATGCCTTCGATGAAGCTAAATTTTTGGTGTTACAGGCACTTAACATGCCAGCCGACTTAGATGAGTCTTGGCTAAATTGCGCCTTAACCGATAGTGAAGCCCAGCGTGTGGCGCAACTGATCGAAGATCGCATTCGCTTGCGTATTCCCGCTGCTTATTTGGTCGGGCGTACTTGGTTTGCTGGTATGACCTTTATCGTTAATGAGCAGGTGCTCGTGCCACGCTCTCCCTTTGCCGAACTCATAGCGCGTGGCTTTGATGGCTGGGTAGATTTGGACCATTGCGAGCGCGTGCTGGATATGTGTACCGGCTCTGGCTGTATAGGTATTGCCAGTTTGCAGGCAGTGCCCCATGCGCAGGTTGATTTGGTGGATATCAGCCGTGAAGCCATTAGCGTTGCTGAGCAGAACATTGCGCTACATGCTGTGCAAGATCAAGTGCGTGCCATTCAATCGGACTTGTTTAGTGCGCTCAAAGGTGAACGCTATGATTTAATCATCAGCAATCCGCCTTATGTCGATGCCGACGAAATTGCCGCTATGCCCGCTGAGTTTCAGCACGAGCCGATGCTCGGCTTGGCCTCTGGGCAAGATGGATTAGATTTGACTCGTCGATTACTGGCCGAAGCGGCTGACCATCTGACTGAAAAGGGCGTGCTGATGGTGGAGGTGGGGGCTTCTGATATGGCTTTAGTTGAAGCTTATCCCGAATTGCCTTTTTTCTGGTTTGAGTTTGAACATGGCGGTATGGGCGTTTTTGCCATTAATCGTTCCGAATTGGTGGCTTATGCCGAAGAACTAGCAGCACGAGTCAGCTAGTCACCTGTAAACCGCTTAACCTTGCTATGTTTTTTCAGTATAATATCAAAACATAAAAAGTAAGCCTATTACATTGAGCTTTTTGTCTGGTTACAGGAAAGTTCAATGTTGTCTTATTTCGCTCGCGCATCTGCTATCGCATCTATTGGTTTGTCCGTTGGTGCATTCAGTGCCCAGGTTAATGCTGCCGATGCCATTAAGCCTTACATCGGTTTGCAAGCCAATCACATTTTCATTGATGCCACTCAGCGCAACGCAACCCCCACCGTCGATTTTTCGCTCCAACAGCAAACCAATTACGGGCTGATTGCCGGTGTGGAATTTCCTCTCGGTAATACTTGGTCTTTGGCAGCTGAATTGTTGTGGCAACCGAACGGACATAGCTACACCATCAGCGCACCTGTGGAGTGGCTACACTATTTCGTACAAGGATTAGTTAAACTAACCCGCATACGGAG